>NZ_JAFWFN010000005.1 GCF_017515565.1 Halomonas sp.
CCCTTGCCGAACTCAGTAGTGAAACCGCTTAGCGCCGATGGTAGTGTGGGGTCTCCCCATGCGAGAGTAGGTCATTGTCAGGCACTTATACCGCAGAAAACCCAGCCAATCGGCTGGGTTTTTTGTTTGCGTGGAAGAAAAAATAAGGGGGCTCCCCATGGCCCCGTTTGTTCCCGACAAACGGGAGCCGCTTTAGCGGGCCCGAAGGGCGAGTCTCAAGGAGGAGGCGCATCAAGCTCGGAAGCCCAGCGCCAGGATGGCCGGCCCAGACATCGTCAGGCACTTATGACACGAAAAAACAGCTAGCAAAGCATCGGGTAGCGGCGGCGTGCATTAGTCAGTTCTGTAGATGATGGAAAAAAGTTAAGATGCCCTCTTTGGTGGCATTAACGCCAGCTGATGCCAGGCTCTTGGTTTACCACTAAGTGCTTGGTTGTCGCTATGCGGTTCGAGTTTCATACACACCCTTATCCACTACCTGTAAAAAAATCAAGGAGCTATCTCCATGTCGGCTGAGACCGCTAACCATGAAAATGCCAGTCGAGACCGTATTGAACAAAGCATCTTAAGTGCTGCTGAACAGGTATTTTCTCGGCACGGTTACCGCGGCGCTAGCCTTCAGGCGATTGCCGACCAAGCAGGTTTGCCTAAAGCAAACATTCTGTACTACATGGGGAATAAGCAGGCACTGTATGTGCGTTTACTGAACCGCATGATGAGCCGTTGGAATGCGGTTCTTGAAGATATTACTCCTGAGAGTGATCCTGGGCAGGTGCTGAGTGAGTTTATCCGCACCAAAATGTTGCTGGGACAATGCTATCCAGAAGGTTCAAAGCTATTCGCCGCAGAAATTTTGGCCGGCGCGCCGTTTTTAAGCGACTATTTATCGGGAGAGCTGAAGGAGTGGGTAGCGTCTCGGGCGGTGATTATTCGTCAGTGGTCAGCGCAGGGTAAAATGGATGATGTTGACCCGCGCTGGTTGATATTTTTGATCTGGTCATCTACTCAGCATTACACTGAATATAGTGCCCAGGTAAGCGGCATACTAGGTCGAAATACGCTCAGTGAAGCGGATATTGAGTCGATTTCTCAG
The DNA here is from genome assembly GCF_017515565.1 of Halomonas sp. Lineage (GTDB taxonomy): Bacteria > Pseudomonadota > Gammaproteobacteria > Pseudomonadales > Halomonadaceae > Vreelandella. The sequence continues at coordinate 1,094 of NZ_JAFWFN010000005.1, forward strand.
TTTTTAGAGCAGGTAATTTTAAAAGGCTGCGGCATTCGGCAACCTTCCTCGCCTAGCAATATCCACGCGTAACTATCATGTCTACTTTGCCTATTGAGCCGCATCTAGTCGCTTTGCAAACCGCATTAGATGCTCACAACCGGCTGATTTTAGTTGCTCAGCCGGGTGCGGGTAAGACTACCCGGGTACCGCTAACGCTTCTTGGCAGCCCGTGGACACAGGGGCAAAAGCTTTTGCTGCTAGAACCCCGGCGCGTTGCGGCGCGGTTAGCGGCAAACTATATGGCAGAGCAGCTTAATGAGTCGGTTGGCCAGACGATCGGTTATCGCATGCGCGGTGATAGTAAGGTTAGCGCACAAACCCGTTTAGAAGTGGTTACCCAAGGGGTACTCACTCGCATGCTGCAGGATGATCCGCTCCTTGAAGGCGTTGCGGGCATTATTTTTGATGAGTTTCATGAGCGTAGTCTTGAAGCAGATCTTGGCCTTGCGTTTGCGCTGGATATACAGCAAAGCATTCGCGATGACCTGCGGCTTATCGTGATGTCTGCCACGCTGGATGTCGCCGCGTTGAAAAATGTGTTGGGAAACGATACTCACGTCATTGAAAGCAGCGGGCGACAATTCCCTGTTGAAACACAGTATCGTCCGACACGCGGCAGCGAATCGTTAGAAATGGCGGCTTTTCGCGTGATAAGCGAGGCTCTATCATGGTCAGATACCCGCGATGTGCTGGTTATCTTGCCCGGTGTGGCTGAAATTGCTCGACTAGTGCAGGCGCTAGAAAGTGGCATGGCTGATATTGAAGTGCGTGCATTACACGGGCGAATGCCCATCGAAGCACAGCAAGCTGCGTTGAAGCCCCATGAAGTGCGCCAACGTGTGATTGTATCAACCGCTATTGCTGAATCCAGTGTAACCGTAGACGGTGTAAATGTGGTTATCGACGCAGGCCTGGAGCGGGTGCCGCTGTTTCAGCCGCGTACAGGGTTAACACGCTTAACCACACGACGCGTTAATCGCGCCAGCGCTGATCAGCGCAGGGGGCGGGCAGGGCGGCAGCAGCCAGGGAAATGTTTTCGCTTATGGCCCCAAGAACAGCCGCTGGTTGCCTATGGCGAGCCAGAAATAGCCCAGGCTGATTTATCTAAACTGGTACTTGAAGTCGCGGTCTGGGGCGTTCAGTCACCAGATGTGCTGGCATGGGTGACTCCACCGCCAAAGGGCGCTTGGCAAAGTGGCCAGGCGCTGCTTGAGCAACTAGGCATCATTGACTCGGCGGCCAAGCTTACGCCACTGGGTAAGCAGAGTGCACTCTGGCCGCTTGAGCCACGGCTAGCCGTTATGCTGGCAAAGTCTTCTTCACTCAATGCGGTGCCATTAGCCTGTGGATTGGCAGCGCTGTTAGAGAGTAGAGAGCGGATAAACGGCGCTTTACAAGAGGCTTTAGAGCAGCGATTTGGGCAGCCTTCACGGTTTCCCCAGTGGCAAAGGGAGGCTGAGCGTCTGGCTAGAGTAGCTGGTGCAGCGTTGTCTCGTAGCGTTAATTACGAGCCGCTGGGTGTGCTGTTGGCACTGGCTTATCCGGATCGTATCGGTCAACTCATCACTCCCGGCCGGTTCAAATTGGCCAATGGAAAAACAGCAACATTACCAAGCAGCCACTCCCTGGCAAACGCCCCTTACCTTGTTGCGGTGAGTGTTGAAAGTGCTTCCAGCGAGGCAGCTATTTACTTGGCAGAGTCGGTTGCGTTGGCAGCATTCATTCGTTTTTTCCCGGCCACCCAACAGTGGGTGGATCGGATTAGTTGGTCAGATTCCCAAGGCAAGCTTGTCGGCGAAGCCGTTCAGTGTCATGGAGAGCTGGTGTTAGCCTCTCGACCGCTCAGAGAGCTTCCCGCTGAGGCTATTCAGCGTGCATTGCTCATAGCGCTGAAACAGCGTCCAGACGTGGTGTGCACAAAGGAGGTACAGCAGCTACAGGGGCGTATGGCGCTGCTGCATCGCCTCTTTCCAGACCAGTGGCCAGATTGGTCAGATAAAGTGCTAATGGATGCGTTGGATACATGGCTTTCACCCTACCTAGCGGGCATGACGCGCATGAGCCAGCTAGAAAAGATGCCTTTCCACACGCATTTACTGGCTTCGTTGAAGTGGGACGAGCAGGTTGCTTTTGATCGATTAGCGCCTAAGGCGCTGCCCGTGCCTAGCGGCAGTCAGGTGATGCTCGATTACGCTCCCTGTCATGATGGCCGTCCGCCTGTGTTAGCGCTTAAGCTGCAAGAAGCGTTTGGATGGCAAGACTCTCCTAGGATTGCCGATGGGCATGTTGTGGTTCTCATTCATCTTCTTTCACCTGCAAGAAGGCCGCTACAAGTAACTCAAGATCTGCGTAGTTTTTGGCTACATGGCTATCCAGAGGTGCGTAAGGAGATGCGTGGTCGCTATCCAAAACATCCCTGGCCAGACAATCCGTTAACCGCAAACGCCACTGCCAAGACTAAGCGTGGCAGTGGCTCAGCGCATTAACGTAGGCGGCGCCATATGGTTTTTTCAATTTCGACTAACGCGTAAATAGCGAGACTTAACAGCAAAATGGCCAACCAGTGCTGCAATTGTAAGGCTTCGCTGGCAAAAATAACCTGCATCATCGGCCAGTAAGTGAATGCCAGCTGTAGAAGCATAATAGCGCCAATCGCTAGCCAAACCATGCGACTACTAAAAATGCCGTGAAAGGAGAATGTGCTGTTAATTAGGAAACGACTATTGATTAAATAGGCAGCGCTACCTACCACCAGCATATTGACGGCGGCAGTGCGCGCTAACTCAATGCTTTCGCCTTGGGCCAGAATCCAGCTGAAAACGCTGAAAACGCCGGCCAGTAATAGTAATGAGACAAAGATTACTCGCCAGAGTAGAAACATATCGAGCAATGCCGCTTTTGGATCCCGCGGCTGACGCTGCATTAAGTCCTGCTCACTTTCTTCGAAGGCTAGGGCTAAGCCGAGTGTGGTAGCCACCACCATGTTTACCCAAAGCGCTTGAAGCGGTGTGATCGGCAGGTTGGTGCCCGCCAGCACCGCCAGCATTATTGCTAAGCCTTGCGCACCGTTGGTAGGCAGAATGAAGGTGATCGTTTTACGAATGTTGTCGTAGACTTTCCTGCCTTCAGCTATCGCATTCACAATCGTGGCAAAATTATCGTCTGCAAGTACCATTTCTGAGGCATCTTTCGCTGCCTCGGTGCCTTAAATACCCATTGCCACGCCGACATCAGCACGCTTAAGTGCAGGGCCATCATTGACCCCATCCCCGGTCATCGCGCATATACCGCCCTTTGCCTGCATAGCTTTAACCAGTCTTAACTTGTGTTCAGGCGATGCGCGGGCAAATACATCGACATCCGTAATAATCTCTTCAAGCTGTGTATCGCTCATTGCTTCGACTTCGCGACCGGTAACCACTCGCTCTGTCTGTGAAAAACCTAGTTGTTTGGCGATAGAAAGGGCAGTAGCGGCATGGTCCCCGGTAATCATGACAGGGCGAATGCCTGCTCGAAGACACTCTTTCACTGCGTCAATGGCTTCTTCGCGCGGGGGGTCGAGTAGACCGATGATGCCTAATAAGGTGAGATCCTGTTGAATATGTTCATGATCAAGAGACTGTGAGTCGGGTGATGCCATTTCTGCTATGGCTAACACTCTTAATCCCTGCGAAGAGAGCTCTTCAATCCGTGCTTCCCATTGGCTGCGATCAATAGGCGATAGCCCTTCTTGGCTCAACGTATGACTCGACATTTCAAGGAGCCTGTCCGGGGCGCCTTTTACTAATACTCGATGCTTGCCATCAAGCTCGTTTACCGTTGCCATGTATTTATGTTCAGACTCGAAGGGGATCGCGTCAAGGCGCGGGTGGCGCTCGCGTAGCGGTTGAATTTCAAACCCTGCTTTAGCGGCAGCAACGATTAAAGCGCCCTCTGTTGGGTCGCCGACAATGTGGTATGAACCGTCACTTTGGGCAAGTTCTGCGTCATTGCAAAGGGAAGCGACCTTCAGGAAGTGGCTTAATGCAGCGTGATCTTCAATGGTAATAGGAGAGGGCTTTGATTGAGCGTCAGCGTCGACCTGTCGAATATTGCCCTCGGGGTTAAAACCGGTACCCTCAATGGTGTATTGAGTGTCACCAAGCCAAATAGACGTGGCTGTCATCTCGTTGCGGGTAAGTGTGCCGGTTTTATCGGAAAAAATAGTCGAAATTGAGCCAAGAGTTTCAACCGCAGGAAGGCGCCGAATAATTGCCTTCCGTTTCGCCATGCGCTGTACGCCAAGGGCCAGGCTAATGGTAACAATAGCGGGTAAGCCTTCAGGAATGGCAGCCACTGCCAAGCCTACTGCCGCCATAAACATCTCGTCGAGGGGCTGGTTGTGAACAAAACTACCTACTGCCGCAGTGAGAGCGGCAGCGCCTAGTATAAAGAACGCTAGCATGCTTCCAGCGCGATCTAATTGGCGCAACAAAGGGGTTTTAAGCTGTTCAACGCCGCGTACTAGCTCAGAAATTTTACCAATCTCTGTTTGGGTGCCAGTTGCCACCACTAGGCCTTTGGCAGTGCCTTGAACAACAATAGTACTGGCATAAGCAATTGAGCTACGTTCAGCTAAATCAGCGTCGGTTGATACGGGGTGGGTTTGCTTATCAACCGGTATGGACTCGCCTGTAAGCGCCGCCTCGTCGGTGCAAAAGCGTTTTACTTCAATTAAGCGCAGGTCGGCAGGAACACGGTCGCCACTTTCAATAAGTACCACATCACCAGGAACGACTGTCTCCGCGTCAACGACAGTTCGCTGCCCATTGCGTAACACTGTGGCCTGGGGGGAAAGCATATTGCGTATGCTTTGAATGGCCTGCTCAGCCTTGCCTTCTTGAATGAATCCAATTAATGCAATGATCACTACCACCCCAAGGATGGCAGCGGCATCTAAGTGATGCCCCAGCAGAGCACTGGCAACTGCTGCGACAATCAGGATAAGCATAAGGATGTTATTAAATTGATCTAAAAAGCGCCGATACCAGGGACGAGCCTGTTCTTGCTGAAGCCTATTAGGGCCATGGGTTTTCAGCCGCGATTCAGCTTCTTGGCTGGATAAGCCGGTTGTACTTGATTGTAGTGACGATATCGCTTCGTCTGTATCAGTGCTGTGCCATGCAGCAGTGGTTTCATTCGGTAGTGGTGTTTTGGCCATTCCGTGCCCCCTTTAATGTGTCAATACAAAATACAGTATAGGGAAATATATGCTGCAGTGCAGTGACTGAGGGCAAGACTTACGTGTAATGGTGGAAGGCTAGATAAACTAAACGTTATTCAGGAATGTCGCCTGGTAGACGATAGCGAACGCCTTCCGCCCGTTGCTCTTCATAACGTTGGTTTTCATTTTCAGGAACGACGCCCAATACGGTTTCCTGAGAGCCATCTGGCCAGGTGTAAGTGGTGCAGGCTGTTAAAGGTAGCAGCAACCCCAAGGTGATAAAGGGGATGAATACACGAAATTTACGGCACTTGGGCATAGTTGGCTCCATAACCTGGGGTTGCTGCTTCGTTTTAAATAAACTGTGAGCGGCACTATAGGGCGCAACACGCTTAATTGTAAATTGTTAGAGCTCTTCCCATAAGCTGCGCCGAAACTCATGGGAAAGCTGAGAAACTTTTGTTAGGCGCTCCATGTTGGCATCGGTGAGCGTCTTAACCATATCTTGATAGTGTTCTGTGAACTCAGCAGCATTACAGTGGTGCGGATTGTCGGTGAGGCACAGCGTTAATTTTTCGCTGCTTTTGGCTAGGGCTTGAAAAAGCTGCGCCTCCATCTGCATAGCCTGAGTCACATTTTCTAACCAAGCAATTTGAAGTCGTACCATGGGCATCGTGCTTAATAAGCAGTATTGATGCCACCACGCCTGCATGGGCTGGGCGTCATCAATCCATGGCATGGAAGGGGTTTTATCGCTAGTCGCCATGGTGAGCTCCTTTTTTGATAGTGGAAACTGAACGGCATGATTTTTAAGATTGCCTATCTTGAACTATAGCTAAGTGCAGCATGAGTGTGCCGTTTTCGTAACAAAATTTGTCACTTTTCAGGAGGTGCTCTATGTGGTCGGTTATTAAATCGGTTCTAGCCGCACTTATTGGCGTCCAAAGTGATTTCCAGCGCCAGCAGGATTTCTCAAGTGGGAAGCCCACTACCTTCATCTTAGTTGCCATTTTGGTAACCCTGATTTTTGTGCTGCTGCTCATGGTAGTAGCTAATATGGCGGCGCGCTGAAAAGCGTTGACAGCTTTTGCAAGGTAGTCCGTGACGTTTGACATATGTTTTCTATACTGATTCTTATCACATAATCTCACCCTAATTAAAAAGCCGTTAATAACAACAATAACAAAGGAGGTAATTATGCACTCACCGTGGCGCTGGCTGCTGCCCATAAGCTTTATTTCTACCGCTGCCCAAGCTCAATCCAGTGGATGGAACATGCCCGTAGGCGTGACAGATATCAGTCGCGATATCTACGGTCTGCATATGACGATCTTTTGGATATGCGTAGTGATTGGCCTGATAGTGTTTGGAGTAATGTTTTACTCGCTGTTCCGCTATCGGCACTCAAAAGGAGCTAAACCAGCGACATTTCACGAGCACACCACTGTGGAAGTGCTCTGGACGGCTATTCCAGTGCTAATTTTAGTGGGAATGGCCGTGCCTGCTACGGCCACACTTAAGAATATGTACGACACCTCTGAAGCCGAACTAGATGTCATGATCATCGGCCAGCAGTGGCGCTGGCGCTACGAGTACCTTGGTGAGGATGTGGCTTTTAACTCAAGCATGAGCACTCCTTGGGAGCAGATTCGTGGCGAGGAGGCACGTGATGAGCACTATCTACTTGATGTAGATGAACCACTGGTACTGCCTATTAATCGCAAAGTACGGTTCTTAATGACTTCTGATGACGTTATCCACTCTTGGTGGGTGCCAGACCTTGCCGTCAAGCAAGATACGATCCCTGGCTTTATTAACGAGAACTGGGTGCAAATTAACGAACCGGGCATTTACCGTGGTCAATGTGCAGAACTCTGTGGCGTTAACCATGGTTTTATGCCCGTGGTGGTGCATGCCGTTGAGGAGGAAGAGTTTGAAATATGGTTGGCGGAACGTAAAGAAGCGGCCGAGCAAGAAGCGATGGGGGTGGATCGGGAGTGGGAGCTTGATGAGCTAATGGCGCGAGGAGAGCCGGTATACCGCGCTATTTGCGCCTCATGCCATCAGGCAGATGGTCAAGGCGCGCCGCCTGCTTTCCCGGCACTCGTCAATAATGACCAGTTAATCGACGACTTGGACTGGCATATTGACCGTATTTTAAATGGCGTTTCGGGAACCGCCATGCCCGCGTTTCGCAATACGTTGAACCCGGTGGAGATTGCTGCGGTGGTGACTTATACGCGTAACGCATGGGACAGCGACACGGGCGATGCAATTCAGCCAGCGGCAATTGCTGAAAAAATTGTTCAATAAAACGCATGCGTGCTAATCAGCAATGATAACTACTAACGCTATCACAACAATAAAGTAGGCGGAGAGATTTATGGCGCCCAAACTACCTCCTCAACACTCGCTGCAGCATAGCTCTACTGCAGTGGCTGACGGTCAAGCACCCGATGCGCATCACGAAACTCCTAAGGGGGTTATGCGTTGGCTGCTCACGACCAACCACAAAGAGATTGGCTCTTTGTATCTCATCTTTTCACTGATTATGTTTTTTATTGGCGGTATTTTTGCGCTCGTTGTGAGAGCAGAGCTGTTCCAACCGGGTCTGCAGCTGGTTGAGCCGGAGTTTTTCAACCAAATGACCACCATGCATGGGTTGATTATGGTCTTTGCTGCGGTGATGCCAGCATTTACCGGTTTGGCTAATTGGATGATTCCCCTGCAAATTGGCGCGCCAGACATGGCACTTCCTCGGCTAAACAATTTTAGTTTCTGGCTGCTGCCCGTCGCCTTTACACTGCTGCTTTCAACGCTTCTGATGCCTGGAGGAGGGCCAAATTTTGGCTGGACATTCTATGCGCCTCTATCAACGACGTATGCGCCGCCTTCAACCACGTTCTTTATTCTTGCCCTTCATATCGCGGGTATTAGCTCAATATTAGGTGCGATTAATATTGTGGCGACCATCCTCAACATGCGTGCCCCTGGTATGCGCATGATGGATATGCCGCTGTTTGTTTGGACTTGGCTCATCACCGCTTTCCTGCTTATTGCCGTTATGCCTGTGCTTGCGGGCGTCATTACCATGATGTTAATGGATATAAACTTCGGCACTAGCTTCTTCGATGCTGCGGGCGGCGGAGACCCGGTGCTTTTCCAGCATCTGTTTTGGTTTTTCGGCCATCCTGAAGTTTACATTATGATTTTGCCCGCATTCGGGATTGTCTCCGCCATCATTCCTACGTTTGCCCGCAAACGGTTGTTTGGCTACGCCTCCATGGTTTATGCAACCGGCGCTATCGCACTGCTTTCGTTTTTAGTTTGGGCACACCACATGTTTGTGGTTGGTTTGCCGTTAGCAGCAGAGCTGTTTTTTATGTACACCACAATGCTGATTGCGGTGCCAACGGGGGTCAAAGTCTTTAACTGGATCACCACACTGTTTCGAGGCTCAATTAGTTTTGAACCCCCCATGCTGTTCGCGCTTGCCTTTGTCGTTCTATTCACCATCGGTGGCTTCTCGGGGCTTATGTTGGCAATTGCCCCTGCCGACTTTCAATATCACGACACCTACTTTGTGGTAGCTCATTTTCACTATGTGTTAGTGCCAGGGGCCATCTTTGCCATTATGGCAGGGGTTTACTACTGGCTTCCCAAGTGGACGGGTCACTACCCTCATGAGCGATTAGCGCAGTGCCATTTTTGGTGTTCGATTGTGGGCGTAAACCTGACGTTTTTCCCAATGCATTTTGCCGGTCTTGCCGGCATGCCAAGGCGTATTCCCGATTATGCGCTTCAGTTTGCAGACTTTAATCTTGTTTCAAGCATTGGTGCCTTTTTCTTCGGGGCGTCTCAGTTAATTTTTGTGCTAGTGGTGGTGCTGTGTGTCCGAGGGGGTAAAAAAGCCCCTGCTAAAGCATGGGAGGGCGCAGAAGATCTAGAGTGGAGTGTCCCTAGTCCAGCGCCGTTGCATACCTTTGAAACACCTCCCGTGTTTCATCGTGCACAACACGGCGAATAATGCCTTATACAAGGCAAGGGGAGTGATATGTCTGAATATGAAGTCGTCAGGGACGCGGGTGTGCGGCGCACTGTCACTCGGTCGATTGCGGCACTGATAGGCATGTTTGCGTTTGCATTTGCGCTAGTGCCTCTTTATGACGTTTTCTGTCGCATTACAGGGATTAACGGCAAAGTAGATACCACTGCCCAGGCCATCATCCATGAGGAGGTTGATCAGTCGCGTTATATCACGGTGCAGTTCATTACCCGGGGTAGTGCTGGCTTACCTTGGCAAATGAGCGTCGCAACGCGTCAAATGCGAGTACACCCAGGCCAAACGGCTGAAGTGGATTTTACTTTTACGAATAATAGCGCCAAAGAGAGTTGGGGGAGAGCCATTCCAAGTGTTTCTCCCTCTAATGCGACGACTCACTTGCGAAAAGTAAGCTGCTTCTGTTTTCAGGAGCAGCAGTTGCAGGGCGATGAGCGTTTAACCATACCGCTGGTCTTCCAGTTGGCGCGTGATCTGCCGGAAGAGATCACTACGATTACGCTGGTTTATACCCTGTACCCAGTTCATAACATGGCACTAGATTCCACAGTGAATAACAACAATAGCGTGGGGGATAAGATATGAGCGGTGGTAACTACTATGTTCCGACGACTAGCAGATGGCCCATTCTCGGCTCGTTGGCGCTGGGGGTCATGATGGTGGGGGCAGGTTCCCAGCTAGTTTATGACACTGGCGCGTTAATGATGCTGGTTGGTGTTATCGGCATTGTGGTGGTGATGGGGCTTTGGTTCAGGGATGTGGTTAGGGAGTCTATGAGTGGGTTGTACGACACCCAGATGGATCGCTCATTTAGGTGGGGTATGGGGTGGTTTATCTTCTCTGAACTAATGTTTTTTGCTGCCTTTTTCGGCGCTCTTTTTTACGTTAGAACCTTTGCTATCCCCTGGCTAGGTGGTGAGGGAGAGAAAGGTGTCTCTGCGTTGCTATGGCCAGAATTCATCTCTCATTGGCCTCTGACTAACCCTCCAGATGCCTCTGTGCTAGGTCCTGAGCAAGTGTTTAGCCCATGGCAACTGCCGCTTGTTAATACGCTGATCCTTATCACTTCCAGTATCACGCTAACGGTGGCCCATGAAGCGTTAAAACTGGGTGAGCGTATTACCTGCCGAAACTGGCTTGCTGGCACAGTATTGTTGGGTTGCTGCTTTATCGTTATACAAGGGGTCGAGTACTACGAAGCTTACAACCATTACGGCATTACCCTGGAAGCCGGTATCTTTGGCGCTACTTTCTTTATTTTGACGGGGTTTCACGGTGTACACGTCATTATCGGTACGATCATCTTAGGCTGTATTCTCGTCCGGATCTGTAAAGGCCATTTTGCTAACGATCATCATTTCGGTTTCGAAGCATCCTGCTGGTACTGGCATTTCGTTGACGTGGTATGGGTGGGGCTGTTTATTTTTGTTTATGTCATGTAGCGGCTAGCCAAGCTCTCCTGACCAAAAGCCGAATACTAATAGCGCCATGAGAAGGCATGCCAGGGCAACACGCCATTTCAGTGATACCAGTAATCGCTTTGAAGGGGCACTGTCTCGCAATAAAAAACCAGCGCCTACTGCAAGGCTAATAACCATGGCAATAAATACTAGGGCAATAAGAAACTGTAACCACATGATGTCTACCTCTGTCAGATTAAGGCGCTTTTACGCGTGGTGTGCTTTTTGGAGCTTGTTAGTTGCATTAGGCACTTTTTTAGGACTATGGCAGTGGGAGCGTGCTAATGACAAGCGTGTTTTGTTAGACGCACGGGCGGCAGCTCCAGCTTTAACGGCGCCTCAAGAGATGCCGCAGGAAGGCGCAATGGTACGATTGAGAGGAGAGTATCTACCACAGCACACACTCTATTTAGACAATCGTGTGGTGGAAGGTCGGCTTGGGGTGGCTGTTCTCACCCCGTTGCGCGATGAGCAAGGGCAGCTTTGGTTAATACAGCGTGGCTTTATTGAAACGGGCCCAAGTCGTAGTGCCCCTGCTGCGCAAACGCCTAGTGGCAGTGTAGAAGTGTTTGGTGAATGGCAAACAACTCGCCGTGGTGGGCCATTATATGGAGATAATCAAGAAGGACTCCGTCTGCAGCAAATGAGCTTGATACCTTGGCAAGAAATGCTAGCGCCCATTAGCTATCAGGGGTGGCTACATGCCACTGAAGGAGAAGGTATTTTTATACCCTGGTGGCAAGCAAATGTAATGCCACCCAGCCGGCATATTGGTTATGCTTTTCAGTGGTGGGGATTAACACTTGCAGCTCTCGTTGTAATGATATTGGGTGGCTATCGCTTGCGCAAAGACCGCATACAATAATAAGAGGAATGAAGAATGGAGCAGGTTAAAACGGTTCGTTACCAGCGGCTCAAATTGATAATGATTTTTATTGTTTTTGCAGCGCCTATGGCGACAGCCTGGGGAATGGTTAAATGGGGTTTTGGCATTCCTGCTCAACACACAGCACATGGAGAAGTAGTAGTCACGGCGCCAAATTTATATGAGTGGCCCTTGGTCAATTTGCCGGAAGGTTCGAAAGATGTATGGACGCTGGCGTTCGAGTGCGCCGTTGATTGCGAGCAGCGTCAAGACGAGCTTTGGCGCCTTCACCGTGCCCTTGGCCGTGAAGCGCCACGGTTACAGCGGCTACGAATCGGTGGTTCTTACGAAAGCTTGCCCGGAGAGCAGGCTAACCAGTGGCAAGAGTCGCCAGCTTGGCGCAACGAAAGCGTTATTTGGTTACTAGACCCAATGGGAGTGCCAGCGTTAGCATTTAATGATCAGGCTAATGCAAGTGATATTCTTGACGATATAAGGCATCTGTTCAAAGTAAATCACCATTAATGTTAGTCGGCACCCTGGGCCGTAAGGAAAGAGCATGCAAGACGCAGTTGAGCGGCGATTACGTTGGTTGGTGCGCCTCACCTTGGCTGGCACTCTGCTGACAACCCTAGTAATTTTAGTGGGTGCCTGGACACGTTTAGTTGATGCTGGGTTGGGGTGCCCGGATTGGCCAGGTTGCTATGGGCGCTTGCTGGTTCCCGATAGCGAGCAAGCCGCGCTACGTCACCCTGATGTGCCTCTTGAGCCTTTTAAAGCATGGGTGGAAATGGCGCACCGCTATGTAGCGAGTTTTTTAGGACTGATGGTCATCAGCGTCGTCGCGCTAGGTTGGCCTTTGCGTCGCCGTCCTGGATACCCTTGGCGCATTAGCTTGGCGTTGCTCGTTGTGATTCTAATCCAGGGAGCCTTTGGTGCATTTACCGTAACGCTCAAGCTTTGGCCGCAGGTGGTTACCCTTCATTTACTGGGTGGGCTGAGTGTATTGATGCTGTTTTTCTGGCTTCATTTAAGAGTTCGTCACGCATGGAAAAATAGGGGAATAGGGCGGCAGTCTATTAATTTTTTATGGGTAGCCGCTATTGGTTTGCTAGTGATTCAGCTGGCGCTTGGCGGCTGGGTCACCAGCAACTATGCAGGTATTGCTTGCCAAGGGTTCCCCACCTGTAACGGTCAATGGTGGCCAGATATGGATCTAAGCGAAGGTTTTCATTTAACGCAAACGGTTGGGCCTAATTATTTACACGGTCAACTGCACGCAGACGCACGCACCGCTATACAGGTGGTTCACCGTATGGGGGCTTTGTTTTTGGGTATTGCGTTATTGATGCTTTGGTTGCGGTACCGCTATTTAGTGATCCTAGGGAGGGCGCTGGCTGTTGTCGTTAGTGTCTATGCCTTACAAGTAGCGCTGGGGATTGCCAATGTCCTTCTGTGGCTGCCTTTATGGCTTGCTTTACTACATACTGCTGGTGCAGTGGCACTGACGTTGAGCGTTGGTTGGGCATGGTGGTGCTGGCGGCAAGCATCTGATGCAACCCTTGTTGAGCGTCAATTGGCTCCAGCAGCTGCTAAGTAGTGAGTTACAAGTGGGTGTCATTGGTGTAACGACACCTTTAGGGTGTACAATTCTCGTTAAATTTTTCTTGTGTGGCTAGCTGAAGGAGTGCCATGAATTCCACTACGGCTTTAGTTTTGCTCGCGGTAGGTATTGCGGTCATTGTTGCCCTCTGTGCCTATGCGCTTACCTTGCGCAAGGAGGTGAAGCGGCGAGAAGCTTATCGTGTCGATGAAGATCGTCGTGCCCATCAAAATAGTTTAGAGAACCTTGACTACGTCGTTAGTGCGCTGGTTCAGGAGCAAGTAGATATAACTGAGGCCTCCTGGCGCTGTAAGGTGCTGCTTGAGATTGTTGATCCAAGCTTAACCGAAAGACCAGAGTTTCAAGCGTTTGCCGAGGTTTATCAACGCACACAGCACTTGAAGACACACTCAGCACGTAAGCAGCTCTCCCCCCGTGAGCGGATGCAGGAAGATAAAGAGCGTTTGATTGTGGAGGATGAAATGCGCCCTGCAGTGTTAGCGGCAGCCGCCGCCGTTATTAAGTGGCGTGCCAAAGGGCCTGCGTCATTACACTGACATCTCGCTGGAACTTCTAGTGCACAACGACAACTATTTTTGAAATGAGTTCACCTTTTTTGGCGCTTATAGCGCCCTTTTTGCTATGCTGAAACAGTGGGTATTAGCAAGAAGTTGATATCTCGGTATTGTTGCCTTCTAGCGTTCAAACGTGAATCATAGGCAGAGTGTTCAGTATTAGAGCATTGGCTATGTATTGCTAGGATACTGGGCAGGCGAAAAAAGGATGCTCTCGCAATAAGAAGCATTAGTTAGAATTGGTCGTGTGACCATTTCAGCATTGGATCAAGAAGGAGTCTTGCATGAAAAAATCAACAACTGGCTTGCTAGTCGGTTCTGCCCTGGTAGTGGGTTTATCAGGCTGCGCCAGTTCTGCCACCCAGACATCTGGTCAGGCTAACGCTAGTAGCGATCGTAGCTGGTACCAGCACCCGGCCGTTTGTGGTTTGGCTGGTGGTTTAATCGGCGGCAGCATTGGCTATGCCACCAGCGGTAGTTCCGATGAAGAAAGTGGTGCAGCTACAGGTGCTGCAGCTGGCGCTGCTATTGGTGGACTGCTGTGTGCTGACCGCACGCCCCAGCCTGTTGCGCCGCAGTGCCCAAGCTACGGCGAAGTGCCGGCTGGCGTTGCCGTTGATGCGCAAGGCTGCCCGCTGGATTCTGATGGTGACGGCGTGCCGGATTACCGCGATCAGTGTCCAGGTACTCCGGCTGGCGTTGAAGTAGATGCGCGTGGCTGCCCGCTGGATTCTGATGGTGACGGCGTGCCGGACTACCGTGATCAGTGCCCGGATACCCCCGCAGGTGTTGAAGTTAACGCCCTGGGCTGCCCAGAAAGTCTTGTACTGCGTGATGTCAACTTCGAGTTTGACTCTGCTCAATTGACACCCAACGCACAGCAAGTGCTTAACGGCGTTGCCGAGCGTCTGGTTAACAGCCCTGACGTTCGTGTGAGCATTGAAGGTCACACTGACTCGCGCGGCTCTGCAGAGTACAACCAGAACCTGTCTCAGCGTCGTGCTGAATCAGTTGCTGCTTACCTGTCACAGCGTGGCGTAGAGACTAACCGTATGCGTGCAGTAGGCTACGGTGAAGAGCGTCCTGTTGCTTCCAACGAGACAGACGACGGCCGCGCTCAAAACCGTCGCGTAGAACTGGATGAGTGGAACTAAGCCACTGAGGCTAGTTCGGTTGAGCAGTTATTGCTAATTGCAATGGCTTGCTTAATCAAATAAGGAAGCGGGAGGCCTTTGTGCCTCCCGTTTTATTTTACGGCTCACCGAATTCTGATAGGCTAGCGTCCTGCTAAATGAAAGGCCTGTAACTCCCGACCATTGATAGCGAAATGTGATCCTTGGTATGGATCACCACTGCGCTCAAGGAATATTTGAATGCCCATTGTGACACTGCCTGATGGCAGCCAAAGAACGTTCGATACACCGCTTTCTATTATGCAGCTTGCTGAATCCATTGGCCCTGGTTTGGCCAAGGCCTGTGTGGCTGGCAAGATTGATGGTGTATTGGTTGATGCCGCAGACTTGATTGAGCAAGATGCTGATGTGGCAATAATTACCGCTCGCGATCCGGAAGGTCTAGAGATCATTCGTCACTCTTGCGCACACCTGATTGGGCATGCGGTTAAGCAGATGTACCCTGAAGCCAAAATGGCGATAGGGCCGGTCATTGACGATGGTTTTTACTACGACATTGAGTTTGGTCAATCGGTTACCCCAGATGACCTTGAAGCCATCGAAACGCGTATGCGTTCATTAATTGAACACGAGTACGATGTAGTGCGCGAGTACGTTGATCGCGACCAAGCAATGTTAGCTTTTTTGCATCGTGATGAGCCTTACAAGCAGGAAATTGTTCGTGATATCCCCGAGGGGGCTACCATTCGGCTGTACCATCACGAAGAGTATGTCGACATGTGTCGCGGTCCGCACGTGCCGAATACTCGCCATTTGAAAGCCTTTAAGCTTACTAAGTTGGCGGGTGCTTATTGGCGTGGTGACGCTGCCAACACCATGCTGACCCGTATTTACGGCACTGCATGGGGCGATAAAAAACAGCTGAAGGCCTACTTGCAGCGGCTTGAAGAGGCTGAAAAGCGCGATCACCGTAAGCTAGCGCGTAAGATGGACTTGTTCCATCTGCAAGAAGAAGCGCCGGGGATGGTATTTTGGCACCCTAATGGCTGGACAATGTACCAGGCGTTAGAAGATTACATGCGCAAGATTCAGCGCGAGCATGGTTATCAAGAGATCAAGACGCCCCAAGTGGTCGATTTGTCCTTGTGGAAAAAATCTGGCCACTGGGGGCACTACAGTGAACTGATGTTCACGACAGAGTCGGAAAAGCGCGAATACGCGGTTAAGCCAATGAACTGCCCATGTCACGTTCAAGTGTTTAATCAGGGGCTAAAGAGCTACCGAGATTTACCGCTGCGTTTGGCAGAGTTTGGTAGCTGTCACCGCAATGAGCCTTCAGGCTCGCTACACGGTTTGATGCGTGTGCGTGGCTTTACTCAAGATGATGCCCATATTTTCTGCACGGAAGCGCAAATCCAAGCAGAAGCTGAAGCATTTATCGCACTAACGCTGCAGGTTTATAAAACACTCGGTTTCGATGAGGTTGAGCTTAAGCTATCAACGCGTCCCGAAGATTTCCTGGGCGAAGCTGAAGTGTGGGATCGAGCAGAGCAGGGGCTTGAAGCCGCGCTCAATGCAACGGGTCTCAAATGGGAGCTTCAGCCGGGTGAAGGTGCTTTTTATGGGCCTAAAATTGAATTTGCTCTACGTGATTGCCTGAATCGTGTTTGGCAATGTGGTACTCTTCAACTAGATTTTAATTTGCCAGGGCGTTTGGGAGCGCAATACGTCGATGAAGACGGAACGCGAAAAACTCCTGTAATGCTTCACCGTGCAATTTTAGGGTCCTTTGAGCGTTTCTTAGGTATCCTAATTGAGCACTATGCGGGTGCGATGCCACTTTGGCTGGCGCCTCAGCAAGCAGTTTTGATGACAATTACGGACGCGCAACGTGATTATGCGCTCAAATTAGAGCATCAACTGCAAAAAAATGGCTTACGGGTCAAGGCGGACTTGAGGAACGAGAAGATCGGCTTTAAAATCCGTGAGCATACGTTACAGAAAGTTCCCTATCTCCTTGTGGTGGGAGATAAGGAAGTAGAAGCTGACTCAGTGGCCGTGCGAACTCGCAGCGGCGAGAATCTCGGCACAATGACGGTTGATGAATTCATTAAGCGTTTTAGTGAAGAGCGAGCAGCCCTGGCGACATCGTCAATTGCCTAAGGAGACGGAGCAATCAAGCGAAGCAATCAGCGCGGGCGTCCACAAGACAAACGCCCACCAATGAACGAGCGAATTACCGAAGAAGAAGTACGTCTAATTGATGCTGAAGGTGAGCAGTTGGGTGTTGTGCCCACCACCGAAGCTCTTGAGCGTGCTGAAGCTGCAGGTTTAGACCTCGTGCAAATTTCGAATGCCGATCCTATTGTTTGTAAGATTATGGATTATGGCAAATTTGTTTTTGAGACGAAGAAGCAAAAAGCGGCTCAAAAGAAAAAGCAGAAGCAAATCCAGGTGAAGGAAGTTAAATTCCGTCCTGGCACCGACGAAGGCGATTATCAGGTCAAGCTTAAAAACCTGACGCGCTTTTTAGAAGGTGGTGACAAGGGCAAAGTCACATTGCGCTTCCGTGGTCGTGAAATGGCGCACCAGGACATTGGCCGCAAGCTAATGGAACGGATCGCGGCAGACCTGGAAGAGATCGGAGCGGTTGAGGCTTTCCCGAAAATGGAAGGTCGCCAGATGATCATGATTATTGCCCCGAAAAAGAAGTGATCCAACGGCGAAGTTAACGGGCCAGCGTGTAAGCGCTGGTCGGCCCTGGATTTTCTAAAAAATATCGAGCGGAGTTCTCTCATGCCGAAAATCAAAAGCAACAGCGGCGCTGCTAAGCGCTTTAAAAAGACCGCTAATGGCTTTAAGCACAAGCAGTCTTTCCGTAGCCACATCCTGACCAAGAAGTCGACCAAGCGTAAGCGTCAGCTGCGTGGAATGAAGCAGATTCATGCTGCTGATAAAGCGCTGATTCAGCGCATGCTGCCGAATCTGTAAGGTCGAATTATCTTATCTGAGTGCATATTGCCTCAGACTTAATGTCAGGAGTGTGTTATGACCCGTGTTAAGCGTGGCGTAGTTGCCCGTCGTCGCCATAAAAAAGTACTGAAACAGGCCAAAGGTTACTACGGTGCCCGTTCGCGTGTTTTCCGCGTAGCCAAACAGGCTGTTATCAAAGCCGGTCAGTATGCTTACCGTGACCGCCGTAACCGTAAGCGCCAGTTCCGTGCGCTGTGGATCCAGCGTATTAACGCTGGTGCGCGCATCAACGGTATGTCTTACAGCCGTTTTGTTGGCGGCCTCAAAAAAGCCGGTATTGAAATTGATCGTAAAGTATTGGCCGATCTGGCGGTACACGAAAAAGCAGCTTTCGCTGCTATCGTGGAAAAAGCCAAGGCTGCCCAATAAGGTTTTTCGCGCTGAGTTAGATCAGTGTGAAATGCCCGAGGTCATTTCAGTGTGACCCAAGCAGGGGAAGAGCAGCCGCTCTTCCCCTGTTTTTTTGTCACCCCCTATGCCACGCCATCTTTGGATGGAAACCGCTTAATTCGGAGTGAAACGGATGGATCACCTTCCTACTCTGGTATCAGAAGCTCGCGAAGCCATCCAGGCGGCGCAGAGTGTCTCTGCGTTAGATGAGTTACGAGTACGTTATTTAGGTAAAAAAGGCGATGTTACTGCCTTGTTAAAAGGCTTGGGTAAGCTATCCGCAGAAGAGCGTCCTGCCGCTGGTGAGCGTATTAACCAAGCGAAGCAAACTCTTTCCGAAGAGATTGATAAAAAGCGGCATGAGCTAGAATCCGAGGCATTGAACGCACGATTAGCGGCAGAGCGGATTGACGTTACGCTACCGGGTCGTGGCCAGGCAGGCGGCGGTTTGCACCCCGTTACGCGGACGCTAGAGCGTATCGAGAATTTATTTACCCGTATTGGGTACGATGTTAGTGGGGCCTGAAATTGAGGACGACTACCACAATTTTGAAGCGCTTAATATTCCTGCTCACCACCCTGCACGTGGAATGGCAGACACGTTCTACTTTGATGCTACGCGTTTGCTGCGTACGCATACCTCGCCGGTGCAAGTACGCACAATGAAAAGCACCGAGCCACCGATTAGGATCGTTTGTCCTGGGCGAGTATACCGTAGCGACTCCGACCTAACGCATACGCCTATGTTTCATCAAGTAGAGGGCCTGCTAGTCGACGAGGGCATTAGCTTTGCAGACTTGAAAGGAACTATTGAAGATTTTCTTCAAGCGTTTTTCGAGCGTGACGATCTCTCGGTGCGTTTTCGTCCCTCCTACTTTCCGTTTACTGAGCCTTCGGCAGAAGTCGATATTCAGTGCGTTATGTGCAGTGGTAACGGTTGTCGCGTCTGTTCCCATAGCGGTTGGCTAGAAGTAATGGGCTGTGGAATGGTACATCCAGAAGTATTCCGCCACTCCGGGATTGATGCCGAGCGCTACACCGGTTTTGCTTTTGGAATGGGGGCGGAGCGTCTAGCAATGCTGCGCTATGGGGTGAATGACCTGCGCCTGTTTTTTGAAAATGATCTGCGCTTTCTACGTCAATTTTCCTAACGCCGCCGCCAAAGACAGGAACGAATATGAAATTTTCAGAACAGTGGCTGCGTGAATGGGTATCTCCGCAGTTGGATACGCAAGCGATTGCTGATCAAATTACCATGGCTGGCCTAGAAGTTGATGCCGTTGCGTCGGTTGCATCAGCATTCAGTGGCGTTGTTGTGGCGGAAGTGCTTACCAAAGAGAAGCACCCTGATGCTGATAAGCTTAACGTTTGTACGGTTAATGATGGTACGGGTGAGCCAGTTCAGGTGGTGTGTGGGGCGCCCAATGTCGATGTAGGTCAGAAAATTCCTTTCGCTCAGGTAGGGGGTGTGCTGCCAGGGGATTTTAAAATTAAAAAAGCCAAGCTGCGTGGCATCGAGTCACGGGGCATGGTTTGCTCTGCTTCTGAATTGGGGCTAGAGGAGGAGGTTTCTCCAGGTATTTTGGTTTTGCCAGCTTCGGCGCCAATTGGGGTCAGTTTTCGAGAGTATATGCAGCTCGATGACATGACTATTGAGGTCGATTTGACACCTAACCGCGGCGACTGCCTTAGTATCAAGGGTCTTGCCCGAGAAGTTGGCGTACTAAATCGGCTGCCGGTGAGCGGGCCTGCTATCCAGGCAATAGCTGCTAGTATTGATGATACTTTCCCGATAGGTATTGACGCTCCCGAGCAGTGCCCGCGCTATGCTGGGCGGGTCATTAAAGGCGTTGACGTTACCGTTGAAACGCCGCTCTGGATGGTTGAGCGTCTGCGCCGTAGTGGCGTTCGATCCATTGACCCAGTAGTAGATGTCACTAATTACGTTATGCTGGAACTTGGTCAGCCCTTGCATGCGTTTGATCGCGATAATTTGCAAGGTGGCATTACGGTACGTTTGGCCGAAGAGGGCGAGCGGCTAACGCTGCTAGATGGTCAGGATATCGCGTTGCGCCCTGAAACGCTGGTCATAGCGGATAATAGTGGCCCCTTGGCGATGGCCGGCATTATGGGTGGGGAGAATTCAGGTGTTAGCAAATCCACGCACACTATTTTCCTGGAGTCGGCGTATTTCACGCCTTTGGCGATTGCAGGCAAAGCCCGCTCCTACGGTATGCATACTGATGCATCGCACCGCTTTGAGCGCGGCGTTGACCCTGAGCTTGCGGGTTTGGCCATTGAGCGCGCCACGCAACTGTTAATCGACATTTGTGGTGGGCAGGCAGGTCCTGTCACAGAAGCGGTTAGCAAGTCGCATATGCCAGCATCGCGGGCTATTTTTCTGCGTGAAGGCCGGTTGGAGAGTGCGCTTTCAAAGCAGTTGGCTGCCGATGATGTGACCGATATTCTTCAGCGCCTGGGATTAGAGGTAGATAAGCAGGCTGAAGGCTGGTCGGTGGCAGCCCCCAGTTGGCGGTTTGACTTAGCTATTGAGGAGGATCTCATCGAAGAGATTGCTCGTATCCATGGCTACAATAACCTGCCTGTGCGCCGGCCTGCGGCACGATTAGCGCTGCGGCCCGCTAACGAGGCAACGCTGACCCAAAGACAGCTGCGTAATCAAATGGTTGCGCGTGGCTTCCAAGAGGCGGTTACCTATAGCTTTGTAGCGCCTGAGTTACAGGCGGCGATTTTGCCTGATGCGGTTTCTCCAGTGCTAGCCAACCCGATCTCATCTGATTTGTCAGTGATGCGCGCAAGCCTTTTTCCTGGGTTAGTCCGTGCGCTAGAACATAATCTTAACCGCCAGCAGACCCGGGTGCGTTTATTTGAGACTGGTTTGGTGTTCAATGGTCACCTAGATAATCTCGCCCAAGTACCCATGATGGGGGCGTTAGTGTGTGGCTCCCGAGAGGCTGAGGGCTGGAGTTGTGCTAAGTCATCGGTTGATTTTTACGACTTAAAAGGCGACCTGGAAAGCCTGCTAACACTTGGGGGTAATCAGCACGCGTGGCGTTTTGAGCCAGCAGCGCACCCTGCCTTACACCCAGGCCAGAGTGCGCAGCTACTGCATAATGGTGAGCCTGCTGGCTGGATTGGCACTCTTCACCCGCAGGTTCGGGCAACATTAGGGCTCAAAGTCGATGCGGTGCTCTTTGAGGTACGCCTTGATGCCCTTAGCGAAGGCCGTATTCCTGCTTTTGAGCCGTTATCACGTTACCCAGAAGTGCGTCGCGATTTAGCCTTTATGCTAAGCCAGGAGGTGCCGGTCCA
The DNA here is from genome assembly GCF_017515565.1 of Halomonas sp. GTDB lineage: Bacteria > Pseudomonadota > Gammaproteobacteria > Pseudomonadales > Halomonadaceae > Vreelandella. The sequence goes on from NZ_JAFWFN010000005.1 coordinate 22,791, forward strand.
GACATTGCTAGACTGTGCCCAGGCCGAGGCAGGCGATTACTTGAAAGACATTAAGCTGTTTGATGTCTATGCTGGTAAAGGGGTTGCTGACGGGTTTAAGAGTATTGCGCTAGGCTTGACCTGGCAGCATCCATCGCGCACGCTAAACGATGAAGAAATCAATCAGTTGGTCGATTCAATCGTGACACAAGTGCGTGTCAAATTGGACGCTGAACTGCGCGGCTAACCAGTACATGCCATGACGCGACGCTTATCACGTTCTTGGCAATGCGTTTGCTACAAGGAGGAGCCTTATGGGTGCGTTGACCAAAGCAGAGCTAGCGGAGCATTTACACACAGAGCTGGCGCTGTCTAAGCGAGAAGCAAAAGCGATGGTGGAAGCTTTTTTTGAAGAGATACGTGCCTGTTTGCGCGAGAATGAGCAGGTCAAGCTGTCGGGGTTTGGTAACTTCGACTTGCGCGATAAGCGCGAGCGCCCTGGGCGTAATCCTAAAACAGGCGAGGAAATACCTATCTCTGCTCGTCGCGTCGTAACATTTCGCCCTGGCCAAAAGCTGAAGCAGCAAGTGGAGCATTTCACCAGTTCACAATAGCCCTTAGCGGTTTATCCGCCTGCAGGTAAAAGCAAGGCCGGTGAGTGCAGCCAAGAAAAAAGGAGTGCCTATGGCGCTCCTTTTTAATACCTATGTATTTTGAGTAACTTAGTTCAGCAAAATGTAGGGGTATGTTGCTAAAGGCTTTATACGCCTCGGCCTTCTATCAGCCAAGTTATCACTACCTTAAGAATATAGCCCAGCATGCCAGCGCCGAGCACCACAAACAGCATAATGGTGCCAAATTTCCCCGCATTCGATTTTTTCGCAAGATCCCAAATAATAAAGCACATAAAAATAATTAGACCGCCAACCATGATCGGCGTTATCCAAGTCTCAAAGGTTTGCTGCATGAGAGCTCCTAGTTGAGGTCGCAAGAGGGCTGAAGGAGAGGCGTGCGTCATTTTTGCCAATCGTGTTAATATTTGAGCAAATTCATCAGGTATTTGTCGACTGAACAAAGCGCAGTGCGACACTTTTACAGGGGAGTGCGACGATGCCCAAGCTAAACATCTTAGTCGGAACCATGTATGGCGGCGCGTTAGATGTCGCTGAGCAAGTTAAGCCACTTTTTGAGCAGGCAGGCTACAGCGTTGATATTATTGAACAGCCCACCTTAAATGATGTGACCGGTAGTGATGGAATTTCGCTGTTTTGTGTCTCCACGACAGGAAGTGGTGATTTTCCAGGTAACTTTGTGCCTTTTGTTCGCTCTTTGCGCGACCAAAGCCCTTCGCTAACGGCCTTGCGCTACGGATTGATTGCGTTGGGTGATAGCTCCTACGGAGAAACTTTCTGTGGTGCAGGTAGGGCCCTTGATGCTTTGTTGGAAGACCATGGTGCGATGCGCCTAGGCGAGCGGCTTGAGGTGGATGCAATGGAGACCTTTATGGCAGATGACGCAGCGCTGCCCTGGGTAGAAGAGTGGATTGATTCTCAGCAGTTGAAGGTTGCCTAGCGATGCAGAGGATCCCTTATTCTCCCGAACGAGTCAGCGTCGCAATAGGACTGTGTCTTGTGATGTTGTCGGCGTTTCCGCGCTATGCGGTGGGAGGGCATGAGTCGCGCCAGACGCTGCTTTTGATTGCCTTAGCCTTCGTCGCTAGTGCTGCCGTGTTACAGTGGCGAATGCTTTCTGTCACTGCGCGCCAAGGCTTGCCGAAGCTCATTATGCGGTTGGTCATGATGATGGTAGTCGGAGCCCTAGTAATGGGAAGCTGGCATGCGCTATTTACTGACTGGATCAGTTGGCAGGTCTTTATTTCTCATGCTGCCACCGCTGGCTTGCTGCTACATGCCATTAGTTTGTGGTGGTTCAGGCGCGAAGAGTGAAAAATGAGATGAGTGATTAGCTAGAAATAGCCACATTTGAACGAATAAGCAGCGTTTCTGCTCAAAGTGACGTTTTAAGCACGGTATTTAAGGGTTATTCCCTTGTAATTGATGGTTCTGACCCCATCTTGCGAGCATGGCGCTTGCCACCATGCGCCAGGGTTCTTAAAATCGCCCCTTGAACTTATTATACGCAATCAACACAACGCCCAGCCGCTAGAGGACAATTCATGCAAGTTTCCGTCGAGACGACCTCCCAGATCGAACGCCGTATCACAATTCAGGTGCCGGCTGCCGAAATCGACGAGGCCGTCAGCGCTCGCTTGAAAGACACTGCGAAAAACGTTCGCTTGAATGGTTTTCGCCAAGGCCGGGTGCCAATGGCTGTAGTTCGTCAGCGCTACGGCGATAGTGCACGTAATGAAGTGGTTGGCGAGGTAATGCGTGAGCGTTATGTGCGCGCCATCACTGAAGAGGGTCTTAACCCTGCAGGCTTCCCGCAAATTGAGCCTAAAGTTAATCAAGCGGGTAAAGACCTTGAATTTGTTGCACTGATGGAAGTTTACCCGCAGATTGAATTGGCTTCGATTGAAGGTATCGAAGTTGAGCGTCCTGTGGTAACCGTCAGCGATGCAGATGTCGATGAAATGATTGACACGCTGCGTAAGCAAAACGCTGGATGGGAAGAGGTGGATGCCGCTGCTGCTGATGGCGACCAAGTGACCATCGACTTTCAGGGTTTCCTGGGTGATGAGCCATTTGAAGGCGGAAGCGCTGAAGGTCATGCTCTCGTTATCGGCTCTAACAGCTTTATACCCGGCTTTGAAGAGCAGTTGATCGGTGCTAAAGCAGGTGAAGAAAAAACCATCAGCGTTACCTTCCCTGACGACTATCAGGCTGAGCATCTTGCTGGTAAAGAAGCGACGTTCAAGGTCACCGTCCACAAGGTGAGCACCCAGAAGCTACCTGAGGTTGACGCTGAATTTATCGAGCGTTTCGGTGTGGAAGGCGGTGATGAAACTCAGTTCCGTGCTGAAATTAAGAAAAACATGACCCGTGAAGCGGCTCAGGCGGTTGATAACCGCGTCAAGCAGCAGGTATTGGATGCGCTGAAAAACGCTAATGAAATTCCTGTACCTAGCGCCTTGGTTCAGCAAGAAACTGACGGTATGAAGCGTCAGGCTGCTCAGCAGTTTGGTTTAGGCGAAGACTTCGATGTTAGCCAGTTGCCTAACGAACTGTTTGAAGAGCAAGCCAAAGGTCGTGTTCAAGTAGGTCTATTGCTAGCGGAAGTTATCAAGGCTAACGAACTGGATGCTGATGATGATGCCATCAAAGCTAAGGTTGAAGAGTTGGCTGAACAGTACCAAGACCCATCAGAAGTTGTTAGCTATTACATGGGCAACGAACAGCTAAAAACCCAGGTGAAGTCTGCCATTCTTGAAGAGAAGGCGGTAGAGAAGCTGCTGGAACAAACCAACGTCAAAGACGTTGAGATGTCTTATCAGCAAGCGCTAGCGGCTGCTCAACAGCAGGCTGAACAAGATGAGAACGCTGAAGAGGGCGAGCAGGCAAGCGCCTGATCTCATTGAGTAGCGCACCTTTAACGGGTGCGCTTTTCCCTTACCGGACGCAAGGAATCACCCGAATGAGTGAGTTTGATATTCAAAACGCCGGCGGTTTAGTGCCCATGGTGGTTGAGCAGAGCGCCAAAGGGGAAAGAGCCTACGATATTTATTCACGTCTGCTAAAAGAGCGTGTCATCTTCCTGGTAGGCCCAGTAGAAGACTACATGGCGAATTTAGTCGTCGCGCAGCTGCTGTTTCTTGAGTCGGAAAATCCTGATAAAGATATTCATCTCTATATCAACTCGCCAGGCGGTTCTGTAACGGCGGGTATGTCGATTTACGACACTATGCAGTTTATTAAGCCCGATGTTTCTACCGTATGTATCGGTCAAGCGGCCAGCATGGGTGCACTGCTGCTGACAGCCGGTGCGGCTGGTAAGCGCTACTGCTTGCCCAACTCTCGGGTAATGATTCATCAGCCGCTAGGTGGTTATCAGGGGCAGGCGTCGGATATTGAAATCCACACCCGTGAGATATTGGGTATCCGCGAGAAGTTAAACCAGATTTTGGCGCATCACACAGGCCAGGATATCGAGACAGTTGCCAGCGATACTGATCGCGACAACTTTATGAGTGCTCATAAAGCCAAAGAATATGGCTTGATTGACGCAGTGCTGGATAAGCGCCCTACATCCTGATAGCGTGATAGGATTCTGCTTTTCTAACGAGCTTTTCCGGCGGCGTAAGCCGCCGCAGTGATAGAGGTACGCGAATGGCCGACGGCAAAGGCAAGGACGAAGGTGGTAAGCTGCTTTACTGTTCGTTTTGCGGTAAAAATCAAAACGAAGTACGTAAACTAATTGCAGGCCCGTCCGTATATATCTGCGATGAGTGTGTCGACTTATGTAATGACATCATTCGCGAGGAAGTTCTCGAAGCCGATGCCGAGAGCGATGAGGAGCGTTTACCTACGCCCCGCGAAATACGTCACACATTAGACGATTACGTCATCGGGCAGGATCGCGCCAAAATGGTGCTTTCTGTAGCGGTTTATAACCACTACAAGCGCTTAAAAGCAGACGTGCGTGATGGCGATGTGGAGCTAGGTAAGTCTAATATTCTGCTCATTGGTCCGACCGGTAGTGGTAAAACGCTGCTGGCAGAAACCATGGCGCGGTTATTGAATGTGCCTTTCACCATTGCTGATGCAACAACATTAACGGAAGCAGGCTACGTGGGTGAGGATGTCGAAAACATCATCCAGAAGTTGCTCCAGAAGTGTGATTACGACGTCGAAAAAGCTGAGCGCGGAATTGTCTATATTGACGAGATCGATAAGATTTCACGCAAATCTGATAACCCATCTATTACACGGGATGTATCAGGTGAGGGTGTACAGCAGGCGCTGCTTAAGCTAATTGAAGGTACGACAGCCTCTGTGCCGCCACAAGGCGGCCGTAAACATCCGCAGCAAGAGTTTGTTCAGGTAAACACGGGTAATATTCTGTTTATCGTGGGTGGTGCGTTTGCTGGCTTGGATAAGGTCATTCGTGATCGCGCTGAGAAAGGCGGTATTGGTTTTAACGCCAGCGTGAAGAGTAAAGAATCCTCGCGTGGTGTTGGCGAGCTGCTTGCGGATGTTGAGCCAGAAGACTTAGTGAAATTTGGGTTAATACCCGAATTTGTAGGTCGACTGCCGGTAATAGCAACGCTCACCGAACTATCCGAAGATGCATTGGTGCAGATTCTGACCGAACCCAAGAACTCGCTTGTGAAGCAGTATGCCAAGCTCTTCGAAATGGAAGATGTCACACTTGAGTTTAGAGACGACGCGCTGCGCTCAGTAGCGGCTAAGGCAATGGAGCGTAAAACCGGCGCCCGTGGTCTGCGCTCTATTCTTGAGTCTGTACTGCTTGACACTATGTATGAGATTCCTTCGCTGGAAGGTGTCAGCAAAGTGGTTATTGACGAGTCTGTGATTGCAGGAGAAAGCGAGCCACTGTTGCTTTACTCCCAAGAGGAAGCTCGCGTTGATGGCACTGACGGCTAGCCAATTGGCTTGCACCGCGGCCTAGCATATGTCGCTTGTGTTGAACCAGGGGGTCGCCTAGGCGACCCCCTGCTATTAGGCATGATGCATTTTTGTGGCATGCTTTTAGTATAGTGCTTTTACATAGTGTTCTTGTACAATGTTTGTGCAAGTGCTTTTCATGCTGTGAGGTGCTTGTTCAAGTACCCTTAAAGTACACATCCGATTTTGAGGAACGTCTGCGATGCAGCAGAACGCCGAACAGACACAATGTCTACCCCTGTTGCCGTTGCGGGATGTCGTTGTTTACCCGCAAATGGTCATCCCTCTTTTTGTTGGCCGTGAAAAATCTATCCAAGCCTTGGAAGCGGCGATGGAGGCCGACAAGCGTGTACTGCTGGTGGCTCAGCGCGAGGCTTCTCAGGATGATCCGGACAACGCAGATCTTTACGCCATGGGGACTGTGGCGGATATTATGCAGTTGCTGAAACTGCCAGACGGCACCGTAAAGGTGCTTATTGAGGGCAGTTTTCGAGCTGATGTTGTCACTATTGAAGAAAATGAAGCAGGTTATACTCAGGCCCATCTAGTAGCGCGTGAGAGTGAGCCGCTTACCAGTCGCGAGCAAGAAGCGCTGGTGCGCGTGCTGCTAAATCAATTTGAGCAGTACGTAAAGCTATCCAAAAAAGTCCCCAACGAAGTTCTCAACTCCCTTTCGGGGATTGAAGACCCTAGCCGTTTGGTGGACACCATCTGCGCGCATTTGTCGCTGAAAATCGGTGACAAACAAGAGTTGCTAGAGATGGATCGTGTGCGGGACCGCATCGAACATTTGATGGCGTTAATTGAGTCTGAAATCGATTTGCTGCAAGTCGAGAAGCGCATTCGTTCTCGCGTCAAAGAGCAGATGGAAAAGACACAGCGTGAGTACTATCTGAATGAACAGATGAAAGCCATCCAGAAAGAGATGGGTGAGCTGGATAATGTTCCTAATGAGACGGAAAAGTACGAGCAGGCCATCCAGTCTTCAGGCATGCCCAAAGAGGCGGCTGAAAAAGCGACTCAAGAGCTTAATAAGCTTAAGATGATGGCAACCAACTCCGCTGAAGCTACTGTCGTGCGGTCTTACCTGGACTGGCTAATCGCTGTTCCTTGGAAAAAGCGCACGCGGGTAAAGCATGACTTGGTAAAAGCTCAGCAAGTGCTTGATGAGGATCACTACGGTCTGGAAGAGGTCAAGGCTCGTATACTGGAGTACTTGGCGGTACAGAAGCGCGTACGCAAGATGAAAGGCCCTGTGCTGTGTTTAGTGGGGCCGCCTGGTGTGGGTAAGACCTCTCTTGGGCAGTCGATTGCGCGAGCGACCAATCGTAAATATGTACGCTTGGCGTTAGGTGGTGTGCGCGATGAATCAGAGATTCGTGGCCACCGGCGTACTTATATTGGGTCGCTACCCGGTAAATTGATGCAGCGAATGAGTCGGGCAGGTGTGAAAAACCCGCTCTTCTTACTTGATGAAGTCGATAAGCTGGGTATGGATCATCGTGGTGACCCTGCGTCAGCGCTTTTGGAAGTTCTCGATCCTGAACAAAATAATAGCTTTAGTGATCATTACTTAGAGCTTGACTACGATCTCTCCGAAACGTTGTTTATCTGTACTGCAAACTCGATGAATATCCCCGGTCCGCTGCTTGACCGTATGGAGATTATTCGTCTGCCGGGTTACACCGAAGATGAGAAGCTGGCTATCGCCAAACGCTACTTGTTGCCTAAGCAGCTGGAAGCTAATGGTCTCAAAGATGCAGAGCTGGCACTGCAGGATGATGCGTTATTAGAGCTGGTGCGCTACTACACGCGTGAAGCAGGTGTGCGTGAATTAGAGCGCCAAATCGCGAAAGTATGCCGAAAGGTGCTGCGCGAACGTCTAGAGGCGGAGCGGGTCTCTCAAGAGCAGAAAGGTAGCAAATTACAAGCGGGCCAAGTGTTGGCCGCAGAAGAGATCGAGGCCTATGCGGGTGTGCGGCGCTACAGCTACGGGCTAGCAGAGAAAGAGAACCAAGTGGGGCGTGTAACCGGACTTGCCTGGACCTCCGTTGGTGGTGAGCTGCTCAATATTGAGTCTGTGGTGACACCTGGTAAAGGCCGTATTAATAAAACGGGTTCGCTTGGCGACGTGATGAAAGAGTCGGTAAGCGCTGCTCAAACGGTGGTCAAGGCGCGTGCACATGAGTACGGGATCGACCCCCAGCGGTTTGAGACCGAAGACCTTCATATACACGTTCCGGAAGGTGCTACTCCGAAGGACGGGCCCAGTGCTGGCATCGCCATGGTGACAGCGATTGTCTCGGCCTATACTCAGCGTGCGGTTCGCTGTGATGTTGCCATGACAGGTGAGGTTAACTTGCGTGGAGAAGTATTGCCTATCGGCGGGTTAAAGGAGAAATTGCTGGCAGCTCGTCGCGGTGGTATAAAGACCGTCTTAATTCCTGAGGAAAATCGTCGAGATCTCAAGGAAGTACCGGAAAATATCAAAGGTGCACTTGATATTCGTCCCGTACAATGGATAGATGAGGTGTTAGCGGTAGCGCTTGTGAACGATCAAGTCGACGAAGGTGCCTCGTTAAAAGGTACTGATAAGTCTTTTAGTTCGAATGCCGTAGTCAGCACGCATTAAGCATTAGGGCTCTTTAGAGCTTTAATATTACGTAATAAGTTTGCCGATTGCCGTGTGCAAAGGGCATTCCGCGGCTCGGTCGCTTGACAGGTGTTTCAAGGCATTGCTATAAAACGCAGCTATGCTTTGAGGTTGTAGCACCCGGTGATTGCGCCGTTCAGAGCCATTTTTTGAAACAGTTAAGGGGTGAAGTGTGAATAAGTCCGAGCTGATTGAAGCTATTGCCGCGTCTGCTGATATTCCGAAAGCAGCGGCAACCCGCGCATTGGATGCCATGGTGGAGTCTGTCACCGATAGCCTCAAAAAAGGCGAGAGTGTTTCACTGGTAGGCTTTGGTACTTTCGCGATTAAAGAACGCGCTGCACGTACAGGCCGCAACCCACAAACGGGCCAGCCAATTCAAATCAGCGCTGCTAAGGTTCCCAGCTTTAAAGCCGGTAAAGCGCTGAAAGACGCCGTCAACTAATTGGCGCATTTGTTGTAATCTAATGGGCGCATCGCATCAGCGATGCGCCCATGTTATTTTCTAGCCCGTTATTTGGGGCGATGGTTTTTGCTGTAATAATCTGAGGCTAGCATGCTGCAAAGTATTCGAGACGGCTCCAGAAGCTGGGGTGCCAAAATAATCATCGGTGTTATGGTGGCTGCCATGGCACTGTTCGGTATTGAGTCGCTGTTCAGCGTATTCGGCAGTGATCCCAATGAAGTAGCAAGCGTCAATGGCGAGCCGATCATGCGTCAGCAGGTTGAGCTTGAGGTTCAGCGCGCATTACGCTCTGGGCAAGTGCCGCCAGAACAAGAGCGTGCTTTGCGTAACGAAATGCTCGATCAGCTTATTACTCAAAAGCTGTTGACCCAGTACGCAGAAGATGGCGGGTTCTATGTGTCGGATGCCCAGTTGGACCAGATGATTATTGGTCTACCTGAATTCCATGATCAGGATGGCCGCTTCTCATCTGAAGTTTTTCGTAACCGTTTGGCCGGAGCGGGTTATACACCGCTCTCATTCCGCGAAGAGCTCCGGGTAGATATTAAGCGCCAGCACCTTCAGCAAGGTTTGGCATTTAGCGACTTTAGCTTAGCCAGTGAGCAGGAGCGGTTGGCAGAACTGCAGCGTCAGCAGCGTAGTTTCCGTTATGCAATGTTAAGTGCCGATGATGTTGAACTAGACATCCAAGTCACTGAAGAGCAGATGCAGGCTTATTACGATGCCAATCAGTCACGCTTTGAGCGTCCCGAACAGGTGCGTGTTGAGTATGTGATGATTGATCGTCAGGAAATGGCTGCAGGACGTGAGGTTGATGAAGATGCCTTGCGTGCGGCATGGCGCGAACAGAATCGAAGCGCCGATCGCCAAGTGTCCCATATTATGGTGACTTTTGGCGGTGATCGCAGCCGTGAAGAAGCCCAGGAGCGCGCTGAGGCAGCGCTGCAGGCTTTGGAAGGGGGAGATACCTTTGCTGAAACGGCTTTACGCTATTCCGACGATACTGCCAGTGCAGAAGAGGGTGGCGACTTAGGCGTGATTAGTCGTGGCTTCTTTGGTGATGCCTTTGACGAGGCTGCCTTTGCGCTGGGTGAAGGTGAAACGTCTCAACTGGTAGAAATGGACGGCGCTTTCCATATTTTGCAGGTGACTGGCATAGCAGCGCCAACGTTTGAAGAGCAGCGCGATGCGCTTCAGCAGGAAGTAGCGCTGCGTGAAGTGAACGATGACTTTAATCGCCAGGTTCAGCGCTTAATTGACGAAAGTTTTGCCGCTGATGATCTACAAAGTGTAGCAGATGACCTTGGCTTGACGCTCAGTCAGACAGACTGGCTAGCCCGTGGCGAAGGCGAGGGTGTGTTATCCGAACCAGGAGTGCTGGATGAAGCATTCAGCGCTGACGTGCTTGAAGAGGGTTATAACAGCGAAGTGATCGAGCTTGACGACGACCGTCGTCTGGTTCTACGCGTCGCCGAGCATCGTGAACCTACCCGGCTAGATCTGGATGATGTGCGCGGCGAAGTCGAAAGTGCTGTTGCTGCACAGCAGCGTCAAGAGGCGCTTCAGGACGAGGCTGCGCGTATTATTTCAGCGCTAGAGTCAGGTAACGCTGTAGATGTTTCATGGCTTGAAGCTACTAATGTATCGCGCCAGTCTGATAGTACATTGCCACAAACGCTGGTGCAGGAGGTGTTTCGCATGCCTCGTCCTCAAGAAGGGCAAAATATCTATCGTTCGATAGTGCTACCGCAAAGTGTGGCGGTGGTCGCATTGGATAGCGTGTCTACTGGAGAAGTGGATGAGCAGATAACCTCTTTTGTGGCGCAAATGGCTGAACAGCTTCGCGCGCAATCAGTCATCCAAGGGTTGATTGATGACCTGCGCAGTGATGCTGATATTGAGCGATAAATATTGAATAGCACCAAAACTAAATAGCATCAAAACTGAAAAAGCCGATCATGTGATCGGCTTTTTTACTGCTTTTTTTCAACGCTACCAACGATAGCTATGGCGGGGAGTGCAGTGCGAACTGGCGAAGCACGGGCATGGCTTGGTGTTCAGGTGTTTGCTCAATGATTACGTCCCAACCATGCTGGTTATCCCAGTCGCCGAGTACAAACCTTTTAGCAGGCATGTCCTCCACCGTTATGTCATGCACTTTCGGGCGGTGAGTATGACCGTGAATCATGGTCGATACGCCAAAGCGTGCCATTAGCTGCACTACTTCATCATGGGTAACATCCATGATCTCTTCGGCCTTATTAGCGTTGGCATCCCCCGACTGCATGCGTAAGCTTTTAGCGAGCTCTGTGCGTTGCTCCAGTGGAAGCGCTAATATTTGCGCTTGCCACTGTGGATCCCGAGACTGTTGGCGAAACGCCATATAGGCCTCATCTCTGGTGCATAAGCTATCGCCATGGAGGATTACCACCGGAACGCCTTGAAGCTCAACTGCCTGGGCTTCGGGTAGTAAGTTTCCCTGGCAGGCATTAATAAAGCGCTCACCGATTAAAAAATCACGGTTGCCATGCAGAAAGTTGACGGCTGTTCCATTGCTGCTAAGCGCTCGCAACCGCTGGATAACGTCATGGGCGATTACGCTCAGGGGGTGCGGCGTATCGAGAAGGTCATCGCCGATCCAGGCATCAAAAAGGTCGCCCAAAATATATAGGGCGTCTGCCCCCGTGGCAGTTTGTTCTAAATAGCGATAAAACCCTTGGTTAATTTCAGGTGTCTCGCTACTCAGGTGCATGTCGGCTACCAACAAAGTGCGCATAAGACTCCCAGGCGTTTATTCTGCTTCTTTTACGTACGCACGTTCAATGATCACATCTTCAGCGGGTACGTCCGCATGCATGCCGCGGCGGGTAGTGTTAACGCCTTTGATGGCGTTGACTACGTCCATTCCGTCGACCACTTCACCAAATACAGCGTAGCCCCAACCTTGAAGGCTCTTGCCGCTATGGTTTAGGAAGCTATTGTTACCCACATTAATAAAAAACTGTGCAGTGGCAGAGTGAGGGTCTTGGGTGCGCGCCATAGCGAGCGTGCCTTCGGTATTTTGCAGGCCGTTATCGGCTTCGTTTTCAATAGGGTCGCGGGTCGGCTTTTGATTGAATTCTTGGTCGAAACCGCCGCCCTGAACCATGAAGCCATCGATGACGCGGTGAAAGAGCGTGCCGTCGTAAAATCCTTCGCGCACATATTGCTCAAAGTTAGCAGCGCTAATGGGCGCTTTTTCATGATTAAGCGCAATAGTGATGTCACCGTGGTTGGTCTGTAATACGATCATAGATAAATTCCTGTTCAATAAAGGCGTTCGCCTTGGCGCTGTGCATCGGCGTCACGTTATAATAGCGGTTTTGCCCGGCGCCGCGAAGCGCTAACCCTATTAGCGTAGGCATCGGTTGCCTAGCACGCCATCCACCATGAGGTTATCAACACCACCATGACCAACGAGACCACCCCAGCGCCGAACTTCATCCGCAACCAAGTACGCGACGAAATTGAGGGCGGCCAGGTCAGTAAAATTGTCACGCGCTTTCCCCCCGAGCCCAATGGCTTTCTGCATATCGGCCACGCTAAGTCGATCTGCCTAAATTTCGGGTTGGCGGAGCAGTTGGGTGGTGAGTGTCACCTACGTTTTGACGACACCAACCCGGCGAAAGAAGAGCAGGCGTATATTGATGCCATTCAGGAAGATGTAAGTTGGCTGGGGTTCGAGTGGGCTGGCCCGGTGCGCTTTGCATCGGATTACTTCGACCAACTCTACACCTGGGCGCAGCACTTAATCCGTGAGGGCAAAGCGTATGTTGACGATTTATCGCCGGACGAAATCCGTGAATATCGCGGCACCTTAACCGAACCCGGCAAGCCAAGCCCTTACCGCGAGCGTAGCGTCGAAGAAAACATTGATCTTCTTGAGCGGATGCGTATCGGCGAGTTCGCAGAAGGTGGGAAAGTGCTGCGCGCTAAAATTGATATGGCGTCTCCTAATATTAATTTGCGTGACCCGATTCTTTACCGCGTTCGGCACGCCCACCATCATCAAACTGGGGATAAGTGGAAAATCTACCCCTCTTACGATTTCACCCATGGCCAATCAGATGCTATCGAGGGCATTACCCACTCGATCTGCACGTTGGAGTTTGAAGATCACCGCCCGCTGTATGAGTGGTTTTTAAACAACCTTCCAGTGCCAGCGAAACCGCGCCAAATTGAGTTCGCCCGCCTGAATCTTGATTACACGCTAACCTCTAAGCGCAAGTTGAAGCTATTGGTTGACGAGCAAATAGTCGATGGGTGGGACGACCCGCGTATGCCGACAATTTCCGGTATGCGTCGTCGTGGCTACACACCAGCCTCAATTCGTAAGTTCTGTGAAATGATCGGTGTTACCCGGGCTGACGGCGGTTTGGTTGATATCGCGATGCTGACTCATGCGATTCGCTCAGACCTTGAGGACAATGCCCCGCGCGCGATGTGCGTGCTAAAACCGCTTAAGGTGGTGTTGACCAACGTTCCGGAAGACCATGAAGAAGTCTACGAAGTGCCAGGACATCCAGCGCGGGATGATATGGCCGTTCGTAAAGTACCGTTTAGCCGCGAGCTTTACATCGACCATGATGATTTTATGGAAGATGCCCCCAAAAAGTTCTTCCGCCTAGCGCCGGGGAAAGAAGTGCGGTTGCGCAATAGCTATGTGATTCGCTGCGATGATGTGATTAAAGACTCAGCGGGTGAGGTGACCGAGCTGCACTGCTCAGTAGATTTCGATACCCTGGGCAAAAACCCAGAAGGGCGCAAAGTGAAAGGCGTCATTCATTGGGTGAGCGCGGCCCACGGTGTGCCCATGGAAGTTCGCTTGTATGAAAACCTGTTCTTAGTTGAGCAGCCGGATCGTGACAAAGATGTCGACTTTCTCGAGCACCTCAACCCAGAGTCCCTGACTGTGTGTCAGGCGATTGGCGAGCTTAGCTTGGCCGATGCGGCCCCAGAAGATCGCTTCCAGTTTGAGCGGATGGGGTATTTTTGTGCCGACCGTCACGCCTCCAAACCAGGACTGCCGGTGTTTAATCGGACCGTAGGATTAAAAGATAGCTGGGCGAAAATCAAACAGAAGGGTTAAGGAATAGTCATATGCAGATTTACAATACGCTGACACGCCGCAAAGAACCGTTTACCCCGCTCGTCGCGGGTAAAGTAAGCATGTATGTCTGTGGCATGACGGTGTATGACTATTGTCACCTTGGCCACGCACGGGTCATGGTGGCCTTCGATGTGATTACCCGTTATCTTCGCCATCGCGGTTACGATGTCACCTACGTTCGCAATATCACCGATATAGACGACAAAATCCTTAAGCGCGCTGACGAAAACGGCGAAACGATTAGCGCGCTGACGGAGCGTATGATTGATGCAATGCACGATGATGAAACGCGCCTGAACGTGTTGCCGCCGAGCAGTGAGCCCCGTGCTACGGGGCATATTGGCGATATCATCGCGATGATCGAAACACTCATTGATAAAGGCTTTGCCTACCCCGCTGCGAATGGCGATGTCTATTACCGGGTGCGTAAGTTTGCGAACTACGGCAGGCTGAATAACCGTCAGCTCGACGATATGCGCTCGGGTGCACGGGTGGAAGTGGATGTGCATAAAGAAGATCCGCTCGACTTCGTGCTATGGAAAGCCGCCAAGCCTACTGAGGCTCACTGGCCCTCGCCGTGGGGAGATGGCCGTCCTGGCTGGCATATTGAGTGCTCTGCCATGTCGACCTGCTGCTTAGGTGATACATTCGATATTCATGGTGGCGGACCCGACCTTACGTTTCCCCATCACGAAAATGAAATTGCCCAGTCTGAGGCGGCTACCGGCAAAACCTACGTTAATACCTGGATGCACGCAGGCGCTGTGCGGGTTAATCAGGAAAAGATGTCGAAATCCTTAGGCAACTTTTTCACTATCCGTGATGTGCTAGCAGAGCACGATCCAGAGGTTGTACGCTACCTGTTAGTCGCCAGCCACTACCGTAGCGCGATTAATTATTCGGTGGATTCACTAGTTGAGGCACGTAAATCGTTAACGCGGTTTTATACGGCACTTGAGGGCGTAGAGGTACAGAAGAGTGTAGGTAAAGAGGTACAGGAGCCTACTAGTGGGGGTGCGTCTATCGCCGGGAAAGAAGAAGTTGCTACTTATAGCGAACGCTTCACGACGGCGATGGATGATGATTTCAACACACCCGAAGCACTTGCAGTGCTGTTTGATTTAGCCCGCGAGGTTAACCGTGCGAAAGGCGAGTCTCCTCAAAAAGCGCTGCTTCTGGCACTTGAGCTTAAGCGTTTAGCCAGCGTGCTGGGCTTGCTGCAGCAATCGCCCGACACCTTCTTAAAGGGGTCGCAGCAGCAAGGTATTGCGCTAAGCGAGAGCGAGATTGAAGCCAAAATTGCCCAGCGCAAAGAGGCTAAAGCCAGTAAGGATTTTGCTCAAGCAGACGCGATCCGCGACGAGTTGGCAGCGCTTGGTATTATTCTAAAGGACTCTCGGGAAGGAACCACGTGGGTTATTGAAGCGCCTCAATAAATCGCAATGTTCAGACGCCGCGAGAGCGGCGTCTGACTTCAACGCTGATGGCTCTTATACTGAAGTGACTGTGAAAGCCGCTTATGAAAAGGATAACTAAGATGCGCTATGTCATGAAACCTATACTCGCCGCCGGCTTATCAGCCCTGGTTTTCTCGGCGGCTAATGCCAGTGATCCTGTAGTCGTTTCTTCCAAGATAGATACGGAAGGGTCGGTGCTGGGTGAGCTAATCATTCAAACCCTAGAACGTAACGACATTGCCACTCAAGACCGTTTGCAGCTTGGGGGCACTAGCGTAGTACGTGGTGCGCTACAAGCTGGCGAAATTGATCTCTATCCAGAATATACCGGTAACGGTGCGTTTTTCTTCGATATGGCCGATAGTCCGGTGTGGAACAGTGCTGAAGATGCCTACCAAACGGTCAAAGAGCGCGATGCGGAGCAAGGGCTTATATGGCTGCAGCCCGCGAGTGCCAATAACACCTGGGCGATGAGCGTTCGAGAAGATGTGGCCACAGCTCATGAGCTGGTCACTTTGGACGATCTTGCCGAATATTTAGCCGAAGGCGGAGCGTTTAAATTTGCCGCCAGCGCGGAGTTTGTCGAATCTGAACAAGCGCTTCCGGCCTTTCAAGAAGCCTATGGGTTCGAGCTAACCGGCGATCAATTGCTAGTGCTATCCGGCGGTAACACGGCAGCGACGATGCGCGCTGCTGCGCAGCAAACGAGTGGTGTCAATGCGGCGATGACCTATGGCACTGATGGCGGTTTGAGTGCGCTTGGCTTGGTGGTGCTGGAAGACTCCAGAGGCGTACAGCCGGTTTATCAACCCGCCCCGGTTGTACGTGCAAGCGTCTTAGAGGCGCATCCCCGTATTGAAGCGCTGCTTAACGACGTGTTTGCGACGCTGGATTTAGTCACGCTGCAGTCCTTGAATGCAGACGTAGCGGTTAATGGCTTATCGCCTAACCAAGTGGCACGTGATTACCTTGATAGCTTGGATGACTAATGAATGCCGTTAACTGATGCGCTGCCCATCGCTAAGCTGAATCAGCGCACATGGCACCCCAATGCGGTGCTGTTGAGTTTAAGCCTAGTGATGTTGGCGGTTATCTGGCTGTTAAACCCGGTCAGTGTTGCTCCCAACCGAATTGTGCCAGGTACCTCTTATCACCTATTAGACGCGGTGGGGTGGTTTGGGGCGCTACTCATCTCATTATTGATAAGTGCTCTAGTCGCTTTGGCGCTGCTTCCAACGCGGGCTAACTACCGGGCAATGCTGGCGCTAGTAATCGTCATGCTGTTACTTATGCCGTTTGGCCTGATGGTCGCTAGTCACTGGTTAGTAGACCCTGGACTACCTCAAGCACGTTTGAGTATTGGCGCCGCTTCCTGGTCGCTGCTGTTTATACTGTTACTCTGCTTGGTAGAGCTACGTCTGCGGCTGGGTTTGTCTCGACTTGCGACGACGCTGTTATTGAGCTGCGTTGGTGTCGTGTGGTGGTTGAGTGCTTCGTTGTGGCTGCAGAATATGGCGCTGGTGCAGGAGTTTCAGGCCCGTGAACAGCAGTTTTGGCGCGCCACGCTTCAGCATATTCAATTAGTTAGCATGGCGGTTGGAGTGAGCGTTGTGGCAGGCTTACTGTTAGCAATGCTAATGCGACGCTATGCTAAGCTTCAAAAAATTGCTTTTTCTCTGCTGAATTTTTTACAAACTATTCCCAGTATCGCGCTGTTTGGCCTGCTGTTGGCCCCGCTGGCATGGGTAGCGGCTAACATTCCGTTTTTGGCACAGCTTGGGGTGAGTGGAATTGGTACCACGCCCGCGTTAATCGCGCTGATTGCATACAGCTTATTGCCCATGGTGCGAAATACTTATATCGCGCTGGAAGAAGTAAGTAGCGACACCTTGGAAGCGGCTAAAGCGATGGGAATGCGCAGTAGCCAACGCTTTTGGCAGGTACGTTTTCCTTTAGCCTTGCCGGTGCTGTTGGAGGGCGTGCGTGTTACTACCGTCCAAGCGGTAGGCTTAACTGCAGTAGCTGCATTGATTGGTGCAGGAGGACTGGGCACCTTTATTTTTCAGGGACTAGGCCAAGCTGCGATGGATATGGTGCTACTTGGTGCTATCCCTATTTTATTACTAGCGTTGGTCGTTGACGCTAGCTTAGGGGCGCTGGCCGACGCGCTGCGTCCCGGAGGACATGAATGATAGAACTTTCCCATGTATCAAAACACTTTGGTGAAGAAGCCGCTGTTGATGATATATCGCTGCGTGTTGCCAAGGGAAAGTTCTGTGCGTTGGTCGGTACCTCTGGCTGTGGTAAATCCACCACCTTACGTATGATTAACCGGCTTATCGAACATAGCGCAGGCGACATCCTGCTTGACGGTCAGGCTATACAGAGTTACGACCCCGTTAAGCTTCGCCGACGTATTGGTTATGTCATCCAAAGTACCGGCCTTTTCCCCCACTGGACGGTAGCGCGTAATATTGGTTTGGTGCCCAGGCTTTTGAAGTGGCCGCGTGATGAGGTCACCGCGCGAGTAGAGGAGCTTATGGGAATGCTGGGCCTGCCGATAGAAGAGTTTGCCCATAAATATCCTCATCAGCTGTCGGGAGGCCAGGCTCAGCGTGTGGGTGTCGCCCGGGCGTTAGCCGCCAACCCTGATATTCTATTAATGGACGAGCCGTTTGGCGCCCTTGACCCTATCACCCGTGAAAAACTTCAGGATGAAATGGTCAAGCTTCAGGCACGCCTGCATAAAACGGTGGTGTTCGTGACCCACGATATGGATGAAGCCCTAAAGCTGGCCGATCATTTAGTGGTGATGCGCAACGGACGAATTGTTCAACAGGGATCGCCGCTGGCGCTATTGCAGCACCCGGAAGACCCTTTTGTAGATTCGCTGCTAGGGGGGCTTGAGCGGGGCCTGAAGCAGGCAGCGCTGACCCGGGTGAAAGACCACATGACCTCTCTTGGGCAAAGCCTACCGGCACAGTCGCGCATCCCTGCTGACTACTCTCTTCGCCAGGCGCTTTCCATGATGCTGCGCGACCATTGTGATCGGCTGACGGTGGTAGATCAGCAGGATATGCCGATAGGCGAGCTATCGTTGCGAAAAATTGTTAAAGAAGCTCAGCTAGATAAGGTTAGTGCACGCGATGCTTATTAGTCGGCGCATTGAACCCTCTTCAAACGCTAACCATGGTTGGGCGTTACCGCTTATTTGGGGCGTGCTTTTAGCTGCCGCGGTGTTAGGTATGCCTTATCTGGAGAGCGTGTTCCGCTGGCTGGAGCCTGATGCACGCCAGGTCATTTATCGCCGGGCTGAGTTTTCTACCCTATTAGGCCGCCACTTATTGGTGGTGGGGGTCGCAGCGGCGGTCACGATCTTAGTGGGGGTGCTTGCAGGAATTGCGGTCACCCGCAAGCGTGGGCAAGATTTTTTACCGCTAGTTGGGCAGTTAGCTTCCCTTGGCCAGACGTTTCCCCCAGTTGCTGTATTGGCGCTAGCGGTTCCTACGCTAGGCTTTGGTACGCTGCCAATAATAGTGGCACTGATGCTTTATGGGCTGCTGCCTATTGTGCGTAATACCTTGGCGGGTCTACAGGGGGTAAGCACTGATATCAAACAGGCAGCGCTGGCCATGGGCATGACCCCCTGGCAAGTACTGCATCGCGTTGAGCTACCCTTAGCCGCTCCCGTTATACTGGCCGGTGTTCGAACATCGGTAACGATTAACATCGCAACTGCTGCCTTAGGCGCGACGGTGGGTGCCAGTAACTTGGGCGACCCCATCATTGCCGGTATTGTGAATGGCAATATGGCCTATGTGGTGCAGGGGGCCTTGCTCATAGCACTGCTAGCGTTGACGGTGGACAGCCTCTTCGATGCTTACCAACAAACCCTACGTTCCCGCCTTTCTGCGTCTTAAGTTGTATCCCCTAAAGTAGCCTACTGAGTTAATGTCCTTGTGTTGCGTTGATCGCTGTCAGATAAATCCACTGGCATAAAAGGTCAGCACCGACAACACTGCCCTCAAAAGGGGCAAAACAAGGATAATAATGATGACACAGTACGTACATCAGCCGCTCTTCTTGACCGGTGACGAGTTTACAATTGACACCTTTAGTTTGCTTGACCCAGAGGGCGAACTTTATGAAGGTGCCAGTGAGCCAGCCCTTGAGCGTGACCACGCGAGAAGGCTCTACCAGGCGATGCTAGCAACCCGCATTCTTGATGAACGCATGCTGGCCGCTCAGCGCCAGGGGCGGCTTAGTTTCTACATGCAGTGCACCGGTGAGGAAGCTGCCGTCGTCGGGGCAACTGCCGCGCTTAACGACGCTGATATGATCATGGCGCAATATCGTGAGCAGGGCGCTTTGATGTACCGCGGCTTCTCCATTGACGAGTTCATGAACCAGCTATTTGGTAACGAGCTGGATTATGGAAAGGGTCGCCAAATGCCGATCCACTATGGCTCGCGCAAACTGCACTACATGACGATTTCTTCCCCCCTTGCCACGCAAATTCCTCAGGCGACTGGCTATGCTTACGGACAAAAACTGGCAGGGGACGGCCACTGCACGCTGACATTCTTTGGCGAAGGTGCCGCCTCTGAAGGGGATTTTCACGCCGCACTCAATATGGCCTCGGTGCATCAAGTGCCGGTGATTTTCTTCTGCCGTAACAACGGCTATGCCATTTCGACGCCTTCTACGGAACAGTTCGCCGCCGATGGCATTGCGCCGAGGGCATTTGGCTACCACATGCACGTTATTCGTGTGGACGGTAATGATGCACTAGCGGTGTTTGAAGCGACCACCCAGGCCCGTAAAATTGCCGTAGAAAAAAACCAGCCTGTACTGATTGAGGCGATGTCCTATCGGCTCGCGGCGCACTCTTCGTCTGATGATCCATCCGGCTATCGCTCGAAGGACGAAGAAGAAATATGGCGAGCGAAAGACCCGCTGCTGCGCCTGCAAAAGTGGCTCGTTAAAAAGGGCTGGTGGAGTGAAGAAGAGGAGGCTGCCCAGCAAGAGAGCCTGCGAAGAGAGGTGCTCGACACCCTAAAACGTGCGGAAAAACGCCCGCCGCCGCCGCTGGACTCACTGATTAGCGATGTCTACGCCGATGTCACCCCCGCGCTACAACGTCAGCTAGACCAGCTCAAGCGTCATATTCGTCGCTACCCGGACGCGTACCCGAAAGGTGCCAAGTCTCTTGACCTGGATGTTGATACGGCCACTGATTCCCAGGGGGATGCGTAAAATGCCTACTATGAATATGTTACAGGCGATTAATAACGCCCTTGATATCGCCATGGCCGAAGATGAAAAAGTGATCTGCTTCGGTGAAGACGTCGGTGTATTTGGTGGGGTTTTTCGTGCCACCAGCCATTTGCAGGAAAAATACGGCAAAGCGCGCTGTTTCAACACGCCGCTGGTGGAGCAGGGAATCATCGGCTTTGCCAACGGCTTAGCCGCACAAGGCTCGGTGCCCGTTGCGGAAATTCAGTTTGCCGATTACATCTTTCCTGCGTTTGACCAAATTGTTAATGAAACAGCCAAGTTCCGTTATCGGTCGGGGGATTTGTTTAACGTAGGCGGTTTAACCATCCGCACGCCCTACGGCGGCGGTATTTCAGGCGGGCTCTATCACTCGCAATCTCCAGAAGCGTACTTCACGCATACGCCAGGCCTGAAAGTAGTGGTACCCCGCAACCCCTATCAAGCTAAAGGGTTGTTATTGGCGGCTATTCGCGATCCAGACCCAGTGCTATTTCTTGAGCCTAAGCGACTCTACCGTGCAGCGGTGGGCGACGTGCCGGAAGAGGATTACCAACTGCCGATAGGTGAAGCTGAGATCATTAAAGAGGGCAGTGACATCACGTTAGTGGGCTGGGGTGCACAGATGGAAGTTATCGGTAAAGCCGCAGAGCTTGCCGAAGAGCAAGGTATTTCCTGTGAGGTTATTGACCTAAGATCCCTGCTGCCGTGGGATGAAGACACAGTGGCGGAGTCAGTGCTTAAAACCGGGCGTCTGATTGTAAGCCACGAGGCCCCATTAACCGGCGGCTTTGCCGGAGAAATTGCTGCGACCATTCAAGAGCGTTGTTTTCTCTATCTGGAATCGCCAATTGCACGGGTGACTGGGCTGGATACGCCATTCCCGCTAGTGCTGGAAAAAGAGTATCTGCCCGACCATCTGAAAATTTTTGAAGCGATTCGCGAAAGCGTGAACTTTTAGCGCCAGGGAGAAAAATAATGAGCGATTTTATGCTGCCGGATATCGGCGAAGGCATTGTTGAGTGCGAAGTCGTTGAATGGCGCGTCGCTGAAGGCGACCGGATTGAAGAAGACCAGCCCATTGTTGAGGTAATGACCGACAAAGCGCTGGTAGAGATTACTGCGCCAGAGCCAGGCGTCGTCACTAAGCTTTATGTGCCCCAGGGCCAAGTGGCCAAGGTGCATGCGCCTCTCTATGCCTATCAGTTAGAAAATGAGGTAACGGGCGGGGCAGGGCAAGGCAGCGATGCTGATACAGCTGAAACGCCCAAGGCAGCTGAGCAAGCACATTCGGTGTCTAAATCTATTGAATCATCGTCTTCACCAGCTGCATCGAGCAGTTCCATGGGTAAAACCACCATGGGAAAAGTACCCGCTAGCCCCGCGGTGCGCCGTTTGGTACGGGAACATGAGCTGCAGTTAAACGACATTTCGGGCAGCGGTAAAGATGGGCGGGTATTAAAAGAGGACGTGCTGGCGCACCTTGACCAAACGGCGCGAGTACCAGCATCTGCAAGCCAAGTGAGTGGCCAGCCTGCGGCGCGAAGCGAACCACAGGCGCCTAGAGTTGAGCCGCTGCGTGGCGTGCGAGCGGTGATGGCCAAGCGAATGGTCGAGTCTGCAAGTACCATTCCGCACTTTCACTACGGCGAAGAGATTGACGTTACCGAGCTGCTAGCCCTGCGCGAGCGCTTAAAGCCACAGGTAGAGGCCATGGGCGAACGCCTGACGCTGATGCCTTTCTTTATGAAAGCGATGGCGCTTGCCGTTGCCCAAGCACCGATTGTTAACGCCCAGCTTAATGCCGCAGGTGACGCGCTTCACTACTACGACCAGTGCAATATCGGCATGGCAGTAGATAGTAAAGCGGGCTTACTGGTGCCTAACGTCAAACGCGTTGAGCAACTGACGCTACTGGACATAGCCCGTGAAGTACGACGGCTAACCACCTCCGCGCGAGAAGGCCGTGTAGATCAGGCAGACCTAAAAGGCGGCACCATCAGCATTTCCAATATCGGGGCGTTGGGCGGAACCTATGCAGCGCCGATTATTAATGCCCCTGAAGCGGCTATTGTGGCCATTGGCAAAACCCAGTGGCTGCCGCGTTTTGATGAGCATGGTGAGGTGCAGCGCCGGGCGATTATGACGATCACCTGGGCGGGAGACCACCGCTTTATTGATGGCGGCACCATCGCGCGTTTCTGCAACGCCTGGAAAGGCTTCTTAGAAGCGCCGGAAACTATGCTGCTACACTTAGGCTAGGTGCACGTTAATCCATGACTCAGGCACCGCTTCAGCAGTTTTATATACCTGAAGAGCAGTCGGTATATCTGCTAAGCCACCATGATGCCCGTAAGCTCAAAGACTGGGTGGCGCTGTGCCAAACACAGCTCACCCAGCTTGGATACACGGGAATTGAGCTTATCGGCAAAGGTGCCTATGGGTTTGTATTTGCGGGCAGTGCGCTTGAACAAGGCGTACCTGCCCATTACGTCTTCAAGTTTTCGCGTATTACCCTACCCATGCATCTGCAAGAGCGCCTCGAAGAAGAGGCGTTTATGCTCGACCAAGTGGCCCACCCGCTGATTCCTAAACTAGTGGCCTACCAGCGTGCTAGAGGCCAATCTATTCTGGTGATGGAGCGTGCGCCAGGCTGGAACCTGGAGCAGGTTTCGCTAAAAGAGGGGAAACTTTCTCCCCGCTTGATTATCCGTATTGCCGTTCAGTTGGCAGATATTCTTGTAACGCTTCGCCGTGAAGCAGGGCCAAATGCCAGGCCGGTAGTGCACGGTGATATTAAGCCTTCCAATTTGGTGTTTAACCCCTCGACCGAGCAGGTCGCGCTGATTGACTGGGGCTCCTCCGTATTTGCGCAATTAGATGAAAAGCTGCAGTTTGTAGGCGCTAATGTGATGGAGCTGATGTCGGATAACTTGCAGCAAACGAATGCTCGCTTAGGGGATGTCTACTTTATAGGGGAGGAGCAACTTAACGGGGCACTCTCGTCGCCGCGCTTTGACGAGCAGGGCGTGGCGGGTACGCTTTACGCGCTCGCCTCAGCACAATCCTGCCGCTTTGGGCATCGTGCCATCCCGGCAAGCTCACTGGGGCTGCCAATGGAGTTTGCCCGCACCTTAGACGGTATGCTGGACCCCGACCCGCAAATGCGTCGGCGTGCCGGGGACTATTTTTTAAGCGCCATGCCACGACTGGCTCAAGGGGTAATGATTGACCTACCCGTTACGCTACAAACACCGCTGGTGCCGGTATGGGGGCGTCCTGCGCGACAAGAGATAGATACGGTGGTGTATAGCTCGCGCAAAGCCTTTCTACGTGAAGCGAACGCGGAAGAGACGCTTAACGACGTTAATGATGTGCAGCTGGACCGCTACTACAAACAGTTTATGCAGGGTATGGGAGAGACCGAAAAGGCTTTTCTGGCCTCGGTGAGCCGTTTGGGAAAGTACCCCGTGGTGGGCGGCCTAGCAGTGCGTTGGGAACGGGAAGGTGTCTATATAGATTCGTCACTTAACCTGCACGATCCGGCGCTAAAACCTGCCTTTATCGAAGCGGTTAATAACATGGTGCATTTGGCACGTGCTATTCATCGACAAGGGATTTTCAAAAGCTGCCTGTTTAATGCCCGCCAAACGCTACATTTAGAACGCGACAGTGTGCAGGCGTCGTTTCATTGCGAGCCGGGTATGGTGATTAGCTATGAACTCAGCGCGGCGCCTGAAATGGAAGACCGCACTCGCCAGCATAGCTACTTTGAAGATGGTCCTGATCCAGAAGAGCTTCTTGCGCTTCCCAACAGCATCATTCAGATATTAAAGCGGCTTAATGAGATTCATCATACCGGGATGATTATCTTCGAAGCACTGCCTAAGCATCTTAAAATCCACAGCTATTATCGGTTACTTGATCCTAGCCGCGAGCAAGAGTTTTGCAGCTTACTGGCGCGTATGCTGGACTCCGTTAGCCAGATCGAGGGGCTTGGGGTTTCCGGGTTTATGAAAATGCCCTACAAAGATACGCGGTTTTTCACCCACCTTGAGCGTCAGCCCGAGCACTACTACCCCAAGGACCCTCGGGCGTTCCTAAGAAAGCACTCATGAACGGCTTATAAGCCGCGGGCTTGCTCTAACAGCCATGTCGCCAACTGCTCGGTGAGCACATCGCTTGCTTGGCCAAAGGCATCCACTACGTCAGGAATTTCAGCACTGCTTGCCTGGGAGCGAGATGAGAAACTGTTGGCCACTATTGGCCGACGATCTTGAGTACCTACCAGCTGAACGTCTAGCTGAATCTTAACGCTGGGAGGAGTGGTGTCGTACTCGCTTTGAAAGTGGCGCAGCTCACTGAGTAGTAGTAGGTCATGGGGAAGGCGGTCGCTGCCTACGCTAGTAAACAGCTGACGTTGCTGTAAACCAGTAATTAGCCGAGCTTGTAGCATACCCGGTGCATCTTCGTGCCAACGAGAGCCTTCGTACACATTAACTACATTGCCCTCTGGATACACCACAATGCGGTTACTGCTTAGCAAGTGGCCAGCTTCAGGGGTGGCCAAACCCAGCCGTATAGGGAGTGCTGAGGAGGTTGCTCCTGGCGTCGCAGAGGGCGTAGAAGCGGGCAGCCGATAGAAGGTGGCGGGTTCGCTTTCCGGCAGTATTGAGCATCCGCCAAAGGTTAGCAACAACGCCGCCAATATGACGACCGTAAGCGGGGAACGAAGGCTCATGGGCGGAACTCCTCTACCTGATCACGACCCAGGAAAAAATCTCTGGGGCTCTCTTCAAGTTGACGGGTAATGCGGTCTAGCGAATTAAGCATAGAGCGCAGCGCAGAAAGGGCGGGGGCGATATCCCGCGTACCCTGTAGCGTGCTCTCAACGGCGCCCGCATTGTCATTTACCAACTGTTCAATACGCTGAGCGGCACTGGCGACATCGCGGCTGGCGCCCGCCGCGCTCTCCATTGCCATCTTTCCATCCTGACTCAGTAGCTGCGTAGCTTCCTGACTAAGCGCATCAATGCTGGCAAGGGTCGAGGTGGCTTGGCGTGAAACGTCACCAAACAGTGCCATATTTTCTTCAAGCGCTGCCTGTTGGGAAGCTATCATGTGAGTAATTTGGGCAATGTTAGTGAGGATATTACCCGCTTGTTCCCGGTTACTATCGGCAAACAGCTCGTTGACGTTTTGAAGGATGGAGTTGATGTTCTCAATCATTGCTTCGCCCTCGTCAAATAGCGTGGCAATAGGCGAAGGGTCAGCCTGGATGAATGGCGCGTCATCACTGGTTTGGTCGGTCAGGCGTGGGCTTTCTGGAGTGCCACCGTGAAGCTGAACCGACATACTGCCCGTGATGTTAGCAAATGCCAGCTTTGCGCGGGTATCCAGTTTGACGGGGGTATCCTCGTATACGCGAATTGCTGCAATGACTTGGCGCGGGTCACCTGGGTTTAATTCTAAGTCGGTCACATTCCCTACTTCGATACCGTTATATTGCACTCTGCTGCCAACGGAAAGGCCACTGACGCTGCGCTCAAATAAAATTTGATAAGGTTGGTAGTCACGTTCGCCTGCTGCATGGCTCATCCATAGTGCAAACAGCAGTGCGCCAGCCCCTGTTAGTAGCGTGAAGAGTCCAATCAGTATGTGATGGGCACGCGTCTCCATATGCGTTACTCCTATTGTTGATGAGCGTGTTGTGCCGCTCTGCCCCTGGGGCCTTGGAAATAATCTTGTATCCACTCATCGTCATACGATGCGACGCGCGCAAGCGTGTCAGCTACAAGCACCTTTTTTTGCGAAATGACCGCTACCCGGTCACAGGCTGCATATAGCGTATCCAGGTCATGGGTCACCAGAAAAACGCTGAAGCCCAGCGCATCGCGCAGGGTAACCAGCAGTTCATCAAAGGCTGCTGCACCAATTGGGTCAAGGCCAGCCGTTGGCTCATCGAGAAAGAGAATGTCTGGATCCAGCGCAAGGGCGCGGGCCAGCGCCGCGCGTTTTATCATTCCGCCCGAAAGCGACTCAGGAAACTGCAGTGCGGTATTAGGTGAAAGTCCCACCAGCGACAGCTTGATTCGTGCCAAATACTCCGCTTCTTCTCTGGAAAGCTTTGCGTGCTCAATGAGCGGTAACGCAATGTTCTCCTGCAAGTTTAGCGAGCTAAACAGGGCGCCGCGCTGAAACAGAACGCCAAAGCGTCGCTCTACTTGACTGCGCTGCTCTTCGTTTAGGTCATTTAAGCGCGTACCTAACACTTCAATGATGCCGTCATTAGGTCGCTTTAAGCCAACAATACTGCGTAGTAGAACTGACTTTCCTGTTCCCGAACCACCCACTACCCCAAGAATTTCTCCGCGCTCAAGGGTGAAATCCAGGTCTTCATGAACAACATGGTCGCCAAAGCGATTAACCAACCCTCGGACTTTAATTACCGGCTGATTAGCGTGTTCTGTAGGTTTATCTGACGCCATCACCAGCCCATCTCCATAAAGAACAGCGCAGCCAGGGCATCAAGCAGAATCACCATAAAAATCGATTGCACGACGCTTGAGGTCGTATGTTCACCCACTGATTGCGCGCTGCCGCTAACCTTAAAGCCTTCCAGGCAGCCGATCACGGCAATCACAAATGCAAATACCGGTGCCTTGCTCAGCCCTACTAAAAAGTGCGTTACCGAGACATCCTTTTGTAACGTGCTCATGAATTGAGTAAGGGGTATATCCAGTGAGAGCGTTGCCACTACGGCGCCACCCAATAGCCCGCTGAGCATGCCAACAAAGGCCAGTAGCGGTAGGCTAATCAGCATCGCCATGACCCGGGGAAGTACCAGCAGCTCAATGGGATCAAGACCTTGGGCTTGAAGGGCATCAATCTCTTCATTGGATTTCATAGCGCCCAACTGCGCCGTAAATGCGCTTGCGGTGCGGCCAGCGAGCAAAATAGCGGCAAGTAAAACACCAAACTCGCGTAGAAAAGAGAAGGCTACCAAATCGATGGTATAAACGGTGGCGCCAAACTCCGCGAGCACTGTGGCGCCCAGGAAAGCGACCACGGCACCGACCATGAAAGTTAAAAGAGCGACAATAGGCACCGCATTCAAGCCACTTTGCTGAATATGGGCAATCATGGCGGTGAAGCGCCAGCGGCGGGGGCGTAGTAGTAAGGAGAAAAGCGTGGCCAGCACTAAGCCAATAAAGGCCAGCAGTTGGCGCTGTTGGGACCACAGCCCAATTACTTGCTGACCGGTGGTAGCCAGCGCATCAGTCATTCGATGCTGTTTACGAGGTTGGATATCCAGAGGTACTTCCATTGCCTCGGCAATGCGCACCAGCAACGCCTGTTGCTCTTTCGGTAAGTCGCCAGCCCATTCGGGCACTTGCTTGGCTTTTTCAACGCCGATCATTTCAACAATCAACGCCGCACCAGCGGTATCCAGGCGTTCGATACCGTTCAGCGTGACATGGGCATGTGAAAATAGCTCCCGCTGTTGGCTAAGCGCGCGCTTTAGGGCATGAAAATTGCCAAGCGTCCACTCGCCGTGAAGCGACAGCTTCCCGCTCTCGTTGGTTATCCACTCGTCTGGCATCCCTGCTCCTCATCGTCATCCGGGGTAACGTGATAGCCTTATGATGCAATCAAACGAGCGTTAGTTAAAGAAAAGTTATGAACTACTTAACGTGAAACACGATACCGAGGTGCTAGCTCCTGTTTAATACTGGCGGCTACTTCTTTTAAGCGAGGCCCCAAATTGTTAACTAAGCGGTCATGATCTAGGCGTAGACTGGATCCGCCACAGTTAATCGCCATCACTTCTGCGCCATCCTCCAGGATAAGCGGCATAGCTACTGCGCTTATATCGCGCTGCCACTCCTGCTCAGAAAGGCAAAAGCCGTATTGAGCATAATCTTTAAAGCTCTGTTGAATGCCCGCTTCATAGCGTGGCCACTCACTGCCATATACCTCTGCCAGTTCTTGAAGCACCTGTTGGCGCCTTTCGTCAGATAAACCACATAGCCAAGCGCGACCGATCGCTGAGGTGGCAATCGGCAACCGCGAGCCAGCATCCAAGCGAATAATGAGAGGGCCATGACCATGACAGGTTTCCAGATAAACCATATCGTTGCGGTCGGCACCCCCCAGGCTCACATTGCAGTCAGTGGCATCGGCGAACTTCTGCAGATGCGGTCGAGCAATTTCACGAATGCCCATATTGGCGAGAAAGCGATACCCCAGCGCCAATACACCGGGGCCGAGCCGATATTTCTCCAAATGAGTGTTGTGCTGCAAATAGCCAAGCTGTGTAAGGGTATAGGTTAACCGTGACACCGTGGGACGAGGGATATGCGTCCGGTTTGAGAGTTCGGCATTGCCTAAATATTCTTCACCCGCGCCAAAGGCACGCAGCAGCTCTAACCCGCGTGCTAATGCGGTTACGAAGTTACGATCTTTTTCGGGCAGTTGTGAATCATCACCAGTGGTGTCAATGGGTTGCATTAAGAGTCCCAACTAAATGGCTTATTTAAGGGCAATTATCGCATATCTACTTAGCAACAGCTTATACGTGCATCAACGAAATATGCTAGCAGTATGACTAGCTCAGCGCTCCAACCGCTCAATAATCGTTGCAATACCCTGGCCCACACCGATACACATGGTAACCAGCGCATAGCGGCCATTAGTCGCATCAAGCTGGCGCAGCGCGGTGAGTGCTAAGCGCGCCCCAGAAGCTCCCAGCGGATGGCCGATAGCAATAGCGCCGCCGTTAGCGTTCAAGCGTGAGTCATCGGCAGAAAGCCCCAACTGCTGAACGCAGCCAAGCACTTGCACGGCAAACGCTTCATTAATTTCGATAACGTCCATTTGCTCAAGGGTGAGCCCTGCGCGAGCAAGCGCTTTTTGTGAAGCAGGCACTGGCCCTAAGCCCATCACCCGTGGGGCCACACCGGCAACGGCGCTGGCGACAATTCGCGCACGTGGCGCTAAGCCTATGCGCTCACCGGCGGCCTGGGTGCCGACAATTAGAGCGGCGGCGCCGTCATTCAGGCCTGAGGCATTACCGGCGGTGACCACACCGCCTTCAAATAGCGCGCCTAGCTTGGCAAGTTTATCTTCAGTGCTTTGCGGGCGCGGATGTTCGTCTTTATCGACTAAAAGAGGCGGCTGCTTGCGACCCTGGGGCACCTCAACGCCAATCATTTCGCCGTCGTAGAAACCGTCTGCTAGCGCTTTTGCATAGCGCGCTTGGGAACTAGCTGCAAAGGCATCGCTAGCGTCGCGACTGATACTCAAGTCATGAGCGATGTTATCGGCGGTTTCCGGCATGCTGTGGCTGCCAAACGCTTTGGCAATTTGAGGGTTAGGGAAGCGCGAGCCGATCACCGTGTCGTACATTGGCTGATTGCGAGCAAAGGGGGAGTCCGCCTTACCCAGCACATAAGGCGCGCGAGACATGGACTCTACACCACCCGCTAAAAACAGCTCGCCTTCGCCCAGTCGTGCCGCTCGGGCTGCATCCATCATTGCCGCAAGACCGCTACCGCAAAGACGGTTAACCGTTTGGGCGGCCACTTCGATAGGCAAGCCCGCGAGCAACCCTCCATGGCGTGCTACGTTGCGGGAATCTTCGCCTGCCTGGTTGGTACAGCCTGCCAGCACTTCTTCATAGCTCTCTGGGGCGAAGGGATTTCGGGCAACCAGCGCTTTGAGAGTGAGACCGAGTAACTCATCTGGCCGAATTGCCGCCAAGCTGCCGCCATGGCGACCAAAAGGGGTGCGTAAACCGTCGTAAATATAGGCGTGTTGCATAGTCGTGCTCCTTGTTGTTTGGGTGCGCGTTAAGCGGTGGTTAACGATAGTTGCAGTGCGGCACGGCGGCGTAACCACGGGCTAGGGCGATAGCGCGGGTCACCAGTGGCATCAAGCAGGTTGGTTAGTATCGTCATAATGCGCGTGGCGCCGTAATGGTCGCCCATGCGCAATGGGCCGAAGGGGTAGCCCAAGCCAAGCTCAACCGCCCGGTCGATAGTTGCAGGTTCGGCGACGCCTTGTTGGGCAATGTCAGCACCCACGTTGACGATGCAGGCAATAATGCGCTGCAGAACAAAGCCATTGCTGTCCTGCAGGGTGCTTGTCGGTGTGCCGTCGTGATTGAACAGGCTGCATGCTGCCTGAAGGTAGGCGGTGCTGGTAACCGGCGTTGCCATTAGGCTGCGGCGTTTATCCAGCCCGGCGAGCATATCCACGGCGACGCACTGTTTAGCGTCCAGCCCCTGGCGTAGCGCACAGCTGGTGGCATCTTCACCGAAGGGGGTGAGCAGACAGAGCGCTTGTTGAGAGGGGTGCTCACCCGACTCAATTGACCAGCCCGCAGCGGTTATCAACGCTGCGAGTGCGTCAGCGCTTTTGGGGTCATCCTGACTGATCCACACCGGGCAAGGGGATACAGGTTCAATCACTGGTTCGTCCGGCATTTGCTGCTTGCCATCCACATAACGATAAAAGCCTTCACCGGTTTTGCGGCCCAGCAAGCCCGCGGCCAAACGTTGCCGGGTTAAGGGGGAGGGGCGAAAGCGTGCCTCCTCATAATATTGGTGGTAAACCGACTCCATCACCGCGTGAGAAACATCCAGCCCGGTAAGATCAAGTAGTGTAAAGGGCCCCATTTTGAAACCGCCCTGGTCGACCATAATGCGGTCGATGGTGGCTGGGTCTGTTACGCTTTCGCCTAAAATGCGCAGCGCCTCGGTACCGAAAGCGCGCCCGGCATGATTGACCAGAAACCCAGGGGTATCGGTTGCCTGGGCTGTGAAGTGGCCCATGGCTTTACCAAGAGCGTTGACCTGCTGAGTCACGTCGTCTGAGGTGCGAAGACCGGGGATGACCTCGGCAATTTTCATTAGCGGCACGGGGTTAAAGAAGTGAAAACCAATGACGCGTTCGGGATGCTGGCAGACGGCGGCAATGGCCGTGACTGATAGTGAAGAGGTATTGGTCGCCAATACCGCCTGTTGGCTGACAATCGCTTCTAAATCGCTAAATAACCCCTGCTTGGCCTCCAGCTTTTCAACAATGGCTTCCACTACGATATCGCAAGGGGCGAGAGCGTTTAGCGCGTCTGCTTCAATTAGCCTCTCACTATAGTGCTGGGCCTGTTCCGGGGTAATTCGCTGCTTCTCAGCGCTTCGCTGCCATAGGCCATTAATAAAGTGTTTAGCCTCTTTAACAGCCCCCTCTTTTACATCGAAAAGTATAACGTTTAGACCTGCCTGAGCAGCCAGCTGAGCGATGCCACGCCCCATAGCGCCAGTGCCGACAATGCCAAGGGTGGTAAAAGAGCACGTCGTTGATTCGCTGGACATACGCTAAATCCTCTCTTGAGTGAGTTCTTGTTATAGAATTTTTAACAATTCAGTTTTGCAATGCAAAATGGTGTTTCAATTATTGACTGCCATCCTAGGCTATGCAAAAGTGCCTGACAAGCTGAGTGAACACTAATTTCGCTATGCAAAACAGCTGGCGCCGTTTTTGATGTTAGCCACTCAGCAAGCGCCACTTCTAACGATAAAAAATTGCTGCCACTAGGAGCCGTCATGATCCGCGATCCCGAACTGCTTAATCAGCTTGTTGATACTATTTCTCGCTTCGTCCGTGAGCGCTTAATTCCTAACGAGGCGCGTCTAGCGGAAGAGGATGCAGTGCCTCCAGAGCTTCTAGCGGAAATGAAAGAGATGGGGCTGTTTGGGCTATCGATTCCGGAAGAGTACGGCGGCCTAGGGCTGACCATGGAGGAGGAGGCGCTGGTAGCGATGGAAATTGGTAAAACATCGCCTGCCTTTCGCTCAGTGTTTGGTACCAACAACGGTATTGGCGCCCAAGGTATTTTGATTGATGGCACCGACGAGCAAAAAGCTAAGTATGTGCCGCGCTTGGCCACCGGGGAGATTTTAAGTTCGTTTTGTTTGACCGAGCCGGATTCAGGCTCTGATGCTGCCAGCCTGCGAACTACCGCGGTGCGCGATGGTGATCATTACATTTTGAATGGCACCAAGCGCTATATCACCAATGGCCCTGAAGCTGATTTATTTACCGTAATGGCTCGAACGGATCCTGCTAACAAAGGCGCTGGCGGCATATCAGCCTTTATTGTGGAAGGCGATACGCCGGGATTAATTCGCGGCCCTGCAGATAACAAAATGGGCCAGAAGGGCGCCCATACCTGCGATATTATTTTCGATAACTGCCGGGTGCCCGCCGAAAATATTATTGGTGGAAAAGAGGGGCAAGGTTTTAAAACCGCAATGAAGGTGCT
Organism: Halomonas sp.; assembly: GCF_017515565.1. GTDB lineage: Bacteria > Pseudomonadota > Gammaproteobacteria > Pseudomonadales > Halomonadaceae > Vreelandella. The sequence continues at coordinate 55,679 of NZ_JAFWFN010000005.1, forward strand.
TGATCGCGGACGGCTGCATATCTCAGCGGTCTGTGTAGGCGTCGCCGAACGTCTAGTAGAAGAGTCGCTGCGCTATACCATGGAGCGTAAACAGTTTGGCGCAGCCCTTGCCGAGCATCAATTGATTCAAGCGATGCTAGCGGATAGTAAAACCGAAGCCTATGCAGGCAAAACCATGGTAATGGATGCCGCACGCCGCAAAGACGACAGTGAAAATGTTTCCACCTTGGCTTCTTGCTGCAAACTATTTTGCGCAGAAATGGTGGGTCGAGTGGCCGACCGTGCCGTGCAAGTACATGGCGGTGCAGGTTATATGTCCGAATATGCCGTTGAGCGTTTTTACCGCGATGTGCGGTTATTCCGCATCTACGAAGGGACGACACAGATTCAACAAATCGTCATCGCGCGGAATATGGTGCGGGAGGCGTCTTAATGGCTTTGTCGGTCTCTTACCAAGCGCCGGATGAAAGCATCTTTGGTCGCCTCGCCAGTGAACTGGTAGCAGAGCTTCCCGACCGGCTGAGTACCCGCGTGCTTGAAAATGCCAAATTGCTGAGTGAGCACCCTGCCATTGTGGATGGCGATGTACGCTGGAGCTACGCTGAGCTTGGCGAGGAAATACACGCCGCTTGCGGCTGGTTAAGCACGATGGGTATTCGTCCTGGCGATCGCATTATGACGGTGAGTGAAAACTGCCGTGCTCTGGTTGTATTGCTGCTGGCAGCCAGTGAACTTAATGTATGGGTCGCGATTGTTAATTCGCGACTATCGGCTCAAGAAGTTGACCTGATTCAGGGTAACTGCCTGCCCCGGCGGGTGTTCTACACCTGTGATGCTTCGCCTGAGGCTGGTCAGCACGCCCAGCGTCACGCAGTCGACCGTTATCAGCATCCTACGTTGGGTGGGCTGGGGATCTCGCCGCTTTATGACAGCGAGCCAGAGCCGGTGAGCGAAAGCGGTGGCGAGCAAGTTGCAGCGATGATCTACACCTCGGGCACCACGGGGACACCGAAAGGCGTCATGCTGACCCACAGAGGCATTCTTTACATTGCCTCAATCTCAGGCGGTATGCGCCATTTAAGCGAAGGCCAGCGGGTCTACGGCGTATTGCCGATGTCTCACGTGTTTGGCCTCTCCTCGGTGTGTATGGGGTCGCTGTATAACGGCGCTTGCCTATATACCGTGCCGCGTTTTGATGCCGCTCAACTGCTGGCGACTCTGAAACAGGAACGAATAACCGTTCTCCAGGGCGTGCCTGCCATGTACGCCCGTGCCTTGGAGTATTTGAAACGCGAGCAGCAGCCACTCGAAGCCCCTGAGTTAATTTATATCTCTGCAGGTGGCTCACCCTTAGATAGCGATACCAAAGTGCGCGTTGAGGCGGCTTTTGGGCTAACGCTGCATAACGGCTATGGATTAACCGAGGCTAGCCCCACCATCAGCCAAACGCGCATTGATGATCGCCACGGCAATAGCACCGTGGGGCGCGTGCTTCCTCTATTGGAGTATCGTCTAGAACCCCTGAGTGATAGCGGAACTTCTGAGCAGCCTGGCGAAGAAGTGGGTGAGCTGTGGGTGCGCGGCCCCAACATTATGAAGGGCTATTTTCGCCAGCCAGAGGCAACCCGCGCCACACTAACCGAGGATGGTTGGCTGAATACCGGCGATATTGCCAAACTCGACCACGATGACCAGCTCTATATCGTTGGGCGCAGCAAAGAGCTGATTATCCGCTCGGGGTTTAATATCTACCCACCGGATGTGGAAGCGGTGATTAATGAGCACCCGGCGGTAACGCTAACCGCGGTGGTCGGTCGGCAAATCGCGGGGAACGAAGAAGTCGTCGCCTTTGTTCAGTGTGAGCCGGGTATTGAAGTTGATATGGCAGAGCTTAAGGCGTTTATCGCCGAGCGGCTGGCGCCCTACAAAAGGCCCACGCAAATTGTATTAATGGATTCGCTACCGTCCACAGCCAGCGGAAAAATTCTTAAAGGGCGGCTGCGGGATTTAGCTCAGCAGGAGAACGGCAAATGAGCCATTCATCTCAGCAGGCGCTGATGGGCTACCACGAACTGCTGGGCATGCATGTCGTTGAGTGGGAAGAGGAGCGAGTCGTCGTTGAGCTGACCATTGAGCCGAAGCACCTTAACCGCAGCGGCAATGTCCACGGCGGTGTATTAGCCTCTATGTTGGATAGCGCCTTAAGCTTGGCGGGGCTGCACTGTCCCGTGCCGGGCAATATTCGCCGCGGTATGACGCTGTCATTGACCACCACCTTTGTCGGGCCCGCTCGGCAAGGTTTACTGCGCGCCACGGGGACACTGCGAGGAGGCGGACAAAAAACCTACATGACCAGCGGTGAGATAGTGGATGGAAACGGTAATCTAGTGGCCGTGGGTGAGGGATCATTCCGGCGCCGAAGCGGCAGCGAGTCGCCCCAAGGCATGCCCGATACCCAACCTCAGCTGAACAAGCCGTGGGAGTCCGCTGAGTGAGTCCAGCCCGCCTGCGGGTCTCTTGTTTACTGCTGGTTACTCTGGCAACGCTGTTTCATCTAGTGTTCGGGAGTGTGGTATGGCAAGCCGTGGGTATCGGCGCGCTGCTACTCTATTTAACAACCCTGGGCGCTCAGCTTACCCGCATGGCGAAAGGGTTGCTGTTAGCTGCAGGAGCGTTAACACTGCTTGCGCTTTGGCGTGCATCAAACCCTGGCCAACTTCTTTTTGAAGCCAGCGGTCGTTTTGCTTTTTTTGCCACCTTTGTGGTGGCCTTGAGTATGCTGCGTTTGCCTGCCTATCGCTCACGTTTGGTACGCCGGTGTGGGCAGAGCATGCTGCTTCAGCCCCCTAGCCGCCGCTACCCGATTTTATCCCTTGGTTCAGCGCTGTTTGGGATTATTCTCAATATCGGCGTGCTTAACCTGTTCGCCGCCATGATTGAAAAAAGCAATACCTTAGGGGCGGCTCAGGGGCGGGTGTGGGTACGTGAGGCGCGTCAGCGACGCATGATGCTGGCGCTGTTGCGTGGGTTTTCCCTGGCGCCGCTAATATCTCCTATGGGTATTGGCGTGGCGGTGGTGCTGTCGAGTCTTCACCAGGTGACTTGGCTGGAGCTTGCCCCCTACATTTTGGGCGCGGCGGTGCTGATATTTCTGGCGGGCTGGGCGATGGATTTTCTCACCGGGCCGCATCCTCCTGCCAATAAAACCCACCTAACCGCACCCTCACTGCGTCCGCTGGGCCAGTTCAGTGTGCTGTTGCTGGGGATTGTCGCGCTGGTGTTTAGCATCGCGTGGCTGCTAGAACTGCGCTTACCAATTGCTGCGCTTATTGGTGCGCCCACAGGGGCGCTGATTTGGCTTGCCTGGCAGCGGCGCAGGCTTGGTTATGCGGGTGTGCCCGCGGCGGTTAGCGCGGTACATCGCCAGCTGCCGTGGCTGCTTTCACCCAGCGCCAATGAAATTGTGGTGCTTGGAGCGGCGGGGTACTTGGGGCACCTATGCGTAGGGCTGGTGGATACTCAGCAGCTGGCACCGCTATTAACCGTGCTGAACCAGTGGGGAGCGTTTAACGCCGTGCTCGCGATGTTGATGGTGGTGGGGCTGGCGCAAATAGGCGTTAATCCTATCGTCACGGTGACGTTGCTGGTGGGTTTATTGCCACAGCTTGGTATTGAGGGGCTATCGCCTGCGCTAATCGGCGCATCGTTGATGGTTGGCTGGGCGTTGGCGCTAATGTCGTCGCCGATGACGGCATCTATGCTGATTTTGTCTCGTTTTACTGGCGTACCGGCTACGCGCATTGGCTACCGCTGGAACGGCAGATTCTTGGTTGCTTCGATTCCGCTATTGGCGGCGTGGTTTATGTGGTCACCTTTTTGAGAGGTACCGTTTCAGAAGTACCCTTTGAAAGGGGCAAAAACGCGGAAGCGCTTGACCTTTGGTCGGCGTTTTTTTATTGTTATTTCTATAAAGTAAAACAGTGTTTTGCTATGCAAAATAAAATGCTTTTTAATCGCTCGGAGCCTGCCTTATGAAAATACTCGTCGCGGTTAAACGCGTCATTGACTACAACGTCAAAATCCGTGTTAAAGCGGACTACTCAGACGTTGATCTTACCAATGTCAAAATGGCCATGAATCCGTTCTGCGAAATTGCCGTGGAAGAGGCTGTGCGCCTGAAAGAGAAGGGCGTAGCCACTGAAGTAGTGGCCGTAACGGTGGGGCCCAAAGCGGCCCAGGAGCAACTGCGTACGGCGCTGGCGTTGGGTGCTGATCGTGCCATTCATATCGAAACCGATGAGCGCGCCGAATCCCTGGCGGTCGCCAAGTTGCTGGCGAAGGTGGTCGAGGAAGAGCAGCCAGGGCTAGTGGTGCTGGGTAAGCAAGCCATCGATACCGACAACAACCAAACTGGCCAAATGCTGGCAGCGTTGACTGGCCTGCCGCAAGGCACGTTCGCCTCAGAAGTGGCGGTGGACGGAGACATGGTTAATGTCACCCGTGAAATCGACGGCGGTCTGCAAACCATCGCGCTAACGCTGCCAGCGATTGTTACCACTGACCTGCGTTTGAATGAGCCGCGCTACGCCAAGCTCCCAGATATCATGAAGGCCAAGAAAAAGCCGCTGGATGTGAAAACCCCCGCCGATTACGGCGTCGAGGTGGCTTCCAAGGTGAGCTTAGTCAAAGTGGAATCGCCCGCCGAGCGTAAAGGTGGTGTCAAGGTTGCCTCGGTAGACGAGCTGATCGACAAACTTAAAAACGAAGCCAAAGTACTTTAATTAAGGTGCTTTAAATAGGAGCTGATTCCATGAGCATTCTGGTACTTGCTGATTTACACGAAGGCCAACTGGCTGGCGCCACGGCCCACGTCGTCGCGGCGGCGAAAGCCATCGGCGGCGATATTGATGTCCTCGTTGCCGGTGAAGGTGTTCAAGCCGCAGCCGAGGCTGCCGCAAAACTGGATGGCGTCAGCAAAGTGCGTGTCGCCGACAACGCCGTTTACGCCCACCAGTTAGCTGAACCGATGGGCGCGCTGCTGGTTGAACTGGCGGACGGCTATACCCATGTGCTGGCCAGCGCCTCTACCACCGGCAAAAACGTGTTGCCGCGCCTGGCAGCGCTCAAAGACGTCAGCCAGCTTTCCGACGTGCTTGGTGTTGAAAGCACTGATACCTTCCTGCGTCCCATCTACGCAGGTAATGCCATCGCCACGGTTAAAAGCGACGATGTGCTGAAAGTGATCACCGTGCGTACCACTGGTTTTGACGCGGTGGGCGCTAGCGGCAGTGCCGCTATTGAGTCGGTTGACGTAGTAGTCGAAAACGCTCAGTCCAGCTTCGTACAAGAAGAGCTGGCGAAGTCTGATCGCCCAGAGCTGGGCGGTGCCAAGGTAGTCATCTCCGGCGGCCGCGGGATGGGCAACGGCGAAAATTTCAAGCTGCTTGACGGCATTGCCGACAAACTGGGGGCGGCCATTGGTGCTTCCCGTGCGGCGGTCGACGCTGGCTTTGTGCCCAACGATATGCAGGTTGGGCAGACCGGTAAGATCGTTGCCCCGGATCTGTACATTGCCGTGGGCATCTCCGGTGCCATTCAGCACCTAGCGGGGATGAAAGACTCCAAGGTGATCGTCGCCATTAACAAGGACGACGAAGCGCCGATCTTCCAGGTCGCTGATTACGGGCTGGTGGGGGATCTATTCGAGCTTCTGCCAGAGCTTGAGAGTAAGCTATAAGCAGTGCATAAAAGGCTCCGAAAGGGGCCTTTTTAATAATGAGTTCACACAATAACAACCAGTGAGTTGCCCCATGCTAACGCGTCTAACCGCCTCGTTAACTCTGCCGGTGATCGGCTCCCCTATGTTTATCGTCTCCGGGCCTGAATTAGTGATTGCTCAGTGCCAAGCAGGGATTATCGGTGCGTTTCCCGCATTAAATGCGCGGCCTGCCGAAGCGCTCCGTGATTGGCTGCAGCATATTACCCAAACACTGGCTGACTATGACGAGCAGCACCCCGATAAGCCCTCAGCGCCCTTTGCGGTTAACCAAATTGTGCATCCCACCAACGATCGGCTAGAACACGATGTGGCACTATGCGCCGAGTTTAAGGTGCCGCTGGTAATCACCAGCCTGCACGCACCTAATCAGGTAGTGGAGCAGGTGCACGCTTATGGTGGACTGGTTTTTCACGATGTCACCACGTTGCGGCACGCCAAGAAAGCCATTGATGCAGGTGTCGATGGGCTGATACTGGTATGCCACGGTGCGGGCGGTCATGCCGGGCGATTAAACCCCTTTGCGTTCGTCGCTGAGGTTCGCCGTTTCTATGATGGCCCGCTGGTGTTAGCCGGAGCAATCACCAACGGTGAACAAATAGCGGCTGCCCAGGCGCTGGGCGTGGATTTTGTATATATGGGCACCCGCTTTATTGCCACCGAGGAAGCCAACGCCCAAGCGGCTTATAAGCAGATGGTGCTGGATGCGGGGGCAGGAGACATCGTCTATACCAACCTGTTTACCGGCGTGCATGGTAACTATCTACGGCAAAGTATTGAGCAGGCAGGATTGAACCCTGATGCGCTGCCTGAAGGCGATAAAGCCTCAATGCGCTATGGCTCAGGGGGTAGCAGTAAAGCAAAAGCATGGCGGGATATTTGGGGCGCGGGGCAAGGCGTAGGCGGTATTGCAACGCTTAATAGCGTGGCCGAAGAAGTAGCCACGCTACGTGATGATTACCAAAAGGCCTTGGAGAAAACTCAATCTTATTTGCGGCGACTTTGACGAAATGCGGCCAGCCGCTCCTGAAACTCTTCAGAGGCTTTGCACTGGTCTTGAAGCTCGCCTTCTAGTTGCATCGTGTCACCGAGTGAGCGCTGCGCTGCTTCACGTAACGCCCGCTTGGTGGCGCTTAGCGCCTGAGCTGACTGTTCAACCAGCGCTTTCGCGAGCGTGCGAGCTTCTTGTAACACCTGGTCATCTTCAACCGCTCGATTAGCCAAACCTAGTTCCAAACAGCGCTCTGCTGAAATTGGCGTCGCCAAGGCGGCCATTTCGAAGGCCTGGGCATGGCCAAGCTTGCGCACTAGATGCCAACAGGCGCCGCCATCGGGAATCAGGCCAATATTAATAAAGGCAAGCTTCAGGTAGGCCGAGCGCCCCATTACCACCATATCGCTGGCGAGAACATAGGAAACACCAATGCCCGCTGCTGCACCGGACACTGCCGCAATGACCGGCTTATTCATTGCCATCAAACCGCGTAGAGCAGGTAAGAAGAGCATCTCCAGTCGTTCGCTAGCCGGTTGAGAAGATGCCTTTTCAAACTCCGCCAGGTCAGCACCGGCACAAAAAGAGCTGCCTTCGCCGCTAAGAATAACGCAACGTATCTGCTCATTGGCGGCTACCGCCGCCAGCGCTTTGTTGAGCGCTAGGGCGGTTTCTTCATTTAGGGCATTACGTACGTCTGGACGTGCAATAGCGACTTCTACTACACCGTTTTCAATAGCGCTAACAGTCACTAATTGGCTGGGGTGATCTGACATGTATCGCTCCTTTATCAACTTTCTAAGGCCGCCTTAGGCGACGTCTAATAGATCGCTGACCGTTTCGAGGTGGTAGTCACTGTCGCCTAGGTAGTGATCAAACATCACTAGGTGTTTAGCGTAGTGAGCCACATAGCACTCTTCTGTCATGCCCATGCCGCCGTGAAGTTGAATCGCCTGCTCGGCAATAAAGCGTGCTGACTCACCGCAGTAAGCTTTGGCTGCGGCAATTTTATAATCCCGTTCGCTGGCAGGCAGCGTCAGGCTAGTGGCGGCTAAAATGGCCATGGAGCGGGATTGCTCCAGATGCAGGTGCATATCAACCATGCGGTGCTGAAGCGCCTGGAATGATGATAGCGGTAAGCCAAACTGCTTGCGCTCTTTTAAATAGGCAAGCGTTTGGTCGCAAGCCTCTTCCATGGCGCCAATAGCCTGCGCGCATAGCGCAGCGCGACCAAGGGCCAACACGTCGGCCAGTGCATCGCTGACATCTTCGCTTAAGCAGTTTTCTGGCGGCAGCGTGACGTTATCTAGCGTTAGATCACCGGCGGGCTGATCGTCCATGGTGAAATAAAGATGAGAAGATGTGCCAGTGCTGTTTTGGGGCACCACAAATAGCGCTAATTTACCGCTGTTTAATCGGGCGATTACCAAAGTGGCTGCAGCGGCCGCTAGGTTGAGCACCACGTCCTTTCTGCCGTTAAGATGCCACTGACCGTCACGCTGAATGGCGTGGGTAGACACGTCAAACGCATCGTAGCGGGCGTCATGCTCCTGCCAGGCCAATGCCAGCTGATGCTCGCCTTCTAGCAGCGGGGTGAGCCAGCGTTTTTGCTGTTCGCCGTTGGCGGTAAGCGCTAGTAGCTGGCCTGGTAATACGAGGCCAGCCAAGTAAGCTTCAGGCACCAAGCCTCGGCCGAGTGCCTGCATGATAATCATTAGATCGGTGCCGTCGGCGCCTAGGCCGCCAACGTTTTCGCTGAAGGGCATATGCAGCAGGCCCAGCTCAGCAAAGGTGTTCCAAAGCGCGGAACTTTCAGCGCTGGCGCTGCTGAGCATTGAACGGCGCTGTTCAGGGGATACTTGGTCAGTCACCAAGCGGGTAAGCGTCTCTTCGAGCATGCGCTGCTCGTCGGTTAAAGCAAAATCCATGGTGACCTCACATTTCTAAAATTGTTTTGGCGACAATACTTTTTTGTATTTCGTTGGAGCCGCCATAAATTGATAGCTTGCGACGGTTTAAATACTGGGCGCTTGCCGCAGCGCTTTGCGTGTAGGCATCATCCAAGCTTTCATCGCCATGCAGGAATTCAGGAAAGAAGGGCAGAGCGGCTGGGCCAAGGGCGCGCCGAGTGAGTTCACTTAGCTCCTGACGAAGCTCCGAGCCGCGTACTTTCAGCAGCGAGCTTTCTGCGCCGGGCGCGCCCCCATCACGAGCAGCGGCAATCACGCGCAAATTGGTCACTTCCAACGCCATTAGCTCAAGCTCGGCTTTAACCACCCGTTGTCGAAAGCTGGGCAGCGCCAGCAGCGGTTTGCCGCGATGGTGGATGCGGTTGGCCAGTGACTTCAAATGCCGCAGTGCCTGCTTGGCATGCCCAAGTCCAGCAATACCGGTGCGCTCATGGGTAAGCAAAAACTTGGCGCAGGTCCAGCCCTGGCCTTCTTCACCAACGCGGTTTTCAATCGGTACACGGACATTGTCTAAAAAGATTTCGTTAACTTCGTGGGCACCATCGAGGGTAATAATCGGGCGCACGGTGATGCCCGGCGTCTGCATATCAATCAGCAAAAAGCTAATGCCGGCCTGTTTCTTGGCATCGGGGTCGGTGCGTACCAGGCAGAACAGCATGTTGGCGTGCTGACCTAACGTGGTCCAGGTCTTCTGACCATTCACAATATAGTGATCGCCGTCCCGCACTGCGCGCGTGTTCAGGCCCGCCAAGTCAGAGCCAGCGCCGGGTTCGGAGTACCCTTGGCACCACCAGTCCTGGTTGCTCAAGATGCGCGGCAGGTAGTGCTGCTGCTGTTCAGTGCTGCCAAACTTCATGATGACGGGGGCCACCATGTTGACGCCAAAAGGAACCACCGTTGGCGCGCGGGCAGCGGCGCACTCTTCATCAAATATATGCCGTTGCACGGGACCCCAACCTGGGCCGCCGTGCTCCTTTGGCCAATTAGAGGCCAACCAACCCTGCTCGCTGAGAATGTTCTGCCAGCGAAGGTGGTCATCAGCGCTAAGGTGGCGACCTAGACGCACGCGTTCGCTGATATCGCTGGGTAACGCATGCGCTATAAAGCGCCGCACTTCTTCGCGAAACGCCTGCTCTTCGGGGCTAAAGGTGAGGTTCATGTTAGTCGTCCTTAGCAGTTGAATTAGCCGTTGAGCCAGCCTTTGAGACTGTTTCTGAGAGGGTGGCTTGACGATGAGGGCCGCCCAGGTGGCGTGGGTAGCCCAACGCTTCCACGGCCAGCAAATCAATGTCGCTTTCGCGATAGCAGAAGCCCTGTTCTGAAATACCCACGCTCGCCCGTTCAATGGCTGCTTGCCTGTCGTTGGCTGGCGCCTGTTGCATGGCTGCATACATCATCTTCAGCAAGCTTTGCTGATGGCTAACCACGAGGGTTAGGCGAAGTGCTTTCAACGTAAGCGCAGCCTGTTGTTGGGTAAGCGGCCCTGCGCTTAAATCGACCAGCTCAACCATGCTGCCGTTATCAGCAACGATCAGGCTAAGCGCTGTGTCCTTGCCGCCGTTTTTACTGTTGCCACCATGAGTGTCAATGGCTTCCATCGTGATAACGGGACATTCGGTGGCAACGCTATTGGCGCTATTCGGAGCAACGAGGCATAGCTCAGTGGCACTGTTTGGCGCGCTGGTTAAGGTAATGCCTGCCCGATGGGCGGCTTTTTGCAGACGTTCAAATAGCGGATGTTGTCCGATCAACGCCACGTGGCTAAACGCATTGGCGTTCTCAACGTTAGGCACCAGGTGAGGGCTACGTGCGGCAAAAAAGAGATGAATAAGGCCAGCGCGCTGGGGCGAATCCATGCAGGCCAGAAACAGCTCCCGCTCGCGACGCAAGCCGTCCTGAAGTGACGCTGCCGTCACGCAGGCCTCAATCGCTTCTACAATGCGAAAGGGTGAAAAAAGCGCTGAAGCGTCTTGATTCAACCGTTGCAGGGTAGAGGTGACCGCCTGTGGATTCGCTGCAGGGGCAGGAAGCTCTCCAGTGATGCGTGACGTTTGCTCGCCTGCGAGCACCTGCTGAGCGGCGGCTAAGCCTGCTTCTAGCGGCGTTTGGGCATCACTAATGGCATCGATAATCCCCGCTTCACGAGCTTCTTCAGCTTCTAAAAAACGCCCGGTGGTGATCATTTCCAAGGCTCGTTCGACGCCAGCCAAGCGTGGTAACCGTTGTGTGCCCCCGGCTCCTGGCAGTAAGCCAAGCTTAACCTCGGGTAGCCCAACGCGAGTGCCCTTCAGCGCCACGCGGTAGTGACAGCCCAACGCAACTTCTAAACCACCGCCTAGGGCTGTGCCGTGTAGAGAGGCAATTAACGGTTTAGAACAGGCTTCCAGTTGGGTAATAACGTCGGGCAGCAAAGGAGCCTGGGGAGGTTTGCCGAATTCTTTAATATCTGCACCAGCAATAAAGGTGCGGCCATCGGCTAACACTACCAGCGCTTTGGCTTGCGAGTCAGCGATACCTTCTTCAAGTGCCTTAACTAAGCCACTGCGCACGGCGTGCCCCAATGCGTTAACCGGTGGGTTGGCGATTTGAATAACGCCTACATCGCCGTGACGCTGGTAATGAACGGACATGAATTGCTCCAATGTTTCGCATAGCGAGACTTATGGTTATTTATTGGAATTGAGAGTGACTGAATAATGGCGAAACAGTGCGGGTTAGTCAATATAGTAAAATTGTGTTCCGCAATGCAGAATTTAGCTGTTGTGAGATAACTGCTTTTATCGTTAGAAAAAATGCCGCCTAGAGGCGACATTTTTAGAAGGGTTTTTTAAAATACGGGATTCATGCTGGCTTCTTCCAACGCCGCGCGACGCGCTGTCATCCATCCCGCTATAAAGGCTTCTTCATCTTCCGGGGCATCTGCTTTGTAGCTTTCCCAGGTATCCATCAGTAGTGCTTGGCGCTCAACCAATGCGTTTTGATGCTCTTCCATTGCATCTGTCCAGACGCCAGTGTCTCGATAATAATCAACAACCGCATCGTGAAAAGGTACCACCCAGGTCATGTTTTGATTCTCCAGCGCATAGCCGCTAGCACCCGGGGCGTTGTCTTTATAGTCATCAAATGATTCAGTCAGCGTGGTGATTAACCCGCGCGCAGTTTCTGGGGCAAGGTCGGCATTGCTGACCATAATGGGGTAAGGGTAGCTTGCGCTGGCGAGTGGGGCATCGGCATCAATACCAGCCCCTGCGGTAACGTCGTGGGGCTGAAAGTAGGGTGCGACGTCGAGCATGCGCTCCCAGCCGTCTTCATCTTCAGTGGGTAATGTAGGCCACTGTAATCCACGAGGGCTGGCAGAAAGACGTTGGGCAGCTGGCGTGACGGTGGTGGTGATAGCAGCATCGGCTCGACCGCTGATTATGCCATCAAAGGCTGCGTTGTAGCCGGGGAAGTCAACGCGTTCAACGTCATCCCACGTCAGTCCGGCAAATGCTAAATAAGCCTCTGCAGCTTTGTTGAGTGCATCGTCGCCTAGCAGGTAGGCCAGACGTTTACCCTCAAGGTCAGCGATTGAATCAATCTCAACGTCACCTGCCACAGCCATACCTAAGCCAAAAGTGGCTATGGAAGTGGAAATAACGCGAATGGGCTGCGGGCCCCAGTCGGGGCCAGCAAACATCATAACGCCTTCAGAACCGTAGTAGCTGGCAATGCCGCAGGCGCAAAGGTCAACCCGGCCTGTTTTTAAAGGCGTCATGCGCATTGTGTCGTTCTCGCCAGGAATAACGCGAGATTGGGTGCCGTACTCTTCCTGCAGTAGCTGACTGATGGCCATGATTTGCGCGTGACCACTGGTTCCGGTGCCGTAGGCAGTCCAGTTAAGCGCATTAGGCATAGCAACCGCTTGGCCCGCGAAAAAATACCAATCGTCAGTCCGCTTAATTTAAATGCGAATTTTGTTTTTGTGTGCATAAAGTTCCTTGGGTAGTCGTTGCTCATATTAAGCGCTAGCCGTATGCGCGGTGATGATGGCGCTGGCTTAAGCGGGCTAGTAGCACGCCAGGAATTAGCGCTGCGACGGCCATGCCAAGCAGTTCAAGCTGGCTTAGCGGCACCATGCCTCCGCCGGGCAGGGCCAGCAGCAGGCCCGCGATTAAGATCAGGCCGCGGATGATGGTCTCTTGTAGTACGCCATAGCCGAGACGGCCGATCCCAATCAGATAACCCTGCATCGCTGATGCAAATAGAATGATGCCAATCACCGCTTGGATAAACACGGCCACTATCGTCAACGGCTCGCCCTGCATAATCAGCGCGGGATTAAGGACAAACAGGAAAGGGATAAAGTAAATCACGCTGCCTAAGCGCATGGCCTGTAGGCCGGTTGCCATTGGCCGGGCGCCGGCAACGGTCGCTGCGGCAAAGGCACCCAGTGCTACGGGTGGCGTAATAAAACTCAACATGCCCCAATAGAGGATGAACATGTGTACCGCCATGGGATCAAGGCCTCCGCCTTGAATGAGTGCAGGGGCTAGCGCCACCGCCAGGAAGATATAGGCCGCGGTAACCGTCATTCCAATACCTAGCACGAAGCTGGTTACGGCACCCATGATCAGCAGAAGTGGCACGCTGCCACCGGCGATATTGATAAAGTCGTTGGCAATAGTGCCGGAAAGGCCGGTCATGGAAAGCGCGCCCACCAGCATGCCTACACCCGCCAAAATGGCAATTAGCTCAGCAAACAGCTTGGCGGCAGACGACAACGTATCGCCAACATCCTTCCAGCCCCAGCGGTTATGTTTAGAGAGCTGGTTGAGCACCAGTAGTAGCGCTGTCGCGTAAAAGGGGGCAACGGCTTCTCGTTGCATCACCAGTAACATCCACACCAAGAGCGCAAAAACGAAGATAAAGTACCAGCCCTCTTTTAGGGTTTGCCACAGCGAGGGCAGCTCAACTACAGGTAAGCCTTTAATATCGTTACGCGCCGCGTAAGCATCGATCTGTATAAATAACCCCAAAAAATAGAGTACCGAAGGAATAACTGCAGCAAGAGCAATGGTGGAGTAAGGAATATCCAAAAACATCGCCATCACAAAAGCGGTGGCACCCATAACGGGTGGCATTAAGACACCGCCGGTAGAGGCGCAGGCTTCTACACCCCCAGCAAAAGAGCGGGTCATGCCAATGCGTCGCATAGCCGGAATCGACAAAACACCGGTAGTCAGCACGTTGCTGATCACACTGCCGCTCATTGAGCCCATTAAGCCACTTGAGAAAATCGATACTTTGGCAGGGCCACCGCGGACATGTCCTAATAGTGCAAAGGCCAGGTTAATAAAAAATTTACCGCCACCGCTTTTCTGCAGCACCACGCCAAATACCAGAAAGCCGATCACTAGGCCCGCAAATGCTTGCAGCGGTACGCCCATGATGCTTTCAGTGCTCATGGTGTGGTACATGGCGGTTTGTTCAAGGGTCGATGGAAACGCTTGAATTGGGCCGGGGACAATATCGGCCACCAATGGGTAGAGTGAGAACAACCCGGCAATAATGGCGATAGGTAAGCCACCTGCACGTCGAGCTGCTTCAATAATCAGCAGCCAATAGGCGTAGCTGGCGTAGATAGCGAGGTCAGGTGCAGCAAACGCCCAACCGCGTTCTAAAATAGGTACCGCGTTATAAACAAAATAGCCGCCGACAGTGAGCGTTATGGCGCTAAGTAAGTAGTCGTACCAGGGAATAGGGCGATCTTGTAGGCTGCTGCGCATAGGCCATAGCAAAAAAACCAGCGGCAGAAGCAAGGCAACGACAGCGTAATAGAACTGAGTCTCCAGGCCCGTCACAAAAGTAAGCCAGCCGATATTGAATAAGTAGTCCAGCGTCATCAGCATTAAAACGACGGTGACGGTGGCTGGAATCCAGCGTATCGCCGACGGAAGCTGACGAATTTGGCTGATCTTTTCTTTCACTTGTTGAGTAGAGGCAGGCGCGGTATTTGTGGTCATGGCGAGGTATCTGTGGTCATGGCTGAGTGTCTATTGTTATGAAGAGGTTCATCCATCAGCAGGGGCGGCCAGGGCCGCCCCCCAAGCCGGTTATTCGAAGATGGGTTCGAAGCCAGCATCGTTCAACGCAGTTGCGCGCGCTTCCATCCAGTCAGTAGTAAATGCCTCAGCATCACTGGGTGCATCTTGCATGAAGCTTTCCCACGCGTTTAAGAGAACGCTCTGACGCTCAACGAGCTGATCCTGATGCGCCTGCATTTCATCCGTCCACACATCGATATCTTTGTAGTACTCCACGACTGCATCGTGAAATGGCATAACCCACTGCAGGTCTTGCTCCTCTAAGGCGTAGCCAAGTGCACCTGGGGCATTGTCTTTGTAGTCATCAAAATTTTCCTGCATTGCTTTGATCAGGCCGTAGGCGACGTTGTCATCTAGGTCTTGATTGGCGACCACAATCGGGTAAGGGTAGCTGGCACTTGGAACGGGATTGTCGGCGCTAATGCCACCCGCACCAGCGGTGACTTCATGGGGGCGGAAATAGGGTGCCACTGCCGCCATACGCTCCCAGCCTGCTTCATCTTCTGGGTCGAGCACTGGCCAGCTAATACCTCTGGGGCTGCTGGCAAGCTGCTGAGCAGGCGGTGTTACTGTCGTGGTGAACGAGGCGTCAACATCGCCGGCGATGATGCCGTCAAAAGAGCGGCCATAGCCGGGGTAGTCAACTCGCTCAACGTCGTCCCAGGTTAGCCCACCAAAGGCAAGGTACGCCTCGGTGCCTTTGTTTAGCGCATCGTCACCACGAATATAGGCAACGCGTTTGCCTGCTAAGTCAGCAGGTGTTTCAACGTCTAGGTCACCGGCGACCGCAAGGGAAAGGCCAAAGGAAGCGGTGGATGTGGTAATGACGCGTAGCGGCTGAGGTCCCCAGTCGCGGTCGGCAAACATCATTACGCCTTCCGCACCGTAGTAGCTGGCGATCCCGCAGGCGCACAAATCCACTCGTCCTTGCTTAAGCGGTGTCATGCGAGATACATCGTTGTCGCCAGGCAAAATACGCACGGATGAGCCGTATTTGTTTTGCAGCATGTTGCCGATGGCAACCGCTTGGGCATAGCCGCTTGAGTTAGTGCCGTAGGCGGTCCATGCCATGGTGCGTGGCAGTTCTAATTCACTGGCGTGGCTTACTGCAGCGCCTATCAGTGATAAAGGTAAAGCGGCAATCAGTAAGCGGTGAGCGAATGGGCGCATTTAAATGCTCCTTTATTGTGGTTGTAGTTACATTTAGTTACTTTATGTTTTGCTATGCGGTATTGGGTTTTGCTAAGTGGTCGACTGATAGTAGGTAAGCCCATAGGGATATGTCAACGCTGTTCTAACAAGCGAGCTTAAATAGCATGAGCTTTGCGCAAAAAAGCCAGGCATTTGCCTGGCTTTTCAAGGTATTACGTTAGGTGAAATTAGCTAAATTCTCGCCAGGCAGCGTAGGTACTAAGGAAGACACGCCCAGTAAGCGCTTCAAGAAAGTCGCTTTTTTTAAGCTGGTCCATTACGGGCCCTTTTACTTCGGAGAGGTGAAGCTTTACATCGGAGTCTTTTAACCGTGCATTTATGGCATCTAAGCTTTCTAGGGCTGAGGCATCAATTAAATTGACCGCCGAACAAATGAGCACGACATGCTCAAGCTCTGGGCGGCTGGCGACTAAGTTGTAAACGGTATCTTCTAAATAGCGGGCATTGGCAAAATAGAGGCTTTCATCTATGCGTAAAAGCGCCGCAGTGCTAACCGTTTCTACATCATGGCGCTCTATGTTACGAAAATGCTCAGTATTGGGCACCCGACCCACCAGCGCGCTATGGGGGCGGCTTGTGCGATATAGGAAGAGGGCAATGGAGAGCGTGACACCACCAATAATCCCCGCCTCAATACCTTCAACTAATGTGAGCAGAATGGTGACGGCCATGGCGGCAAAATCGCTGCGTGAATAGCGCCACGTCTGGCGCAGCATGGGGATATCTACCAGTGTCAAAATAGACACGGTTATGGTGGCGGCCAAAGTGGCAATCGGCAGGTAATAGAGCCAACCGGTAAACGACAGCGTGACAAGCGCAATGCCCAAAGCGGCAAATGCTCCTGCCGCAGGCGTTTGGGCGCCAGCATCGTAGTTAATAACGGTGCGTGAAAGGCCGCCCGTTACCGGCATGCCGCTGCTAACGCCAGCGGCTAAATTAGCTGCGCCCAAGCCGATTAACTCTTGATTGGGTGAAATACGCTGGCGCCGTTTGGCGGCAAGCATTTGCCCCATGGATACCGACTCCACAAACCCAACTAAGCTAATCAATAGCGCTGGAATTAACAGCGCCCGCCATAGCGACGAATCTCCCCAGGGAAAGCTCAGGGCGGGCAGGCCGCTAGGAATATTGCCCACTACGGCAACGCCCGCATCCGCTAATTGCCAGTGCCAAGCGGCCAGTGTGGTGGCAATGACAGCAAAAACAGGCCCCGCTTTGGCTATTAAATCAGCGAGCGAACTGGGTACACCCAGGGCGCAAAGTCCCGGTTTGCCAAAACGGCGTAAAGCAACCAGAAACACCAGAGTGCCACCTCCTATCGCAAAGGTATAAGGGTTAACGTTGGACAGGTTAGGTAGCAGGGTCATCAGGCGCTCGACCAATGTAAAACCGCTGCTAGATATCCCGAGCAAGCTACCCAGTTGGCTGGCAGCGATAAGAATACCTGAGGCGGTTAAAAAGCCTGAAATCACCGGGTGACTTAAAAAGTTGCTGAAAAAGCCCATTTTAAGCCCACCCATCACCAGCAGCAGCCCCCCTGAGAGCAAAGAGAGCACCAGTGCTGCTTGCAAGTAAGCATCGCTGCCCGGAGTGGCCACAGAGCTGAGCGCGGCGCCGGTCATTAACGCAATTATAGCCACCGGCCCCACGGCTAAGGTTCGGCTGGTACCTAACAGCGTGTAGACCAGCTGCGGCAAAATGCTGGCATATAAACCGACCACGGCAGGCAAGCCCGCTAGCAAGGCGTACGCCAGGGACTGCGGTATGACCATCACCGTAACGATTAGCCCCGCCAGGATATCGGCACCAAGCAGACGCCGATGGTAATGAGGAAGCCAGGTCAGAATAGGTAAATAGCGCTTTAACATAAGCTCCTAGGCATGCTCTTACTGTGTTCAACAGCTGCTGGCAGGGAAGGTCGTTGAAATATGGCTGATTAGTTTAACGCGTTATACCTTAATAATCGTTTTTTTGCTGTGGGCATAATGTTACTAATCCGTCATCTCCCCCCAAAGTGCTACTTCTTTCATTAGCATTACCCGTTAAGCTGGCTTGGAAAAAAGCAATCCCAAAATGGCATCGTTTAGACGATAGGGGTGGGATTGTTTTTTTCTCGCATTGCTTCGTTGCTCAATAACGTCAATTAAAAAAGAGTGTTTCTTATGCGACTAATTTTTATCCTAGTACCGTTGGGGTTGCTGGGCCTGTCCGTTTGGCTAGCGTCGCAGGCAAATATGCTGGCGTACCTCGCGGTCGCCTGCGCTGTATTTGCTGGCGCAGGCTTAATGCTCAGCGCGTTGCTAAGCGTTTATTCTGCCGATCAGAACCGTTTAGCAATGCCAACGCGTGGTTTAAAACCGCTGCGAGACTACGCTTCTTTGCGGGCGATGGCCTATAGGCTCATGAACCGCGCCAGCAGAACCGCCATTGCTTCGGCTGAGGTTTCTCACTACGCCGATTTGATGGATCAACGTCTATCCAAGCAAGAAGTAATGGCTAGGAATGCCTCTTCCAGCATGAGTGCGATTAACGCGGCCATTATGCAGGTCAGCGCCAGTGCTACCCAGGTGGCATCGCTTGCTGATAGTGCTCGACAGTCGAGCCACCTGAACCATAGCGAACTGGCTGACATTATTACTGATATGGCGGATGTCGCCGAGCGCTCCGATCAAGCGCTTGAGATGTTGACGGCGCTTAACGATAAAATTGAGCGGGTGCGCAATGTCACTTCCATGATTGAAGGCATTGCTGAACAAACCCACTTGCTGTCACTTAATGCGTCTATTGAGGCAGCGCGGGCGGGTGAGCATGGCAAGGGGTTTGCCGTAGTGGCCGGGGAGGTGCGTAATTTAGCGCTAAAAACATCAACGGCTACCCAAAGCGTCGATGAGCTTGTTAAAGACATGCACCAGAGCGGTCATAGCGTTGTCGCTACCATGGGGTCGTTAATGACCCGTATCCGCGAGCGCTCACAAGGAATGCAGCAAGTAGGTGGCAGCCTGGCGACAATTACCCAGGAGTTCGATGATGTACAGCGGGAAATTACCAGCGTTGCAGAAGCCATGGCCAGCACCAGAGAGCACAGCCAAACGGTTGCCGACAGCCTGCGCCAGTTAGAAGATGATGTAGATGAAGGCAACAGAAATATGCACGATCTAGCCACTCAAGCCCGTGCGTTAATGGATGCCGCAGAGGGTGTTGATGGTGAGCTAGCACAGCAGCGCTTAAAAGGACGGCACCAGCAGGTATTTAGCGCTGCGCGTCGCACCGCCGACCAAATAGGCAAGCTATTTGAAAAAGGGATCGCAAGTGGCCAGCTAGCACAGGCCGCGTTATTTCAGCCGGAGTATCGCCTCATCCCTGGCACCCAGCCGCCACTTTACCATACGGGGTTTGACGACTTTACCGATCAACATTTGCACAGCCTACAAGAGCCGCTGCTTTCCCAAGTTGGCCTGAGTTACGCCATTGCTTGTGACCGTAAAGGCTATGTTCCAACCCACAACGCGGCGGTAAGTCGGGAGCCCACTGGCGATGTTGATCACGACTTAAAGTACTGTCGTAGTAAGCGTATTTTCGATGACCCAACGGGCAGCCGCTGTGGGGCCCATGAAAATCCGCTGCTGTTACAAACCTACAAGCGCGACACTGGCGAAATTATGCATGATCTTTCAGTGCCGATTTATGTTAATGGCAAGCACTGGGGCGGCTTCCGCGTTGGCTATCGCCCGGTACATGACGAAGCTACCCAAACCGATACTCCTGTGCTGCCCCCCGCCAGCCAACCCGCGCTAATTGACCCTCGATTGGCGCGGGCGTGATTGCCAGGAAGACCAGGAGTAGAGAGCAAGGCCTGTCCAGATCATCAAGAAGGTGGCCAGTTGGATAAGGCCAAGCGGCTCACCGAAAACGGTTAATGCAATCAAGAACTGGATGCTCGGGTTGATGTACATTAAAAACCCGAGCGTGGCGAGTCGCAAGCGGCGTGCGGCTCCCGCAAAAGCCATCAGTGGCAGCGCGGTGAGTACCCCGCTAATGACCAGTAGAATCGACATCGGCACATCATGGATAAAGTGCGACTCCCCCTGCCAGCTAAGCCAGGTGAGGGCCATAAGTGCAAGGGGAAACAGCAGTAGCGTTTCCACAAACAGACCAGAAAGCCCGTCTAACGGCACCTGTTTACGAAATAGCCCATAGCTACCGAAGCTTAGCGCTAGTAGCAGGCTAATCCAGGGAAGTTCTCCAAGCATTACAAACTGTATGCCAATAGCCAGGCTGGCTAACCCAAGTGCCACCAACTGCAGGCGTGCCATGACTTCGCGTAGCACCAGCATGCCGAGGGCCACGTTTACCAATGGGGTTAAAAAGTAGCCTAAACTGGCCTGAAGTACCTGCTTACTTTCCACAGCATAAATGTAAATTCCCCAGTTAAACGCAATCAGCAGCGCGCAAGCTAATACGCGTCCTAAGCGTTTAGGTTGTACCAGAGCTGCCACGACGGGGGCCCATCGGCGCAGTACACTAATGAGTCCAACCAAAAATAGGCATGACCACAAAATGCGGTGGATTAAAATTTCAAATGCAGGAATGCCATCAAAAAGAGCAAAAAATAGCGGGAAGCAACCCCACATGGTGTAGGCGGTTAAGCCAAACATAACGCCTTTGACTGCTTCAGGGTCACGTGGAGCGGAGGGAAGCATAGCAGCCTCATTAAGTAAAAATGCTAATCTAGCACACAATAAGCGAAGACACTGACGAAAGGAGAGGTGGCATGAGTCAGCTGAGAACGAGCCTGGTACAGTGTGATTTACGCTGGGAAAACCCTGAGGCAAATCACACACACCTTGAGAAGTTGCTGGGGGAGCTGGACAGTCGTGATACGGACCTTATCGTGTTGCCCGAGATGTTTGCTACGGGCTTCACCATGAACTCGCGGGAAATGGCCCAGCCAATGGATGAGAGCCAGAGCGTTGCCTGGCTTCAGAACCAGGCCAAAGCGCGGGGCTGCGTGATGACCGGCAGCGTCGCTATTGTTGACCAGGGTGAGTACTACAACCGAATGATCTGGGCGACGCCGGAGGGCAGCCTTCGCTATTATGACAAGCGCCACCTATTCCGTATGGCAGGTGAGCACGAGCGTTATGATATGGGTAAACAACGTCAGCTAGTTGAGTTAAAGGGCTTCAAGCTACTGCTAAGCGTATGCTACGACCTACGCTTTCCCGTGTGGATGCGTCAGCAGCCAGCAGACCATGAGCATTTCGAGTATGATGCGCTGCTGTGTGTTGCCAACTGGCCTGCCCCGAGGCGCCAACCTTGGCGTACGCTGCTTCAAGCCCGCGCGGTTGAAAATCTTGCCTACGTGGTAGGTGTTAACCGAGTGGGTGAAGATGCTAAAGGACTCGCCTACAGTGGCGACTCCATGCTGGTCGATTTCAAAGGGGAACCGCTGATCGACCAACCCGAAAATGCTCCGTTTATTGAAACGGGGACGCTAGATAAAACGGACCTAGATGCTTTTCGTGAAAAATTTCCTGCCTGGCAAGATGCCGACCGCTTTTCATTACTGCCAGGAGTGGGTCAATAATGCGCCTTGATCGCTTCTTGAGTGAAACAACTCCATTAACCCGCAGCTTAGCCAAGCGGGCGCTGAAAAATGAAGAAGTTACCTTAAATGGTGAACTCATCAAGCAATCAGCGACCCAGATAGATACTGCCCACGATGAAGTAAAACTCAACGGCGAAACGCTGGCGCTAGTCGGGCTGCGTTACCTGATGATGCATAAACCGGTGGAAGTAGAGTGCACTGCTCGGCGAGGGCTCTATCCACGGGTGATTGACTTGATTGACCTGCCGAAAGTGGAACGGCTACAGCCGGTAGGGCGGTTAGATGTCGACACCACCGGCCTGTTACTGTTGACCGACGATGGGCAGTGGTCCCATCGGGTGACCTCTCCGCGCCATCGCTGTGCGAAGGTGTATATTGCTGATTTGGCTGAACCTTTTGAGGGTGAGTCGGCCCAGTGGGCGGTCAAACAGGTGGCTGAAGGGATTATGCTGGACGGTGAAGAGACACCCACTCAGCCGGCCACGCTGCGCTTTATTACGCCACATCAAGCCGAACTGACGATAACCGAAGGGCGCTATCACCAAGTAAAGCGTATGTTTGCCGCCTTAGGTAATCACGTGACCACGCTGCACCGGCGTTCGATTGGCGACGTGGTGCTGCCGGATGACTTAGCGCCAGGGGAATGGCGAGAGCTTACTCCCGAAGAGATTGCTAGTTTCTAGCCCTATACGGACGCAAATTTCCCGGCGCCCCATTGGCATGGCTTTGCAGTGGGGCGTTTTTGGACAATTAGTAATCTTATACCGTTATCTTGTGCTGAGCTATAAAGGTTGTTTATCTGTTAACAAGTAGTGTCAAAAATTGAGCGTTAAGCAGGTGCTAGCTTAGGTGAGCGGCTTCTATAAGCGCTTTGGTATAGGCGTGCTTAGGGCTAGCAAGCACTTCAAGGCAATTCCCTTGTTCAACCACGACACCATCTTTGAGCACCATGATCCGGTGTGCCATGGCGCGCACCACGGCGAGGTCGTGGCTGATAAACAGGTAGCTTAGTTGGCGGCGTGCCTGAAGTTCGCGAAGTAGCGTCACTAGCTGTTTCTGCACGGTACGGTCTAGCGCTGAGGTTGGCTCATCCAATACCAGCAACTCTGGTTCTAAAATGATGGCTCGCGCCACGGCAATGCGCTGTCGCTGTCCGCCGGAAAACTCGTGAGGGTAACGCGCAGCACAGCTTTCCGGTAGGCCCACTTCGCATAGCGTTCGGTGCACTCGCTCGGTAACTTCTGTGGTCGACAGAGTAGGGTAATGAAACCGCAAACCTTCGCTAACAATATCAAACACCGACATGCGCGGGGATAGTGCGCCGTAAGGGTCTTGAAACACCATCTGTAAGCGGTGGCGCTGGCGCCTTAGCGCATCGCCGGAGAGTTGGCTTAACGTGGCATCGCCCAATGAGACGTCACCTTGGCTAGTCACTAAACGCATGATCGCCGAGGCAAGAGTAGTCTTGCCAGAGCCAGACTCCCCTACAATGCCCAGGGTTTCACCAGGGGCAATCGTTAAATCCGTCGCTTTTAGGGCTTCAAAAGCGGGTGGCTGGCGCTGAAAAAGCCCCGTTTTAGGCCGCTTAAAACTAACGCTTAGCTGGTGCGTGGTTAATAGCGGTGTGGTATTCGTAGGTGCTGCTGGTCGGCCTTCGGGTTCCGCGGCAATCAGCGCTTTGGTGTAGTCGCTTTGCGGATTGTTAAATACCTCGGTAACGCTACCGGCTTCCTGTAGCTTACCTTGATACATGACGCACACCCTGTCCGCGTGTCGGCGTACGAGATTCAAATCGTGGCTGATAAACAGCACACCCATGCCATGCTGGTCACGCAGTTCTTTGAGCAGGGCTAGAATTTCTTGCTGTACAGTAACGTCGAGGGCGGTAGTGGGTTCATCGGCTATTAACAGCGTGGGATTATTGGCAATCGCCATGGCAATCATCACCCGCTGGCGCTGGCCACCGGAAAGCTGATGGGGCCATGCATCAAGCAATTCTTCCGAGCGGGGTAGTTTAACCTGCTCTAGCAGCGATTTGGCACGCATGCGAGCTGCTTGGCCGCTAAGCCCCTGATGTAGCCGCAAGGTTTCACCGATCTGCTTTCCAACCCGGTGCAAGGGGTTAAGCGAGGTCATGGGCTCTTGAAAAATAAAGCCAACCCGATTTCCCCGCACCCCGTTCCAATCCCGGCTAGTCAGTTGATTTAAGTCGATGTCCTCTAGCCACCGCCCGCCATGAACAGTGGCGTTGCTGGGTAGTAAGTTAACGGCACCCAACGCAGAAACCGACTTACCCGAGCCCGATTCGCCCACAATGGCCAGCGTTTCACCCGCGTTCACAGTGAGTGAAAGAGAGTCGACAACCACGTTGCCATCGAAAGAAACCGAAAACTCGTTTAAGCATAGTAGTGGCTTAGCAGTGTTTACCTGATTAGGCATGCTGGGTTTCCTGGGTGGGTGACTGATGCTGTTTCACATGGCGTGGGTCGAAGGCATCCCTTAGGCCTTCGCCAATGAATACCAGCAACGAGAGCATAAAGGCTAACGTCATAAAGGCAGTAATGCCCAGCCAAGGGGCGTGGAGGTTGTTCTTACCTTGTGCTGCCAGCTCCCCGAGGGAAGGTGCACCAGGCGGCAGGCCGAACCCCAAAAAGTCGAGTGCAGTGAGTGTCCCGATAGCGCCAGTGAACAAGAAGGGAATAAAGGTAAGGGTAGCCACCATCGCGTTAGGCAGCACATGCCGCCACATAATTAGCCGAGAGGGCAGGCCCATTGCCTTTGCGGCGCGCACGTACTCTAGGTTTCGGGCGCGCAAAAACTCAGCGCGTACGATGTCCACCAGCCCCAGCCAAGAAAACATCAGCATAATGCCCAGTAACCACCAAAAACCGGGCTGCACAAAGCTTGCAAGAATAATCAGTAAAAAGAGCACCGGCAGCCCCGACCATATTTCTGTCATGCGTTGCCCAATTAAATCCACTTTGCCGCCGAAGTAACCCTGAATGCCGCCCACCAACACACCCAGTACCAGTGAGCCTGCGGTGAGCACTAAGGCAAATGCCACCGATAACCGAAAGCCGTAAATAACCCGTGCTAACACATCGCGCCCCTGGTCGTCGGTTCCCAGCCAGTGGCGGCCATCGGGGGGTGCAGGGGAGGGCTGAGTCATCTGCATATCCAACGTTTGGTAGGAGAACGGGATAAGGGGCCATAGTGCCCAGCCGTTTTCGCTAATTTGCTGCTGAATGAAGGGATCCAGGTAGTCGGTTCGGGTGGGTAAAAAACCGCCAAATTCTGTCTCTGGATAGGCGACGAGCAGCGGTATATACCATTGGCCGTCGTACTGCATCACGATAGGTTTATCGTTGGCAATGAGTTCTGCGAACAGACTGAGAATAAACAGAACGCCAAATAACCATAGCGAAACGCGAGCACGCCTGTTGGCTTTGAAGGCCGCTAAACGGCGTAAGGTGATAGGCGATAGCCGAGAGGAGATAAAGCCCATCTTCACGACTCCCTTGAGGCAAAGTCGATGCGCGGGTCGACCCACACATAGGTTAAATCGGATATTAGCTTCAGTATCAGGCCGATGACGGTATACAGAAACAGCGTGCCAAAGATAACGGGGTAGTCCCGTTGCATAACGGCCTCAAAGCCCAATAAGCCCAGCCCATCCAGCGAGAAAATAACCTCAATGAGCAGTGCGCCGGTAAAGAAAATACCGATCATGGCGGCCGGCAGGCCAGCAATAATAATCAGCATCGCGTTACGGAATACGTGGCCGTAAAGAATGCGGTGCTCATCAGCGCCTTTGGCGCGGGCGGTGAGTACGTACTGCTTATGAATTTCGTCCAAGAAGCTGTTTTTGGTTAGCATCGTTAGTGTCGCGAAGCTACCAATGGCGGCAGCCGTAACGGGAAGCGTTATGTGCCAAAAATAGTCTTTTACTTTGCCCCAGGGTGATAGGTCGGCAAAATCGGGCGAGGTTAAGCCACGCAGGGGGAACCAGTCCAGATAGGTGCCCCCTGCGAATAGCACAATCAGCAATATAGCGAATAAAAAACCCGGGATGGCGTATCCCACGACCACAAGCCCTGAGGTCCACACATCAAAGCGCGAACCATGCCGAAGGGCTTTACGAATACCCAGCGGGATCGAAATTAAGTAAACCAGTAAAGTCGTCCAAAGCCCTAGCGAGATGGACACCGGCAGCCGCTCAATCATTAGCTCAATGACGGGTCGGTCGCGAAAGAAGCTGGTGCCGAAGTCGAAGGTAAGGTAGTCCACCATCATGCCGATGAAACGTTCATGGGCGGGCTTATCAAAGCCAAACTGCTGCTCTAGCTGTTCTATAAAACGTGGATCGATACCCCGCGCACCTCGGGAATCATCGCTTACTTGGACATCGGCACCACCCATGTCCAAGCGCGTGCTGGCCATGGCATCGGCACCCTCAAAGCGTGCCAGCATCTGGTCGATGGGGCCGCCGGGGGCTGCTTGGACGATCATAAAGTTGAGCAACATGATGCCGAATAGGGTCGGTATCATCAGCAGCAAACGACGCAGGGTATAGCGTGCCACGGAGTACTCCTTAAACAGGTTCAGCGGCGTCGGTGACGGCGCTGCAATTCTGCCTCACGGTCGGTATCCACCCACCAGGCATCTAAATCCATGGCATATTCAGGGAAGGGCTCTGGATAACCAAATTTATCCCACACGGCAATACGGGTTTCTCCCGAGTGGTAATGGGGGATCACGTAAAACCCCCAGCGAAGTACTCGGTCAAGGGCGTGGGCAACGGTGTCGAGTGATTCACGATCTTCGGCCCGAATGAGCTGTTCAACCAGTGCATCAACAGCGGGGTGCGCTAATGCCATACGGTTACGGCTCTGGGGTGCTTCAGCGGCGGCACTTGTCCAATAATCGCGCTGTTCGTTACCAGGGTTGTTTGACTGTGGAAAGTGGCTGATCACCATGTCGTAATCATAGCTGCGTTGACGGTTAAGGAACTGATTAATATCCACTATACGCAGCGAGGTTTGTACACCGAGGCGTGCCATATTACGTAGCATGGGCTGCACCACCCGCTCTAAACCAGAATCATAAAGCAGCACTTCTAAGCTTAACGGGCGACCGGTGTCACTATTAACGAGAACGCCATCATCGACGTCATACCCCGCTTCACGTAACAAGTCCAAGGCTAGCCTCAAACGCTCACGTAGCTCAGTGGGGTGGGCAACAGGCAGCGGGTCGGTAAAAAGTCTCTCAGACTGGTGAGAGGCGCGTAGCTCGTTTCTAAATGGCTCTAACAGTGCCAGTTCTTCCTCTGAGGGTGGCCCGACGGCCTCCATTTCAGAGTTTTGGAAGAAGCTCTCGGTGCGCTGGTAGGTGTCGTAAAAAATATTGGTATTGAGCCACGGAAAATCGAAGGTCAGGCTCAACGCTTCACGCACGCGAGGATCTTGGAATTTCTCTTTACGCAGGTTGAACACAAACGCCTGCATCATCGAAGGATTTACATCGGGCACGGTAATGCGTTTCACCAATCCATCGCGATAAGCGGGGAAATCATAGCCGATGGCCCAGGTGGCCGCCCGCGCATCAACGCGAAAATCCGTCAAACCTGCTTTAAAAGCTTCCCAGGCAATATCACGATCTCGGTAGTACTCATACACAATTTGGCCAATGTTGTAGCGGCCGACATTAACCGGTAGGTCTTTACCCCAGTAGTTTTCGTCTCGCTGAAACACGATGCGACGACCAGGGTCTACATTACTAATACGGTAAGGGCCAGAGCCGGGGTGGGCAGCAAGGGTAGGTGCAGTGAAATCCCGCGGCTCCCAGTAGTGGCGGGGCAAAATGGGTAGTTGCGCTACAATTAACGGCAGTTCACGTGATTCGGTATCGTTAAACTCAAAGCGCACCTGGTGCTCGCTTTGGGCGATGACGCGTTCTACCCCCGCGTAATAGCTGGCATAGAAAGGGTTGCCTTCATCGCGTAATAGGTTGAACGAGAACACCACATCATAGGCGGTAACCGGCTCGCCATCTTGAAAACGTGCTTCAGAGCGAAGATCAAACTCAATCCACTCCCGGTTAGGATCTAAGCGAACGCCTTTTGCCAATAACCCATACAGGCTAAAGGGTTCGCCAGGGTTACTGGCCATCAACGTATCGTAGATGTTTGAAATGCCCGTGGCTGGGGTGCCGCGGATAATAAAGGGGTTAGTCGAATCAAAGCTGCCGCCCACGGCGGTATGGGTGATAGTGCCGCCTTTGGGAGCTGACGGATTGACATGAGGAAAGTAAGCGAAGTTCGCTGGCAACTCGGGGCTGTCGTAAAGAGATAGCCCGTGCTTGGTTTTAATAGGGGTAGAGGAGTGCTCATTTACCACAAGTGGCGGTGTGCCGTTATCAGCCTCACTTTCCGAGGCAAGGAGTGGCATGCTTAGCATAAAGCAACTGGCTAGCATTATTGCTTTGGCAAACAATACACTGCGTGACATGAATAACATCCTTTGTGAACACAGCCATTGGATACCAGCTTTAACGCCCTGAGAGGCTAAGCAGTTGCCCTGGCTGAATTGATTCAGGTCGGGTTAGTGCATTCCATCTGATTAGATCCTGCTGATTAAGATTATAGCGTGCCGCAATGGCTGATAGGCTGTCTCCATTTTCAACGCGGTGTACATCCGGCGTGGCGGTTGTGGCAAGCGCGCCGCTGCTTGGTTGCGAAAGCTGAGCTAATACCTGTGCATCGACTTCTTCAGGCACTAATAACGTTTGTGCACTATGCAGATCGATACTGCCATTCAGCAGACCAGGGTTTAGCTCGGCCAGCGCGGATTGGCTGACATCTAATAACCGCGACGCTTGAGCAAGGCTGACCGGCTGCTCTAACTGCACCTTGGCAAAGGCGGGATCGGAGTGAATTTCCGGCAGGCTTATGCCATAAAATTCAGGGTCATTGATAATAGTGGCGATGGCTTTAAGCTTGGGTACGTACTGCATGGTTTCATTGGGGAGCGCAAGATCCCAGTACTCGCCTGTTAACCCTTGGCCCTGTGCTTGCCGTTGAGCGCGATTCACAGTGCCTGCGCCCGCATTATAGGCCGCCAGCGATAACATCAAATCACCTCGGTACCACTCATCGGCCTGCATTTCTATGTAATCCAGTGCTGCTTCGGTGGAAGTAACGACATCTAACCGGCCGTCGTAGTTGCCGTTGCGCACTAAACCGAGCGCATCGCCTGTGCGCGGCATAAACTGCCATAGCCCGGCAGCACCTCGGTGGCTACGTGCACTCGGGTCAAAGGAACTCTCGACAAAAGGAATAAGGGCAATTTCACCCGGCAAGCCACGCTCTTTAACCTGCTGATTGATCCATGCAAGCCAGGGCGTAGCACGCTCAGTGATGGCCACGATATTTTGCGGGCTTGCCTGATAATACTCAATCCATTTATCTACTCTGGCTTGAGCCTCGGAAGATAGCTGCTTTTCTTGCCATTGAAAGTTTGCGCGTAAGGAACTCCAAGCATCCTTTGGTTCTAATGCCAGGGCATCCCAGAAATGGGTATGAAAAGTGGAAGGCTGCGGCGTGGCCTGGGCAGTTGCAGACTGCACAGTGGTATTCGGGGTGGCTGTCGCCGGCGATGCAGTGGAAGATTCGCCCGGCGTAGCGGACCTGTAAGTGCTCGTGTAATCGGGAGCAGAGGCCTGTGAATTTGCTGCCGCTGCCATAAAAAAGCCCATTATTACGGTGCTACCCGCGCTCAATAGCAGGCGCTGGCGAATCGTTCGATAAGTCATAGTCGGTACGTTTCTTTACGATAGTGTTCTTAAAAACGGTTCTTCCACTCGCGAAGAGTGGTGAATGTGGCGAGATCGTCATCATTAGAACCCTGTGTTCCTGCCGCTTGGCGAACGCTGTCGGTGCTCACACGCAGGTAGGGATTGATTTTCAGCTCGCGTCCTATCGTGCTGGGTAAGGTGGGCCGGTCGAGTGCCCGCGCCTTTTCACACTCCTGCAAGGCGTATTTAACGTCTTTATTGTCAGGGTCTGCAGCACGCGCAAACGTGAGATTTGCTTGTGTATATTCATGGGCTGCAAAGACCAGTGTATCCTCAGGGAGTTCCGTAATCTTTTTCAGCGATGAGAACATTTGCTCAGGGGAACCTTCAAAAAGACGGCCGCATCCCGCACAAAACAGTATGTCGCCGCAAAATAGCAGAGCAGGAATGCCCGGTGTAAAATAGCTGATGTGATCCAGGGTGTGACCCGGTGTCGTAATTACCTCAAACAGCCGCCCCATGACCCTTACTTCGTCGCCCTCACCTACTGTTTCATCAATGCCTTCGATGGATGAGTTAGCAGGGCCGATAACACGGGGCGCGTAGCGTTTAATAAGTTCATTCAGCCCACCGGTATGATCGTGGTGATGGTGGGTAATTAATATGGTGTCTAGTTTTAGAGAGTCTCGCTCAAGAATCTCAATAACCGGCGCCGCTTCACCAGGATCCACTACGCAAACGCTTTGGCTGGTATCTTGCCTCAATAGCCAAATATAGTTATCGCTAAGGGCGGGAATCGGTGTCACGCTCATCATGGGCGAGATCCTTTGAAGTTCGAATAACGAATAAGTAGTAACAAATTGGTGCTAGTAATCTGCACACTAACGGCACATAACTATTGTGTGCTGAGCAAATGTTAGACGGTTTATTTGGCGCGCGCAGGAACTGGCGCCAATGTCGCTAAAAGATAGCTACTGTGGAGGGAAGCGCTGTTCATGTCAAATTCGTCAATGGCACCGATGCTCGCTAAGCGGATGGCTCAAAGTCAGGCGTACTGGCACACCGAAGCTGGCCGTTCACTATGGGATGTGCAGCGCGCTTGCTTAGGCCCGGTTGTTGAGGGGCGCAAGGGGGGGCATAGCTTAGAGATGAGTATGGGGCCGGCATTAATGACCATGTCAGCGATTCCCCACATGATGCGATGGGCGCCTACCCGTGCTTTGGCAGAGTCGCCCTCCACTCTGGTATGCCCGCCAGGCCAACTGGCGCTGCCAGACCGCTGTTTAGATGCCGTGGTGGTGCATCACTGGCTGGAGCATCTTCCTGATGCCCACTACACCCTTCAAGAAGCAGCGCGAGTGACGGCTGATAACGGTGTATTAGTACTGTTTGGCTTTAACCCTGTTAGCGTCAGCGGAGTAGCGCAGCGCTGGCGTAAAAAGCAGCCCCAGTTTCCGTGGAATGGGCAGTGGCGCACCGCTAATCGGCTGCGAGACTGGCTGGCGTTTGTCGACTTTGAGGTGGAGCGCGTAGACTATTGCTGCTTTCGAGGCCTAGTAAACGCTAAGTGCGGCGAACATTGGGAGGCTTGGGGACGAAGACATAATCTTCCTCTTGGTGAAAGCTACATGATTCAAGCGCAGCGGCGCCAGCGCCATGCGCCTATCGAGCGAGTGAAGTTTGGCCTAAGCGCCCCGGTTTCATCCTCCACGTTAGGTGCGACACGAACCGGCGCTTCGGCACACTACCAGTCATCAGATCAACGTCGTCAAAAAAAGGATAGAGAGCGTGAGTAAGCAAGTAGCCGAGGAGCTGCCTCAGGTGACGGTTTATACCGACGGGGCGTGCCGAGGAAATCCAGGCCCAGGTGGTTGGGGGGTGGTGCTCTCTAGTGGTCAGCATGAGAAGACGCTTAAAGGCTACGAAGCCGAGACGACAAATAATCGTATGGAGTTAATGGCCGCTATTATGGCGCTGCGTACGCTTAACAAATCCTGTGAAGTAGCACTTTGGACGGATTCTCAATACGTACGTCAGGGCATTACTCAGTGGATACATAACTGGATTAAGCGAGGCTGGAAAACCGCCGCTAAGCAACCGGTAAAAAACGCTGAACTTTGGAAAACCCTTCACGAAGAAACTCAGCGGCACAAGGTGGAGTGGCACTGGGTGAAAGGGCATAGCGGCCATCCCGGTAACGAGCGCGCAGACGCCTTGGCCAACGAAGCAATTGATGAGCACCAAAGGAGAGCCGCATGCGCCAAGTAATCTTAGATACCGAAACAACGGGCATTGATCCAAAAGATGGCCATCGTTTGGTGGAAATTGGTGCTGTTGAAATGATCAACCGGCGTTTTACTGGTCGCACTTACCATCAATACATCAATCCCGAACGGCATATTGATGCTGAAGTCGTCGCCGTTCACGGCATTGATGACGCCAAAGTGGCTAATGAGCCAGTATTTGCAGAGATCGCCGAGGCTTTCTGGGCGTTTATCGATGGGGCCGAGTTGGTTATTCATAACGCGCCCTTCGATGTTGGGTTTATCGACCATGAATTGACGATGCTCAGTCAGCGTCACAAAGCGCCAGCGCTGGGCCCCGTTCGGGAACATTGCCGCATTTTGGATACGCTGGTGATGGCGCGCGAGAAGCATCCTGGCCAGCGCAATAACCTGGATGCGCTGTGTAAGCGATACGATATCGACAACGGCCACCGGGTGCTCCACGGTGCGCTGTTAGATGCCGAAATTCTCGCCGAAGTGTATTTGGCCATGACTGGCGGCCAAACAGCGCTCACCCTGGATGCTGATGCCTCATCAAACAAACAGCAACAGCAGCAGGCAAATGAAGGTCTGTCGGTTAAGCGGCTTTCGCTTACCCCTGGTCAGCTTCGGGTGATTCGCCCTAGCGCTGACGAGCAGGCAGCACATCAGGCTAAGTGTGAAACCCATCACCTGCGCTGGTTTGAGGAAACCCAAGCCGATGCTTAAACGTGAAATACCCCACCATGCCCGTGAAGGCCGCGTGATTCGTGTATCCCGCAGCCGCATTGCTCCAGCGCTGCTCGACGGTGAGCTAACCCCGCTTCAGCCCCTTCAGCCTTGGAGTGAGCAGATGCAGCCGCTGTGCTATTGGCACGATGAGCCGGTTGCGCTGCTGGTTGAGCGTACGCCGGGCGAAGACTGGATTGATGGGCGACAATGGCTAGGACAGTTGGCAGCTTCATGGTTCAGCTTGCTTTCTACCGCGTTACAGGTGGGTGCTTGGCTTGAAAACCATCGGTTTTGCGGGCGCTGTGGCGAGAAAGCCACCAAGCTTGAAGCTGAGTTTGCTATGCACTGTCACGCCTGTGGGCACCGCAACTATCCGCGTATTTCGCCATGTATTATCACCTTGGTGACCAGCGGCGAAGCAATGTTGCTGGCGCGTAGCCCACGCTTTCCCCCTGGGCGTTATTCAACCCTTGCGGGGTTTATTGAGCCTGGCGAATCTGCTGAAGAGGCTGTGCATCGGGAGATATTTGAAGAGGTTGGTGTTCACGTAGATAAGCTCCGCTACCACCAGAGCCAGGCGTGGCCGTTTCCGCATTCATTGATGTTTGGCTTTTTTGCTGAAGCGACCACGCGGCGAATTCGCATTGATGGCGTGGAAATTAGCGATGCCGCGTGGTTCTCGCCGCGTCAGCTACCTGCGCTGCCGCCGCCTTACTCTATTTCCCGTGAGCTCGTTGAAACTCACTTGGCCCGTTGGCGTTAATCGCTTTGGCCGATTAACGCCCACCGAAGACGATGTTTTAAGGCGGTTTGCTGATTATTTGCCGGGGAACAGTGTTGTTAGCTTAGTGGCGAGCATGACGTTACCGGTCGCTTTCAGCTTGCCGGTCATGAAAGCCGTCATACCGTTAACATCGCCACTCATGATGCCTTTAAGGGTATCGGTGCTCATGGTTAGGCTGACGGAAGGATCATCGTGCTCACCTTCTTGGGCATCTAAGGTGCCGTCTTGAATATTCAAATAGTGGCTTCCCGCATCAGTGAAATGAAACTGAAACACTTCGTTCATGCCTTTGGCGGCTTCTGGGTTGAAGCGGGCTTGCAGCTTTTCAAGGGTATTTGATGACATAGTAAAATTCCTAATGGCTTATGTGAGAGTTACGGGTTGCTGTCCAAGATTGTTGGTGAATCAGCACGTTGACCATGAGATTATTTCAAACAATTGTTTTAATCAAGCGCCGTAGGCCGAGCGCAATGAGTTCTTAGGTCTAAGGGTGAGCACGGTAAAGCTTTTAAGCGTTTAAACACAGTATTGGGAGCAGCATATGAGTGAGTGGGTAGTAGAGATAGGAACCTTCCTGGTTCAGGCTGTCATTGTGATGGCGCTAATTGGGTTCGTCCTAGTGCTGATTATGCGCAGCAAAGAATCGGACGATGGCAGCCTCAAGCTTCACATTGAGTCGTTAAATGATCAGCGTCGTTCCCGGGGGCGTCGCTTACGTGTTACCACCACAGAACATGGGGCGCGTAAAAAGCTCATCAAAGCGTTTCGCCAAGAGGAGAAAGCGCGACATAAAGCGGCGAAAAGCGGTAAAAGCGAGCAAAAGCATTCACTGAAAGTGTGGGTTCTGGATTTTCATGGGGACTTGAAAGCGTCGCAAACTGAGCAGTTTGCCCAAGAAGTTTCAGCGATTATCGAGGTCGCTACGGCAGCAGATGAGGTGATTGTGCGCCTTGAATCTGCAGGTGGTTTGGTTCACGGCTATGGGCTGGCGGCGGCTCAATTAGACAGGCTCCGCGTGGCGGGTCTAACGACAACCGTTTGCATCGATAAAGTGGCTGCTAGTGGTGGCTATATGATGGCCTGTACCGCTAATCATATTAAGGCAGCCCCCTTTGCAGTCATTGGCTCCATTGGTGTTGTCGCACAGGTGCCTAATATTCACCGGCTGCTTAAACGCCACGATATTGACGTAGAGCTGCTGACCGCTGGTAAATATAAGCGCACCTTGACCGTACTGGGAGAAAATACCCAAGAGGGGCGCGAGAAGTTTATTGATGACTTAGAAAACACCCACCAACTGTTTAAAAACTTCGTCTCCCAGCATCGTCCTGCTATGGACATCGACAAACTGGCGACGGGTGAGATCTGGTACGGGAGTGAGGCCCTTGAGCAGCAGCTAGTGGACAGCGTTGGTACTAGCGAGGCTTACCTTGTTGAGCGTATGGCCGAAGCAGAGGTTTATCACGTTAAGCTTGAGCCACCAAAAACCATTAGTCGTAAAATTGGCTTGGCGGTTTCAGCCGGGGTAGAGCAAGCCGCCGTCAAAGCGCTAGGGCTAATTGATGCGGCGGGATGGCAGCGTCGATAGGAAGAGTCCACCTAAGTCTGCTTCAACCACGGCTTAAGACGCCATAGGGTTACGCTGCGTAGTGGTGCGCCAAGGTGTCAATGATGGCCTTGGCGCTATCACTTTTAAGTGAATAATAAATGGTTTGGGACTCCCTGCGGGTGTTAACCAACTGGTCGCGACGCAAGATTGCAAGGTGTTGTGAGAGTGCCGACTGGCTAAGAGCAAGTTGCTGGTTAATTTGGGTTACCGAAAGCTCTGTTTCGGCTAACAGGCAAAGGATTTGCAGACGCTTTTCATTGGCAAGGGCTTTAAGCAAATTAGTACCTGCCTCAATGGCATGGCCGTTATGCTCTAAGAGGCGTGAGGCGGCGCTTGGGGAAGCAGACATGAGTTTCTCCTTGCCTACACTGATTACACAGCGTTGTAATGGTTTTATAGGCATTATCGCGTCTGGAGCATATCGCGAGAATTATTTATTCAATGATCAGTAATTTAGCGGGTTTTGTCCAAAAGCTGGTTTAACGGTTAATCAATGGTAATGGCTTCTTTATTTGTCGACAATCTGTGTGGGGTTATACGGCTTTAGTCGCGATTTATCCCATAGTATGAGGGTGGTCAAGCGATTAACTTTATAAAGTGTCAACAATCAGATCCATTTCGTTGACAAAATCCAGGCAAGGCCATTATGACTCTCTATCAGAACACCTTCCAGCAATCGGTGGAGCACCCTGAAACCTTCTGGGCTGAACAGGCTAAAAGGCTTCCATGGTACACGCCTCCCACTCACACGCTCTCCTATGATGATCAGCAGCATGCCCGCTGGTTTGGCGATGGCGAATTGAATATTTGCTATGCCGCCATCGACTATCATGTGGAGCAAGGGCGGGGTAGCCAGCCGGCTATTTATTGGGATTCCCCCGTTACCCAGTCAAAAGAAACAATTACCTACCAGGAACTACGTGACCGCGTGGCTCATTTCGCAGGCGGTCTTGCAACCCTCGGGGTGTCTAAGGGCGACCGAGTGGTGATCTACATGCCGATGGTGCCTGAAGCACTGATTGCCATGTATGCCTGTGCTCGGCTGGGTGCGGTGCACTCGGTGGTGTTTGGTGGTTTTGCGCCCCATGAGTTAGCCGTTCGAATTGAAGACGCAGAGCCAAAGGTGGTTATTGCGGCCTCTTGCGGGATTGAAATTGATAAGGTGCTGCCTTACAAACCTATTATTGATCAGGCCATCGCCCAGAGTAGCTTTAAGCCTGAGGCGTGTGTGGTCTTCCAGCGTGATGCTCTTCAGGCTGACTTAGCGGAGGGGGATCATGACTGGCAAGCGCTAGTAGCAGACGCTCCTTTTGCTGAGTGTGTGCCTGTTAAGGCAACCGACCCTTTGTATGTGCTCTATACCTCAGGTACGACGGGCAAGCCCAAAGGCGTGGTGCGTGATACTGGCGGCTATGCGGTGGCGCTGGCCTACTCCATGGAAGCGATTTATGCGCTGGAGCCGGGCGATGTAATGTTCACCGCCTCGGATGTCGGGTGGGTAGTTGGGCACTCCTATATTGTGTATGCGCCGCTGCTGAGAGGCTGCACGACTATTATTTATGAAGGGAAGCCAGTAAAAACGCCGGATGCGGGTAGCTTCTGGCGATTAATCGAAGAGTATAAGGTAAAGAGTTTCTTCACCGCGCCAACGGCCTTTCGGGCGATTAAAAAAGAGGATCCAGACGCTAAGCTGCTGGAAAATTACGATATCAGTAGCCTTGAGCATCTATATGTTGCTGGCGAGCGGCTAGATCCACCGACTTTCCATTGGCTAGACGATTTGTTAGATGTGCCGGTGATAGACCACTGGTGGCAAACCGAAACAGGCTGGCCAATTGCCGCTAACTTACCGGGTATCGAGGCTACACCTACCAAAGCAGGTTCTGCGACGTACCCTGTGCCCGGGTTTAATGTGCAAATCTTAGATCGCGATGGTGAAACCGCAGCGCCCATGCAGCAGGGAAGTGTGGTGATCAAGCAACCGCTTCCGCCAGGCTGCTTAACCGGTATTTGGCGCGACCCACAGCGGTTCCATAGCGCCTATATGGCGGCATTCCCTGGCTATTACTTAACCGGTGATGGCGGCTATTTTGATGAAGATGGCTATCTGTTCATCATGGGCAGAACCGACGATGTTATTAACGTCGCCGGGCATCGACTCTCGACGGGTGAAATGGAAGAGGTGGTCGGTGGGCACCCAGCCGTTGCAGAGTGCGCGGTGATTGGTATCCACGATGATTTGAAAGGACAGCTTCCTATTGGCTTGGTGATTACCAAAGATGGCTTTGAGGGCGATGAAGCGCAACTCGAGGTCGATCTAATTAACTTGGTGCGTGAGCGTATCGGACCGATTGCGTGCTTTAAGCAAGTGCTGGTGGTTAGCCGTTTGCCTAAGACGCGTTCCGGAAAAATACTGCGTAAGCTGCTACGCAATATTGCCGATGGTAAGTCGTTTGGCATACCTTCTACGATTGATGACCCAACCAGCCTAAATGATGTGCACACCGCCATGTGTGAACGTTCAGTAGGTGCTGCTGAACAGGCTAAATCGCTGGACTCTTAATGTCGTAAAAACTGTTGTACGACTACTGCCAAAGCCGCTCGGTTCGTCGGGCGGCTTTTTTATTGCCCAGCGTAAAGCGTATAATGCGCGCCCGATAGCGTTAAAACGCTTTTTTGAGGGTTCCCTAACCCCTCATGTGATTAAAAAAAGGCCATCCTGAATGTTTGCATTAACCGATACACAATACCGCCGTTGCCTGGTGGTGATGATCGCTTTTCATATTGGCATTATTGCTGCAAGTAACTACTTGGTTCAGCTGCCGTTTACGCTATTTGGTTTTCATACCACCTGGGGGGCTTTCAGCTTCCCGTTTATCTTTCTGGCAACGGATTTAACCGTACGGCTATTTGGTAAAAGGCCAGCACGTTCAATAGTTCTGCGTGTTATGTTTCCCGCGTTGGTGGTCTCTTATGTGGTATCGGTCGTTTTTCCACGGGGCAGCTTTGCTGGAATAGAAGCCTTGGGCGAGTGGAACTTGTTTGTGGCACGTATCGCGCTGGCTAGCTTCCTTGCCTATGTGATAGGGCAGTTACTAGACGTGCAGGTGTTTGATCGTTTACGCCAATGGGCGTGGTGGGTCGCGCCCGTATGCTCGACGGTATTAGGCAACTTAGCCGATACCTTCGCGTTTTTCTTTGCGGCATTTTACAACAGCCCAGACCCGTTTATGGCTAATCATTGGGTAGAGATTGCGGTGGTCGATTACGTGATTAAGCTAGGTATCAGCCTACTCTTTTTCCTGCCACTTTACGGCTTATTGTTAGCCTGGCTCACCCGTCACTTAGTGGTGTGGACAGGCCAAACAGATGCGCCCCCTCGAACTGCATAATGACTAAGGAGCCCGCATGACCGAACTTGCCGCCGTTGAACTTCATGTCATTGACCTGCCTGCCGAGCAAGGAAGCCATGACCAGCTTCCGTTAGTGGTTATCCATGGCCTGTTGGGCAGTGCTGATAACTGGCGTTCTCATCTCAAGGTTTGGCAGCAAACTCGCCGTGTGATTGCAGTTGATCTGCGTAACCATGGCCGTTCACCCCATGTAGAGGGCATGAGCTATAAAGCCATGGGCCAAGATGTGCTGGCAGTATTGGACAAGCTTTCGATTGAGCGTGCGCATGTTCTTGGGCACTCCATGGGCGGCAAAGTCGCTATAACGCTAGCCCGTGTTGCACCAGAGCGCTGCGCGTCATTGGTGGTGGCTGATATCGCACCGGTAGCTTATCAGCATGGTCATGATGATGTATTTGCTGCCCTTGAGCGTGTAAAAACAGGGAAACCTACTAACCGTCGTGAAGCGGATACGTTGCTTGCCGAACACGTTGATTCACGTCCTATCAGGCTGTTTCTTGCCACTAACCTAGTGCGCAACGATGAAGGAAGTATGAGTGTTCGTGTTGGTTTAGATGAGATTCAGCGGGGCTATGAAGCCATTATTGGTGTGCCAGACGGAGAGGGTGCTTTTGATGGGCCAACGCTGGTGCTGCGTGGCGCTGATTCTCATTACGTCAGAGATGATATGCTGCCAGCACTGCGGGAAATGCTACCGAAGGCAAGAGTGGTAACCCTCAAAGAGGCGGGTCATTGGCTACATGCTGATCAGCCTGAAGCATTTCAGCAAGCGGTTGAGGCTTTTATTGCGGCGCAGTTTTAGGCATTGAGACCAGCTGGTTCTCAAGTGGCGTGATTTTTAGACGGTGCTGCTCTGGGTTGCGTAGGAATCGATTTAGGATACGGTAAGTGTCGGCATCAAACTGTGGGGCTGAACCGATAAGCTTTTTAGCCGCGTTTAACGTACCTGCGCTACCTAGGTAGCACCAGTGATCTACCACATGATACGCAGTGCTCCGCGTGTTTTGGCCTTTTTCACGGATCACAATTCGGCCAGGCCATGGCCAAGTGCCAACCCGGAGTTTTTCCATTGCTTCTTGCGCACGCTGGGTGTGCTCTTCAAGTTCTTCTTTACCGCAGCAAGCACCTTTGCATTTGCCTAATTGGTTGGCAAAACAGCGCCCCTTACCTTTTTCTAAGCCAAGCACCTGTGGGCACAGTTGGTGGGTTTCACTCAAGGAGCGCAGTGTGTCTTTAGCTTCTTTGGCGCTGCGAAAAAGCCCATAAAAGCTCCCTGACTGGGGCTGCCTCAATGCGCTGCCATTAATCAAGGTGGGAGCGTGTTGCTCGGCTGGCCAGTGCCAGGTGTTTAATTTTCCTTGGCGCCTAAGTTGTCGGT
Organism: Halomonas sp.; assembly: GCF_017515565.1. Taxonomy (GTDB): domain Bacteria; phylum Pseudomonadota; class Gammaproteobacteria; order Pseudomonadales; family Halomonadaceae; genus Vreelandella. Next base: position 95,293 of record NZ_JAFWFN010000005.1, read on the forward strand.
TCATTATGGGCATCAGTTGCTTAACCAGCTGAGCCTCTCGCAGTTGGGCGCCCATGTCGCCTGCTGTCTCTTCCCACTCAATATGCTGTATTTGTTGGGCTAGGCGCATCTCTTTGTCATCTTGGTAATCGCGCTGAAAATGACCCAGCACGCGGCTACGTAAATTGATGCTTTTTCCCACATAAAGGGGTAGTTGGTTATGACCGTAAAAGAGATAGACGCCAGGCGTTGAGGGTAACCCTGCAAGCTGTGTGCTATCTAAATGGGCGGGTAAGCTGCGGTGGCGCTGTTCATCGCCAAGTGCAGCCTGCCAGGTAGCGTTGTCATGGTGGCGTTGCCACGCTTGCCACAGCTGCCATAGCGCTAACGCGTCGTCTTCTGCGCGATGGTGGCGGTCTACCGCTATTTCATATCGTTCCACAAGTGCTGCGAGATTGTGCTGAGCTGCTTGAGGGGCAAGGCGTCTTGAAACGCGTAATGTGCAGATTAACGCAGCGCGGAAGTCGATGCCTGAACGCTTAAATTCATTACGCAAAAAGCTGTAATCAAAGCGTGCATTGTGTGCCACTAAACGCCCACTTCCCAGCCATTGGCGAAACTCAGCCGCTACCTGTTGAAACGAGGGGGCGTGAGTGAGCATGCCGTCCTTAATTCCTGTCAGTTGGCTGATGCGCGCAGGGATTTTGCATCCAGGGTTAATCAAGCTGCTCCAGCGCTCAATGATGCTGCCGTCAACTACCTTCAGCGCGGCCACTTCTGTGATGCGGTCACGGGTGGCTCGCGTGCCGGTGGTCTCAACATCAATGAAAATTAATGGTGCTTCGCTCATATCGCTCCAGCACAAATAAATTCAGCTTACTAAGTTACATCGAATGGGGGTCGATCGCTAAGCGCGATACGGGCAGTGCTGCGTCGATAAGCTCAGCTTGCAGCAAAAAACTTTCGAACGCCGCATAGCGTCGCGTATCGAGGGCAGCTGGGCTCAAAGTCATCCGTCTCAGCAAATCTTCCCAGGCAGCGGCGTTAATGGTGTTATCAACGACCGGGTAGGTTGTGGCTAAGAGCGACCAGGCAGCATCTGGGTTTTCGATAATCCAATAACTGGCTTCTTCAAGCGCGATTAAAAAGCGAGACCACGTGGGGGCGCGGCGAGTAGCTGTGTCGCTATTAGCCAATATGATGAGCCCGTCATGACGGGGTATTTTTAAATCGTGGTACTGGATGACATGGGTTGCAATGCCTTCTGTTGCAAGCTGAGGGGGTAAATAGTGAAAGAAACCATCCGCGATGGCATCCACTCTTCCTTCTCGTAGTGCCGCAGTGGTGGCAAAACGCACGCTCTCTGGTCGCATGAAATCATCTATTTGCTGGACTGAGCGGGGCAGTAATTTTTGTAGTACCGCATCACGACCTTCACGGGTAGAAAAGCCATAGTGCAATTCCGCAAGATGCATGTGGGGATCTTCGCCCTTGTTTGGGGCCCCGGACACAATAACCGCGGTAAGTGGCGTTTCAAAAAGGGTGCCAATACGGATAATCGGCGCACCGTCGTGGGCATGTAAATGCAGTAAGGGTTGTCGAGTTAGCGCAAGATCGACGTCGCCAGAAGCTAACAGCTTAATCGCGATGGTAGGGTCTGCGGGGGTTTGTAGTTCAATCTCAAGCCCCTGTGCTGCAAAAAGGCCTCGCTCTTGGGCGATAATTAGGGCTGCATGTTGAGGACTCAAGTACCAGTCCAGCATGAGCGTAAGCTGCTTTAAAGGGGGAGGGTCTAGCGGCGGCGGCGGGGTCAGCGCCATTGTTGGAACCTCCTCTTCGGCGCTTTCCTCAGCAATAGTCTGCCATAACGCTTCTGGGACCTTTACCTCGCTTTCAAGGTGCAGCACTTCAACTTCTTCGACGCTTGCTTTATTTGCGTAAGCAACTGAATCTGAAAATAATAACAACAGTGCTAATGCCAGCGGTGTGAATGCCAGCGCGACTAACCATCGGTGAGGCAAATGTTGCAACATAAACAATAACTCCAGACATCGTGACGGCGGAGTGTAGCCGTGAGGTTAAGCATCTGACCAGCCCCATCGCGAATCAACCCAGTAATATGTCACAGTAAATTCAACGGTGGCATGCAATAATAGACCGGCATTGATGTAGAGACGGAGACACATGGACGCAATTTATACGTTCTTTTTAGTTGGTGGTTCGCTCATGGCGCTTAGCATTTTAGCGAGCCGCCTTTCATCAATGGTTGGCCTCCCGTTACTGCTTATCTTCCTTGGGCTTGGCATGCTGGCCGGTGAGGAGGGCGTGTTAGGCGTTGTATTCGACGATTATTCAATGGCCTTTACGATTGGCCACTTGGCCCTGGCCATGATTTTGTTAGACGGCGGTTTACGCACCCGCCTGAAAACATTCCGTGTAGGCTTCAGGCCCGCGCTCTCTCTCGCAACGTTCGGCGTTTTTATTACTAGCGCCATTGTTGGTTTGATTGCCATGTGGGTATTTGATCTAACGCTTATTCAAGGGCTATTGGTGGGGGCGATTGTTGGCTCCACCGATGCGGCAGCCGTTTTCTCAATGCTCAGCGGCCGTGGTGTCAACTTGAATGAGCGGGTGGGTGCAACCCTTGAAATTGAGTCGGGCACTAACGACCCGATGGCAATTTTCCTAACGCTGATGCTGGTTGAGTTACTGGTCGGCGATATTGGCGGTTCGCTCGATACGCTATTTTTCTTTATTTCCCAGTTCGGTATTGGTTTGTTAATCGGCATAGGAGGGGGCTGGTTAAGCGCTAAGCTTTTGCGATGGCTAGACCTTGCTCCAGGGCTTTACGCAATGTTAGCGCTGGCGCTTGGGTTTAGCGTATTTGGTTTAACCAGCGTGCTAGGTGGAAGCGGTTTCTTAGCTATTTATTTAGCCGGTTTGATGATTGGCAACCAGCCAGGCCGCCATCTCAACTTTATTTTGCCTGTGCACGATGGCTTGGCATGGTTAAGCCAAATAGGCCTTTTCCTGGTGCTGGGGCTGTTGGTTACCCCAAGCGAGCTCTGGGAAGTAGCATTGCCTGCTAGTTTAGTCGCATTGGCGCTAATTTTTATTGCTCGCCCTTTGGCCGTGCTGATTACGATCAAGCCCTTTTTCAAGTTTCGTTGGCGAGAAACCTGGTTTATTGCTTGGGTAGGATTGAGAGGGGCTGTTCCTATCGTACTGGCCATTTTTCCGGTGATTGGCGGCGTCGAAAACGCCTCGCTCTACTTTAATGTGGCATTTGCAGTGGTGTTAATGTCACTGCTCATTCAGGGCGGCTCACTCACTCTAATGGCACGGTGGTTAAAGGTAGAAGTGCCCGTAGGCGCTACTCCCAACCGCCGTGGGCCACTTGGCATACTGCCGGAAAATGATTTTGAAATGTTTGTCTATGTGGTCGAAAACCAAGACCTAGAAGATGTGCCTATTAGACTTTTACGCTTTCCGTCCGGCGCTCTGATTTCTGCTCTGTTTCGTGATCATGCCATGCTTCACCCCAAAGGTAGCACACGACTGAAGCTCAATGACGTGATTTGTGTTATCGGGCGTTCAGAAGACCTGGTAGCGCTGAATCGGCTGTTTAATGGCGATGCTAAGCTTAAGCAAGAGCGCGCTTTCTTCGGTACCTTTACCCTGGATGGCAGCGCGCAGATGCAGGATGTCGCTCAGGCTTACGGCTTAACGTTAAGCCCAGGTGAGCAGGATATGACGTTGGCTGAATTTGTCTCGCTGCGGGTGGGTGGACATCCCGTCGTAGGTGATGACGTAGACTGGCATGGCATTCACTGGGTCGTCAGTGCTATGGAAGGCGGAAGCATTACCCGGGTCGGCTTAAGGTTGTACTAATTCACCCTAAAGGCATTGACTTCCAAGGAAATACTGTTATTATACGCACCCATAAGCCGGAGGGATGGCAGAGCGGTTGAATGCACCGGTCTTGAAAACCGGCATAGGTGAATAGCCTATCCAGGGTTCGAATCCCTGTCCCTCCGCCAACTTGATTATAAAGCCCCGTTTTTACGGGGCTTTTTTCGTTTCTAGGCTCTGCGCTTCCTCCCTAGCAAGCCCTCTATTAACTGCACCGGTCTTTCACTGTGTCCAGATTGTGTCTGGGAATGTTCGACCACTTCTGACGGTGTGCTTCGCCTCAGCCCATTGCCTAGCCGGTTAACCGCGTCGCGGGCGCGGTGGGGCGCGAGGTGTGCATACTTCTCTGTCATCTTCACAGTGGAGTGCCCCAGCACTTCTTTTACATCTAGCAGGGGAACGCCTTCACTAACCATCCAGCTCGCGCATGTGTGCCGAAGGTCATGGATGCGGAAGTTCTTAATCAGCGCTTTTTTGCACGCGCTCTTAAATCCTTCACGCAAGCACCCAAGTCGTTCGCCGTTCGATTTTGCAAATACCCATTCGCTGTGTGGGCAGATATTGGCAACCCATATCCAGCGTCGCTTTAATGCTGCTAGTGCCGCATCGTTCAGCGGTATCGAGCGCCGCTTTGCGCTCTTGGTGTCTTCACCTTCTAGGTGAAGTAGGGCATTATCGAAGTCGACCCGTGACCAGCTCATCCTCAGCAGCTCGTTCATTCGAGCGCCGGTGTTCAGGCCCAAAAGAATGAAGTCTGCAAGTCGCTCTCCGTTTCTCTGCGTTTTTGCTTTTGCTACTAGCCGATCTGCTTCTGCATGAGTGATCCATCTCACGAGTCCCTCTGGCTCCTTGAGCTTCCTGCCGCGAACAGGATTGCTCATGGGCCACTCTAATTGCTCAATGGCGTGATTGATCATCGCGCTGAGAATCGATAGTTCCCGGTTAATGGTCGCAGGCTTAACGCCGTCTGCTTGCCGAACTGCTATAAATTCCCGCACGTCCTTTCCCGCCATCTCTTCCATCACTACATCTGGCCCAAAGTGATCATACAGTCGGCCTGCTCGCCGCTGTATATCCTCAAATGTGCGCTTTTGCTGGCTGGCGCTCAGGAACTCGGCGGCGACCTCGGCAAAGGTATGCTCGGGCGATTTGCCCCAGGCGTTTTGCTGATACAGCTCTGACCGCCACTTTGCTTCCAGCGCCTTCGCTTCCCGATAGTCTACCGTCCCAGTAGAGCGTCTAACCGGCGTACCGCCTCCCGGCGGGGTGATTTTAGTCCACCAGAACGGTGAACCCTTACGTTTGTGGGGCATGGTGTTTCTCCTTTCACCACGCCGGGCGCTAGTTCAGTTTGCTGCCCAGCGCAGTCGGCGTCCAGTTTTTGCCGCAACCGCTCTGCGTGAATCATCCGGCGCTTACCCAGCATCACTACGGGCAGGGTGCCGTCGTCCATCCAGCGGTACACGGTGGCCACCGACACGCTCAGCGCTTTGGATGCCTCTTTTGGGGTGTAGGTAAGCACCGACATATCAATCTCCTGTATACCGCTGGCCGCCAGGGCCAAAGCCTTTGCCGTTACGCCATTCTTGTTCCTGCCGCGCCGTGCTTTCGTCTATCGCTTGCTGGCGCTGCTGCTCGATGAGCGTTTGCACGCCTGGGTTGTTCGCAACCTGCCGCAGCTGGTTTAGTTCGGCTTGCTGGCGGTTGATAATGCCGGTGGCCACGGTGGCGAGTTCCCACATTTCTGCCACCGCTTCACCATCTATCATCACCTTTCCCAGCCCGTAACAATGTCCGCATGGATTGGCTTTATTGCCCTTAATGTGGTCGTGACCGGTACCCATACACACGGTGCAGTCATCGGGGGCAATTGAGCGCCAGTTCTGCCGCCAGTCCGTTTCGGTCGTAATGCTGCTAATGTCTTTATCGAGATCGTGATAAAACACCAGCATTTGTCCCTCCAAGGCGCCGCCGCCCATTTGCTCGCCAGTTTGTGTGAAGCGCCCACCGCTAGTGCGGTGAGTGTGGGTGGGCTGGGTCATAGCTCCATACCCTCCTGAATCAAAACTCGTGCCTCTGGCCATTTCACTATGTCGAAGCCAATTTGCTGGTAGCTCACTGAACATCTCCAGCCATTTTGTGTGCGTCACCAATGTGCTTAAACGGTTTTGCTAATGGCGAACATTTCGCTAGCTCGATGTAGCGGTTGCGCTCTTCCAGCTCCAGGCGTTCTCGAACGGCATCACTAACACTGCCGCGCTTCTGATTGGCTACAAGCTGCATTCCACGCTTGCCTGCCAAGTAGCGGCTATACACGGTGCCTTTCGGTAGCTGGTAACGTTGAGCTAGTCTCACCAGTTGTATTTGCTCACCGGTGTTGGGGTCTGTAGTCATAATGGGTTCATGCATTGCCGTTGCCCTCGCTATTGCGCTTGGCTTCGCCGCCTAGCCATTCAATGATTCGTTCCACGCTGTCGCGCAGACTGCCTGCCATGAGCACGAAGTCGGTTTCCAGGCGGGCTAGGGCGTCGTCGCCATCGTCGGTGGCGTCGGCTTCTTCGATGAGGGCGTCACCGAAGCGAATGGATTTAAGCGCGAGATCGTCATGCAGGGTGAAGGAGAGTTGGCCTTCAATGTTTAGCGCTAACTGAGTAGCCTGGCGCCCGCTTTCAAGCAGCTGCTGCATTTCATCGCTGTCGAGGTCTACTTGACGCCCACGCAGTACGCCATCATCGCCCTTGGCTTTCAGCACCACGCTATCGCCTATTTGCAGGTCGGCAGGGCGGCTGACTGTGTTGCCTAGCCATGTGGTCATGGCTCTTACGGGCAACGTTTGGGTAGCTAACGGCGTTACTTTTAGGCTACCCAAAGTTTCGCGTAGCAGATCCAGCACGTCTTCAGCGCGTGAGCGGCTGCTAGTGTTTACGCCGATCAGGTTGCGCTCAGTGTCCCACCAGAGGTCTATTTTCTGGCTGCGCACGAAGGCGCGGGGCAGTAGCTCTTCGGTGACCTGTTCCTTGAGCGCGGTTTTCTCTTTCCGCGTTACCTTGCGGGCCTCGGTGGCTTCGATCTCGGCTACCTTGTCGACCACTTCCTCAGCCACGACGGAGGCGGGTAGCAGTCGCTCTTGCCGGAGGGCGCTTATCAGGCGGTGGCCATCGTTCTGCAGAGTGTGTAGCAGTTGGCCACCACCCAGGCGACCTGCTGGCGCTGACCAGCCAATACGGCGGGCGTCGGCATTACCCAGCGGCTTACTGGCATGCTCGGCTAATAGCTCTGCTGTTTGCTCAGGGCTGAGTAGCTGCATGCCATGAAGGCGGTAGAGGTGTAGGTGTTTGAACCACATTAGGCGTCTCCCTGCTTGGGCTTCTCGCCGCCCTTAGCGGGCGCTGGCTGTTTTAAAATTCGGTCGAATTGCTCATCAAAGGTCATGCTTGGCTCACATACCGCCGACCATTGCGCGTTGCGCTTCTTCGGTGGGGTAGTTGGGATTGTGGTAGCACCATTCGGATTTAATCCGGTGCGGGAAGTGGTAGCCGTCGCAGTAGCACGTCAGGTGCCGCCACCCGCGGTTATCGGCCCAGCTGTCGATCCGGAGCGAGTCAATGCTGCCGCAGCTTCTGCAACGAATAGGGCGCAGGTAATCGCTCGGGTGCTTGGCCTTCACTTGGCGTGCACCGCATGCCCGGCACCTGCAGTGGCGGCGGCGGTTGCCGACGGTCACGACTTGGCCGAACTTGTTGCGGACTATCACGCGGCAGCCTGCTTAGCAGCGTCGTACTGCTGGATAGCCCACACGATGGCGTAGCAGCACCAGAGGTAGTGGCCTTTCCACTGCTTGAAATCCACTTCCCAGAAATCCTGAAACATCTCTTTGTCGTTGAAGCGGAATTCCAGAGCCGCAGTAATAGCGGTGTGTTCGTTGTCCGCTTCGCTCAGCACTTCGCTCTCTACCTCTTCCCAGGCTTCTTGCTTTGCGTTTTCGTCCCAGTCCACGGTGGCATCTTCGAACCATTCTTTAATCTCAAGCCGAAACTTGCTGGGCACCCACTCCCTGGTAATTTCGTCTGGCGCCACATGCGGCCCCGCCTGTAGCTTCTCTGCCCAGTAGCTTGGGTTGATGCCTAACTCATCGAACCTGAAGAACTTGAACATGTCCTCAATGCGCTGGAAGACGTAGCACCCCATATCACCGCTGATGCACAGGAAGCCCGGCCATGTGGTGATGTTGAAATAGCGGTCACTGCTCTGAGGGCGGGCGCAGCGCAGGTGACGGTGTAGGCCGTCCTCGTGAATGATCGTTAACTGGTGCTCGCCAATGGTTTCTTGGAATCGATCAAGGGGCGTTTTCTGTAAGGCGGTCATCGTCATCACCTCAAAACTGAACCAGTTGATGGACAGGCACGGTCTCGGGCATGGCGAGCTGTGCCGGAGCGGAGTAGTGGGGCTGAATGGCTGGCGCTGCGGGCTTCATGCTGGGGCACTGTTCTTCCGCAATGCCTTTGTAATCCGGCTGGCCGGTGCGCTCTGAAAGGTGGACGCCTCTGGCCTCTTCGGCTGCCCAGATTGCCGCGTCGGTGCAGTAGCTAGTGAGCCACTCGGCTTCCTCTTGGGCTTCGCCTTTGGAGAGGTAGCCCATCACCAGCACCGCCATGACGAGAAACGCTGCGCATAGGGTCTTGATAGCTTGGGGGCTCATTGGGCACCTCCTTTGTTTTGGTAGGCGCGCAATTCACCCACCATTTGCTCCAAGCCGTTCAAGGCGCGCTCAGGCGTGGTGAGGGGCGGCAGCGAGGTGGAAAATAGCGTCTCTTCGTCGTCGTCATGCGCATCTTTCACCGACACGCCGCCGGGGGCGATGACCATGACGGCACAGCGCTGCTGCAGCACTTGCATATCCAGCACCATGTCGGCGAGGTCATGAACGCGGTTTCTCACTAGCTGTGCGGTGGTTTTTTCTACGATGCTCATGCGTACACACTCCCCGTATCGCGGCGTGCCACGGTGCGGCTGGCACTGACCTGCTGGCGCGTTCGTACAGGTGGCCGGTGACGCATGGCTTCGGTTTCGGGATTGAGGCCGCTGACCATGAGCGCGACCAGTAGCGGGGCAATCCAGCCGCGGCGCATGGCTTCAGCTACGGCGCCAGCGGCTTTGTAAACGTGGAGCTTGTGATACGCTTTTTTAAGGCTGCCGTGCACGGTTTCCGGTGAGCGACCGGTGGCCTTGGCAATCTCTTTGTAGGTGTTGCCAGCCGCCAGTAGCATGAGATCCACCGCTTGTGTGCGGGTGAGACCTAAGCTGCCTCGCTCTGGGTTTATTTCTGCCTTCCAGTTGCCTTGTGTGATTTGCATTTCATTAGCCCTTGCCTGTATTTCGATGCTCTAAATATAGGCAAACACATAATATAGGTCAATAGGTATTCCTATATTTTGAATATAAGCACAAAAAACCGCCTCGATGGGCGGCGTTTCACGATGAGAAAGAGAGGACTACTGCTCTAGGGTATTTGAAGCCTCTGACTTTTTCATGCCTGTTAGGAGAGCTACTTGCTGGTCAGGTGGCTTATCTGCGTTGGCTTGATTTCCGCTAGGTGGGCGATGAATTCGGTATGAAAGGTAATAAAGCCCTAACATTGTTACAACAAATAGATGAGCAGAGGCTACTGAGTACAGCGCCACAAATAGTGCCCGGAGCCAGTAGGCCGCTTGGGCTGAAACCATTTCTGAAACGCCACTACTGATCAGGTTGGCGAAACCGCCTGTAAAATAAAGACAAATTGATAATAAGGCCAAGTGGCCAAAAAGAAAGCAAAGAAAGGCCCGTCTTTTCAAGCTGACGGGCTTTTTCTCGCCTCTGCGTGTTTCATTCAAGATTGCAGGTGAGCCATCAAGCGGTTGCTCTAATGTTTCGCTTGGAAATGTCGCTACCGCAGCTAATGCAGCAATATAAAAACCGGTCAGCATCTGCAAAAGGCCGGTGATCAAGCTCACGTAACCTTTGTCACCGAAAACAGGCGCATGTGGTCCAAGGGCAATTAGCACTCCAGCGACGCTCAATCCAAGAATCAAGGGAATTACAAAATCAATTTGATATTTAACCTTATTTTTGATTCTTAGGTATCTGAACGGCGTTAGAAGTTGTTTTATTTGAGTACGCATGGCCTCTCAACTATTCCAGCTACTGGTTGAGTAGCGAGAGCATTTTTCCTGCAAATGTTTGGTTAACCTCTGGCGCGCACTGATCAAGATTTACATCTACAGAAATTAGCTCATCCTTTAACACCAAAACATCTCGAAGATCTTCTTCTGAAGTACCCATTATAACTGACTTCTGACGGCCCTCTTTCTTTTTATACCTAACACGCAACTCATCATAGCCGTTGTTCTTACCCCAAAGCCTTAGACCCAATAACTCGCCATCACCGATGTTCCATTTGGAATGACCTGGGCTTAGGCGAACTTTCATCACCTGAGACTCTTCATAAAAATAGCCTTCTTCATCGAGAGACTCAGCATTTTGGACTCTTTTAATGAGTTCCACGCCTGCTAGCTGTCCTTTCTCTAGCTCGTCGACAAAAGATTTCGATGGGGTCCCTAGCAGCTCAGTCGAAGGACGATAGGGCTTCAAGGCGCCTGCTGATTCGTCATGGTACTCAAAGAGACCCTCAGCGGCATCTTTGATCTGTTTTTTCAAGAAAGGGTCTACGTTGCTGCGACCAAGTCCAGGGACAACCTCAAGCAAAAATGGGTAAGTGTCTGGCTTTCCCTCTATAGGGGTAAGACCGATAACGGCATGCGCTGAAACTGCAACTCCTTCGCCTTGGAGTTTGGGTTCATGCCTTAGCTCTCCAGTTTGCAAGTCAGCAAAGACAGGGTCTGTCGCGTCTTGATCAGCGTATTGAAACAGCAAGACTAGGGCTTCAGGGTGCCCTTTTTGGCGATTCTGGGAGTAGTCCGTGATCCTATAAGCTGAACGCTCGTTATTTCTAAGCTGAAAGGCCTCACCATCATTAATAATTCTTTCTAAATGTGGAATGATATCTTTGAGCAATATAGTTGGCGCGTCAGCTGGATCAGATTTCAACACTAGCTCATGAAATTGTACCCAGCGCTCCCTGATATGCAGCATACCCATCCCTCATAAATTTTTGATTTTTATACTAAAGCTTAGTCTTAGCCTCCACCGCCACGCCCAGTATCCGGCAATTTCCGTTGATCGGTATGAGGGGATACGCAGGGTTGAGTGGTTTTAAATATTTCTGTCCACTTTCAACGATATATTTCTTAAACGTAGCTTCGTTGCTTTCGTCTAGCTGGGCTACCACCAGTTTTCCTGGCGTCGCTTCAATGCCGGTATCCACCAGTACCAGCGTTCCCTCTGGAATGCTGGGCCTTACGCCTGCTGGTGCGGTCATTGAGTCGCCAGCCACTTCCAACCAAAAGGCTGGCCCTTTGGCACTGTAGTCTGTGGTTTCGTGCTGTTCTTCCATGCCTGCAGGATATGGCACTACACACTCTGCAAACTTGCCTGCCTGAACGCTAGAAATCACAGGGTAGCGATAGTAGCGCAGCGGTGTGGGTGCTATAGACACGTTGTTATTAGTGGCAGAGCTTACTGCGCCTGCAACCATTTCGCCTTTGCCAGTAGCAAGCCATAAGGCGCTCACTCCTAGCTCATGAGCAATCTGGGTAGAGAATGATGTTGACTTAGATTTGCCGCGCTCTAAATCCGAGATGCTAGTTTGTTGCACGCCAATTTTTTTGGCGAGCTCTGCTTGATTAAGGCCAGCCAACTTCCTGGCTTTTTTAAGGCGGTCTTTGAATTCCATAATCAATTTATATAGGCGAACCCATATGCTTGCAAACGGGTATTCCTATACTTATTATATGGGAATGCCTATTAAGGAGCACGCAAAGATGAGTCAAACCTCTACCTTCCAAAGACTGGTGGGTTTCTTCGGCAATCAAATAAAAACAGCAGAACTGCTGAAAGTTGACCAAGCAACTGTTTCAGGGTGGGTGCGTGGAAAGCATGGCATGTCTCCTGCTGTTGCGCTGCGAGCGGAAAAGTTAACGAACGGCAAGTTTACTGCCGCCCAGCTGTGCCCTTCGGTTTTTGTTCAGCCGCCTGCTGAAAAGGTGGCGTCTCAATGATTCCAGTATATGAGCCAGCCCATATCAGGACAGCCCACACTGCTGGTCTGTTTGTGTGTACAGGTGTTTGGGAGGTGAGGGTATGAGCAACCAGAGCCAGTTCAGCACGGCAGAGCTTCAGCGCCGCCTGGACTCACTCAAGCAGGGGCTTGGGCACATCGGGCCACCGCTCGAGGAAATGGAACAGTGGGAAGTTGAAAAAGCCTTGGGCGGGTTGATCGAAGGTATCCAGGAGAAATATCACAAGGCGGCTGGCCTGGAATGGAGCGCCAAGGCGCTTAGAGAAGAGGCTGATCAAATGGCCGAAACGCTGGCGCTCTATCGCCAGCGCTTGGGGTTACCGCTTACGCAAGTTCCCAAAAAAGGGGCTAAGAGAGGCGAGCCTCAATATCAAACCACTCAGGAAGATAAGGCGTCCTCATCCGTATCACCTCACGCGCGTCGGGAGGGATAGCCACATGCTCAAACTCTCCGGCCAACAAGATCAGCAAATCGTCGACGTTCATTCCCTGGGTTTCGCTTGGATGCCAATGGTGGACCTCAGCGGCACGCGCTTGGAACAACTCAACACCTTCAAGGGCCAGCCCCAAGCTGCAATAGCGGCGGCTCAAGTGGTGCTCAAGAAATATGAGCATGAATTGCTTAAGCACTTCGCGCGTAACCTCCAGTTGATCGTCGACCAAACATTCATTTGGGTCGATATGGCGTCTCTTAAATTCTTCACGCTCATGGGCATCCCAAAGGGCATCGTATTCGTTTTCAGCCACGTCGTTTTCCTTCTATTAGTGGATGGTGTTGCAACTGCCACCTTAGCGGGCTTCGGCGTGGCTTTCTATTTAGAGGGTGCCGCATGAGCGATGAACGCGCCTTCCGTGGTGTTTGGATACCCGCCGAGATTTGGCTGAATCGTGAGCTATCGCTTCAAGAGAAGGTGATGCTGATTGAGATCGACAGCCTGCAGCACCCGCAAAAGGGCTGTTTCAAATCCAACAAAAAGCTTGCTGAGTTCTTTAGCCTGTCGCCTAACCGTGTTTCTGAGGTGATTAGTTCTCTCAAGAAAAAGGGCTGGGTGACGGTGAAGCAGGTGCGCCAGGGCAAGCAGATTGTTGAGCGCCGCATCTATATGAATCGCCCGTTGGATACCGCGCCTATGGGTACTCGGAAAACCGAACAGGGGTATTCGGAAAACAGTGAGAACCCTACTCGGAATCCCGAAGGGGGGTATTCGGAAAGCCGTGAGAACCCTAGTCGAGATCCCGAAGAGGGGTATTCGGAAAACCGTGAAGAGAGGGGTTCAGGTTTAGGGGTTCAGTTAGAGGGGTCCAGTAAGAGGGTTGCGCCTGGGGCTAGCCCAGCCGCGACCGGAGGTGAATTCCTTGGTGCTGACAAATCACAGGCGGAACTGGCTAGCGCGCAGGAATCCGCCGACGATTTGCTGGCGCGAATCCCTAGCGATATGCCTGGAACTCGGGACCCGCAAGCCAAGACGTTCAAGCCGTGGGCGAACTATGCCTGTGCCTACCGAGCGCGTTATAGCACATGGCCCGTGTGGAACCAGAAGGTGGCCGCGAATATGAGCCAACTGGTCGACCGGGTAGGCGCTGAGCGCGCCCCAGGAGTGGCCGCGCATTACGTGAAACTGAACAGCCAGTTTTACACCTCCCGTATGCACCCCGTGGGCCTGCTGCTGCAGGACTGCGAATCCATCGCAACGCAATTCGTCACTGGTCAGCAGGTTACCCAAACCAAAGCGCGCCAGCTGGACAGCACCCAATCAAACCTGAGTAACGCTGAGGAGGCCAAACGCATCATGGCCGCTCGCCGCCAACAGCAGGAGTCTTCGACATGCTAACTGCCCATGAGTCTGAACAAGTGGTTGAGCTGGTGTACGCCACTGCCGAGGTGCTGGGGCATGAGCTACGCCCCGCGGCCGCCGTGCTAATGGCCGATGATCTGGCTAGCTACCCGTTCGAAGAGATCCGCCGTGCGCTGGCGCGCTGCCGGGCAGAGCTTCACGGAAAGTTAACCTTAGCGGCGATTATCGACCGTTTGCCGAGTGCCAATGCGCACCTGTTGCCGAACGAGGCCTGGGCGCTGGCGCTGCGTAGCCTGGACGAACAGGAAACTGTGGTGTGGACGCCTCAGATTGCCCGGGCGCTTGGTGTGGCTAAACCGGTGCTGTCCGGAGGTGATCAGATTGGTGGCCGTATGGCGTTCCTGGCGGCGTATGAGCGTGAGCTGGAAGCGGCGAAGGCAGAAGGGTGCCAGCCCGAATGGCAGGTATCGCTCGGGCATGATCAGCAGCGCCGCGAAATCGTGCTAGGGGATGCTGTCAGTGCTGGCAAATTACCCGCGCCAAAGTTGAAGCACCTGCTGCCGCCACCCGATAAGCCGCTGACCGAATCAGGTAAGCGCCAGCGTAAACGCATGGTGAGTCAGCTTCGCGAGATCATCAACAAGCCAGCGGATGCCCACGCCCAAGCCCGCCGCGAAGCGCGTGATCAGGAAGAAGCCCGCCGCCGTGAACTGCTGGCACAAGCAGACGCACCGCTGGCCGCGATGGGAGGGCGTTGATCATGCTGAGCCGTGTTTACCACCGCCCGAAATGCCCGCTGTGCCAGTACCGCAAAAGCGCGGCTGACTTTCGAGACCCAGGTACGGGTGAGCAGCTACCAGCGTGCAAGCACTGTATGCGCAAATCCCAACGGGGTGGAGGTCAACGATGGATGGCATGAGCTGGTTTCTGTTGGGTGTGCTTACGGGCGTGTTCATCACCATTGCCTGTGCTGCAGCAGCTTTTTGCAAGAGTGTTGAGGGGCTTAACGAACAAGGGGAGCATGACGATGGGTGAAGCATTGAAAGGTGGTCAGCAGGCCCGACGCGCAGCGTTATTGTGCCAAAACGTGCGTTTCGGTTTCTATCTCGATTGCCGCCGCCGTCAGGCAAAAGCGCTTGAACATTGGCAGCTTCCCGATGGAACCCATACCCCCGAGGACTGCGCTGATTTTATCCGTCACTCGTGTGGCATTCAAAGCCGTGCCGAGCTTGATCATAACGATAAGGCGTGGGCCATGCTGGAGCGGATCGTGGCCGATTATCAACGTTGGGAGCGCCAGCAAAGAATGCTCGACCAGATAGCGGGGGGTATGGCGTGACGTTACGAATCCAGAAGCCTCGTCGTCCTCGAGCACTAACCAAAAGCGGCGCGCCCCGGGCAAAGCCGGTTGATTGGGAAGGGCAGGAGCAAGCCGTGCTTATCCGCTGGCTGTATGGCGAGAAGATGCGCGGCCATCCAGTAGGTGAGTTGTTTGATGCCACTTTTCATGTACCCAACGGTGGCCACCGCAATAATAAAACCGCAAGCGACCTAAAGCGCCAGGGGGTGAAGGCAGGCGTTAGCGATCTGCCTGTTCGGCAAGCCCGCGGCGGGTGGTTCGGCTTGTACCTGGAGTTTAAAGCGACACCACCCCGTGATGCTGCGCTGGCGCCCAGCCAATTTGATTGGTTAGAAGGCAGCGAATACGAAGGCTACTGCGCAGTGCTGGCGCGTGGGCTAGATGAGGCGAAAGCGGTGTTGAGGGAGTACGCCAGTTGGCCACGTACGCAAATCGTGGGTGAACGGCTGGCGCTTGAGAGTGGTAGTGAATGGAGGAAGGGGTGATGGGCATGGCAGTTAAGAAAGAGGGACGCATGATGCGCGATATGTTTGAGCGAATGCCAATGGCTAGGCTGCGTGAGATCGCAAGAGAATCACATGAAGACCATGATCCGGAGGCGGCACGGGTATTTGTAAATCGTGTACTTGATATGGAAGTGGAGCGCCGCACGTGGTTTGCCCATGAAAACCTTGGGTACCAGCCGTTTAGTTCTACCGCCAAGCTAGGTGAATCCCCGGGAGGTGGCACTGCTAAAGCTGACCCTTTAGCCATGGCTTATGATCGTGGTATTCGCATCCACTCCGCCCACGAAGAAGCACGACAGTTCTTGGAATATGCGAGGCTTCGCCCTCGTAACTTGCTGGCGGCGCTGATCCAGGCCGCGAAGACTGATCGGCGGGTGAATGGGCCATGGGGGAAGAACTACGATCAGATAGCTGCACGCATAGGGTATTACGCCCAAATGCTGGGATGGCCACCAGGTATTGATGTATCGATTGAGTATAAAAAAGGACAAGCAATTCAAGATGCCGGAAAGCAGGCCCGCATAATGCTCATATTACTTGCAAAGCTTTGAATGTTTTTGGTTTTAGCCATCTTTAGAGGAGGTGGCTATTGCCATATTTTGTCTGTGTGGTTTGGGTAGGTAAATGTCGTGACCACAAGCGCACACTCTCCTCTTAAAAAAGCTTTCAAACATACCTACGTCAAACCTCCTTAATATTCTTATTTTTTTTGTATATATTATAACTGACTTATCGTAACCAACTTGCCCATCAGAATTTTCGGTACCATTATTCAAAAAGGGGAAAAATGCATCAGAGTAGTCTGTTGTGATGTGAAGTTGTTGGAATTCCTTACAAAGCGAACCACTCATTATAGGTAGTATTGAAATAGCTCGCTCACTTGTTGCTTGTGCCGGGTCTGGTAGCTCAAGAACAAAACCAATAAAGACCTTGCCATTGTCATCGCAAGTCATTATTGCACCTTCATCATCAAGCATCGCATCCAGTAAGAGTTCGTCAACTGGATTGCGGTCTAAACTCGCTCTTTCAACCCATTGTGTATATTTCCAGCCTGTATATTGTAGCAACAGCCACAAAGCCTCAGCAGTTTTTACAAAGCTGTTTATAAAACGGTTTTTAAATCTTTTTTCGAGTTGCCTGTCAATCCAAGTTGCTTCAATGGCATATGATGACCAATATATAGGAAGTTGTAATATAAATAATAAACTGAACGATAGGCAGAGCGCTAAAAAGCCCGACCTTGTTAGTGAGTCAATTTCATCTTGAAAAGCATTTGGTACTAAGTTTAGGGTGTAATTAAAAAATGTGGAATCGCTAAACTTATCTTGGAGGTGGTAAGAGATTATAAAAAAGATAAGACCCCACAATGCACTTTTCAAATATAAGTGCTGACCATTAGCTCTCGCTATTCTACCCCTGGTAAGCGTATAATTTGAAATGAAGGTGTAGCCAGCAATAAGTATTAGTACAACTAATAAAAACCTACTGCTAGCCACTTAGCACACCTTTTTAAATAATTATTAAGAAAAATCTAAGCTATCAATCTTTGTTCGATTGATTTTTCCAACAACATTCGTAACTTTTCGGGAAGACATCAAAGCCTTGGCATCTACAGAAGCAACCCCTGCGCCTCTTACTTTTACGCTGGTCACATTGCCCTGTTTTTTCTGCTCACGGAAGTTTAGGAGTTTTTCTTTTAGCTTATTAGTCATTTCACCCTCCCTTATCCACAGCTTTTTAACAGACTTATCAACAGTTATGAGTGCTTATTATAAAGAAACTTTGCTGAGCATGTAAGTCTCTAGTCTTTTAAATCTATTGGGTAAGGGACGAACATGCAAATACAGATACAAATAAATATTAGCCTATACCGTATGTAGTATTTTGATATTGGATATGGTCTATATGTTGACATTCCCTCTATGGTTGATCTACAATTTGTTTAAGCTGTAATAACCTTAGCTAACTAATAAATATACATTAAGCCCTGCCGTTCACCCGGCGGGGCTTTTTGCTTTCTGTCGTTCCCATTGCATGCGCCTGGTGCGCCTTGCCCCGCCGTAAAGGGGCTTTCTTTCATCAAGTGACTCTATGCCTGTTATCACTCCTGACCAAGCGGGCGGCGTCAACGTGTGCGCCTTTCTCGACATGCTGGCGTTTGCTGAGGTCGGCAAGCCCATGCTGAGCGACCCGCGTACCGATAACGGGTATCGGGTCATCGTTGGTTCATTGCCCGGCAAGTTGATCCTGATGGATGGCTACATCGACCACCCGCGCAAGCTGGTAAAAATTCGAAAGGGCCTTAGCTCTACAGCAGCGGGGCGTTATCAGCAGCTAAGCCGCTACTGGAACCATTACCGAGATCAGTTGAGCCTGCCGGACTTTGGCCCATTGAGCCAAGACCGCTGCGCAATCCAGCAGATACGCGAGCAGAAGGCACTACCGCTCATTCAAGAGGGCCGCATTGCTGAGGCTATTCACCGCTGCCGGAATATCTGGGCGTCTTTGCCTGGGGCTGGTTATGGCCAACACGAATACTCGCTAGAGCGCCTGCTCTACGAATACAAGTGCGCCAAGGGTGTGCTGTGTGACGACGATAAAACGTGGTACGAGCGGGCACTGCTGAAGCGCCGCCACTCAGATTGAACATCACAGACCGCCGAGGTGGTCACTCATGAGCCCGAGACGAAAAGAGAATTGCCCAATGCCCAACCGCGACCCGAGCAACTGGAAGTGGCTGGTGGACATGATGCCATGGCTACAGCTGACTGCCGCCACGTTCACTGTCGGCTTTATCACTGTGCTGCACAACGGTGGCCCTTGGACAAAAGCGCTGATGAGCGCAACGGTGGGCACGATTCTATCGCTCTCGCAGTATCCAGTGTTCTTGTGGCTAGCTGATTACTATGGATTACCGGATGCGGTGGCTATCGCCCCCTGCGTGTTCCTATCGATTATGGGCGTTGAGTGGGTTCGTAACAAAGCAGACGCTCTCTATGAGGTGCTTCTGGCCTTCGTTAAGAAGTGGCTCAAATGATGGCCGCGCTCAAGGGCAGGGCGATTACGTTGGCGGTGGGTGCCCTAACACTGGCAAGCGCCTACCTCTATTGGCAGTACGTCACCACCCAGCGGGATGCTTACCAAGCCGAAGCCGAGCGGCAGCGTGACCGCGCTGAGGTCCTGCAGGAACACCAGGTGTGGCAGCGCCAGCAGATAAAAGCGCTTAACGCGGCCATGGCTGAACGCGACCGTACATTGACGATCATCGCGGACGACATTCGCGCCAGCACAGTGGCGCTTCAACAGTTAGGAGAAACCGATGCTAAAGCGCGCGACTGGCTGGATAGCGATCTGCCTACTGGTATTGTTGACTGGGTGCGCCAGCTCCAACGGCCCAGTATCGGCGATGGTGTGCGAGTGCCCAACGGTGCCGAGCCACCTAACGAGTGAGCTTTCGGCACCAGCGCTAATCCTCAATAGCAACCGAGGGCCTTTGTTGCTGTTGGCTGAGTATGAATCGCTACGCCGTCGATTCAATGCTGATCGTGCGGCGGTGGTCGAGATACTGGCGGATGGTACAGGAGAGGATTAGTACCACTGTGGATAATGTGGGTTTACCCTTGAGCCACAGGAGTTAGACGCAATGTTATTCCTCCCCATCATTGTTGAGGTCGAGTAAGGCTTTATTTCTCCTCATGTCTGTTGTGGATGAACCAAGAAGATAGATAAGAAACAGAACTAATGGTGTCGCAGTTGCAAACGCCGGCGTAATTACGGGGGTGGAATATCTGAAGCCTAGGTTCACTACCACTAGAATTATCGCCCCTGCACCCCAGGATAACGTCAGCGTGACGCCCATTCTCACGACTGCTTTGATGTAAGACTCCTTTGGAGAAGCAAATATTCTACCTATGCCTGATACCTTGCTTCGGAAGACGCCATTTCTGAACTCAATATCTCTACGTGATTTATGGAATGCTTCGAGGTTGTAGGGGAAGTCTTTCTTTGCAAGCAGGAAGGTAACTGCCTCTGCAGGCATCGGCCACCCAAACTTAGAGAAGATAGAATTCTCAAGATGGGCTCTCTCGGTGCTGTTTTTATCGTTCTTCTCTTTCAGGTTGTGGGCTTTAGTAATGATGTCATCAAACTGCTCTTTTTTGTTTTTCCACCTCACCCCGTAGCTTATTCGCTGTTTTAGGTGATGGGTGAGTGTGCTTATGAGCACGGTAGATAAAGAAGCGGCTATACCGCTAACAAGTGCATTCATCATTTACTCCTTAGGTTTCCATTACTTATCTCGGCAGTTTGTCGCATTACTTTAGATGGAGGTGATATGGCTTGTGCTCCACCACGCTCATGCCGCGCCCCCATGTGCACCGGCAAAACCAAACACAAGCACGGCTACTGCGATAAGCACGCAGACCCAGTGGTTGCCTAAAAGAAGTCGCCCACAGCTAAGCAAGATTGTGGCGGCAGGCAGTGGCGTCGCAAGCGTCAGCGCATCCCGCAACGCGATAAAGGCTTGTACCAGCCCTGCTTAAACCGGGGCTTTTTTCACGCCTGCATTTGAGGTTGATCACATCGTCAATATCGCCTCAGGCGGCACGCCGGGGGCGTAGCGCGAAAGCCTGAGGGGCAGGGGGCAATTCCTCCAGCCTTTCGCCATCGAACGCCGCGTCATCTATTAAATTTTCTACCCGCGTGATCGGAACAGCAGGCCGCGCAAGGAAACAGCAATCAAACAGGGATCGCGGGACCCGCTTGGCAACACTTTGGTACAAAAAAACGCGGGTCCTTCTGGCGCTCAAACGGCGCGCCACGGGGGCGCAGAGCCCCGGAATTCGACAAATTTTCGGCATTTCATGGTCGTCAGCAGCACCTCGCATAAACCCGCATGGTTGTCGTGTTTTAAGGTGCCGACGCTGCCGAAATCAATAGGGGTACGGTGCCGATAGGATGATAAGCGTGTGGCAGAGATCAATCGCCTTGAAGAGGCCTACAACTGGAACATCACCAGACTGGCGGATGCGTTTGGTCTTCACCGCGATACGGTGCGCAAACGCCTAAAGGAGTCTGGTGTGGTGCCTGCTGGCGCCCGCAATGGCGCGAACGTCTATGCACTGAAAGATGCTGGCCCTGCGCTGTTCAGCGAGTCACGCCCTGGCACCGCGGCTGACCCTAATGACTACCACCCAACAGAGCGCAAAGACTGGTTTCAGTCCGAAGTTCTTCGCGTAAAGCTTGAAAAAGAAATGCGCCTGCTGGTGCCGGTTGAAGAAGCCCATCGGGAAATGTCGCGCCTTGCTAAAGCCGTGGCGAGCGGCCTGGATTCATTAGCCGACCTATTAGAGCGTGACGCAGGCCTGACGCCAGAAACCATTGAGCTTGTCGAGAAATCCACCGACGCGCTCCGTGAAATGATGTACCAATCCATAATTGACGATGACGAGACGCTTGATGAGTAGTTTAGCTAGCGCTGCTGCCATTCGTCGTGATGTTGCCGAATTGATACGCCCGCCGCGCCGTATACGCGCAAGCCAAGCCGCTGCTGAGCGCATGAAGGTGGTGGGTGGTGATGGCACGGTTAAGGACTGGTCGCCCGAGGCCACGCCCTACATGGTCGAGCCGCTAGACTGCATGGGCAGCCGTTTATACGACGCCGTGATATTCGCAGGCCCAGCGCGAACGGGCAAAACTAATGCGCTAGTGGATGGCTATGTTGCCTACAAGATCGACTGCGACCCCGGCGATGGCCTAATTGTGCAGATCTCGGAAGAGAAAGCCCGCGAGTTCAGCAAGAAGCGCATCGACCGCATGTTGCAGCACTCGCCCGCATTAGCGAAGCGCCTTAGCCCGCGTGGCCACGACAATAACGTTCACGATAAAACCTTTCGCGCCGGCAACTATCTCGGTATCAAATGGCCGTCCAAGAACGTGCTCGCCAGCTCTGATTACCAGTTCGTACTGATTACCGACTTTGACCGGCTTGCCGAGAACATCGATGGCGAGGGTGACGCCTTCACGCTCGCAGGAAAGCGCACGCAGACATTCGGCTCCACCGGCATGACGCTAGCCGAATCTAGCCCAGGCCGTGAGATCACTGACCCCGACTGGATACGCCCTGCGGACTCACCGCACATGGCGCCGCCCACCACGGGCATTCTGGATCTGTTCAACCAAGGCGACCGCCGCTTGTGGTACTGGCAGTGCCCAGAGCCAGCGTGCAGGCGCTGGTTCACGCCAACGATGGACAACTTCAACCAGGGGTCGAAATGCGCGTTCTGCCCGCATTGCGGCACCGAGATCGAGCCCAAGGCAAAACGCCAGCTCAACCTTGATGGTCGCTGGGTGCCCGAAGGCATGGAGCTGACGCTTGAAGGCGAGCTGATCGGCACGCGACGCCAAACCCGCATTGCATCGTTTTGGATGGAAGGCCCAAGCGCCGCGTTCCAAAGCTGGACGAGTCTGGCGGAAAAACTCAAGCGCGCTGAAGAAACGTATGAGCAAACCGGCAGCCAAGAAACGCTCAAAACCGTTATCAACACCGACTGGGGCAGGCCATACCAATACCGGCGTGCTGCCACGCAACGCTCAAGCCAGCGGCTATTAGACCGCGCTGAGCAAGTGGAGCGCCGCACTGTTCCTCACGGCGTGCGCTTTCTTACCGCTGCAGTGGATGTGCAAGGCGGCAAGGATCGCCGGTTTGTAGTGCAGGTGCATGGCTGGGGCCCAAACCGTGAAACATGGGTGGTTGACCGCTTCAATATCAAAGAAGATCGGGGCCCCAATAACGACGAGCCACCGCGCCCCATTAACCCCGCCACGCAGCCAGAGGACTGGGATCTACTGACCCGCGATGTACTGCAGCGCACCTATCGGCTAGCGGATGGCAGCGACCGGCGCATGCCGATTACCGCCATGGCCGTGGATACCGGTGGCGAAGGCGAGGGCGAAGAGTCCGTTACTAGCCAGGCCTATGAATGGTACCGGCGTTTAGCGCGTGATGGCCTGCAAAGCCGCGCCTACCTAGTAAAAGGTGCCAGCAGCCGCACGCCCAGCCGTGTTCGCAAAACGCTACCCGACAACACAGGCCGCAAGAACAGAAAAAGCAGCGCCAAGGGCGACGTGCCGCTTTACATGCTAGGCACCGACACCCTGAAAGACACCGTGGCTGCAATGATGGACCGCGACAACCCAGGCGCAGGCTACCTGCACACGCCCGCATGGCTAGGCCGCTGGTGGTACGAAGAGCTGACCTACGAGGTGCGAGACCCGGCAAGCGGCAAATGGTCACGCCCAGGCAAGCGCCCCAATGAGGCGTTTGACCTCTGCGTGTACAACCTCACAGTGTTTATTTTGCTCAAGGGCGAAAAGATCAACTGGGACGCACCGCCGCCCTGGGCAGAACAGTGGGACGCCAACATGCTGGTATTCGCACCGAGCGCAGACAGCGCCACTGTGACCGAGCAGATGCGCAGTAAAGCGCCGCCAAAGAAACGCCGCCGGCGCGTCGTCAAGCCGCGCGGATAGTATCTGACGAGACACACCAAGCCCGCCACCGTGCGGGCTTTTTCATGCCCGTTCGCCGGGTGCAGATTAACAGGAGCCACCTCATGGCCTACACCGCCGACAACCTTGCCCAGGTGCGCCAGGCCATTCTCGATTTGGCGTCTGGGCAGCGCGTCACCCGCATTACCCATAACGGGCGCACCGTTGACTACGGCCAAGCCGACATCGACAAGCTGCGCAGCCTAGAACGCTACATCGCTGCGGATGTTAGCGCGCAAAACCGCCAGCGCCGCTCTCGCACTCGGCAAGTAATCACCTCGAAGGGGCTATAAGCATGCTCAAAACGATCAAGCGCATGGCCTCAATGCTAGGGGTTAAAGCCCAATACGATGGCGCGAGCACCAAGCGCCGCATGGCGGGCAAAGGCAATACGATTACCGGCCCAAACGGCCCTATCGAGCGCAGCCTACCCATGCTGCAGGCGCGCAGCCACAACGCCATACGCAACAACGCCTACGCCCGTAAAGCCAAAGAGGCCTACGTCGCTAATTTGGTCGGCACCGGCATTAAGCCGCAGTGGGGCAACGATGAAATCCAACAGCTGTGGGATCGATGGGTAAACGAATGCGACGCCGATGGCGTTGATAATTTCTACGGCCTGCAGGCTCTGGCTGCTGGCGCGCAGTTTGAAGCAGGCGAGGCGCTTGGGCGCATTCGGTACCGCCGCGTGAGCGATGGCCTTGCCGTGCCCATGCAGCTGCAGGTGATTGAAGCCGAACACCTCGACCCTGCCTACAGCCGCGCCTTTGATGGCCGCTTGATTCGCATGGGCATTGAGTTTGACGGTATCGGCCAGCGCCGCGCCTATCACCTCTGGCGGCACCACCCGCATGAAAAGCTCACCAGCGAGATGAACACCCGCGTTGCGGTGCCCGCTAGCAACATCATCCACATGTACCGCCGCACGCGCCCAGGGCAGTTACGTGGCGTGCCAGAGCTAACAAGCGTCATCGTGCGGCTGTACGAAATAGACGAAATGCAGGACGCCACGCTCGCCCGCCAAAAGCTCGCCAACCTGTTCGGCGCGTTCGTGAAACGCAAAACGGATCACGAGCCTGAAGACGACGGCCCGTTTTTTGGCACCCAGGTCACCATGCCGGGCGAAGGCGGCGAGGAGATGTCCGAGCTAACGCCCGGCGGCATCCATTACCTGGAAGATGACGAGGACGTAACGTTTTCCGACCCACCCGACATAGGCGCGAATTACAACGAATGGCTGCGCACCGAGCTGCTCGCCGTAGCCGCTGGCGCAGGCATTACCTATGAGCAGCTAACGGGTGACCTGAAAGGCGTCAACTACTCAAGCATTCGCGCTGGCCTGCTGGAATTCCGCCGGCGGGCAGAAGCACTGCAAGCACACTTGTTGGTGCATCAATGGTGCCGCCGCATCGCCGCGCAATGGCTCGATGTGGCCGTGACCAGTGGCGCGTTGAATATCCCCGATTACTGGCAGCGCCGCGCTGGCTACCTCGCCATTGACTGGATAGCTCCCAAGTGGGCCTGGGTAGACCCGCTGAAAGAAGTGACCGCCGACCTAATGGAAGTACGCGCCGGGTTCAAGCCGCGCTCAGAAGCCGCTGGCGAACGTGGCTGGTCGCTCGATCAACTCGATGCCGAGATCCAAAAAGGCAACGCCAGTGCCGACAAGCACAAGCTGGTGCTGGATTCTGACCCCCGAATCACCGCTAAAAACGGCTCCCTGCAGGCAGCGCTTGAAGCGCTGGTGGCCGCCACCGAAGAAGAGGAAAACAGCTAATGACATGGTTTAAAGCACAAGCTTTGGCGGATAACCCGCGTAAAGCCCTGGTATCGATTGATAAACCGATTGGCAGTGACTGGGCACCTGATTGGATTGCTGATTTTACCGGCGAGCAACCGGCCCGCGATTTTATCGCCGCCATCGATGCCCTTGGTGAACTGGACGAAATCACCGTGGAGCTAAACAGCCCCGGGGGTGACGTGGCTAGCGGCGTGCGGATCTACAACTACCTGCGCGACCACAGCGCCAAGGTTCATACCCGTGTGACCGGCACCGCCGCCAGCATTGCCACCATCATTATGATGGCCGGTGATACGCGCTCCATGGCCATCGGCTCGACAATGATGACCCACCGAGCCAGCGGTTTGATGATGGGCTTTTTCAACGCCCAAGAGATGACCGATACCGCCCGCAACCTAGCGTCAATCGACGCCTCCATGGTCGACATCTACGTCAACGCCACCGGAAAGACCAAGGACGAGATCAACGCCTTGCTTGACCAGGGCGATACCTTTCTAGGTGCCGACGAATCCATCGAGTGGGGCTTTGCTACCGAAGCCGACGCCCAGCTAAAAGCCGTCGCCTGCGCTGATCCTAAGCTGTTTATGCGGCAGCTTGAGCAGCATAGCGAGATTGCCGCACTGAAAGCGCGTATAGCGAGCGGCGACAGCGCGACCATGAGCGCCGCCGATGCCCTAGCACTGGCGTTCGATATGACGCCTGAAGAAGCCGAGGCCCAAGCCGCCGATCTGGGTGACCAGATTATCGCGCTAAGGCAGCAGGCACCCTCAGCGCTCGCAAAAATTGAAGACATTCCACAAGCGCTGCTTGATGAGATTAAGGCAGCGGGGCCGGGGAAAATTCAGATCGATAACTCGGCTCAAGAGGCGGTAGCCGCAGAGCGCACCCGCATTACCGCCATCGTCAAAGCCTGCCAAACCACTGGCCAAGCGCAGCTGATGGAAAAGCTGATTGCTAACGGCATGGATGACCAACAGGCCAGCGAATACATATACGACGTAGCCGCCGCCAGCGGCAATAAAACCAGCATCCATAGCAGCCATTCGCCCGAAGGTGGGCACCGAGCGGCTATAGATCACAACAAGATCTATGCCCGCATCAACCGCAAGGCGCAGGCGTAAGCCTCGCCGCTTTCCGCGCCCCGCAACTACCTAGCCATAGAAGGAGGCTGACCCATGGGCAGCAAAACATTTACCGAAGGCCGTCACACTGGCGAGCACATCGTATCCGAAGCCAACGGCGCACGCTCGCGTGAGCAAGGCACCTTGGCGGCTGGAAACCTAGCAGCGGGCACCGTGCTGGCGCTCAACGCCGCGGGCAACTACGTGCAGCTAGCGCCTGCCGCCGCAGACGGCACCGAAACCACCAAGGCCGTGCTTTACGCAAGCGTAGATGCCAGCGAAGCGCCCAAGCCCTGCGTGGTCCATGTTCGCGCCTGCGAGGTGCATGGCGAAGCGTTGACCTGGCCGGATGCCGCCACCGAAGAGCAGATCACGGCAGGCACCAACGATCTGATTGGCCTAGGCGTCATCATCCGCTAAGCCGCGCTTAGCTTGCCTGTATCGA
Source organism: Halomonas sp. (assembly GCF_017515565.1). Taxonomy (GTDB): domain Bacteria; phylum Pseudomonadota; class Gammaproteobacteria; order Pseudomonadales; family Halomonadaceae; genus Vreelandella. The sequence continues at coordinate 121,937 of NZ_JAFWFN010000005.1, forward strand.
GTGCCCATCCGGGCAACCTGCATCCGTTACCCAATTTACTGAGAGAGGCCAACCATGGGCATCTTTGATAACGATATTTTTACTCTGGCGTCACTAACCGCCGCCATCAACGACGTGGAATACCAGCCGCGCCGCCTCGCGGAAATGGGCATCTTCCAGGCAGAAGGCTCCCGCACCACCTCGATGGTGATTGAGAAATCAGGCCACCAGCTGGGCTTGGTGCCCGCTAAAGAGCGCGGTGCACCCGGTACCGTGGTGGGCGTTAAAAAGCGCACCGGCATTACCTTTACGGCACATCACCTGCCGACCACTGCCACTGTTCTGGCTGACGAAGTGCAGAACGTGCGCGCTTTCGGCACGGAAGACCAAGAGCAGGCGGTTCAGTCCGTGGTCAACGCACGCTTAGCCAAGATGGCGCAGCGCATTGACGTTACCCACGAATACCACCGCATTGGCGCGATCAAAGGCCAGATTATGGACGCGGACGGCACCACCGTGCTGGCAGACCTCTATAGCGCGTTTGGTATCACGCAAAAAACCATCGCGTTTGCGCTGAACACTGATACGACCGACGTTCAGATGAAGTGCCTGGACGTGCTAGAAGAGATCGAGAAAGGCTTGGGCGATCTGTTTTTCTCAGGCGCTACCGTGCTATGCGGCGCGAGCTTCTGGCGCAAGCTAGTGGCTCACCCCAAAGTGCGCGAAGCCTACATGTACCAGCAGTCTGAGCGCCTGCGTGCCGATGGCCGCGAGTCGTTCACGTTCGGCGGCCTGATGTTTGAGCGCTACCGTGGCCACGTTGGTGGCAAGGCGTTTATCCCAGAGACCGAAGCCTACGCTTTCCCAATGGGCACCGATGAGCTGTTTATCACCCGCTTCGCACCCGCTGACTACATGGATGCCGCCAACACGCTGGGCTTGCCGCTGTACAGCTCCAGCGAGCCGCTGTCACACAACAAGGGCGTCGAGCTTGAAGCGCAGTCTAACCCGCTGCACCTCTGCACCCGCCCGCAGTCGGTCATTAAGCTGAAAGAAGCGGCTTCGTAATGAGCCGCTTTGGCAACCTGACTAACCGCCTCAATGAGGCGGTTATGACGCACCTCACCGACAGCGACACCGCCACCTACACCCCTCACAACGGCACGCCCGTCACCGTAAGCGTAATACTCGACCGCGATGTAGAGCGAACGGTTGCGGGTATGCAGGGCGTGGTGATGGAATCCCGCACCGAGCTAACTGGCTACACCAGCGAGCTGGGCGAGGGTGGGCGGGGCGATGTGGTTACCGTTAACGGCACCGGCTGGCGGCTAGGCCAGAAGGCCAGCGATGACGGCTACCTAGTGACGTGGATCGTGACGCAGGAGCGCACATGAGCCAAACCACCCCCATCAAAATCACGGTTGATAAAGCAGCTATTAGGCGCATTGAGCAAGACCTGATGCACATCAAGAATGGCGCGCCGCGCGCCATGAGCAGCGCTATCAACCACACGCTAGGCGTCACCCGCACCGAAGCCAGCAAAGAGATCCGCAAGCAGGTCAAGCTCAAAGCGGGCTACGTGCGCGACAAGCTGACCATCAAACGGGCGACGGTTGCCAAGCCCCAAGGCGCGATTCGCACGCCAGCACGCGGCACGCTGCTGACGCGCTATCCGCATCGTCAGTACAAGAAGGGCGATATTGGGGTGCAGGTGAAGCCGACTGGCGGCAAGAAGCGGATGCCTGGGGCGTTCTTTATCCGCTTTGGCAATGGCGTACAGGGTATTGCCATTCGCACGCAATATGGTCCCGGCCTTGGCCGCAGTGAAGGGCTGAAAGTGCTGTATGGCCCATCAACCAGTCAGGTATTCACCGATGTTAAAGACGACCTGCAGGCGCCCAGCGGCAACCGCTTAATGCAGCGTATGGGCTATGAGGCAGAGCGACTACTAAAACGGCAGTGATATGACCCCGATAAGAGAGCAAATCATCGCAGCGCTGGCAGCGCGGCTTAACGCTGAGCGTGCCAATAGCATCATCGACACGTTGCCAGCCCGCAGCATTTGGGACGGCAGCGACGGCAACGTTGAGCGAAGCCGTTACGGCGGGGTAAGCGTCACCACCGAAGTGACGGTGGAAACCGTGCACCAGGCTGACCGCGACCACCGCCAATGGAGTACCCAAGGCAACGCCATTCTGGCCGAGCTAATTACCACCGCAACGGGCAGCGACCGCACGCTAGGTGGGCTGGCTGAGGACGTGGCCTACGCCGGCGGCACGATTTATTACCCCGAAGAAGGCAGCGACATTATCGGCGTCGACCTGGTGCTTGCCGTGCGTTGGTCGCACCGTATCGGTGACCCCTACAGCCAATAGCTATCTGCATTTTGATATTGCTCAGCCACCTCGCTGGGCTTTTTTATGCCCGTTCGCCGGGCTTTTGATCACATAGAACAGGAGAACGCCCGTGGCGATCACCGAAAACCCTAAATTGGAATACGAGTCCGGCCAATCCTTTAACGATTGGGAGCACATGAGCGACACCGGCGATAGCGTAGTGTTTGAAGCCACGTTTGCGCCATGGAGCGCCCGCGCTGGCTTTGATGCTGAGGTTCGCCCATGGGGTTTGGCAACCGGTGGGCAGGTGCGTGCTGGTAGCGGTAACGACAACGTGACGGTATCCGCACTCAGTGCCTACATGCCTACGGCGGCGGGTGCTCAGTCAGATGGGCTGGTTAATGTGGCCAGCGGTGATGTAGCGGTTGAGCGCGCCACCACAGCCACCCACCTGATCACTAGCGTTACCGTTGATGCTAGCGGCGGGCTAGTTGCAGTGGCGGGCACAGAAGGTAGCGCGTTTACGGAAGAGCGCGGGGAAGCGGGTGGCCCTCCGTTCATCCCGGTGGATAGCATTGAGATCGGCCAAGTGCGGCTCAATGGCGCGGATGCTGGCCCGGTCTCAGACACTGAGATTATGCAGGTGGTGGGGCTCCACCAGGAGCGCTACGACAGCCCGGTATTCCAAATCGATCCGGCGGTGGGCGAGGTGCATTTTGCCGCTGAGCTACCCAAGATTCACACAGGCAGCCTACCCAAGCGCGTTAGCCTGCGTGGCTATACGCCTATTTTTGCAGAAATCCCGCGTGCCAGCGCCTGGGTGCCTGCTGAAACCTCGCACTCGGTTAACAGCACCGAGATTTACAACGGCACGCTGGGTAGCGTATCCAAGTCGCTTGGCCAGGCATCGTTCACTTACTACGGCGAAGGCAACGCTAACGACCCGCTAGTGAAGCTGAAAAACGAGCGCCTCTGGTTCCGTTGGTACCAAGACCGCAACCGCAGCCCGCACTCGCTAACGCAGGGTATCTTGGGCATTGGGCGCACTTACCCGGCGGGCGATCACGTCAACATCGCGTGCACTGTTTCCGCTGAACAAGAAACCGCCGATTTCGAGTAACCGATAATTTGACAGCCCCGGCAGTTGTGCTCGGGCTGTCATAGGAGAACGCTATGGAATTTGATGCCAACCGCTTCACCAGCACCGCGTTTAAGCGCCGCGAAGAAGATGTGCCGGTGAAAGATTTGCGCGACTGGTTCAAAGGCGCGAAAAAAGACGAAGGGCCGGTGTGGCGGGTACGTGGCTTAACCGGTGAAGAGCTGGCCCGCGTTAATGAAGCCCAGGCACGCAACCGCAATAAAAACGCCGTGATTGATGCGCTTAGCTCTGATAAGTCAGAAAAGATGACGGACGCCATCAAAGAGCTAATCGGCACCGGCAGCAGTGTGCCCGACGACCTAGCGCGCCGCATTGAAATGCTGACCATCGGCAGCGTTGCGCCTGAGTGCACGCACCAAGTGGCCGTCAAATTGGCTGAGGCGTTTCCGGTAGAGTTTTATGAGCTGACGACCAAAATCACCCAATTAACGGGGCTAGGCAGCGAGCCGGGAAAGCCCAAGCGCTCTTCAAACGCGCAGACATCCAGCTAGCCCTTCAACTCTGCGACCTGAAGGGCGAATTTTTGTTTCGTGTACGCCCTGATCTATTCCCCCTCGCTATGCTGACCGAGCTTGAGTGCGACCTATGGGGGCTGTACTTCGACCAACGGAATAGCAAATAATGCTAAGCTGAATGAGGGATTGTTCAGGGAGAAGGTTATGCAGGGGTTGAAGGCGGCTGTTTTGCTGGCGGTAGTGGTGTTGCCAGCGGTAGCGCAGGGGCAGATATTTAAATGTGTGGATGAGGCTGGGCGGGTGGGGTATCAAGACACCAATTGCCCAATGGGAATTGAAGAAATACTGTTCAGCTATAGGTTAGGCAGGCTAGAGGCGCCGTGGGAGCGCTCGGTAAGTGACGTAAACGAAGACCAGGAGGCAGAAGTTCTCGCACAGCTCCGTCTTTCGCGCGTTACGCCTTTTTTGGAGAGCAATGACGGCAATTGGGAATCAGCGGTTAATGCACCACGATTGGATCCTGGTACAGTGATTTTTATCACTGGTATTGAGGGGGCAGGCAACGATGCTTGGTTTGCTGCGTTTAGAGTAGTGAACGACGAGCGTGACTTTGGCGTGATTAATTCCGTTGCGATTATGGGGCAAGACGAGTCATTGCCTTTAATCGACTGGCCCAATGCGCTCGCTAAAACTGATCAGGCAAAGACAGCGGCGGCTATGTCGGACAACTTTAGCGCATTGCCTGGCTACGATATTGAGGCTTACTGCGATGATTATGCTAGTGGAATGGAAGAGCTTGGAGTGGAGCCGGACAGTGCTCGTGAGCGCTGCTTATCTGCTGAGCATGACGCACAGAACGCTTTAAGCACCCAGTATCAAGAGCTGCCTTTTATCATCAGTCAAACATGCACCATTGAATCTCTTGCTAGTAGTGAAGGCTCTTACGAAGACCTGCAGCGATGCGTAGAAATTAAAGAGATGTTCTCTGGCGATGCTCTAACGTTCCCTGGATAAACCCTGTTTAGTTGAAAGATATTTAACTTGACCCGCCACTCAGCGGGTTTTTTATTGCCTGACGTTTAGAGGTGGCCCATGGCCGATCTTGAAAAATCCGTTGCCATTATCTTCGAAGGCGTCGACCAAATGGGCGCTGGCGTGGACAGTGCCACCAAGCGCATGAATGGGATTGTTAGCTCTGCCCAGGGCGTGGTTGACCCTATCGCCAACGCGACCATGGGCGTGCTGAAATTTGAGGCCGCGCTGCTGGCTACCGGCGTGGCAGTAACCAGCCTTGCGGTAAAAATGGCGGGGGATTTTGACAGCGGCTTTCGTGAAATATCAACACTGGTGGATGCGTCGGGTGAAAACCTAGACCGCTTGCGCGGCGATATTTTGGCCTACGCAACGGATAGCACGCAGTCGCTTGAGCAAATTAACGCATCGGTATATGGGGCCATTTCAGCGGGCGTTGACTATACCCGCTCGCTAGAAGCGGTAACCCAGGCCGAGCGCTTGGCGGTGGCGGGCAAGGGCGATCTGGATAGCTCGCTGACCGTACTGGTCTCAACGCTTAATGCCTACGGCGATGGTATGGACGACGCGGAGCGCTATAGCGATCTGCTGTTCCAAACGGTGCGCAGTGGGCAAACCACGCTGCCAGAGCTAAGCGCCTCCCTGTCACAGGCTACCAGTACCGCTGCCGCAGGCGGCGTTGAGTTTGATGTGCTGTCTGCCGCGATTGCCACCGTCACTGCAGGCGGTGCGCCGACAAGCTCTGCCATGACGCAGATTCGCGGGGCGATTGCCTCCATCATTAACCCGACGCAGGGTGCACGGCAGGTAGCTGAAGAACTTGGTATCCAGTTTGATGCGACGGCGCTGCGCAGCCAGGGGCTTGAGGGTGTGCTGCGTGAGGTCGAGCGCGCCACCGGCGGCAACGTCGATGAAATGGCCAAGCTCTTCACCAACAGCGAAGCCCTTAACGGCGTGCTGGCGCTGACCGGCACGAATGCTGAGCGTTTTGCAGGCAACTTGGAGGCGATGGAAAACAGCGCCGGCGCCACGGAAGCAGCCTTTGAGAAGATGGCCGGTAGCGTCGAAAACGGCAACCAGCGTATCGCCAATGCTTTCAGAGTAATGATGGTGGGCATCGGCGCGCCATTGCTAGACGAGTTCGGCGGTATTCAAAAAGCCATTGCCGCGATCTTTAACGCCATTGGCGCTAGCGTAACGGGTGGCCAGCTTCAGCAGTTTGTGGGGCTGATTGAAGGCGTCATGCAGTCGCTAGAGCAAACGCTGAGAGACGTGGCCACCAACCTCCCTGAAGCGCTAGAAGCCGCCGATATGACCGGCTTCGTGTGCGGCTTTGAAGCGGTGCGCGACGCCATTAGCGGCATGTTCGATAATGCGGATATTACCACCGTGGAAGGGTTGGCCAGCGTTATTGCCACGCTGGGAACGGGTGTAGAGCTACTGGGCGAGTTTACCGCCGGAACCATTACCGCCATCGGCCCCTTTATTGAAAAGCTCACAGAGCTAGCCGCTGTGGTGCTAAAGATTGACCCGGCCTGGGTTGCCATGTTGGGCGCCATAGGTGGCTCTGCAATCGTTATCAGTACAGTACTGAGCGGCTTTGCCAGCTTGCTAGCCGTGGTGCTGGCGCTTGGCGGCTCTAGCGGCGCGGTGCCCGTAGCAACCAAGGCGATAGGCAGCTTCGTGACGGTTTTAGGCCGCATCGCAGGCCCAGCGGGGGCCGCTTATCTCGCCTATGAAGCTATCAATAACCTGCAAAACAAAGTTAAAGACTTTAATGATGAGCCAATCACGCTTGCAGAAAAGGTTGAGCGAGACTTAAACGACGTTGAAAACATCACCGGGCGTGAGTTCTCGCTGTTTAACGTCGATAACCTGCTTGCGGGGTATGAGTCGCTACGCCAGCACTTTGGCTGGGGTGAAGAGGCAGAAGCGGATTTTGTTCAGCTTTCCGATGCGGCGGTAGCCGCTGCCATTGAGGTGGCCACCGCTGCGGGCAGCATTGGCGGGAAAAGCGCAGATGACGTGAAGCGGATTAGTGGTGCCGCAATTGAGGCCGCGCTGGAAGTGGCCAGTGCAGGTGACCAGCTGCGAAATGGGCTTACAGCAATCGATAGCCCGCTGGTGGATCAGATTGTTGGCCTACCCGGCACGTTATCAGAAGCAGCTGCAGCGCTTAGCGGCGGCACAGCCTCTATTGTTGCTACCAGTGATGAGATACGCGAAGCGCTGAGTCGCGTGGAAAATGCTTTTAACAGCGGTGAGATTAACGAGCAGCAGTACCTCGATATGACCGCTGCGCTGCTCGAAATGAAAGACGGCACTGAGGCGGCCGCACAAAGCCAGGGCGTTTTGGCGGGTGAAGTGCTTAGCAGCGAGGACGCAATACTCAAAGCCCGCCAAGCGGTGCTTGATCAAACGCTGGCGCTGGAAGAGCTCGCTAGCAACGAGCGCATCAAGAACATGGAGTTCGCGGTTGATTTTAAGATTGCTCAAATGGAAGCGGACACCAAAAAAGTCGAGGCCATCTTAAACGCTACCAGCGAAACCATCAGCTCAACCGCAGACGCCGCCGCTAGCATGTTCGATACGCTGGGCGGCGGTGGGCTGAACTTTGGCGATAGGTGGCTAGCACGCGATGCGATTGAGCAGCAGCTAGAGATTCAGCAGCAGGCGGCTGATCAGCAGGAAAAACTCATCGACGCGCAAATCAAAAGCCTCAACGCTCGCACCCAGGCGCTACAAAACGGTGACGGCTTAATCAAAATCGAGAGCGATGGCTTAGAGCCAGCGCTGGAAATGATCATGTGGAACGTCATTGAGAAAGTGCAGCTACGCGCCAATGCCGAAGGCGCTGAATTCCTGTTGGGCCTCTAACCCCACCCGCGTTACCCCTTAGCGAGAACCCTCTTATGTATCTAATCGGATTAGCCGCACGGGGCTACGACCCGCGTGGAGCGTTGCTGTTGCCGCACCGCGACGGCACGACCCTGGGCGACGTTAACCGCCGGGTGAGCCGTGTGCGCACGCTAGATGGCGGGGTAGCGGTCACCAACCGAGGCCATAGCCCCGGTGACCGCACCATTACCCTGTCGTTTTCCGGCATGCCGCGTGAGGTGGTCGACCAGGCACGCCGCATGGTTCGCCTACATGCCTTTGTGACCGTCTCCATTCCTGACGGCTGTTTTGTAGGCGTGCCGAGCGAGTACGCCGAGCAGCAAGAAGCGTTAACCATTTTAATCACCGAGGAGACGTGACATGCGCTTTGAATTTTTAAACAACTTCGCCACGCAGATCGCCGCCCCGGTAGCCGAGCCTGACACCACGATTGAGCTAAGTACCGGTGCCGACCTTATCGCAGCAGCCCTGCAAGACGCTGATGCGGTGGCCTTGACCGACAGTCAGGGCAATGAAACCAAACGCGAAGTCGTGTACGTCACGGCGGTCTCCGCTGGCGTGGTAACAGTTGAGCGCGGGCAGGAGGGCGCGACCCCACAGACGTTTAACCCTGGTGATGGGGCAGAGGCGCGGCTGACGGCGGCTTCATTAGCAAACATGGAGCAAGGATTATCTGGGCTTGTGCCGGCCTCAGCTAGAGGGGCGATAGCGTTGGGGGTCGAGGTAACACAAGAGGGCGAGGCTTTCCCGCGCGCGCAGGCTGTGGCAGAGGGGGCGCTGGCTTTCGGCGCCGACGCTAGCGCAACAGGCACTGGCTCCGTTGCGCTAGGTTCAGGGTTTAACGCTAGCCTGACGTGGAATGGTGACCTGATTTTGTCACAGGGGGCCAAAGCTAACGGCACCGGGGCTGTCGCCATAGGGGCGGGCGCCCAGGCCAATACAGGCAGAGCAGTGGCGATAGGGTCAGGGTCTGATAGTAGCGGCCTAGCGTCATTTGCGCTTGCTGGCGGCGGCTCCTATGGTACGAGAACAGTTGCTATTGGTGAGGGCGCGCAGGCGTATGGAGACGACACGCTGGCGTTAGGGGAAGGCGCCTATACAGGAGGTAATAAGGCTTTTGCTTTGTTTGGTTACACCACGGAAGACTATTCGCTGTCTATCGGGGAAGGGAGCAACGTTAGTGGTAGTGAGTCCGTTGCTGTGGGGCGTAACGCTCAGGTCAATGCTCCGGCGGCGATAGCGTTAGGGCTTGGCGCAACTGTAAACGCGGAAGGCGGAACTGCCGTAGGGCGTAACACCGATGTCAGCAGCCCTAAATCCTCTGCTTTTGGTGACGGTGCAACCGCCCAGCCGCCAGGGGTTACAGTTGTTGGCGCAGGCGCGGCTGGGCGGAACGTGAACGTAGTCGCAGTAGGTACAGCGTCTGAAGGACAAGGCGCATACAGCGTAGCTCTAGGTAGTTACGCTGTAGCAGGTGTTTCGGGCGGCATGGCAGTGAACGCTTTGAGTTACTTACCTGCTGAGTACGTACACACTGCTGAGTACGGTGCTCCACCACCGACCGCCACCCGCCAAGCAGCCATGCAGGTAGTGGTCGGCACTGCAGCCCTTGATCTTACGGACGAAACCGGCTCTGTTACGGTTGAGATGCCTCCAAATACCCTGTTTCTACCAGACACCTTCGACGTTGTTGTTGTAGACGCTGATGGGGCAGGCGGCTTGCCTGAGATTCAGATTGGTCCCGATGGCTCAAGCCCCGCCGAATATCTTGCCGCCACGCCCGTTACCAAAACCGCTGTTGGTGGGCGCGAAACCCACACGCCATTAGTCACGGACGGCGTTACAACGCTGCGCGTGTCGGTTGCCTCAGCAGGCACCGGCACTGCGTACCAGGTCAAAATCATTGTGCGCGGCTATGTGATGGAGATTTAACATGCTAAATACTGACCCGCTTAACAGCCGAGCGCTGGGTACGGCGCTGCCGCCAGCGGGCGGTATTGACTGCATCCCCATTGTTAAGCGCCTACCCGGCAGCGTACTAAATAGCTCGCCGCTGGGGAGCTGGGCGCTGAACGCCAACGGCGGCACGCTGGTCATCGGCTGCGACGATGGCCCGCAAGGGGCGCTGTTTGACCCATTAGAACGGGTGGAAGTATACCTGCTGCAAATTGGCGATCTGCGCGTGCCTATGTCGTCGTTTCAAGCCACCATGCGCCTAAAGGGTCAGTCATTCCTGCAAGCCATCGTGCCCGCTGGCGATGCCGTGCTACCAGCGCTGGAGTACGACACGCCGATGCAAGTGCAGCTTGGCTACTACTATCCCAGTGCCGATGAGTTCAGCGATTTAGAAACCATTGCCCAAGCCCCGTTAGAGCAAATTCGCAGCGACGAGGGCGCTACACGCTACACGCTAACACTCAGCGGCTACGGCGACCTGCCAAAGGCCGACCCCCGGCAGCGCGTATTGCACGGCATTCAGACCCGCTCCATTAACCAAGGCGTTCGTCGCATCCGCTGCAGCGTCGACCTGCTGCTACGCCCCGGCAACTACGCGATAGATGGCGATGGCGCGACGTTTGAAGTTGGGCAAATCCAGTATTTTGTGAACGCCACCAGCGCGGCGATGGAAGTGTACGAGGTGGGTGATGGGTAAAGCACGCATACTGGAGGCTCACGGCGATGGGCGCTATACGATTGAGATTATTGAAGCCCGCGAGCGCGCTGAGTCTGCCAAGCAGCAGGCCGAAACGCGCATCCAAACGCTAACTGCCGAGGTAAATCAGCTAGACGCGAAAATTCAAGCTGCGCAGCAGGCGGTAGACCAAGCCGCTATTGAGCAAAATGCCGCCATTGAACAGTGGCAGCAAGAGGTGGCTGAACAGGGTGGCTCTAGCGTCGAACTTGATGCGTTTGCGCGCAAGCTATTGGAAGCGGCAGGCAAGCGGGACGCGCTACGTTCAGAAAAGCGCTCAAAGGAACTTCGCATTGCTGCCGATCAAGCCCTTGTGGCGCGCATAAACGCGCTACCGCCGTTGCGGCAAATTCAGGCATGGTGCGCAGACTACACCGACGATCTAACCGGCGAGGTGGCCACCGCCGAAGTGCCTGGGGAGATTGGCGGCGTTATCATCAAGCCTGGGTTTGAGGGCACGAACCAGTGGAGCGCTAGCTCAGACGGTGCGATGCAGCCCGCGTTAGCCGGTACGCCCGCCAGCGTGTTTTATAACCTCGCTATGAAACCGGGCTGGCAAAAATGGAGGCCCACGTACCGCACTGCGACCATCACCAGTATTGATGGTGATACTTGCTCTATCGCCCTGGATGCCGCCAGTAGCAGCCAGCAGGGGCTAAACGTCAACGCGCAATCTAGCTACAGCGGCGTGCCGATTCTTTACATGGATTGCGATGGCAACGCTTTTGAGGAAGGTGACCGCGTGCTTGTGGCGTTCGCGGGCAATGTAGAAAGACCGACGGTTGTCGGGTTTGAGAGTGGGCCGAGGATGTGTAACTCGGATGGCTTTTATTCATTGTTTTCAGGTCTGCAGGACGGTGTGATACCTACTGACATACACGCACCATACACCACGAACACGGAAAACCTTGTATTCCGGGCAACCGGTCAGACATGCGTGATTGGTGGCTGGCTTGTGGAACAGCGGAATGCACAAGTTATAAGCAAGACCTTCACTGGTTCCACAAACTTTTTCAATGAAAACATAAGCATGCTGCACGTCGTGCCGGGAGACGATCACGAATGGCAATCACACAACGCTATCCCTGGTGCCCACTCAACAGCTGACATGAAATTGTCCTACGGGAAAAATTTCAGCGGCCATTTAAGCCTGTCTGCCAGTGGTGCAAGGGGGTGTAATCCATCGCCGCTTGTTCTGTCTCTCAGCCACGCTGTGGCTAGCGCACATGAAATTTTGTTCCAAATCGACCTGCCAAAAGAAGGCGCTGTCAGGCGCACCGTAAAAGGTACATACAGCGGGGAGGGGCAAGACCCTTATTCCTCGGGAGTCGAATCTGACTACTACTGGTCGCTTAACGTAGCTTTAGACCCGGTTGAGCAAGATGCTAGCGACGTACTTGATTTTTGTGGCCTGCAGATAAATATGACTGAGGTGCTGCAGTACAACAACCCGAGTACCGCTTACACAAGAGCTGCAGAGGTAGGACCGCTTTTGCATGGCTTTTTTGAGGTATTAATCAAGTACAACGCTGAAGATGACGGGTACACGGCAGACGCTGTAATGCTAGCCGCGCAGCCTTTGTTCGCGAGTTCTTTAGTACGTATAAACGCCATTGGGGTTAAAAAAACACTAGAGGGTGTTTGGGTCAGGAGCAGTGTTAGCACCAGTCTTCTATCCGAAGCCGAGCGTCGTTCTTTGTTTGGTCAGTACCTCACCATTTCTCTCACCACAACAACCACAATAATACCAGTAGAGATAGGGTAATCTTTAAACAGTTATTGAGCTGTCCGTGTAAGCAATTTCTTACAACATTATCAGCAATCTCCTACATCCAAACTTCGCCTAAACCGCTAACGTAGTCGGCACAACGTCTGGATCGACGTTTCTCTTTGATCTGAGGGACATAATGAAACGACTAATATTGGCGGCTGCGCTCTGCAGCGCTGCTTTTTCAATGGCTGCGCAGGCCAATGACGCTGAATACCCGATTTTTAGTATTGAAGACGCCTGCGGGTGGTCTGAACTAGCAGCTGGAAACCAATCGGAGAGTGAATTTATCACTTGCGTAGAAGAGCAGCGTAAGGCGGGTAGCCGAGTTGGCAATATATGGTACGACTACCCTGAAGAAAAGCGCCGTGAGTGTTTTCACGAAGCCTATCGCGGCGCCTCCGGTGGCGACTACGGTGTTGATGGGGGTTATAAGAAAGCCGAAGCATGCCTGCTGGATTCGTAGCTAAATAACCCATATTTGCGCTGTAAGCCTTTTCTTACAAAAACTGTCGCTGATCTCCTACATTCAATGCGGAGTATCACAGCTAATATTTAAAGTGTAACGCCAGGGACGCCGCTTTATCATGTCGGATGCGTCACAGCAGGGATGCCAAGGAGTGTGAAAGGATTCACGTTTGCCAGGGACGGCATACTCTAAGTTGTAACGACTGCTAGTTCTTCCCACTTGGTGGTATACCTTGGAGTGCGATGTTCGCACCTCAATTCCCACGCATTGATCTTCCTTGGTATCCCCGGTTTTACTATATTTTTGCCATGCTCCCGGTTCAGCTTATCCAGTTTGGCCATCAGCTTTTCATTTTTCCCGCTTCTCACCACTCATTTTCAGCAGCTCATTGGGCGGTGGCTAGTTAAAACATTAAGAACCAAGCTGCACTAGTTGACGTTAGTAGAGTTAATGATGCTTTTTATTATCGTCCTGATAAAATTGTGTACACTATAGATATGATAAAGACTATCCAAACGAAGTAAAAAATTCCACTTAAAGAAGGCCCACGATGTAGGTCTTTTAATTTTGCCTCTTTCAGTGACTCAATTCTGCTTTCCAAAGCACGTTCGCTGTCTAAGATTTTTTGAGAGTTGCTTGTGTAGCTGACTTTTTGAATAAGAGCAGGCGTTGACTTATAGCAGTGTATAGTGAATTTGTGGCCACCAAAATTGCCTCTGTTTGAAATTTCTGACCCTGTTCTTCTTGTCCGCTGAACATGAAGTAGTGAGTTAAAACCATAAACTTTAGCCTGAGTAATCATGTAATTATAAGCTTCATCAGGATCCCGTGACTCAGAATAGAGAGGAGGGCCTTTGAATACCACTTCATAATTATCACCAAAGCTATTAGACCTATTGATAAAGAATTTACCTTTTTCAGTAGGTAAATAGATTTTTTCCAAGCCTTGGGCTAAGTATATTTTTTTGGCCGCCATTCCTTTAGGGGTAGGAACATCATCAAAGGATACTATTTGGCCTGCTTTAGGAGCAGATGTTTTATCATTCAAATCATTGAAGTGAAAAAAATAACTCTCACCATGCTCTGATTGAATGAACCCATATTTTTTTTCGTTTGAGTATGACTTGATTGTCCCTGTGAGCATTGCTTTCTTTTCCCCTGTTATCGATGGCCTTTTTTTATCATTCTTTGCTAATCAAGTGAAGCAACATCCGACGTTTGATTAGATCTCATGAAAATCCGGAGCGATTTACACAGAGCATTTAGTGGAGAGCAGGCGAGTTTGATGTACTAGAGCTTGACTGGACGAGGGAGCATGGCTAGATAGGTGGAATGGACATAATGATCTACACACATATTCCCCTAAGTTGCGCTATTGTTTTAGGTGGCGCACTGGTAGGTATTAATCCGTGGAGGCCTTGGCTCGCAATGGCAGCCCTCTGGACTGGCCGCGAATGGACGCAGGCGGAATACCGCTGGATAGAATCGCTAGGTGACGGAACGCGAGCAAGCATGCCGTGGTGGGGTGGCTTTGATCCAAGAGTGTGGGATTTTAAGTCGTTTACTATGGATATGATACTGCCAGCCCTGGTGAGCGGGGTGCTAGCTTGGATGCTCGTAACTTACTTTAATAAGGGCTAAGTTTTTTCGTGATCTTCGCTGCTTTGAGCGGTTTTGTGCCTGTGGTGAGGCCTCGGTAACAGCGGGGCATAGCTTGGTCGCAGACTGAGCGCGACCAGTGAGCTTTATGTAAATATATAGAAGCGGTGAGTTGCTGTTTTTGACAGGGTAGTTCGTGAAAACTGGTGCAGGCGAGCAGTCTAAACAGAATACATTAACTGAAAACTAGCGTGTAACCCGTTGATATTTATAGAGCGAATTGGCCATATTGGCTGGCGCTAAAATGATAAGGTATCTATTCATAATCAATGGGTTACTGTGATAGCCGCGTGAAAATGAGGTTGCACCGCGACTCATGGTAAATATATCTCTTTACGGTGATATGCCATATATTTTGCTTGCTCTGGATTGAATGATTGGGGTTGTAGGTTCGAGAGAATTTGCCAGGTCGAAACCACATCTTGAGGCAGCTGAGGACTGATTAGAATGGAGCCGTCATCACTAAATGAGATGAAGCCTTTATCGAAAAGCAGGTCAACGTGTGGGCTTAGGAAAAGGCCGTTATTACCATCTAGCCTTTCGAAATTATCGCTATGGGCCCATGGCTTGATGTGACTGGCTCGAAGAAAGCGGGGGTCATTTACCCCAGTAATACGGCACTTTTCTTCTAGCTGTGCTACACGCATGCGAAATATGCTTTGACCAACACGGATCTTTACTATTTTTTCACTATCAGTAGATACGGGGGGTAGGGACGTGTTCGAGAACTTATTTTTTTCTGATTGGTTCTCGGATAGCCGAGCTTGATTCATATATGCATAGAGTACTTCTTCAACCTGGTCATCCAGAAGCTCTATAAGTGCTTGAGCAAGGCCTAGCGGTACGGGAGCGAGATAAACGCTTTGCAAACCATTTCCGTTGGCTTGAAGTGGTGAATACTTAGATGGGAGAAGTGGCCTTAAGAAATCAATATGATCTTTTGGGCGAATTGGGTGATTGAGTTCACTATAATCTACTCGAACTAACCAGCCTTCATTGTCCCAATTGGCTCCAGCTGTACCAAATTCTTCTGGCTTTGGGTGGAGCTGACACTCTTCAACAACTACCCCTATAGCTTGTATTTGAGTATTTCGAAATGAGAAAACCAAATCACCTACAGCAGTCTCTGTCATCGCATCGTAGAAACGATTTCTAGCACCATTTGCATTTTTTGTTGGTGACCATAGATAACCGCCCAGGATTTCTTGCTTATATGTCTGATTTTGATTTACCCACCAATATTTCATGCAATGCCTCGCTCCAAGAGATCTATGTTGTAGCTGCTGTTATTTATTATGAAGGTCGAATATTAGCAGCTAAGCGGCAGATGGGGGGAGTAGCAGATGGTTTATGGGAGTTCCCAGGCGGCAAGGTTGAGCAGGGGGAAAGTCCTGAAGAGGCGATCGTTCGAGAGATAGAGGAGGAGCTAGGGCTCTCTATTCAGATAGAAATGGATATGGGATTTTTCAAAACTCGCGTAGGTAACCAGTATATTTTTTTGCATAGTTTCAAGTGTATTTGTTTGACGGATCAGGTATCACTATTCGTCCATACTGAGGTCAAGTGGTGTAAGCCTGAAGACCTACCCACTCTCGATTGGTCATCACCAGATCTGCCAATAATTGATGCAATTCTCTCAAGCTAAGTGGATCAACATTGCAATGTGTCCATATTGTGCTCGGGATATTCAAACCAGTGTGTACATATGCCTAAAAATGAGAATTCATGGCTGTAGGTACACAGTGCGCCCAGCGTGAATTTATATATTTTTCAGCTACTTATATTGTAGCTCTGGCTAATTGATAGGTCTTGAAAACCGGCATAGGTGAATAGCCTATCCAGGGTTCGAATCCCTGTCCCTCCGCCAAGTATTACGAATAAGCCGCTGATTTCAGCGGCTTTTTTGTGTCTGTAATTCTGCCCATGTTTTTTATTTTGGTTCTCTTTATACCAAGCTAAACGATTTTGGACGTTACCTTCTCTTCCCGCTGGTTTGTAGTTTCTTGTCCTCAGAAAAGACTTCAATAACCCTTTCACCTATGCATGCTTGCAAGGTATGACAGGGCGTTAGCTGGCGGAAGGGCCGTCGAAGATTGTAATTAGCGCCAGGCGCTCAATTGCGATGTTTTCCAAGGTTAGTTTCTCCCTCACTTGATACCCCTTCTTCCCCCCATTTCAGCTGATTAGTATACGCAAGCTAAATTTCACCTTTTTGTATTAACCTTTACCTATGACAATTTTTTCATAGTTAATCGGTAATCATAATTGCCATTTTTATGTAAGAAGTAATATCTTTGTGTCGAATAACTTGTACAAGAATAGTACTCCTATAAATCATCCGTACATAAAGGTAACCATCATGCGCAACAACGGACCGGTGACTCAGCGGGAGTACGTTCTTGAAGACGGCGACGTTCTAATTTCAAAAACCGATAGCCAAAGCCACATTCTGTACGCCAACCAGGCGTTTATTGATGCAAGTGGGTTCAGCTATGAAGAGCTGTACTCCTCCCCGCACAATATTGTTCGCCATCCGGATATGCCCGAAGTGGTATTCCAAGATATGTGGCAAGATTTGCAAGCGGGCAAGTACTGGTCGGGTTTGGTAAAAAATCGGCGTAAAAACGGCGATCACTACTGGGTTCGAGCCAACGTGGTTCCCATCCGCGAAGGTAATAAAGTCACTGGTTTTTGCTCTATTCGTATTAAACCTGACAGCCAAGAAGTGGCGCACGCTGAAGAGGTGTACCGAGATATTCGCGAGCAAGGCCGACGCTATGAAGTCAAACATGGTGTTGCTTATCGCCGCTCGATGCGTCGACTTATGCCGCTTAATTTTAAAAGCATGCGTGTAAAATCGGCTTTTTCAGCCATCGCTGGATTTGGTCTTTTCAGCGGCTTTGGCATTGCCGCTTCCATCACCCTTAACCAGCTTGCACCGCAAAGTAGTGCGGATATGGCGTTTCTTGGTATGGGTTTGGTGGGCGGCTTATGTGTTGGGGCATGGCAGTTGTTTAATGGCCTGCGCAACCGGCATTTTATGTACAAAACTAACGATTTTGCGCTCCAGCTAGCGGCGGGCAACTTAGAAGCTACTATCCCCCGCATAGGTAAACGGGAAATGGATAATACTTTAGGCACCATGAACTTTATGCGTCGCTCGCTTGAGGCGTTAATTGGTGATCTCAACCAACGCGTCACCCGTATTCGGCCTGCCGTGGAAAGTATCTCGGAGGGCAATGACGCCATGGCCTCACGCCTAGAGCAGCAAGCATCGGCTGTGCAGCAAACCGCCGCAAGCGCCGAAGAGATATCATCTACTGTGGCGCAAAGTGCTGATAATGCCACCCAGGCCAGTCATGCCTCCGTTGGCAACGTAAAAGAGGTTGACCACACCAGCCAAATAATGGCCAATCTAGCCAGTGCTATGGAAGATATTACTCAACACGCCGATAACATGGCTGGCATTGTCAGTACGATCGATACCATTGCTTTTCAAACCAATATTTTGGCGCTCAACGCTTCCGTCGAGGCCGCTCGCGCAGGCGAGCACGGACGGGGGTTTGCGGTTGTGGCTGAAGAAGTGCGCAAACTTGCCAGCCAATCTGCAGAGGCAGCAAAGCAAGTCCAAAGCTTGATTGACGAAGCGCGCAAAAGCATTCACGGCGGCCAAGCGCAAGCGCACGAAGCGACCAATGCAATGGAAAAAATTCGCTCGGCGAGCCACCGAGTGAACGATCTGATGGGCGAAATTACCGCGGCGACTCACGAGCAAAGCCAAGGCATTCGCCAGATCAGCAGTGCCATTAACGATATCGATCACAGTACACAATCCAGTGCCGCAAGTATGGGCACTTACAAAGAGGCCACTGTCGAGCTTGCTGAACAGATTCGTGGACTCTCACACAGTGCCATGGCATTTTTGAACGAACATGAGCGCTTGGCTTACACCCAAACGCTGCCCAGTGCCAACGCGCAGGCATCAAAACGAACAATTACCGATATGCTAGCCCAGGTAAGCCGTCCTACTCATGAGATACCGCCGCCATCGCAGCGCTTGGCCCGGGAGATTTCAGAATCCGAATGGGCCGAGTTCTAACTCGTGAAAAAGTAACGTGTCGTCGTAATACTGCACCACGAAAGGTTTAAGTAGTGCCTTTTGACAGGTGGATATGCCCCATCAGTTAGCCACCTTAGCTCTTATACACAGTAAAAGCTTCGAGCGTGCAGAGCTTCTTAAAGCCTGCTCAGGGTTGCTAGCAGCGGTATTCGGCTTCTGCCCAGTGTCAGGCTAAGTTCTAGCCACCTGACAGGAGTGAATATACAGCGCACAAATATTGATGAGAGTAATACGGTATGGACAAAACATGTTCGGGGGTTGAAAACACTTATAGTGATGAGCTGTTAGCCACAGCGGTTAACGGCATTATTGTGTCTGATAAGTGTGGTCTCATTTTGCAGGCCAATCAGGCGGCGGAGATGATGTTTCGTTATGCGCCGGGTACCCTGGTGGGTCATTCCATCACTGTTTTGATGCCCAACCCTGAACGTTGTCGCCACTCAAACCATGTGGCGGCCTACTTTGAGCACGGCTCACGTTACATGGTAGGTGCTACGCGGGAAGTAGAGGGCATCGATTACTTTGGTAACAAGCTAACTTTATTGATATCGGTGAGCACTTTTATTGAAAACGGCGAGCCTCGCTTTGCTGCTTTTCTTCAGGATTTCAGTGAACGCAAGCACGAGGAGCGGTTACTGAAAAACGTCAACGCCGAGCTTGAGAAACGGGTGCTTGAACGCACGGCGCAATTAGAGAAGGAAGTCGCAAGCCATCAGCGAACAATTAACAACCTCGAACTTGTCAACCGAGTTATAGAACGTGCCACTCATGCAGTCGCTATCACTGATGCCGATAATCGCATTCTCTATGTCAATCCAGCCTATGAGAAAATGACGGGATACAAGCTCAAGAGTGTCATCGGTAAAAAACCATCGATTTCCAAATCTGGTCGACATGGCCCCGAGTTCTACCGGAAGATGTGGGCCGCTTTAAATGAAGAACTGCACTGGGAAGGCGAGATATGGGATCGCAGTGAGGATGGTGCTGTATTTCCTAAGCTAATGAGCATTGACCGGCTGGTCGATGAAGAGGGTAAAACCCGCAACTTCGTTGCAATGTTTCACGATCTTTCTGAGCAAAAAGCGTCGGAAGAGGAAATCGAGCGGTTGCAGTATTATGATTCGCTCACCACGCTGCCTAACCGTTCGCTTTTTCGCCATCGCCTTCAGCATGAATTCGAAGTTTCCCGACGTCAAAAAACATGTGTTGGCGTTATGCTAATCAATATCGACCGCTTTAAACAGGCCAATGATACGTTCGGCTTTCCTGCTGGAGATCAACTGCTGGTGGAAGTAGCTGAGCGCTTGGCGATCGCAGTGCGCCGAACTGATCTTGTCGCGCGGCAGGAAAGTCGTCGTGAACGCCATCCTGATATCGTCTCCCGTGTGGGGGGTGACGACTTCGCTGTTATTCTCAATGATCTTAAACAACCTGAAAATGCCACCGTCGTTGCAGCGCGAATACTGGAAGCGATGAATAAGCCTTTCACGATTCAAAACAAGACGGAGACAATCGAAGACATCTTTCTTCAGGCCAGTATCGGTATTGGCATTTATCCCGATAATGCCCATAACATTGATGAGCTTGTACGGGTGGCAGAGACCGCCCTGCTAGAGGCCAAATCATATGGGGGCGGGGAGTTTCGTTTCTTCTCCGACAGTATGAATCGGAACAGTGCCGCACGGGCGCGCCTAGAAAGCGATTCGCGCCGGGCCGTGGTGGAAGACGCTTTTACCCTGTACTACCAGCCTAAATTAGACCTAACTACCAACCGCTTCTCTAGCATGGAGGCGCTCATCCGCTGGCCTCGTGATGACGGCATGGTGCCGCCTAGCGATTTCATTCCCCTGGCAGAAGAAACCAATCTGATTGTGCCGCTAGGTGCTTGGGTTTTGCGCCGCGCCTGCCAAGATACCATGACACTAAGCGAACGTATTGGCTGGGTGTCGGGCATTGCAATTAATCTCTCCGCTCGTCAATTCCGGCAGCCAGGGCTTATTGATGCCGTGCGTGTCGCTATTGAAGAGAGTGGTATACCGCCTGAAAAAATAGAGCTGGAAATTACCGAAGGCATGGTGATGGATGATGTGGAGGCCGCCATTGAGACCATGCGAGCGCTGCGTGATCTCGGTGTACAACTGGCTATTGATGACTTTGGAACAGGCTACTCGTCGCTGAGCTATCTCAAACGCTTCCCGGTTAATACACTAAAGCTTGATCGTGCTTTTATCCGCGACCTGCCCCAGGGAGCAGAAGATGCGGCCATCACGGAGGCCGTCATTGCGCTTGCCAAGGCGCTGAAACTGCATGTAGTGGCGGAGGGCGTGGAAACTAGGGATCAGTTAATCTTTCTCAGTACACGACACTGCGCTTATGTTCAGGGCTTTCTTTTAGCCCGACCAGGGCCGCTTGAAAACATGCCGACGGTTTTTTCCAGCGATTTCATCTAAACAGCAATCAATAACGACAGAAGTAAATCAGGGAGGTTTCATGCAGGAGCGGAATATATGTGGCTCCTCGAAAGCGCAATGGAGTTGTTGTTCCATGCCGTTATTATCACCAAGCCTATTTTTGATCTTACCGAGCCAAAGATTGCCTATGCTATTACGGCATTGACATGCGTGTGTGGCTATTCCTGAGAGGAGCTTTTGGGCACGCACCAATCGCTGCGAGTGGCTGTTTTACCGACGTTTCCCCCCTAAGTTGTCAGGGGCTTTTTAAACTTTCACAGACCTCCCTACGTTACACTCTGTTGCTATGTGCTTGTTTGATGTAGCTCGCACGCCAAATGGCAGTGTTAAAGAATATGTTGAAACCATCGACTACGCTCCTGTGCTGACAAGCTGTTTACTGTCGCTAACTAATAGTGCTTTTACGCCCAGTGCCCCACCTTTTAGTAGCTGTCAGGAAGCTGTAACGCGAGTAGGCCTAGATGCCACCTTAGCGGCTGTGCTGAGCTTTAGCCTGTTTAGGCAGAAAGACTTATCTGCATATCTTCAGCGTCTTTAGTACCGTTCGCTGATGGCTGCCCGCAACCTTGCCGACAAGCTGTGTCCTGCCAAGCCTGGCAGATATTTTGCAAATAACGGCTCCTCAGGACCCTGATGACGATGCGTTATTGGCCGAAGCTCAACAGCTTCTATTTGAGCAAACATTGCTCCTGAACGCTCGATTAGACCTGCAGCAAGAAGGGCTGGCAGAGTTACGATGACGTCAGACGATTTGAAAATACGCAGCCATACAGATGCCCTTACCAACTTGGCAAATCGAGGGTGGCTTGAGGAGCAGTTAAAAAAGCGTTTTAATCAAAGTAGGGAGCAGGGCGGAACACTCTCAGTGGTCTTCATCGACCTTGATCATAGATCGTTGCTTAAGTGAGAAGCCGCTGGCTTGGGCAAATGACACCCCTATTTATGTTACGGTTTTTATTGATATTGCTTGTATGTCTGATGGGGGCTTTGCCGGTAGCCAAGAGCTTCTCAATGCTGCTGATAAAAGCATGTGCTTTATAAAACGCAGTGGTCGTAGCGGTATTGCGGTATATGGTCATTAAGGTTGGAGAGAGCGAATGGATCGTATATATGCGTGGGATGATCGCAAAGAGCGGGTTGTTTATCGTATACCGGGGCATACCTTTGACGATGGCCGAGAAGACAGCGACTTGTCTCCAGTGTGGATACCCGCCGATGAAGCAGACTTGCCTGATGAGGTAAACGTTGACGATTTGCACAAAGTTATGGTGAAAAAATAATACCCACTGACTGTTGTTTTTAATGTGGAGGCCAAGAGATAAGCCGACTAAGTGGCATGCTGTAGGCTCAGATCAAACGCATTTCATTTGGTCGTTGATTTCTGTGGGGGTTGGGCTATTATCCGACTATGCGTAGATTTTGTTAGCCCACTAAGGAAAATCGCCATGTTGAAAGGTCTTGTGCTCTGCTTTGCAGTATTATTTGCGCAGTTGGCGGTTTTGAACGTGCTTGATGCCCGGTTATACAATGCTCAGGATGCTCGACAAGCGGCGACACCTGCAGCTACACCCCACAGGGAAGATGACGTGGGGGAAGAAGCTGAGCAGAGTTAATGTGAGTGAATAGTAACGCTGGTTGAGAGATTTAGGCGCGTCAAGTAACAGTGGTCCTAGGCCACTGTTAAAACAAGCTCATGAATCGGTCTGCACCTCAGCCACTGGATAAATGTTTCCCATGAACGCTCGTGGGCATGCTGGCCGTTCCTCTCTGCTCCCAGCATATCGCCTCGCGGGCGCTTGTCATTCTCTAGGCCGTCTCAAATTACAACGCTTCCTTTGGCTTAGTCACCTGCTGAAACAAAGTAGCCCTTGAAAGCTTCCCCATCTACTTCATAGGCAATGCCTTTCTCTGTAGGGGGCAAGTCCTAGGCAGATTAGGTCGGAACAGAAAAGCCAAAAAAGCAAACGAAAGCAGGGATTTTTTGGCGCATTTATCGTGTCCAATCAATCGATGAAATGTAAGCATCGCCAATGTCTATTAAGGAGTGGCCGTATTAAGCGAGGTAGCGTGGAAGACAAATACTTGCGTCTGGAACTTGGTAACGGCATCCTTGTCCGTTGTTAGTATTATCATTAGGGAGCAAGAACGATGGCTTTTAACGATTCTCACGTGGCAAGATCGCAAACAGGTAGTGCGGTTAGCAGTGCTCAAGCAAACAAGGTGCTACGTAGTACCTACGCCTTGCTTGCCATGACGTTGCTATTTTCGGCGGTGATGGCTGGCGCTTCAGTTGCGATGGGTATTGAGCGAATGAACATTTTTGTGTTCTTCATCGGTGCCTACGGTTTGATGTTTTTGGTGCACAAAACGGCTAATTCGGCCGTTGGTTTATTGTCAACGTTCGCGTTCACAGGCTTTATGGGTTTTACCCTTGGGCCAATCATCTCAGCCTACCTAACCCTGCCTAACGGCGGTGCTCTGATTATGAACGCGCTGGCAATGACCGGCCTGACGTTCATTGGCCTTTCTGCGGTAGCACTCACCACTAAGAAAGACTTCAGCTTCTTAGGTAATTTCCTGATGGCTGGCGCTATCGTCCTCATCTTGGCAATGGTGGCGGGCTTGATTTTCAATATCCCGGCCCTCTCGCTAATGGTTTCCGCTGGTTTCGTATTGTTTGCTTCGGCGGCGATTCTTTACCAAACCAGTGAGATCGTGCACCGCGCCGGTGAGACTAACTATATTCTCGCAACCGTAACGCTGTATGTCTCTATCTACAATCTGTTCGTCAGTCTGCTCGCTATTCTTGGTATTATGAGCAACGACTGATAGTCACTGCAGCCTCGAACTGTCTGTAGTAATCTTTTTATGGGCCCTACCTAGTAGGGTCTTTTTTTGTGCGACAATCGGATGAGGTAGCGATGGAGTACGGTTTGTTAGTCATGGGGGCGCCTTATACCAGCGCAGCGCCGCATTCAGCGCTGCGCTTTGCCCGTGCAGTCCTTAGCAAAGGCCATCGTATTGCTGGTGTTTTTTTCTACCAGGATGGCGTGCACAATGCCTCGCAGCTAATGTCACCTCCTCAGGACGAGCTCAATATGCGCGAAGCCTGGATAGCACTACATCGCGATCATAATGTAGCGTTGGATGTATGTATTGCGGCAGCGCTTCGACGTGGCGTCATGAGTACGGCAGAAGCGAAACGCCATGGTCTGCTAAACCATAATCTGGAAGCACCCTTTGAACTAACGGGTTTAGGGCAGCTGCTGGAGTTGCAGCAGCGCTGTGATCGATTTATTACCTTTGCATAGGGAGAAGAGCATGACGGCACCAAATGAACGGCTAGTCGTTATTCGTCATGCCCCGCATAGCTCTAATTCACTGCGTGAAGGCCTGGATACAGCATTAGTAGCCGCTGCGTTTGGCCAGCAGGTGAGCTTGCTTTTTATGGGGCAGGGGATTTTTGCGCTCTTAAAAGATCAAACCGTAGGAGCGCCTGGGCAAAAAGCCACGCTACCGACGATTGATATGCTGGAAATGTACGATATTGATCAACTGTTTATACCTGTTGAGTCCCTTAAATCGTTGAATATTAACGCTGATATGTTGGTTGAGAGGGTGACGTTGCTGCCGTCAGAAGAGCTGCCAAGTTTATTCAATCGCTATTCTCATATTTTAAATTTTTAAGAGGACGGCGAAAATGTTACATATTCTAAATAAAGCACCTCACAGCGATACGGCCCAGCAAATGTTACACGCTGTTAGTGAAGAAGACGTGCTGCTATTGATTGAAGAAGCCGTGCAGGCAGCTTTGTACCCTAATTGGGACGGGTGGCATTCAGGAGTCTCGTCTATCTTTTTGCTAGCAGAAGATTTATCTGCCCGGGGGCTTCATCAGATAGCGGTCACAAACGGGTTGCCCATCGTTGAAATGGATGAGTTTATTGTACTAACTGAGCAGAATGAGCAAATTGTCACATGGCACTAATATGGTAGAACAATATTTATACCGTTATCTTGATGCGGAGAAAAAAATTGAACTAGACCCGGAAGGGTATCTTGTTAATCATAAGCAATGGGATGAGCGTGTAGCTCGTTTATTAGCCGATACTGAAGGTGTTGAGTTAAGCGCCGAGCATTGGGAAATTATTAGTGTTGTCCGTGATTTCTATGCGCGTTATGAAATGGCACCGGCTATGCGTCCACTCGTAAAAGCAGTGCAGCAGGCGCTAGGCGATGAAAAAGGGCGCTCGGTTTATCTGATGATGCTGTTTCCCGGAAGTCCAGCTAAACGCATTGCGCGCTTGGCTGGCTTACCTAAGCCAACTAACTGTCTATAAGAAGTAAGGTCGGTTTGGGGAAAACTGGGATAATCTAAATATGGTTAAACAATATCCCCGTGGGTACATACCGATAGCACTATCGCATCATCAGTGCTGGTTGACACCAGCGCATGCCCCATATCGCTATCAAAGTAGATACTGTCGCCTTCGGCCAATACTAAGGGCGCGTAAAATTCGGTGTAAAGTATAATATCGCCGTGTAAAACCATCAGAAATTCTTCCCCGTCGTGACGAACCCATTGCTGATACTCTTCAAAATCCCGCGCACGTACGATGGTTTTAAACGGGATCATGCGCTTTTGAGCCAGCTGGTGTCCTAGCAGTTCATGTTCGTATGTAGGAGTAGGGTGCAGTTGGCCTTTACCTTTACGCGTGAGATCTCTGCGTCCCATGGTGTAGCGCTCACGCTTTGGTGGCGTAAACAGCTGGGGTAGATCAATGTTCAAGCCTGTGATGAGCTTTTGGACCACGCTAAAAGTGGGAGAGACTTGATCGTTCTCGATTTTCGAGAGCGTTGAGCGTGCCAGCCCCGTACGCTGGCTAACGTCTTCTAGCGTCCATTGATTAGCAAGGCGAATTTGCTTGAGCCGTTCTCCAAGACGCAAGGGTTCAACAAAGGGTTTTCGCCCAGATGCAATACGCAGCGCTGCATGCTCTTCAGAAGTCGCGGTCATAAAAGTCACGTTGGGAAGACGTCAATAAAACCGCATGGTACCACATACTATTTGCTCTACGCTGACAGGCGCCGCTCTTATAAATCGGGTAATGCAGCGTTAGGGCGCAGTGCTGAAAGGTAAACCCAACAGCGCTTTTAAATGCGCTTCAACGCCACTCGCCAGAGTTTTAAGGTTGTACCCTCCTTCTAGTACAGACACCACACGGTTCTCTGCATAAAGAGCGGCAATTTCCATGGCTAAGTGAGTTACCCAGTAAAAATCCTCGTCCTCAAGGCAAACATCACCCATAGGATCGTCTCGGTGGGCATCAAACCCCGCCGACAGCATTACCAAGTCTGGTTTGAAAGCATGCAGCGCAGGTAGCCAGCGCCGTTCTACCACACGCCTAAATTCGACACTATCGGTACCTACTTCTAGGGGGGTATTGATCACATTTTGCCATTCGCTGCGCAGATAGCGCCACGGGTAAAACGGATACTGAAAGCTAGTACAAATCAATATTCCCGGATCGTTCTTAAAGATATCAATGGTGCCATTGCATTGGTGAACATCAAAATCAAGAATGGCAATGCGTTTAGCGCCATATTTAGCGCGCGCATGAGCAGCACCTACTGCTACATTATTATAAAAACAGAAGCCCATTGCATCAGAAGCTTCTGCATGGTGTCCAGGAGGGCGGACAGCACAAAAAACGTTATCGGCTTGGCGTTTGAATACTTGATCCACCCCGCGCACCACCGCGCCAGCAGCCACGCGCGCAGCATGTAAACTGTCAGGGTTCATCATGGTGTCGCTGTCAAGGGTAATAATGCCCTCTGGCGGCACGCACTTTTCTAACGCCCGTAAATGCCTTGCGGGGTGCACTCTAGCGAGTGCCTCTTCGCTAGCGCCCTGTGCATCGGCCTGCATGGTTTGCTGAAGTAGGCCAGCAAGGGATAAACGTGCCCGTATGGCTTCCAGACGCATTGGGCTTTCAGGATGTTCAGGACCCATGTGGTGCAATGAACAGTCAGGATGGGTAAGGTAGGCAGTAATCATGCAAGCGCTCCGTTATTATTGTAGCTACCATAATCGCCACGGGTGCTTGCGCGACAGTCTCAATAAGTCGTACACAGTGCTTATCCACCCCAGGGAGACATGTCTGTGAGCACACGCTTTTTACATCATTTTTTTGAGCCTCGAACGATAGCGGTGTTTGGTGCTTCTGAGAAACCAGCTTCACTTGGCGGTTTGGTGCTCAATAACCTTCAAGAAAGTGGTTTTAAAGGAAAGATCTGGGCAGTCAACCTGAAAGGTTATAACTCTGTATTTGGCGCTGATTGTGTGCGTACTGTCAGTGAGTTACCTGAAGTTCCTGACTTAGCCGTTATTTGCTCGCCCATAGAAGGTGTCGCGAATTTAATCAGAAATCTCGGCCATTTCGGCGTTAAAGCAGCACTTGTACTTTCTGGTGGTGCCTATTTAGATCGTGAGAAAGGCAATAAAGGCTCTATTCGTCAGCGTATGCTGCAAGCAGCTAGGGAGTCCGGAATACGGGTGCTTGGGCCTGAGTGTATGGGGCTAATTGTGCCTGGCAAAAATCTCAATGCATCTTACGCCAGCCAGCCAGTAAAAGCCGGTAGAGTGGCTTATTTAGGGCAGTCAGGGATGCTAGCCAATGCCATGATTGACTGGGCAGCAGGTCGAGAAGTGGGGTTTTCTCATCTAATAACGGTCGGTGACAGTGTCGATGTTCTGTTGCCAGACTTGATCGACTACGTTAATCAATTCTCGCCTGCTCAGGCAATTCTCTTACACCTTGAGCGTGTCACTGATGCCCAGCATTTTATGACCTCAGTGCGCGATGCCTCACGTAACCGGCTTGTGCTGGCCATTAAAAGTGGTCGTACTCCCCAGTCAGATATTTCAGGCATGGCGCCGACCCCAGGCATTGCCAATCGTGACGTGGTGTTTGACGCCGCTTTTGCCCGCGCCGGCGTGGTGAGGGTAAACGACTCGGATGAATTATTAGATGCTCTTGAGACGCTATCACGAATGAAACCGCTGCGCGGTGATCGGTTGGCAGTCGTATCTAATGGGTTAGGCCCCGCCATGCTCGCTATTGATAAGCTGATTAGCGCGGGTGGAAAGCTGGCTGAATTCACTGAGGAAACGCAGGCGGCACTACATAAAAGCCACGTAGATATGAGCAAGCCTGGCGAAAATCCTGTGGATTTAGGCGGTAACGCGACACCTGAGCGCTTTGTTGAGGCACTGAACATCGTCACCAACGATGCTAATGTGGATGCCGTCTTAGTGGTGCACGCACCTACCCGTTTAGCGCCTTCGGTTGTTACTGCTAATGCATTGATTGATAACCGTAAATCTTTTAAACGTAATCTATTAACCAGTTGGATGGGTCTAAAAGAAGCATTACATGCTCGCCACGAGTGCAACGTGGCAGGTATCCCCACCTACACATCGCCAGAAAAAGCGGTTAAGGCGTTTATGCATATGGTGGATTACCAGCGAGTGCAGGCGCTTCTTCAAGAAATACCACCTAGCTTACCATTCTCTACCAGCCCGGCCATTCGTGCGGAGTGCCGCGCACTCATTACTCAAGCCAAAGAGCAGGGTAGACAAACGCTTACTCATTCTGAAACAGCGCAGGTGCTGGAAGCGTATGGCATACCCGCGGCCCCAAGCGTTTATCTATCCAGCCCAGACGATGCTTTGGCATTATCAGACAACTTTCCGGGCCCCAAAGCACTAAAAGTCATTCATGAAGGTAACTGTCGACCTTATCGCTACCGCAAGCACCCTCACAAAATATCTGCGGGCTTAATGCAGGATTTAGAAACCCCTGAGCAAGTAGCGGAGGGCGTACGCCAGCTAGGCGACAAGGTGCGCGAAAAATTTCCTGAATACGCTATTCGTGAATACTGTTTGCAGCCGATGCAGCGGGGTAAACACTCGATGCAGATTTGCGCGGGTATTACCCGGGATCCCGTTTTTGGGCCGCTTATCGTCTTCGGTATTGGCGGTTACAAAGTCAATGTCTTGGCAGACCGTCAAATAGCCTTGCCCCCGCTTAATATGAGTCTGGCTGCCGATGTGGTGGGGAGAACCCATGCTGCCTCATTAATTCGTGAACACTCGGCTGACCCTGAACGGGACATTCAGCACTTATGCCAGCTGTTGGTAAAACTGTCGCAAATGGCGTCTGATTTAGTTGATTTACGCGGACTGGAGCTTAACCCATTGCTGTTAAACCGTGACGGGATGCTAGCCGTAGATTTCGCCATGGATCTTGGGCCGCCCGCTCGCTTTGCCATCATGCCTTACCCAGAAGAACTTCGTGAGTGGGTAACGCTAAAAAATGGTTGGCAGGTGGAGGTCAGGCCAATTCGAGCGGAAGACGCACCGCTGATTACAACGTTTCACCGGCAGTTATCGGAAGAGAGCATCCGGTTTCGCTATTTTCATCATAAATCCAACCTGACCCAGCGAGATTTATCGATCCTTTCGCATATTAACTACGACCGACAAATGGCTTTCATTGCCGAGCATCAACATGATGATGGTAGTAAAGAGATGCTGGGTGTCGTGCGGGTGTGGAATGATCCAGATAATATTCGTACTGAATTCTCGGTGATCATTCGCGATGACTTACAGGGGCTGGGCATTGGTAGTCTTCTGATGAAGAAAATGATCGACTACTGCACCAGCATTGGCACCCTCGAGATGATTGGGAAAATAATGGTCGACAACCACCCGATGCGGGCTTTGATGAAGCACTTGGGCTTCAAGTGCCGCTACAATATGGAAGAGCAGGTGGTTGATGCCGTTTTGCGCTTAAACGAACCTGAGAGTGAGTGGCAGTTGCACCGGTTGGAGAGCCAGCCTGACTAGTAGCATCAGGCCTACATCAAACATGTAGGCCTGGTTAAGAACTATTTGTTTTTAGCCGCTAGGGGGCGAGGCGGAAACGACTCCACGCGCCACCGTCACGCCGCTCGAAACGCAGGCGATCATGAAGGCGGCTGGGTTGTCCCTGCCAGAATTCAATCATTTCAGGTGTGACCCGATACCCACCCCAATGAATGGGTCGAGGAATATCTTGTCCATCGTACGCTTGTTCAAAGCGCTTTTGGCGCTCTACAATCCAGTTGCGATCAGGTATCACCACACTTTGGGTGGCAATCCAAGCACCTAGCTGGCTGCCCCGCGGTCGGCTTGAGAAGTACTCATCGGACTCGTCCGCTGCTACTTGTTCGACCGGCCCTTCAATACGTACCTGGCGTGAGAGCGATGGCCACCAAAACGTCATGGCTGCGAAAGGCACATTGCTTAATTCGCTGCCTTTATGGCTATGATAGTTGGTAAAGAAAACCATGCCGCGTTCATCAAACCCTTTCAGCAACACTACTCGTGCATGGGGGCGGCCTTGGCTATCCACCGTTGAAAGGGTCATGGCGTTGCCGTCTTTCCCCTCGTTCTCCAAGGCGAGGCTGAACCATTCGTCAAATAGCACGAATGGGTTGTCGGGGGTTTGCGCCTCATCTAGGCGGCCGCCTTCATAATCACGCCTAATATCGGCTATGTTACGCGTCATTGAATGGTGCTCCCTTGCGGTAAAGTTGAACTTTGCTTTCCATGTTCGCTGGTCTGCCGTTAAAGCTCAAGTATTGATCAGAAAGCGGTGCACTAGGTGTTTTGTTCTAGGAGTCACTGCGGATTAATGAGAAACTCTCTCAGCATGACAATAGAGGACTGTAAATGCTCCGTAATACACAGCGCGTATTGGTATGGGATGGGCTAGTACGCTTATTTCATTGGGGACTGCTAGTGGCAGTCGCTTTTTCGTACTACACCACCAAAACAGACGGGGCTCCTTTTTTATTCCCCATCGAAGTACATGCGCAAGCAGGTTACATCATTATAGGCTTGCTGGTCTTTCGCGTTATTTGGGGCTTTGTAGGCAGTGTTTATGCACGTTTTAGTACTTTTTTATACCCTCCTCACAAGACGGCTGCTTATACGAAAGCCCTTCTGAGCCGCCGTGCTCCCCCTTATGCCAGTCATAACCCGCTAGGTGGCTGGATGGTGATTTTGATGCTGCTGTCACTAGCTTTTCAGTCAGTAAGCGGTCTTTTTTTAAGCGATGATATTTTCTTTCAGGGGCCGCTTTATGGCCTTGTAGGTCGTGATATTAGCCGAGAGATTGCGAGTTTGCATGCTCTCAACAGCGACTTTTTACTCATGTTAATTGGTTTGCATGTGGTGGCATTGGTTGCTCATAAACTGCTTGGAGAGAGCTTGGTGTCGGCAATGGTGACAGGAGCTAAACGCTTTCAGCAGCCACCTGTAGACTTAGTGTTGGCGAGTATTCGCATTCGGCGGGTACAAGCGGGGGCAGCGCTGATGATTGCGCTAGGCGTCACTGGTTGGCTGTGGTTCTATTAGTAGGGTCTTGAAAGACAAGCTGGTAGTAGACACTGGAGAGTAATAAGACATGTGGAGGTGTGGGCGATGGCCTTGGTAGCAGCGTAAACGCCAAGGCCATGACCATAAAAGCTTACTTCTCCAGGCGCTGCTGACGGCTGCGAAAGCGTGCATACGCCATGCAGCCGGTGAAAAGGCCGAGTGAAACGAGTGCTTCTAACACACCACGAAGCCCTTGCCCTGGCAGGGTGGCGAGCATTACCCCCTGTGTGAAATAGAGCAGGCTCACAAACGCAAGCCATGCATGCCCCCGCGGACGTTGACCAATAATTGAGGGTAAAAACAGCACTAGTGGCAGCACGAAAGCCACCACCGGGCGCCAATTAAACGTATCTTCTTGGATAAAAAAGCCGCGGTAAATCACCAGCAGCAATAGGACAACAAAGCTGATGAGCACAAGTTGTCGCGACTGATGGGTCAACTTATCGATCCCATGACGTGTTTCAAACTCCTCTAGCCACTGCCTCATGAGGCACTCCCTTCGCGCATTTGATTTAGTGCTAATGCCAGTCGTGCAAGTCGTTTTCCTTGAGCGACGCATAGCGTTCGTTCGTGCTCATCCACGGGTCTATCGCTGCGTACGCCTGCCACATGGCTTGCACCGTAAGGTGTGCCGCCTGTCTGGGTGTTAATCAATGCAGTCTCGCTGTAGGGAACACCTGCGTACACCATCCCATGGTGGAGCAAAGGTACCAGCATGGTCAGAAGTGTACTCTCTTGGCCACCATGCAAACTGGATGATGATGTGAAGGCGCTGGCGGGTTTATCAATCAGCGCACCGTTCATCCAGAGACTGCTGGTGTTATCCAAAAAGTACTTAAGGGGCGCTGCCATATTGCCAAAGCGCGTGGGACTGCCTAACGCTATCCCGCTGCATTGGCGCAGATCATCTAGCACTGCATATACCGCACCTTCTTCAGGAATCTCGGGGTCCACGGCTTCACAGGTGGTGGAAACAGACGGCACCGTTCGTAGTCGAGCCTCTATGCCTGATATGCTCTCAACACCTGCTGCTATCTGGCGCGCCATATCCGCAGTGGCTCCAGAACGTGAATAGTAAAGAATCAGCACAAATGGCGTGGAATCACTCATAACATTTCCTAAGTGTGAGAAGGGCAGCGAGTAATAGAAGGCACTGCGTTATCCCTCTATGGTACCAGAGCTACCTGATAGTCAGGAGCGTTGGAAAATAATTGGCCAAGGGTTGGCAGCCGGACATACACCCAGGCAGTTGATCCATCGGCCAAGGTTTGTTTTATCCGCTCATAGCGTATGCCCAAGCGCTCATAGCGGTCTAAACGAGCCAACTGAGCTGGCGTAACCTCAAGTAGCAAGCCTTCAACCCGTTCGTTTTTATTTGGGGCTAAATCCAAGTTATTGCGCTCAAAACCCTCAAGAACAGCTTGTCGTGGGTTTCCCGATGCGCGCATCACCACCCAACGAACAGGCGCGTAGCGTAGCGTGCCGTAGACAAACACCTGGTGAGAGCGCTGCTCAATATCAGCCACATGATCAGGGCGATCATAAAGCCACGGGCTAAGCATGGTTAACCATAACCAACCGGCAATGCCTATTGCCAATACCAAGCTTCCTATCAACAACTGTTTAACCAAAGACATGCTTTTTCCTATTTAGTGCGCTAAAAGTAAAGCTTGGCTCGCCAACTAAATGAACACAAGTCTTAAGCAATTCCTACGGGTTTGCTAGGATAAACAGGAGATGCTTTAGGCATTCGACCCTACCGGAGGAGCCTGCTATGAACCAGCCACTTCGTGATGAAATGGACTTCCGTGCGTTTATTGGTGATGTAAAGCCTCTTCCCAAGCGGAATAGAGCTGATACGGGCTTCCAGCGACAGCGTCCCTCTGAGGCTCAGCTAGCCCGGCGTGAAAGTGCTGAAGAGCAACTGAATGAACGCAACTTTTTATCAGACGACTTTGTGGATCTTCTGCCTCCATTTGACCCCATTGAGTATCGCCGGGAGGGGATACAGCAAGGGGTGGTCGATAAGCTAAAGCACGGAGGCTACAACGTACAGGCGCAGCTGCATCTATTGCGACGGCCTCTGGCTGAGTGCCGGAGGATGCTTTTTCCTTTTATTCAAGACGCCTATGCTCACGATCTTCGCTCTGTGCTGATTGTGCATGGAAGAGGCCGGGAACTAGATAGCCCCGCCAACGTATTGCGCTCGTACCTAGCTAAATGGCTATGCCAGTTTGAGGAAGTTCAGGCCTATGTCTCTGCCCAGCCTTCGGAAGGTGGGCTTGGTGCCACCTGGGTCATGCTACGCAAAAGTGACCGTGCCAAGGCCAATAACCGTGAGCGCCAGCAAAAACGGCGAGGGTAAAGGTACTGCCTAACGCCATTGGTAGTTTCGTGCATTATAAAGTGCAAAAAAAGATACTTTAGATGCTTTTATTGTTAATAATGTCCTTTTTTATGAACTTAATTGAAACTTAAAACATAATGTTCTGTTTTTGGCACTTAAAGTCGTATAATAACCTCTGTGAGCCACTGAGGGTACTTTATGAGTATTAAAGATAAGGCGCCCGCTGCTATTGCAGAAGAGTTAGGAACACGCTTGAAGCACGCGCGCCTCAATAGTGATATGACGCAAACAGAGGTTGCTGAACGCGCCGGTGTCTCACGAAAAATCGTGTTAAATGCTGAAAAGGGACGCGTCCAATTAGAAGCACTAATAGCCATTATGCAGGCATTAGATTTAACGTCACAGCTAGATCGTTTTTTGCCACCACCCGCCATCTCACCGCTACAGTTGTCCAAGCTGCAGGGTAAGCAGCGTCAACGGGCCTCGGGGCAACGAAAAGCACAAGATGAGGGTGGGCTTGAATGGTAATGGAGGTTATCGATGTAAATTACCTGGGGCGCTATGTGGGTGCGGTCAGTTTTGACAGCGCATATGGCCATGGCGCGGGCGCCAGCTAGCAAAGGAGCACGAGGTGCCTGCTTTTCTAGTTGGTGAAGTGGCGAACAATCTCCGTTTGTCACTATAGCCGACAAAGGCAAATGCCTTTGTCGGTTTTAAAAATAGCGATTTATTATTGGCCAGCGGTTAAGCGGCGCTCAAACAGTGCCTGACGCTCTTCTACATCGGTTTGGTAGCGTACGCTGAACGCATTGAGCGCACGAATAGCATCATCAGGGTGCTGGTCATCACGCAGAGCCATGGCGGTAAAGCCACAGCGGCGCATGTAGTCCAGCTGATCGACTAGTACATCGCCTACCGCGCGAACTTCACCGGTATAGCCATAACGCTCACGCAGCAAACGCGCAATGGTGTAACCGCGGCCATCAGTAAATGCCGGAAAATCAACCGCAAGAGTATCAGTGGCGCTAAATTGCTGAACAAGTTCAGCGGTTAACTCAGTGTTGCTGGCAAGCAACGGCGCTAGCTCTATATCATCTTGATTTGCCTGCCATAGCACTAGGGGTACAAACGCCGGACGCTGCTCAGGGAGTATCTCCTCATCGTAGGAGACACACCAAGCGTTCTCTGGGGCGAGTTCACCATCAGCAATCAGGTGATCAACATGCACCGGCGCAAGCGCTGTTGCGTCATTCTGAGTATCACTGTTACTGGGCATAAACGCGCTCCTTAAACGGTTTCAAGCCAATGCGGCGGTAAGTGTCCAAGAATCGTTCGTCTTCGTAACGCTCGGCTACATAAACGTCCAAGACCTTTTCGACCACACTGGGCACGTCTTCACGGAAGAAAGAAGGGCCGAGAATTTTGCCCAGCGACGCATCATCAGTTGAGTTACCACCAATTGAGATCTGGTAATACTCTTCGCCTTTTTTATCGACCCCCAAAATGCCGATATGCCCCACATGGTGGTGCCCGCAAGCGTTCATGCAGCCAGAAATATTAAGATCCAGCGGGCCTAGGTCGTAAAGGAAATCCAAATCCTCGAAGCGTTCTTGTAGCGCTTGCGCAATTGGAATAGAGACCGCATTCGCCAAACCACAGTAGTCGCCGCCAGGGCAGCAGATAATATCGTTAAGCGTACCCACCGTTGGATTAGCCATACCCAGAGTATCAAGCTCTTTCCAGAGTGCTTCCAATTCATCGACAGGGACGTCTGAGAGCACCAAGTTCTGCTCGTGGGTTACCCGTACCTCGCCAAAGCTATAGCGATCTGCCAAATCGGCCACGGCGTCCATTTGGTCGGCAGTAACATCGCCGGGGGCATGTTCGCGGCGTTTCAGGGAAAGCGTTACCGCTTTATAGCCAGGTACTTTGTGGTCAGTGACGTTATTGGTCACAAAACGGGCCAGGCTGCGATTCTCACTACGCAGCTTTTCAAAATCTGCGACAGCACTCTCGGCGACCGGGCGACGCTCAGGTTCAGGGAAGTGACGCTTGGCGGCATCAACCGCTGCCTGATTTAGCGTCTGAGGGCCATCTTTTAGGTGGGCCCACTCTTCGTCAACGCGGCGGCGGAACTCTTCAATGCCTAGCGCTTTAACCAAAATTTTGATGCGTGCCTTGAACTTGTTGTCGCGGCGACCAAACTGGTTGTAAACACGCACACAGGCTTCAAGGTACGTTAGCAGGTGCTGCCAGGGGAGATCCTCGCGCACTACGTCGGCAATCATTGGGGTGCGGCCAAGGCCACCGCCTGCCAACACTTTAATACGCAGTTCGCCATCGGCGTTATGCCATAGGCGCAGGCCAATATCGTGAACCTGAATAGCGGCACGGTCCTGTGCAGCGCCACTCACCGCTATTTTAAATTTGCGGGGCAGGTAGGCGAATTCAGGGTGCAGCGTCGACCACTGGCGGATTAACTCACACCAAGGGCGCGGGTCTTCAACTTCATCGCCCGCGATGCCAGCAAACTGATCGCTCGTTGTATTACGAATACAATTACCGCTGGTCTGAATGGCATGCATTTGTACTTTGGCGAGTTCACCCAAAATATCGGGCACGTCTTCCAACGCTGGCCAGTTTAGCTGCAGGTTTTGCCGAGTCGTGAAGTGGCCGTAGCCCCGGTCATAGCGCCGGGTGATGTCCGCCAGTGCACGCAGTTGATTACCTGCCAGCATGCCGTAAGGAATGGCAATGCGCAGCATGGGTGCATGCTTTTGAATATACAGGCCGTTTTGCAGCCGCAGTGGGCGAAACTCTTCTTCTCCCAAACGCCCAGCCTGGTAGCGTTCCATTTGGTCACGAAACTGAGCAACGCGCTCGTCAACCAAGGTTTGGTCATGAATATCATAACGGTACATGTGGCACGATCCTGCTAAAAGCGAAGTGGTCACGTCGAAACGGACGGCAATGTGCCGCCACCTTAACGCGGGGATCATATTCTACAAAAGAATATATAATTATCTTTTTATCGCTAAATGATATTTGAATGCTTGAGTCAACATGTTTGAGTTAACCAACGTCGTCGCTGCCATACCCATAAGAAGCTGCCTGAATTTAGAAGGCGATAAAATAGCTGCACAAGCCATACCCCGAGCAACCCGTACTCCATGCCAATGCCTACCCACCAGGCCAGCGGTAGAAATACTAACCACTGCATGCTTAAAGTAAGCAGCATCACTGTTCGCTGGGCGCCAGCGCCCATTAATGCCTGGGCCAGTACGAGTGCGGCAGCATCTAGCACAATCATAAAGCCGGTAATTTGTAGCGGTAGGGTGCCGAGCTGTATCAATTCATGATCAGTAAAGAAAATGGCTAGCACAGCAGTAGGAAACAGCAGCATGGGCAGTGCCAAAACGGTAAGCAGCATACCGGCAACGCTGAGCGCATCGATACCCCAGCGGTGGGCAGCCTGCTGGTCGTCGCGACCCAGCGCTTCCCCGACCAGGCTCATCGCCGCTATGCCCACCCCAACGCCCGGCAAAATCAGCAGCAGTGATAAATTAACTAACACATGGCCCACCGCGACGCTCTCTGTTCCCATCCTACCCAATAGCCAAAACAGTACAACGTAGCCTGCTGCAAACCAGAGTTGCTGCATAGAGTGGGGGAAAGCGAGATAAAGCGTTGACCGAAGGGCACTTAAACAAGGCAGCCGATAACCCAAAGGTCGGTTGTTTTTGACTGTGACACTGGCCCATATGACTAGCCCGAGCAGCAACGAAAGCGTGGTGCCAATGCCAGCGCCGTTGGCACCCAGCTTGGGCAAGCCAGCAACACCGTAAATGAGCCCAGCACTAACCAGTACATTAAACACGTGCACGATCACAATAATGCGTAAATAAAGATGCGTATGTTGTAGGCCATTCCAATATCCGCGAAAGCACAGCGTTAGCGCAATGGCTGTCAATCCAATAACCCGCCAGCGGAAGTACTCCACCGCAATGCGCGATACGTCATCCGCGGGCGCCA
>NZ_JAFWFN010000059.1 GCF_017515565.1 Halomonas sp.
CGGGTCATCAGGTAACGGGCACGATCTTCGCCCTCACGATCCAGTACCGATTCCAGGGAGTCCAGCCACTCCGTGGTTTCGACTGTATCGAGATCTTCTCTTGTCTCCAGACTCATAGAGGTCTCTCCGAATGACGATAAATGACAATGAGCCCCGCTAACCCATGGGGCCTGGGGCAGCTGCGGTGTTTAGCCACCACAAGCCAATAAACAGCCGACGCATGTGCATCGTGCAGGGATTTTCGTTCTACATTCAATAAGCTACATGCTTTTAAATGTAGTAAAGCTACAAAAATGTCGTAAAAGTTAGCCTTTTGTATATGCGAAGATACCGCAAAGTCGTCACTCTGCCAATTCCAACACAAGGGAAAAATCCATCGAAAACAAACTACTGCACCGCAACATAAGAAAAAAACCATGCTTTAGTCGCAGACAGTTGCCGCTCAAAAATGTAGCCAAACTACCGTTTTATTTACTTGCAGGTGAAGTACTTAATTAATTCTCCACTTTCCTAAGCACATTTACTAACCGACATTACAGCAAGCTCTTTGGGCCCAACTGCTGATAAAAATAAGCCCAATCAAACGCTGGCCCGGGATCCGTTTTTCGTAGCGGTGCTACATGCGCATGGCTGGTAATGCGCGACCTATCCAATAATGGGTAGCGCGACATAAGCCAATGGGTCACGGCCACCAGCGTTTGATACTGTGCTTGGGTGAAAGGGGTTATGTCATCACCTTCCAGCTCTATTCCTACTGAGAAATCATTTAATGCGTTTCGCCATTCATGTTGGCGCCTATCCCACCAGCGTGAACGCCCGGCATGCCAAGCGCGATGATCCGTATCAACAAACTGCACACATTGACCATTGCGGCGGATTAAAAAATGCGCAGAAACACGCAGGTGAGCAATTTCAGCAAAAAAGGAGTGCCCATCAGGTATTAATTGATTGGTGAACAGCGCTTCAATAGCACCACCGCTAAACTGGCCTGGAGGAAGGCTAATCGCATGGATCAACAGTAGCGATACCTCGTTGGTTGGTCGGGCATCGCAGTTTGGCGACGCCACCTGTCTCGCCGCTTCCCAGCCGCCGCCAATGGATTCATTATTCATCACGGGCACACGCTCCTCTACGTTGACGCTTACTTTCACTATAATGCGGTTCACACTTGATGACGCCCAGAGAATCCGCCATGCATTATCAAAACGCACTTGCCGAAGAGATCCGCTCCAGCGCTGCGCACCTGTTAGCCGAAGACGTTGGCCCAGGCGACATTACCGCGCAGCTAATTCCAGAGAATCAGTGGGCCACGGCAAAAGTGATGTCCCGAGAGGCAGCAGTGCTATGCGGTGTTGCCTGGGTGGATGAAATATTTCGCCGCTTGGATAGCCGTGTCACCCTGCGTTGGCAAGCGGCGGATGGCGACCAGCTCGTTCCAGAGCAGTACTTCTTAGAGCTGGAAGGCCCCGCCCGCAGCCTGCTCACCGGCGAACGCGCAGCGCTTAATGTGCTGCAAACGCTCTCTGCCACGGCAACAGCAACACACCGCTACGTCGACCTAATTAAAGGCACTGGCGTTCGTTTACTCGATACCCGCAAAACGCTACCCGGCATGCGCCTTGCGCAAAAGTATGCCGTCACCTGTGGCGGCGGTCATAATCACCGTATTGGTTTGTGGGATGCGTTTTTGATCAAAGAGAACCACATTGCCGCCTGTGGTGGCATTCAAGCCGCCGTTGCCCAGGCCCGCAAACTGGCAAGCGACATCCCAGTAGAAGTCGAAGTGGAAACCTTTGAAGAGCTTGACCAGGCATTGGCCGCTGGCGCCGATATCATTATGCTCGACAATTTCGCCTTGGAAGACCTGCATGTGGCGGTGGAGATTAACGGCGGCCGAGCAACATTAGAGGCATCGGGAAATGTGGACGCCACGACGCTAAAAGCCATTGCTGAGACGGGGGTGAACTGCATTTCCAGCGGCGCACTGACCAAAGACGTGAAGTCCATCGACCTTTCCATGCGCATTACCCAAACCTTTAACGTCTAAGCACCTTAGGTTTCCACCGCGTTTAACTGCTTCGTCATGCGGTAACGCTTAAGTAACTCACCGCTACGCTCTACCCACTGCTCGCCGTGGTCGTTAAATCCTCGGCGAAGCAAGCGCTCATAGAGTACCAAGCTGGCTTCGATTTCAACGTGGGATTGGCCCTGCTCCAGCAAAAAACGCTCGGCGTGAATAAGCAGCGTGGTGCCAATCCCCTGCCCAGCCAGCGAAGGCCATACATACAGTGTTTCGATACGCCCGGTGGTTAAATCCAGTTCTAAAAACCCCACGCAGCGCCCATCACAGGTAGCCACTAACGTGGTGTAAAGCGCTTGACGGGCAGCCCAAGCGCTCGCTTCGCGGGGCAGCGCATTCGCCCAGGCACGCCGCTCGCCCAAATCATAATGGGTAGCAGCCCCCTGCATCACTGCGTGATAAAACACCTCGGCTTGGTCAGCAGCATCCCGCGCCAAACCCGCGCGATACACGACACGCGTATTCGAGGCAGGCGCTTTAGACTCTTCGGTTTTCGTCATGCGTCACCTCTGAACTGTTGAACTATCGTTCGATGCGTCATTCAAGCAGGCTTAGGCCAGTGGGCTGCTTTATACTACGCCCACTACTTTTCAATCTACTCTAACAAAAGGCAGTGTGATGGATGATGGCCCGCACAGCGAACATTTTTCGATCACGCCAATCGGCCACATCGAAAGTGACTATCCCGATAAGTTCGGTGTGCCCCGCCAGCCAGGGTTAGCACCCGCTGCTGAGGCGCACCTAGTGCTTACCCCGCCGTTCAACGACCCGCTAGCCGTGCGTGGCCTAGAGGCGTTTAGTCATATTTGGGTATCCTTTATTTTTCACCAAAGCCCCACACGCTGGACGCCCTTAGTGCGCCCCCCTCGCTTAGGCGGGAATCGTAAAGTCGGCGTATTTGCCAGCCGTAGCACCCACCGACCTAACCGGTTAGGCCTTTCGCTTATCGCACTTACCGGAATCGATACGTCCCACGGGGTGCGTTTGCAGCTTGAAGGCTGCGATTTAGTAAACGGCACCCCTGTGGTGGATATTAAACCCTACTTGCCCTGGGCAGAGGCGAGGCCCGATGCAAGAGCAGGCTTTGCTCCCCATGCACCCGACTTACTTCCCGTCCACTTCAGCAAAGCAGCACAGGAAAGCCTTGCAGCCCGTGCCGATAGCGCTTCGCTTTATGCCTTAATTGAACAGGTACTAGGACAGGATCCACGCCCCGCCTACCAGCGCGACGCACACAGCGAACGACTTTACGGCGTGCGTCTCCGCGATGTAGATGTGAAGTTCCGCGCTGTTATCAATCCAGAGTTTCAAAACACAGCTAGTAGAAACACAGATATTAAAAACGCCGATATTAAAAACTTAGGTTCTAAAAAATCAGATACTAAAAACAATGCCACCACCTTAGAGGTGGTGGCAGTTGACACATTTCCGAGTTAGCTGGAGCTATGCGGGAAAGGTAATACCCAAACGGCGACCGACTTCCTCGTAGGCTTCGATAACGCCGCCTAGCCCTTGGCG
The DNA here is from genome assembly GCF_017515565.1 of Halomonas sp. GTDB lineage: Bacteria > Pseudomonadota > Gammaproteobacteria > Pseudomonadales > Halomonadaceae > Vreelandella. The sequence continues at coordinate 3,599 of NZ_JAFWFN010000059.1, forward strand.
AAAGCGGTCTTTATCCAGCTTCTCACGGGTATTGGCATCCCACAGGCGGCAGCCATCTGGCGAGAACTCATCGCCAAGTACAATCTCGTCTTTGAACACCCCAAATTCGAGCTTGTAATCCACTAGCAGCATGTCACCGTCAGCAAACAATTGCTTGAGTACGTTGTTCACTTGGAAGGTCAATGTCTTCATTTTGGCTAATTGCTCTGGGGTCGCCCAGCCAAACGTTTCCGCCAATGATTCGTTGATCATCGGGTCGCCCTTTTCATCGTTCTTTAAGAACAGTTCAAAGGTAGGCGGATTGAGCGCCACGCCCTCTTCCACACCCAAACGCTTCACCAAACCACCGGCGGCAATGTTGCGCACTACGCACTCCACCGGAATCATCTGCATCTTTTTCACCAGACTTTCCGTGTCGGAAAGCTGTTTCTCAAAATGCGTAGGGATCCCTGCCTCTTGCAGGCGCTCCATAATGAAGGCATTAAAGATATTGTTCACCATGCCTTTGCGGGCTAGCGACTCTTTCTTCTTACCGTCAAAGGCGCTGGTATCGTCCCGAAAATGCAGCACCAGCAGGTCAGGGTCGTCGGTGGTATAAACAGATTTTGCCTTACCGGCATAGAGTTCTTGGCGCTTTTCCATGGGGGCTCCGAAAAGGATGCAACATCAAAAATTAACGTAAGTAGCCGGAGACACGCTCAAGCAACTCGCGCTGATCGTCGGCGCTGAAGCTACGCTCGCTGGCATTAACCGCACGCAGTATGGTCTTATCGCCATCAGGCTGCAGGGCAAGACGAATTTCCTGCGACATACGGCGCACATCTTGGCTTAATACAATTTGCAGCGGATTACGACCACGCTCGCTTTCCGTCATGTATTCAACTAAGAACTCATAATTTTCCGCAGAGGTATCGATCAGCTCACGCTGGCCTTCAACGCTAAAATCGAGTGCCAGATAATGGTTTAGCTCTGCCCAAACACGATCAGCTGGCTGTGGAATCACCACTTGCCACTCATCGTCTTGTTGGCGCACCTGCAGGGTTTGCTGACTGGTAAGGCGCTGGGCTGTCCAGGAAGAAGACGCACTGGCTGATGCACTACGTGCGCCCAAATACTGCTCTAATGCGTCAAGACAGCTAGCTTGCGTTTGTCCGCCTTGTTCGCAGCGTACTTCACTGCTGCCTGCACGTAGCGCACTCTGCAAACGCAGCGTCGCCTGGGAAGTTTCAATAACCCCTTGGTTGGCATTGCTCTGCTGCACACCTAGTTGACGGCTGTGCGCAAAGGCTTCTAACTGCGGCCATACGGCTCCGGTTTCAGCGGCTACCACCAACCACGACTGCCCGCCTACTTGACGACGTTCAACATAATCGGGTTCTAAGCCGCTACCGATCGTCAACGACTGCGGTGGCGCAATGTCTGCCGCACTCTCAATCCGCGTGCCTTGGGTCGCTGCCTGTGGCACGGGCATGGCATCACGGTAACGCTGAGTATTACGGGTTTCGGGCAGCACCAGGGGCGGGGCGGGCGCTACTTCGGTGTAATCCAGGTTACGGTCATGGTAATAACCATCCCGCGCGCAGCCAGCGAGCACAACAGCGGTTGCCAGTGCCAGCGGTATCCATTTAAGCACACGTTTTTCAAGCACAGAGCTCATCAAGCCACCTTAACAGTCAACAAATTAGATACCCGGCAGGCCCAAGGGCCTTACGCCGGGTAGCAAGGGGTATCGCGACGGGTTACTCCTCTACAACGCCCGCAAGCTGCAGCGCCTCGCTGACGGTGCCGTGATACTTTTCCGACAACCACGTCAGCGGTAAGCGAATACCTGCGTCCATATAACCCATGCGATGCAACGCCCACTTAACCGGAATCGGGTTGGACTCGATTCCCAGGTTAGTATGCAGCGGCATCAGGCGCGTGTTGAGCTGGTGGGCTTTATCAGCATCACCGGCAATAGCTGCAGCACATAAATCGTGCATCGCTTGCGGGGCAACGTTGGCGGTAACGGAAATATCACCATGCCCACCCATCAACATAAAGTCACACGCCGTGGCGTCATCACCTGAGTAGAGCATAAAGCCACTGCCTTTCAGGCGACTGATTAGATCTTCTGCGCGCTCAAGGTTCCCCGTGGCGTCTTTCAAGCCGATGATATTATCCACCTCGGCCAAGCGCAAAACGGTCTCATTGTAGAGGTCAGAGCAGGTGCGGCTAGGCACGTTATACAGGATTACGGGCAATTTGCTGCCCTCAGCCACCGCTTTGAAGTGCTGGTAGAGCCCTTCCTGGGTGGGCTTATTGTAGTAGGGGCAAACCGACAAGCAGTAGTCAGCGCCTACCTCACTGGCATAACGCGCCAGCTCCACCGCTTCAGAGGTAGCGTTGGCGCCAGTACCCGCAATGACTGGAATTCGACCATTCACCTCTTCTACCACGCTACGAATCACATCAAAGTGTTCGGCAAAGGACATGGTAGTGGGTTCGCCCGTGGTGCCCGCTGCGACAATGGCATCGGTACCGTTGTCGAGGTGGAAGTTCACCAGACGACGAAGCGCCTCCCAGTCGATGTCGCCATTGACCTTCATCGGCGTCGCCAGGGCGACAATGCTGCCTGTGATCATCCGTTTTTCCCTCACCTGCAAAATGTTGAAATCAACCAGCCACGTGCGACGCAATGACGTACATTGAGCTAAAACGCAGCATTGATACCTTAAGGAGCATGGTCAGCCCCGCCCATAAGCAGCAAATGGTACTCAGGCGACTCAAGCCTGTACAGCGTAAAGCGCAGTGAGTTTGTTTAACCTGGGTGATCAGCTTTGACAGGCGGGCTGCACTTGCGTGTAATTCCTCTTGAACGTTACCTCAAAAAGGAGCCTGTATGTCTATTGAACTTGGCCAGCCAGTAGCCGATTTTTCCGCCCCTGCCACGGGCGACACTACCATCACTCTTTCGGAACTCAAGGGCAAACAAGTCGTTATCTACTTTTACCCAAAAGCCAGCACGCCGGGCTGTACCACCGAAGGGGGCGATTTTCGCGACCGTAAAAGCCAGTTTGATGCGGCCAGTACGGTCATTATCGGCGTTTCCCGGGACGGCATCCGTGCCCAGGAGAACTTCAAAGCCAAGCAAGACTTTAACTTCGAGCTCATCTCCGACAAAGATGAAAACGTTTGTCAGCTCTTCGACGTCATCAAGTTAAAGAAAATGTATGGCAAAGAGCATTTGGGAATTGAGCGCAGCACGTTCTTAATCGATAGTGAAGGCAAACTCGCCCAAGCGTGGCGCGGGGTGAAAGTCCCCGGCCATGTTGATGAAGTGCTGGCCGCGGCTGAAGCACTGCACGCCGGGCACTAAGCACTCCTCTACTATCTAGCACTTGCGCTCTGCCCAATAGGCAGAGCGCAATCAATTTTTAGGCAACTCTTGCCTCGAATGATTCAGTAAGCGACTTTCCTCCTGCTCTTCGATACCTCTCGGCCAGGCATACACCAACGCTTTAAGCAGTGTTGCCAACGGTATCGCAAAAAAGATGCCCCAAAAGCCCCAGATACCGCCGAAAAACAGCACTGCGACAATAATCGAAACGGGGTGGATATTGTTAGTTTCTGAAAACAGCACGGGCGCCAGCACATTACCGTCCAATGCTTGAATCACACCGTACGCCACCAGCACATAGGCAAACTGCTCGCTGATACCGAAGTGGAAGCCCGCAACGGCTGCCACCGGAAGCGTGGCGACCGCCGCGCCAATGTAAGGAACCAGCACTGACAGCCCCACTAACACCGCAAGCAGCGCCGTATAAGGCAATCCAAAGAAAGCAAAGGTGAAGAAAGCCACGCTGCCAACAATAATTATTTCAATAAATTTACCGCGTATGTAGTTAGCAATCTGGTGATCCATTTCATGCCAAATACGCGTTAGCAGCGTGCGCTTCTGCGGCAGTAACGAAAGCGTAAAACCGACCAGCGCTTCGCGATCTTTAAGCATAAAGAAAACCAGGATGGGCACCAATACTAAATAGATAATCAGCGACATCACGTTGCCAAGCGAAGCCAGCGAAAGGGTTAACGCGCGCTGGCCCACCTGACTAATTTCACGTCCGGCCACGCCAATCCAGCTCTGCATTTGGTCAGGCGTAATCAAATTTGGGTAGCGAGCCTGCAGCTCATCCAACCACCCTTGGCCACTGGCAAACATGCGCGGCATTTCCTGCACTAACCCTACCAACTGGTTCCAAATAAGCGGCATTAAAATAAATGCCAGCGTCAGCAGCACGCTAATAAAGCCCAAAAAAACGATAATCACGGATAACAAATGCGGCACACTTCGCCGCGTTAATACGTTCACCACGCCTTGCAGCAGAAACGCCAACACGAGCGCCGTAAAAAACGGTGCCAACATTCGGCCAAACCAGATAATGGCCGCAAAGCCCGCTACCAGCACCAGCAGAAGAATTAACGCCTCTTCGTCTGAAAAGTAACGATCAATCCAACTTTTCAGAATAGTGCGCATGGTCATGAGTGTGTATTCCCTGCTTTACGTATCCAAAAAAAGTACACGTCGTCGCGCTGCTCACGCTGCTCTAGCACGTGGGCGCTTTGGTCAGTAAATGATGCCATATCTCGCCACGCGCCAGCATCGGTCGCGCGGACTTCCAGCAGTTGACCCGGCGCAAGACCTGAAAGCGCCTGCTTTGCCTTTAACAAGGGAAGCGGACAGTGCAGCCCACTCGCATCCAGTATTAAATCGGGGGTTTGCCCAGCCATATCCTCTCCCTCAAAATGCTGCCTAAATATGGCATTGTTGCATAAACTATTTTTTCGCGATGCCCGCCGTGGATTTGATTTAACGGCACTTCCCTGCCTGAATCAATGTCACACCGCTGTTCACTGCGCATAATACTTGAAGTCAGACTCACTTATGAGGATGCCATGTCGCACCTTCGCACTGCTTACCCACGCTGGGCCCTTGCGCTTTTCTTTGCGCTTAGCACGGCTGCCATTAGCCCGCCGGGCCACGCCATCAATGATTACCAACTGCCTAGCCTTGGCGGTGCAGCCACCTCAGTGAGTAATGAAGAGTATCGTTTGGGTCGAGCGTGGCTGCGTCAGTTTCGCGCCCACGCCCCCCAGTGGCAGGATCCCATCGTTAGCGACTACGTGCATGGCCTGATCGCCCGCCTTGCCCCCCACAGCCAACTCGGTAGCCTACAAACCACTATCGTCATGGTCGACAACCGCTCACTGAATGCGTTCGCAGTTCCCGGCGGCGTTGTGGGCATCAATTCGGGGCTATTTGCTTTTGCCGAAGATGAAGGCGCTTTCGTGTCAGTACTCGCTCACGAGCTTGGCCATCTCTCCCAACGCCATTATGCCCGGGGCAGCGCCCGTGCCGAGCAGACCCAACTGCCCGCCATGGCTGCCATGCTTGCAGGCATGTTAATTGCCGCAAGCGGCGGTGGCGACGCGGGCATTGCCGCTGCCATGGGCTCCCAGGCAGCACTGATTCAAGACCAGCTCAGCTACTCCCGCCGCTTTGAGCAAGAGGCCGACCGAATTGGCCTTCAAGCCATGGCAAATGCAGGCTACGACCCGCAGGCTATGGTACGTATGTTTGGAGCTATGCAGCGCATGGCGCGCTTGCAGGGGGGCACACCGCCAGAGTTCTTGTTGACCCACCCTGTCTCTGATAGTCGCTTAAGCGATGCCCAGGCCCGTGCATCGCAGCTCCAGGTTGCCGACACTTACACCAGCGATACGCTGTACGACATGATGCGCGCACGGGCACTGCTGAGCATTAACCGCAACAGCCCTCAGCAGGCTGCCTCCCGCTTTGCCCAGGAGGGCGCAGAAGAACCCGCACAGCGCTACCTAAGTGCCCTTATTGCGGCGCATAGCGGCCAAACGGATAGCGCCCTCAACACCCTCGATCAATTAGCCCGTGAACTGCCTGATTACAGCATGCTACCTGCATCTGCCGCCAGCATAGCGCTTGATGCTCAGCGCTATGACGACGCCATTACCCGCAGCCAACGGTTACTACGGCTATCGCCAAGCTATTTACCGGCACAGTTAGTATTGGCTGAAGCACAGCTACAGCAAAATCCGGAAGCCGCTTACAACCTGCTAAGAGACATTACCGCACGCCACCCGGAAAACCCGCAAGGGTTTAGCTTGCTTGCAGAAGCCGCGGGCCGCAGTGGCGATAATGGCTGGGGGCACCTAGCCCGCGCCGAACATCTTCAACTCACCGGCAGAATAGATCGTGGTATTCGGCAGCTGAGTATCGCCAAAGATGCGGCACAACAGGAGAATGACCAGCAGGCGCTAGCGCGTATTGAACAGCGGCGGGAAGCGTTTATTGAGTACCGTGAAGCGCTTGATAAGTTTTGATGCAAAAAAACCAAAACGACCCTAACCACCCATGGCGGTTAGGGTCGTTGTAAAGGCATTGCGTGCAAAACCTCTAAGCACTAAACAAGCCACAGGCAATTGATGTCGCCATTCAAACCTTAGGCGTTAAAGCTTGGACGTTAAAACTTGGGCGTGAAAACTTAGGCGTTAAAACTTAGCATACGTTCAAGTGGCTTTAACGCCTGCTGACGCAATACTTCATCCACAAAGATTTCGCCGCTGCCGTGGCGCAGTGCGCCTGATAAGTTATCTAGGGCGTTCATGGCCATCCACGGGCAGTGAGCGCAGCTACGGCAGGTCGCACCATTGCCAGCGGTAGGCGCCTCAAACAGCGTCTTGCCCGGCACCGCTTGCTGCATCTTGAAGAAAATACCGCGGTCGGTGGCCACAATCAGCTGTTCATTAGGCAGCGTTTGGGCTGCCTTGATTAGCTGCGAGGTCGACCCCGCCACATCCGCCAGCCTGACGACGGAGTCCGGCGACTCGGGATGCACCAGCACTGCGGCATCAGGGTAGAGGCGCTTAAGATCCTCAATACCTTTGGCCTTGAACTCTTCATGGACAATACAGGCGCCATCCCACATCAGCATGTCGGCGCCGGTTTTCTTCTGAATATAGCCACCAAGGTGTTTATCCGGCGCCCAGAGGATTTTCTCACCTTTCGCCTGCAGGTGTTCGATCACCTCCACTGCAATCGACGATGTGACCACCCAGTCGGCCCGCGCTTTTACAGCGGCAGAGGTATTGGCATAGACCACCACCGTGCGATCCGGGTGCGCATCACAGAAAGCGCTAAATTCATCAATTGGGCAGCCAATATCCAGCGAACAGGTAGCTTCTAGGGTGGGCATTAACACGCGTTTTTCTGGCGAAAGAATTTTTGCCGTCTCTCCCATAAAACGAACGCCTGCAACGACCAATGTAGTCGCATCGTGGCGAGCGCCAAAGCGGGCCATTTCCAGGGAATCAGCGACACAGCCGCCAGTCTCTTCAGCCAGTTGCTGGATAGCATCATCGGTGTAGTAATGCGCAACCAGCACCGCATTGTGGGCGTTAAGCAACTGCTTAATTTCAGCAACCCGCGCCTCATCTTCCGCAGGAATACGGGTGGGGCAGTACGGCGTTGGGAGCGGAGCGTCAAGCTCAGCTTGGGAAGTCATAATAGTCATCGTGTCTACCACTGTGACAAACAGGGAATCCCCCTGTTAAACATCAGTCACGGCGTATGCACTCCGCACGCGCCGCTCTCGATGCGACGGGCCGCTGCGTCTCTCGCGGTGGCTCGCCGCTCTGGCCTCAGTAATGTGACCAGCGCTATCGTGGTGTCACCGATAGCTAAAGCTTGGACTATTGTGGTGGACAATTGTTGCCTACTGCAAGCAGAAAGTTCGTTTCGAGTGCTGCCCGCTGCATAGCAAAACGCCCTTGGTAGCAAGCTACCAAGGGCGTTGAATTTGGTGGGTCGTGTAGGATTCGAACCTACGACCAATTGATTAAAAGTCAACTGCTCTACCAACTGAGCTAACGACCCAAATTTTGCTACGTAGTATTTAACAAGCGATAACTACGTTAATTTACTCTTTTACTTAATACCGTATTAATAAGTGCTAAGTAATAAATATTACATTACTCAGTACTAAATAGCAGTTCGAAATGGTGGGTCGTGTAGGATTCGAACCTACGACCAATTGATTAAAAGTCAACTGCTCTACCAACTGAGCTAACGACCCCCTCGAACGGATGCATATAGTACGGATACAGCTTGTCGATGGCAAGCGTTTTTTATCTTTGGTCTATAAACATCCGTTACTTAAGCGCTACTAACGATGCTTGGACTTGGGCTTAGGCTTACGCATGGCCTGAACCGGGCGACGCTTGTGCTTGTCGCGGCTCCAGCGATTTTTCTCATCTGGGGTCAGCTCAGGCACTTTGCGAGTTTCTAAATTCGCCAGCGTTGCCAAATCATCCACTTCGTCCTGAGAAAGTTCTACCCACTCTCCGGCTTTGGCCCGCTTATCCAGGAAGATATTGCCGTAACGAACGCGCTTAAGGCGGCTAACCGTCAGCTCTTGAGATTCCCATAAGCGACGCACTTCACGGTTACGCCCTTCCAAGATAACCACGTGGAACCAGGTATTAATGCCTTCGCCGCCAAACTCCTGTACGTCAGTAAAGCGCGCGGGGCCATCTTCGAGCATTACGCCGTCTACCATGGCCACAATGTGCTCGCGTTTAACCTCGCCCATCACCCGTACCGCATACTCACGCTCCACTTGAGTGGAGGGATGCATTAAGCGGTTGGCTAGCTCGCCATCGGTGGTAAACAGCAGCAGGCCACTGGTGTTGATATCCAAGCGACCAATCGCAATCCAGCGTTCGCCTTTTAAGCGCGGCAGCCGTTCAAATACCGTGCGGCGGCCTTCCGGGTCTTTACGCGTGCACAGCTCGCCTTCGGGCTTGTTGTACATAATGACCCGACGCGGCACTTCATTTTCAGGCCGCAATGTTACCGGCCGATCATCGAAACTGACCTTATCACGGGCTTCAACCCGGTCGCCTAACTTAGCTACCTGGCTATTCACCTTTACCCGGCCGTCGGCAATGGCGGTTTCCATTTCACGGCGGGAACCAAGCCCTGCACGGGCAAGCACTTTCTGCAGCTTTTCGCTGGTGGGGGGCGTGGTGTTATTGCTCTGACTCATGGTCGTCTGACCTCACATCGTTGGTCTGCGTGCGGGCGCTGTCGTCGCTGCGCTGCGCACGTGCCGCAAGCCGGGCTTCTAAATCGGCAAAGCTTAGCGGCTGGGTTAACGCCTTCTCGGCGTGGTTGTCGGCTGTCTCAGCCGCGGTTATTGCTTCTGTCTGGGGTGGCGCATCCTGCACGGTTTCTGGCGTTTCGTCCAGTGCTTGAGAAGTATTCTGCTCCTCGGTGGCGCCACTGTCAGGCTCGCCCTTCTCAGCCGCTGCTGTCGTAGGTTGAGTATCATCCTCTAGCGGCTCTTGCCAACTCGCTATCTCGTGCATCGGCGGCAGCGCATCCAAAGTTTTCAGGCCGAAGTCATCCAGAAAGCTGCGGGTAGTGGCGTACACTGCCGGGCGGCCGGGCACATCACGGTGGCCCACTACGCGTATCCAGCCGCGCTCCATTAGCGTGCGCATAATCGAGCTACTGACACTCACCCCGCGCACTTCTTCGATATCACCCCGGGTCACCGGCTGGCGATAGGCAATGAGCGCCAGCGTTTCCAGCAGCGCCCGGGAGTAGCGTTGCGGGCGCTCATCCCACAGCCGAGACACCCAGTGCGCCAGCCGTGGGCGGATACGCAACTGGAAACCCGAAGCGGTTTCAACCAACTCCAGCGCGCCAGCATCATGGCGTAGCGCAAGCCGCGCCAGCGCATCTCGAAGGACCTTTCTCGATGGGCACTCATCGGCCAAAAACAGCGTTTCAAGACGCTCAACGGCGAGCGGCTCACCTGCGGCTAAAAGCGCAGCTTCAATAATATCGTCTAACGTGGTGTCTCTCACCGGGACTCCTCGCTAGGTTCAAACGCGGGCTCGTCAAAAGCGCCACTTTCTTCATCGGCGTCTTCAAATGCACTCTCCTCCCCATCTGGCAAGGCTGCGCGCCGCGCACGCACGTGAATGGGCGATAACGGTGCGTTTTGGACAATTTCGATCATGGCTTCTTTGGCGAGTTCTAAAATCGCCATAAAGGTCACCACCACCCCGGCACGCCCCTCCTCCAGAGTAAATAAAGCCTCGAAAGGCGTGTAGCGCTGCTGGGCATCATCGTGGCTAAGCAGCGCCATGATTTTCAGCATGCGTTCGCGGGTAGAAAGAACCTCACGGCTGATTTGGTGGGCCTGGACAAGCTCAGCACGCTTCAGGATATCGGAAAGCGCCCCCAGCAGCTCATCCAACCCAACCTCCGGGTGAACCACCCGAGTTTCCAAGGGGGGCAGCCCGGCCTGGACGCTAAACCAATCGCGCCCTATCCGAGGTAGCGTATCCAGCGCTTCGGCGGCTTCTTTAAGGCGCTCGTACTCCTGTAAGCGACGGATCAGCTCAGCCCTGGGGTCCTCTTCATCTTCACCTTCTGCCTTTGGCGGGCGGGGCAGCAGCGTACGGGATTTAATTTCCGCCAACATGGCCGCCATGAGTAGGTACTCCCCGGCCAGCTCAATCTCCATGGACTTCATTAGCTCCACGTACTCGATGTACTGGTGGGTAATGGTCGCCACATTGATGGTCAAAATATCCAGGTTCTGGCGGCGTATCAGGTAGAGAAGTAGGTCAAGCGGCCCTTCAAAAGCCTCTAAGAACACCCGCAGCGCTTCCGGCGGGATATAGAGATCTTCCGGCAACTGAGTGATGGGCTCATCAAACAGCCGCCCAAGCGCTTGCACCACAGGCTCGGCGGTCGTGGTATCAAGATGGTCAACGATGGCGCTTGGCGTCTCGCTCACGCGGGTCGAACCCCTCGGTTATACAGGCATTAAATGATGGCGCCAGTGTAACAGCGCCGCGGGAAAGCGAACATTCCCCTAGCCCGCCTCGGCGGCTTTGCGGTAGCGGCCCTGGTAGTCGAATAGCTTATCGCGAAGCTGCCAATGCCGCCCGACTTTACGGCCCACCACAAAATCCGGGTGGCGCAGGCGGCGCTGCTCATTAACTACCTCATTCGGCGTCACCGGCTGCCACTTGGCGCCCGGGGCACGCAGGTGGTCGCGTAAAAAGACAGCGTAAAACGCCCGCCGCTGAGCGGAGGTTTCCAGTGCAAACCACTCGGCAAGGCTCGCACCATCTTCGTCGTAGTAGGTAACCTTTAAGCGCGGCAAGCCCCGCCCGTTGGTAGTCGCCTCTAACTGCATACCGCTGACCCGCAGCACTTTAGCGTCTTTTAATTTGAGCGCGTCTTTCAGCTTATCGTCGGCGTCTACCAGCAGCTGTTCGCAGCCGTGACAGCGGCGGGCGGCAATATCGTTTTCAGCACCGCAGCTATCGCAAACTTTAAAGCGGAAGCGAAAGTCGCACTGCTTTTTATAGACACCCGATGCCGCGCCCCGACCACCCTTGCTCTCTCTGACAGACAAATCAGGGTGCTCGACTAACCCCTGACAGCGGCGACCGAAATGCTCAATTACCAGCTCCCCGTCGCGTTTCCCCCAAAACAGGTTGGCATGACCGCAGGCCGGGCACTCCACCTGCACCGGTTCGCTATCACTATCAGGCTTTGGCTCCCCCACTTCCGGCGCATAGAGATCCCACGGATTGCCCGCGTAGTCGAGAATCAGGCAATCGGCTTTCCCTGGCGAAAGCCGCAGCCCCCGCCCCACCATCTGCTGGTAGAGGCTCACCGATTCGGTAGGCCGCAGGATGGCGATTAAATCCACATGGGGGGCGTCAAAACCAGTGGTCAGCACCGCGACGTTCACCAGGAATTTCAGCTCACGGGCTTTGAACCGCGCTATGATCGAGGTGCGCTCTTGGGAGGCCGTCGCTCCGGTAATGAGCGCTGCATGCTCGGTGGGCAGGTAGCTGATCACCTCTTCAGCGTGGGCCACGGTGGCGGCAAAAATCATCACACCCCGACGCTCTTTAGCGTACTCAACCACCTGGGCAATAATACCCGGCGTAGCGCGACTGCCCGCTACCACGCGATTTAGCTCCTCCTCGCGAAACAGGCCGCCAACAGCGGGTGCAAGAGCGGAAAAGTCGTAGCCCTCAATGGCCATATCCAACCGTTTGGGTGCGGCCAAAAAACCCTGCTTCACCATCAGCCGCAGCGGCTGTTCAAAGACGCAATCGGCAAAGAAGCACGCGTCATCACCACGCACCATGCCATGGTGGTGGCGGTGGTAGATAAACCCCTGCCCTAAGCGAAACGGCGTGGCGGTTAAACCAAGAATTTTCAACTGCGGATTCTGACGCTGAAGATGATCTATCACTTGGCGATAGCTTGCGTCTTTCTCCAGCGAGATTCGGTGGCACTCGTCAATTACCAGCAGCGTAAAACTGGCGTCACTGAAACGCTCGAGGTTACGCACCACCGACTGCACTGAACCAAATACCACTTGGCGGCTGGCCTCTTTGCGCTTTAACCCGGCGCTAAAAATATCCGCCTTAAGCCCGTAAGCTTGGTATTTAGCGTGGTTTTGCTCTACCAGCTCGCGCACGTGAGCCAGCACCAACACGCGACCACGGGCTAGCCTTGCAAGCTCGGCAATTACCAGCGACTTACCACTGCCGGTGGGCAGCACAACCACTCCAGGCGCACTGGTCGCACGGAAGTGCTCCACTACCCGCTTCACGGCCTCTGTTTGGTAGGGGCGCAGGCTGGGTGGCGAGCCAGAGCCAGCGGAAGCGTTTAAGTGAGGCATGTTAGTCAAAACGCGGGGCACGACGCTCTATTCGTGCGCTCACCGCCTCGCGCTGTTCAGCGCTGGCCAATAGCTGCCGCTGCAAATGCGCTTCCAGGGCTAGCCGCTCGCCATGGGCCAGCCCAGGTGCGCGATCGAAAAGCTCACGGGCTGCCGCCACCGCCCGAGGTGAGCGCGAGGCAATAAGTGCAGCGGTTTCACGAGCGGCTTCCCGAGGCGTATCGCTCAAGCGGCTGCCCAGGCCCAGCTGGTAAGCCTCGTCTCCTGACACCTTGCGCCCGCTGATCGCCAGCTCATGAAGCACATCCTGACGAAGTCCCTCTCCGGTCACGCTTATGGCCATATCGGGGATGATCCCCCAATCAATCTCCAGCAGCCCGAGACGCGCCTGCGGGTGGAGAATGCGTATATCGGCACCCAAGGCAATCTGCAGCCCACCGCCGTAAACGTGCCCGTGCAGGGCAGCGACGACGGGCACGCCCGCCTCACGCCATCCCAGGGCCAGACGCTGAACCGGATTGACACCCTTAGCGTCGGGTGCCAGCAGAGTAGGCAACCGCTCTGCCTCACCCATGATCGACGCCATATCGAGACCGGCGCAAAAGCTGTCGCCATCGCCGCTCAAGACCACGGCACGCAGCCCTACAAGCTCGACTAGGTGCTGCTGTGCCGCCAGCAGTCCGTCGATCATGGCCCAATCCAAGCCATTGTGATGGTCAGGTCGAGACAACATAACCTCGGCCACATGGTCTGCGAAGGTCAACGTCACGCGCTCATTGAAGGTTTGATGCATTCCAGCTCCCAGAAATTTTTTGGCTCGCCACCGATTGGCGACCGCTGCACTTGTGAACTGAGTGTGGCGCTAGGACGGCCCGTTTTCAAACAAACGTTTCACCTCATCACAGTCATCACCGCAACCACTTCTCTGTCATAAGAAAAAAGCGGCCCGCAGGCCGCTTTTCATAAGCAATGGCAGGTCTTAACCCAGCCACACACGGGCGTTACGGAATAAGCGCAACCAAGCGCCATCTTCGGTCCATTCAGTGGGGCGCCAGGAGTTGGTAACTGCGCGGGTCACTCGCTCCGGGTGAGGCATCATAATGGTGACGCGGCCATCCGGCGTGGTTAAGCCGGTAATGCCCGACGGCGAGCCGTTGGGGTTAGCCGGGTAGCGGGTAGTCACCTGACCGTAGTTATCAATATAACGCAAAGCAATCTGGCTGCTGGACTGCATGGTGCGCAGGTGCGCGGTATCGCGGAACTCGGCGCGGCCTTCGCCGTGGGCCACGGCAATCGGCAGCTTGGAGCCTTCCATGCCCGCCAATAGAATCGAGGGGCTCTTTTCTACCCGCACCATAGCGACCCGTGCTTCAAACTGCTCGGACTCATTGCGCACAAACGCGGGCCAGTTTTCGGCCCCGGGAATGAGGGACTTCAGCTGTGAGAGCATTTGACAGCCGTTGCACACACCTAGCGAGAAGCTATCGTCGCGGGTGAAGAACGCGGCAAACTGCTCCCGGGCACGCTCGTTAAACAGCACCGACTTCGCCCAGCCGCCGCCGGCACCCAGTACATCGCCGTAGGAGAAACCACCACAGGCGACTAGCCCTTTGAACTCATCAAGGGAAACACGGCCTTCCAGGATGTCGCTCATGTGCACATCCACCGCGTCGAAGCCCGCTTTGTGGAAGGCCCAGCCCATCTCAACCTGCCCATTAACCCCCTGCTCGCGCAGCACCGCAACCGCAGGTTTGGTGGTGTTAATAAACGGCGCGCTGATATCGTCGTTAATATCGAAGCTAGGCGCGGCACTTAAACCAGGGTCGCGAGCGTCAAGCAGGTTGTCGAATTCATTCTTTGCGCACTCAGGATTATCTCGCAGCGCCTGCATACGATAGCTGGTCTCAGTCCAAGTACGCTGAGTCAGTTGGCGGGTGGTTTCTAATAGCGGCTCTTCAAACAGCGTGACCCGCACTTGGTCGTCGTAGCGGGGCCGCGCAATAACGCCGCAGGTCTCAATACCCGCTATGGCAAACTGGGTCAGCACTTCTTCAGTGTCCGCCCGGTTAACCTGAATCACTGCGCCTAGCTCTTCCGAGAACAGCGCGTTAAAGGCTTCCACCGGCTCGTCGATCAGCCAGTCCAATTTAATTTCAAGGCCCGCGTGGGCAGCAAAGGCCATTTCCAGCAACGTGACGAGCAGGCCGCCGTCGCTACGGTCGTGATAGGCCAACAGCTTACCGTCGCGGTTTAGGCCCTGGATTACCTCGAAAAACGCTTTTAGGTCTTCGGGATCGTCCACATCGGGGCATTCGTTGCCTACCTGGCCATACACCTGCGCCAGCGCCGAGCCGCCTAAGCGGTTCTGGCCATTCCCCAGATCAATCAGGATCAAGTCAGACTCTTCTTGATCCAAATTGATTTGCGGCGTCAGCGTGGCAAGTGCATCTGTCACCGGTGCAAACCCCGTCACTACCAGGGAGAGCGGTGAGGTGATGCTCTTCTCGTCAGCATCGTCCTGCCAAGCGGTGCGCATGGACATGGAGTCCTTGCCCACCGGTATGGCAATGCCTAGTGCTGGGCAGAGTTCCATACCCACTGCATGCACCGCTTCAAATAGCGCTTGGTTTTCACCGGGGTGATCCGCGGCGCTCATCCAGTTGGCGGAGAGCTTAATATCCGACAGTTTGGCAATCGGCGCGGCGGCTAAGTTGGTGATTGCTTCGGCTACGGCTAACCGAGCGCTGGCGGCGGGGTTAATCAGCGCCACCGGCGGGCGCTCGCCCATGGCCATCGCCTCACCGGCATGAGTGTCGAAGCTTGCGGTGGTGACAGCAACATCAGCCACCGGCACCTGCCAGGGGCCAACCATCTGGTCGCGGGCCACTTGACCGGTAATGGAGCGGTCGCCAATGGTGATCAAGAAGCTTTTCGAGGCCACGGCAGGTAAGCGCAGTACCCGATCCAGCGCTTCACGCAGGTCTAAGTTATCGAGCATGACGCCAGAGAGTTCCAGCGTTTGACGCTCGAACGTGCGGGTCATTTTGGGGGCTTTGCCGAACAGTACGCTCATCGGCAAATCGACAGGCTTGGTGTCAAAATGACCGTCGCGCACTTCTAGGTGATGATGCTCAAGGGCTTCACCCACCACCGCGTAGGGGCAGCGCTCGCGCTTACATAGCGCATCGAAGGTAGCTAAATCTTCCGGCGCCACCGCCAGTACATAGCGCTCCTGGGCTTCGTTACACCAAATTTCCAGCGGGCTCATGCCGGGTTCAGCGTTGGGCACCGCGCGCAAGTTAAACAGGCCGCCGCGGTTACCATCTTTAACCAGCTCCGGCAGCGCGTTGGAAAGCCCCCCTGCACCTACGTCGTGGATAAAGCGGATGGGGTTTTGCAGGCCCAGCGCCCAGCAGCGGTCGATGACCTCTTGAGCGCGACGCTCGATCTCCGGGTTTTCCCGCTGAACCGAGGCAAAATCCAAGTCAGCACTTGAAACACCTGACGCCATGCTAGACGCCGCGCCACCGCCCAAACCAATCAGCATGGCCGGGCCGCCCATGACAATCAGCTTGCCGCCAACGGGAATTTCGCCCTTTTGCACGTGCTGCGCGCGAATATTACCGTAGCCACCCGCAAGCATAATCGGCTTGTGGAAACCACGGCGCTCAATGCCACCTTCACTCAGCGTATCCTGCTCGTAGGTGCGGAAGTAGCCGGTTAGGTTGGGGCGGCCAAACTCGTTATTAAACGCGGCGCCGCCGATCGGGCCATCCAGCATAATTTGCAGCGCCGACTGCATACGCTCGGGCTTGCCGTAATCGAAGGCTTCCCAAGGCTGCACAAATTCGGGAATACGCAGGTTAGAAACAGTAAAGCCCGAGAGGCCCGCTTTGGGCTTACCGCCGATGCCGGTGGCGCCTTCATCACGAATTTCACCGCCTGAGCCTGTCGCTGCCCCTGGAAATGGCGCAATCGCCGTGGGGTGGTTGTGGGTCTCCACCTTCATCAGAATGTGAATCGGCTCTTGATGAGCGTCGTAGCTTGCCCGCTCGCCGGGAGCGCCCGTCAAAGGTGTAGGGAAGAAGCGCCCGCCGTGGCTGCCCTTAATCACCGCCGCGTTGTCGCTGTAAGCGGAAAGCACGTTATCCGGCGAGGACGCAAAGGTATTCTTGATCATCTTGAACAACGAATAAGGTTGCGCTTCGCCATCAATGACCCAGTCCGCGTTGAAGATTTTATGGCGGCAGTGCTCAGAGTTTGCCTGGGCAAACATCATCAGCTCGACATCGCTGGGGTTGCGGCCAAGCTCAACAAACGCAGCCACCAAGTAATCAATCTCATCTTCTGCCAGCGCCAGGCCAAGCTCGCGGTTAGCCGTTGCTAAGGCGTCGCGGCCACCTTCTAAAACATCCACACTGCCAAGGGGGGCAGGCGCATGGTGGGCAAACAGTTTGGCTGCGTCGGCGGCATCGTCCAGCACGGTTTCTATCATGCGGTCATGTAGCAGTGCGGCGACTGCCTGCAGGGCGTCAGCACTAACGTCTCCCCGTAGCCCTACCCGGTAATCAATACCGCGCTCGATGCGGCTAATTTGACCAAGCCCACAGTTATGGGCGATATCGGTTGCTTTAGAGGACCAGGGAGACTGAGTGCCTAAGCGCGGCACCACCAGAAAGCGCTGGGCGTTTTCCGGGGCGTCTTGGCTTTCGTGGCTACCGTAGTCGAGCAGCTGAGCTAAACGCTCTTGAGCGGCGTTATCGAGCTCTTCGTGGTGATCAATGAAGTGGACGTAATGGGCGGATAGCGCCTCCACCTCCGGAACACGTTCACGCAACACCGTTAGCAGCCGTTCATGACGGAAGGCAGAAAGGGCGGGTGCGCCTCGCAGTTCGAGC
>NZ_JAFWFN010000060.1 GCF_017515565.1 Halomonas sp.
CCCTGAATACGCACCGCAGTCGGTAGGCGTAAGAACCAGTCTGATTCCGACCGCCTCGTATTCAAAACAATAATCCAACCGCGAACTTTGTCTACCCGGCTTATTGTTGTTGGCTCCGGGGTGTACACACGACCTGCTGTTATTCTTGTTTGGCTGCAGGTAACTCGTTGTACGTCGCGTCCATTTGGGCACTTGCTGGCTGTTGTTATTGTTATTCGCTGCGCTTGTTCTATCTGTCTTTTGCTTAGCGCAAGCAAGTTGTGAGACTCAAGCCTGTTATTTTTGTTAGTGCTGTTATCTCTACCTGGCCCTGTTGTTTTTGTTTTGGCTCAGGTCGGGGCGGTGTCATGTTGTTTTTGTTAGTGACTTACCGCGCTGCCCAGTTTGTTTTTCTTACTCAGTAATACTGCACTCGCCGTGCCACTCATTGGATATGTCATAAATTTCATAAACTTGGCGTTTTATGGGGATGCCAGGGAACTAATGGCAACAGAAAGTGTTACCCAGCTGGCGGGGTTTTTTAACGCTGGTTGTGTGGGAAGGTAACAGTGGTGAGGTAACGATTTTTGGATGTTTCTTATTAAAATCAGTGTATTAGACATTGGTCGTAGATGCTGGGGTGGCTGCCGCTGTTAGCGCTGCTTAACTAGGCCGGCGGGCGGTTTTCTTGCGTGGAATACCTAGCCGCTGGCGGCGCTCCCAAAGATTTTTTCGGCTAATGCCAAGCTTTTGTGCCAGTTCTGTTTCACTCATTTGATCCTGGTGCTCTAGCACAAAGTGCTGGAAGTAATCTTCTAGAGAGAGATCGTCCTCTTCGGCAGGCGTTTGGCCTTCGTTGCCGAGGGGCGCTGGATGGGCGGTTGGCGGGTGGGGGCGGTTAGTCACAGGCCCTAGGCCGAGATCATCGGGGTGAATCAGGTGCCCTTCAGCCAGAATGACACCGCGTTCTAGCGCGTTCTCCAACTCCCGTACGTTTCCGGGCCACGGGTAGTCCTGTAAATCTTGGCGTGCTGCCCGCGATAGCCTTAGCCCTTGGCGCTCGTGGCGTTTACAGGCTTTGTCTAGCAGGATATCGGCGATTTTTAGGACGTCTTCTTCGCGCTCACGCAGGGGCGGCAGTTCGATCTGCATCACGTTTAGGCGGTAGTAAAGATCAAGGCGAAACTCGCCGCTTTTGAGAGCGCGCGTAAGTCCCGGTGGGTAGCGGCGATCAGGCGCACATCCACATGACGGGTTTCGACAGAGCCGATTTTACGAATTTCACCTTCTTGCAGTACGCGCAGCAGGCGTGCCTGGGCATCCAGCGGCAGCTCTCCAATTTCATCAAGGAAAAGCGTACCGCCGTCAGCGGCTTCCACTAGCCCAGTGCGGGCAGCGCTGGCGCCGGTAAAGGCGCCTTTTTCGTGGCCGAACAGCTCCGACTCAATTAGCGTTTCAGGAATAGCCGCGCAGTTAACGCAGATTAGGGATGCTTTTGCGCGTTTGCTTTGCTGGTGAATAGCGCGGGCCACTAGCTCTTTGCCGGTGCCAGACTCCCCTTGAATCAGTACGGTAACGTCTGCCGGTGCGGTTTTGCGTATGCGGGTGTACACCTGCTGCATGGCGGCGCAGTTGCCAATCATGGTCTGGCGCCCACCCCCTTCGTCAGTGATATCCGGCGGGGTGCCTTGCTGCATCGACTGCTTGTGCAGGATACGTTCAACGGTTTCTAACAGCTCCGTGTGATCAAACGGCTTTGCTACATAGTCCACGGCCCCCTGTTTAAGGGCATCTACGGCAGAGCGCATGCTGGCGTAGCTGGTCATAATAAGCACCGGCGCAGGCGCTGCCGCCGTGATCAGCGTAGTGCCCGGTTCCCCTGGAAGGCACAGGTCGCTGATGATGAGGTCAAATTCGTTAAGCGGCAGAGCAATTGCTTCTTCAGCACTTGCGGCCTCGCTCACGGTATAGCCATGGCGGTCGAGTAAGCGTTTTAGGGCGCTGCGAATAATCGCTTCATCTTCAACAATCAGTATCCGGGGCATGGGGTGAAAGATCATCCTGTTGGTAGAGCGGTAGCCAGAGGGTAATGGCGGTGCCGCAAGGCTGGCCGGGAGGTGGCGAGGCCACGTCTATTTTGCCTTGATGTTCGTTAATAATTTGATACGCCAACGATAGTCCAAGCCCGGTGCCTTCACCCGCAGGCTTGGTGGTCGTAAACGGCTCGAACAGGCGATCTTTAACGCTGGGTGCAATGCCGTGACCATCGTCGCTCACTCGCCACCAGGCATGGTTGGCTTCTGTACCCGCCTCAATGCGGATATTGCCTTGTGGCTGGCAGGCATCCCGGGCGTTACTCAGTAAATTAACCATTACCTGGGTTAAGCGCTGGTCATCGCCGCGTACCACGATATTGCCAGGGCAGTGGTTAGTGAAGATGACATCCTCTCCCGAGCGGGCTAAGTGGATCAAGTGCAAGGCGTCTTCGCTAATGGTCTTAAGTGTCGCGGGAGAAGCCGGCAGCGGCACGGTTTGACGCCCGCCGTGAGCAAAGCCTACCAGTGAGTTGACGATTTTAGTAACCCGTTGGGTAAGCTGTTGGATCTGGTCGGCGGTTTCCAGCAGCGCTGGATCCTCGGTATCGTAGCGCAGGTTTTGTGCCAGCGATGAAATGCCGGTAATGGGATTGCCGATTTCATGGGCAACCCCCGCAGCAAGTTGGCCAATAGAGGCTAGCCGGGCCGCGTGCACCAACTCATCTTCTAGCCACTTCATCTCAGTGTGGTCTTCCACCAGAATAACGCTGCCGCCCCGGCTGTCGTGGCCGCTAAGCACTGCTTGATGCAAGGTAAGAAAGTAGTCTCTACCGTGTAATGCCACCGCTTGCTTGTACAGGGGTGTATGGGTGGCGCTAAGCACGCTGCCCAACAGGGTCGGCCAGGGGGCTGGCAGGCTATCTCGGTGGGAGCCAATCACGCTATCACCGCTGATGCCCGAGAGTTTAGAGAGTGCTTGGTTCCACATAAGTAGCTCATCGTCGTCCCCCAATACGCATAGCCCGACGGGTAGCTTGGCCAGGGTTTGGCGGTGGTGGCGGCGCAGCCCGTCAAGCTCGCGGGCAAGTCCCGTTAAGCGTGAGCGGTAGGCTTCAAGACGGCTTTCAACAAAGTGGATGTCATCGGTAAGCGGCGCGTCGTTGTGGCGATAGGGAAGATAGCGATCAACGATATCCCTGGCAACGGATGGCCCCATCAGGCCGGATAAGTTGGCCTGTATCCGGTCGCGCAGGCGGCGCAGCGCGTAGGGGCGCCGCTCCTGAGGGGTAAAATTAAGCGCCTTTAAGGCGCGCTCAACTTCACGCTCAGCAGCTTCATCGCCCACTGCTTGAGCAAGATGCGCGGTAAAATCACCGGCCGTCGCCGCTTCTAGCGGTAGGCGCTTGGAGCGGATGACGGCGTCTACCGAACAGGCTTCAGCCGCTGAACGCTCACCCTCTGAGGTGCGGGTAAACAGTGATACCAGGATGAGTAGCAAAATATTAACGGCAAGGGACGTCAGCGTGACGTTATACCAGTGTGGCGAATCGGTCGGCATTGAATGCATGAACAGGAGCGTGGTCACCGAGATGTCAAAAAGCAGCGGCAGCCAAACGCCCGCTAGCCAGACTGAGATGCCTCCAATCAGTCCTGCCACCATGCCTTTACGATTAGCGCCGGGCCAGTAAAGCAGCGCGAGCATCCCAGGTAGGCATTGGGCCATGCCCACAAAAGCGGTTAATCCAAGGTTAGTGAGTGAGTGGTAGCGGCCAACACTTTCGGCAAAAAGCCAGCCCCCAAAAATAACGGCCACCACTAAGCCGCGTCTAAGCCACAGCAGCCAGCCGTATAGATCGTTTTGTGCCTCGGGGGGGCGTGCGACGAGTACCACGTGATTTAGCAGCATGCCGGAAAGCGCCAGAGCAATCATCATCATGGTGCCGCTGGCGGCCGCTAAACCGCCAATAAACGCCAGTGCCCCCACCCACCAGTGCTCTGTCATGACATAGGCTGCATAAGCGGCCATAGGGACTGATTCATTGGTGGACTGCGCTGCCCACCAAATGAGCGGTACCGGCAGCGCCATCAGCAGTAAAAACAGCGGTAGCGACCAACTAGCCTGAAGCAGCGTATGGCGGGAAAGGCTTTCGGCAAAGGTGATTTGAAAGAGGTGCGGCATCATAAAGGCGGCGGCAAAAAACAGCAGTAGCAACGTGCGCCATTGAGGCGCTTCCAGCTGTGGGGTTGCGGCCTGAGCTGCTGCGCCTGGGCCTTCTAACCACTGCTGTAAATCTTGCGGGCCATCAAACACCCACCATAGTGCAATGGCGCCTAGCCCAAGCATGGCTAAAAGCTTAATGATGGATTCAAAGGCAATCACGCTAAGCAGCGTATCGTGGCGGTGTCGGTGGCTATGCCGCGCGCCAAATAGCACCGCGCAGCCGGCAATCACCGCGCAAAACACCAGTGCAACTGCGGCACTGTAGCGGCTGCCGGTTAGCAGGTGTATTGCATCGCTAAGGGTTTGTACCTGAATACCCAGCAGCGGCATTACCGCAAGAAGGCTAAGCAGCGTGACCACAGTGCCGACCCAGCGTGAGCGAAAGCGAAAAGCAAACAGATCGGCCAGCGAAGAGAGCTGGTAGGTGCGAGTGATGCGTTGAATAGGCACAAGTAGCACAGGGGCAAGCAAAAAGGCCCCTGCAGCGCCAAGGTAGTAGGCTAAATAGCCAAACCCGGCTTTGGAGGCGAACTCAATGCTGCCATAAATGGCCCACGCACTAGCATACACGCCCAGCGCCAGGGTATAGACCACGGGGTGGCGTGTGACGCGTACCGGCACCCAGCCGCGCTCTACGGCCATGCCACAGCCAAACAGGAGCGCGAGGTAGCCAAGGCCTAGAAGCAGTACACCGAGTAACTCAACGCTCATCTAACTTCCTCTTTTGCTCTAGCCACAGCGTTAGCGCGATCAGGCCGCCCCAGATAGCAAACGGTCGGTACCAGGCGATGCTGGGGTCGCCCCAGCCGTCCATGAGCAGTGGCGAGAGCAGGTAGCCCCCAAATACAAGAAACAGCATGATGCGATAAACGTACATGTCAGTGCTCCGTGGGTAATGCACGGTGGTGAAAAGGCCTTAACTGCTCAATCGACCAGTGCGCTACTGCCCAGTTTAACTGCGTTTCAGGGGCTTCCTGGGCCAGCTCGGCGGGCGGGGCTTGGTCAAGCGCTTGAAGCGCGTGAAATAGCTGGCGACGAATACCATCAGCACGCTCTGCCAACGCGGGGGCCATATTTTGCTTAGAGAGCTTTTGGCCTTCATCCGTTACGACCAGCGGTAGGTGGAGATAGCGCGGTGTCGGTAAGCCAAGTGCTTTTTGTAGCTGGCCTTGCCAAGGGGTGTTGTCCAGCAGGTCGTAGCCCCTGACGACATCGCTAATCGCCTGCTCGGCATCGTCCACCACGACGGCGAGCTGGTAGGCCCACAGGTTGTCTTTACGCTTTAAGACCACGTCGCCCAGTGTGGCGGGGTCGAACTGCTGGAAACCAAATAAGCGGTCGTGCCAAGCAATGGGGCGCTTGGCTAAATCGCTGCGTAGCCGCCAGGCTACGGGCTTGTCGGTCTCGCGCTGCCCGTTGCGGCACCAGCCAGGATAAATCGCAAACGCTTGCCACTGCTTACGTGAGCAGTTGCAGGGGTAGGCTAAACCCTGCGAAATCAAGCAGTCTAATGCGTGCTGATAAGCAGCCTGGCGGCTGTGTTGCCACGTTACCTCTTCGTCCCAGTGCAGGCCAAACGCTTCAAGCTGGCGCAGAATAGTGCTGTCGGTGCCCGCGGGACAGCGGGGTGGGTCGATGTCCTCAATACGTACCAGCCACGTTCCACCCGCTGCTCGGGCATCCAGAAAGCTGCCTAAGGCTGCGACTAACGAGCCAAAGTGGAGAGGCCCTGATGGCGTGGGAGCAAAGCGCCCCCGGTAGCAAGCGTTTTGTGTCATGGGTGCCAATAGCAATTTCAATTAAATGACCAACAAAAACGGGCACCCTAAAGGTGCCCGGCTTTTATTGTAGCGTCTAGTGCCTAACCGCTGACGACATTAACCGCCGAGCTGTTTTTCTTTAAGCTCTGCCAGTGTTTTACAATCAACGCACAACGTTGCCGTGGGGCGTGCTTCAAGGCGACGAATACCGATTTCTACGCCGCACGCTTCACAGAAGCCGTAGTCGTCGTCATCGATTTTGTCGATTGTCTCGTTAATTTTTTTCAGCAACTTACGCTCGCGATCCCGCGTACGCAGTTCAAGGCTAAAGCCCTCTTCTTGCGTCGCGCGGTCAGCGGGGTCGGCGTAGTTGTTAGCGTCTTCCTGCAGGTGGCGTACAGTACGGTCCACCTCTTCCATGAGGTCCTGTTTCCAATCCAGGAGCAGCTGCCGAAAGTGCGCAAGCTGCTTCTCGTTCATATACTCTTCACCCGGCGCTGGCTCGTACGGGGTGAAGGACTTGGACGCTTCCGGTTTCTTTTCCGCTACTGGCATGGGAGTGCCCCTTACGTATGTGACTGCTGATCGACCATGAGCGTGTGTCACGATCTCACGCCAAAGGGATGCTTGTTTAGCTGAAAACTGATCGTGTTGCAAGTATAACGAGCGGTATTAGACTAAGGTCTTACAGCTTGTTTGGCCTCGCCCATGCTTCTCTACTGGGCCTTTATAACTGCGTTTTTATGGACATAAGGTGAAGGAGACACTATGGCCTGGAATTCCCGTGTGAGTCATGTTGCGCCCTTTCGCGTGATGCACTTATTGGAAATGGCTCAGGCCCGCGAGGCCCAAGGCCATGATGTGATTCACCTGGAGGTGGGCGAGCCTGATTTTGCGACGCCTGAGCCTGTTGTGGCGGCGGGTCAGCAGGCGTTGGCCACAGGCAAAACACGCTATACGCCGGCGGCTGGTTTAGCGACGCTGCGCGAAGCCATTGCAGGCCACTACGCCGAGCACTTCAATGCCACCGTTGATCCGGCGCGTATTCTGGTAACCCCTGGGGCATCAGGAGCGCTGTTGTTGGCCAGCCAGCTATTGGTAGAAACCGGCGATCGGGTTGTTATGGCTGACCCCAACTATCCCTGTAATCGCCATTTTATGGCCTTGGCAGGGGCTGAGGTGGATGCCATACCGGTAGGTCGCCAAAGTGGCTGGCAGTTGGACGCACCGCTGATTGAGCAGCACTGGCAAGAGAAAACGCGGCTGGCGATGCTGGCAAGCCCGTCGAATCCCACCGGCCACACGCTGGGGGCAGAAGCGCTAACGGCCGTCTTTAATACGGTAGCGACCAAAGGTGGCGAGGTCATTGTTGATGAGATCTATCAGGGTTTAAATTATGACGATGCGCCGTTGTCTGCGACATCGCTCTCTGATCAAGCCTTTGTGGTTAACAGCTTTTCAAAATACTTTGGTATGACTGGCTGGCGCTTGGGTTGGCTGGTGGCGCCGGAACATGCGGTAGAGCCGCTAACCCGGCTAGCGCAAAACGTTTTTCTGGCTGCGCCGACGCCTTCCCAACATGCCGCACTTGCCGCCTTTACGCCTGAGTGCCGAGACATTCTTGAAACACGCCGGGCAACGCTAAAGCAGCGCCGCCAAGTGCTGCTTGATGGGTTAGCGCAGTTGGGCCTAGCGCCCGATCTTCCTCCTCAAGGGGCGTTTTACCTATGGCTAGACATCTCCCGCTACAGCCGAGATAGCCAAGCGTTCTGCGAGCGGTTACTGATAGAGGAAAACGTGGCCATTACCCCGGGCATTGATTTTGCCCTTGAAGGCGGTGAGCACCATGTGCGCATTGCCTTTACCAATGATGTGGCGCGGTTACAGGAGGCTGTGGTGCGGATTGCCCGCTTTGTGAGCCGATTATGACGGTCTATGAAGGTTTGGTGCCCGGTGTGCTGCTGCGCCGCTACAAACGCTTTTTGGCGGATGTACGTTTGGAGAGTGGTCAAGAGGTGGTCGCCCACTGCCCAAATACTGGCTCAATGAAAGCAGTCAATGTGCCGGGTTGTCGGGTGTGGCTTTCGCCCAGCAACAATCCTAAGCGCAAGCTGGCCTGGACCTGGGAGTGGATTGAGCTGCCCCAGCCAGATGGCACCACGGCGTTGGCCTCGGTGCATACCGGGCGGGCAAATCGCATTGTGGAGGCAGCGATTGAGGCGGACGATATTGCGCCGCTGGCGGGCTATCAAACGCTCAAACGGGAAGTGGGCGTTGATGATGCGCGGCTCGATTTTCGCCTGGACGACCCAGAGCGCGGCGCAGCCTATATCGAGGTAAAGCAGGTAACGCTGAAAGAAGCCGATGGTCACGGCTACTTTCCCGACTCAGTAAGCGTTCGAGGTACCAAGCATTTGCATACGCTAACGGCGCTTGCTGAGCAGGGCGAGCGGGCAGTGCTGCTCTTTTGCGTCGCCCATGAGGGTATTGCCGATGTAGCACCGGCTGCCCATATCGACCCTGTTTATGCGGCAGCGCTAGCCAAGGCGGTAAAGGCGGGGGTAGAGGTGTTGGCCTATGGCATTACGCTACAGTGGGATGCCGAAAAACCGGTCGCGGTTCGCTTAATGCGGCGGCTACCGGTTCGGCTGTAAGGGTTTACCGCTCGATATAGAAACGCTGAATAAAGTTGACCGATTCAGGCGATTCATTACGGTCGTAGCGCACGTCGAGTTCAAACCGCATGGCCTCGTCATGACGCATGGTGAATGGGGCTAAGTGATAGGTCGCATCCCCGTCGTGCACGGTGCGAAAGCTCAGCGGCTCTTGGGTGCCGGTAAGGCCGCTGACATAACCCTGTATGCCCGCACTCACTGGGCGAGTGCTGCCGTCGTCCCTACGCTCACGTACGCTCACGTTAACCAGGCCGCGGTTAGCGCTGCGCTGAATGTTGTGTGCCTGAGCAACTTCCGGTGTCAGGAAGCTAGTGCTTACAGCGCTGTAGTGAATCTCGTAGTCACCCACCTGAACGAACTGCTCAGCGCTGGCGCTGGTAGTGACCATTAGCGTTGCAGCTAAGCAAACGCTGAGTAGTAGGCTGCGCAACATGGCAAACTCCTCCTGCTGTTTTATCTAAGCCGCGTTTAGCGGCGACGTACCCTGAAAATCGCGATTTCACCGAATAAGTTAGGCCACCATTTGGATGTCCAGTGGCCTCGATGGTCGCCAACGCCCACCGCACGGTCAACAATCACTAGCCCTTTTTCCCGGCACAGGTGTTCAAAGTCGTTGAAGGTTGATAAGTGGATGTTAGGAGTGTCGTACCAGGCGTGAGGCAGTGACTTGGAGACCGGCATGTAGCCGCGCAAGCCAAGATGAACGCGGTGGCGCCAGTAGGCAAAATTAGGAAACGTAATAATGCCTTCTTCTGCTACCCGCAGCATTTCATCAAGCATTTTATCGGGGCGGCGCAGTGCCTGCAGCGCTTGAGTCATGATGACTTGATCATAGCTGTTATCGCAAAAGCTACCCAGGCCATCATCCAGGTTATGCTCAATCACGTTAACGCCACGGGCAACGCACTGAGTGATGCCTGCTGGGTCGATTTCCAGCCCGTAACCAGTGACGTTTTTTTCCTGCGCCAAACGCTCCAGGAGCTGCCCATCGCCACAGGCTAAGTCTAATACGTGAGCCCCCTGGGGAACCCAGTCGTAAATCAGTTCTAAATCAGCGCGCATTATCGTATCTCCTCTTCAGCCGTTTCATGGATCGCTAGCTCATGGGCAACGCGACCCATAAAGGCGCTGAACAGGGCGTGATAACGCGGTTCGGGGAGTAAAAAAGCATCGTGCCCGTGAGGGGATTCGATATTGGCATAGCTGACGGATTTGCCAGCGCGGGTTAAGGAATCGACTAATTCGCGGGAACGAGACGGCGGAAAGCGCCAGTCGGTGGTAAAGCTAACGATCAAGAAAGGGCATTGAGCAGGGGCTAGCGCGCTGGCTAAGTCGCCTGCATGGGCGGCAGCGGGGTCAAAGTAATCCAACGCCTTGGTCATTAACAGGTAGGTGTTGGCGTCAAAGGCAGTAGAGAAAGTATCGCCCTGATAGCGCAGATAGGACTCCACCTGAAACTCAACATCAAAGCCAAAATTCAGATCATTACTGCGCAGGTCGCGGCCAAACTTGCTACCCATAGCGTCTTCTGAGAGATAGGTGATATGTCCCACCATACGCGCCAGTTTTAAGCCCCGCTTAGGTACAGTGTCGTGTTCGGCATACCAGCCGTCGAAAAACTCAGGGTCCGAGCGAATCGCTTGCCGGGCAACCTCGTTAAAGGCGATATTCTGCGCCGAAAGCCGCGGCGTCGCCGCAATTACCACGGCGTTGGCAATGCGTTCTGGGTAGGTAATCGCCCACTGCAGCACCTGCATGCCGCCTAAAC
This sequence comes from Halomonas sp., assembly GCF_017515565.1. Classification (GTDB taxonomy): domain Bacteria; phylum Pseudomonadota; class Gammaproteobacteria; order Pseudomonadales; family Halomonadaceae; genus Vreelandella. The sequence continues at coordinate 10,440 of NZ_JAFWFN010000060.1, forward strand.
TGCCGCCCACTGCTGCGGCCCAGCGCTTAATGCCAAGGCGGTCGGCTAGGCGTGCTTGGCTGGCTACCCAGTCGCTGACGGTGACCATGGGGAAATCTGGCCCCCACTGGCGGCCCGTTTCCGGGTTATGGCTTACCGGCCCCGTACTGCCATGGCAGCCGCCTAAGTTATTAAGCGACACCACAAAAAAGCGGTTGGTGTCGATGGATTTTCCAGGGCCAATGTGTGCATCCCACCAGCCGGGTTTACGATCATCGGTGCTGTGGTATCCCGCCGCATGGTGATGGCCTGACAGTGCATGGCAAATTAATACCGCGTTAGTGCGTTCGGCGTTCAGCGTGCCGTAGGTCTCATAAATAAGCTCGTATTCGGGCAACACCTTGCCGCAGGCAAGCGACAACGGTGTGTCGAACTTGGCGACGTGGGGCGTGATAAGGCCAACAGAGTCCGCTGGCCGCTCGCTAAACGCGAGAGTGTCTGAATCAGGCATCGAAAGCGCTAGTCCTGCAAAAATAGTCCTGCTGAAAATAAGTCCTGCTGAACTTGGCGTTAAAATTAAAGGCCTACCAATGACCCCGGCATGCCAGCAGCGCGTATTAATGACCCCACCACTAAGCCATCTATAATATTAATGGCGATGAATACTATGATTGGCGATAGGTCAATCATTCCCAGAGGCGGAATAACTTTGCGCACAGGCGCCATAATGGGCTCGACGAGCTGCATTACCAGTAGCGCGCCAGGGTGGCTGGCGTTAGGCGCTACCCAGCTCAGGATGATCATTACGATCATGGCAAAGAAGTAAATCTTCAAAATGGCATTTGCCAGGGCGGCTACCCCAGCAATTAACACCCCTGCGATGGGCGGCATACCCATACCAATTACCATGAAGATGGCAATAATGCTGGCTACTTTAAGCACAAAGCCTGCCGCCAGCGTTGCCAAATCAAAGCGTCCGCCAACCGGCCCTAAAAAGCCTTGAAATAGGCCAACAACCGGCTGGGTTATTTTGACAACCGATTGGCTGAGCGGGTTGTAGTAGTCCGCTCGCGACGCCTGCAGTAGAAAGCGCAGCATTAGTAAGAATAAATAAATGTTGATCAGGGTATTAACTAGCATTAACCCGGCACTACCCACTTGGTTGCCCATGGCTGCGTCTCCGTTGCGTTAAATTGTGCTCTTAGCTTTCGCTGAGTTCCTTGGCCATTGCCTGGGCGCGGTCGGCGCAGGCTTGCATGGCATCGGCAATGGTGGTGCGCAGCTGCGCATCTTCCATGTGTTGTATGGCGCGTTCGGTAGTGCCCCCCGGCGACATCACGTTTTGTTTAAGCGTGGCGGGGTCTTTGTCGCTCTGCTGCGCCATAGTGGCGGCACCTAAGGCGGTTTGAATGGCCAGGCGTCGTGCAGTGGCAGCAGGCAGGCCAAGTTTGACAGCGGCTTCTTCCATCGCTTCAAACATTAAAAAGAAGTAGGCCGGCGCGCTACCAGAGACAGCGGTAACCGCATCCAGCAGGTGTTCATCTTCCACCCACTCAACAATGCCAACCGCTTCCATAAGCTGGGTAGCCAGCGTTCGCTGGGCATCGCTAACAGCCTTGTTGGCGTACAGGCCGCTCGCGCCCATACCGACGAGCGACGGGGTGTTGGGCATGCAGCGCACCAGGGCTGTGCTACCGCCTAGCCATTGGTTAATAGTGTCGGCATCAAGGCCAGCGGCAATAGAAATAACCAGCGGGGCTTGCTGTTGCACGCTTTCGCTCATGGCGTCACAAACGTCGCGCATAATTTGCGGTTTAACCGCGAGTACGACCACATCGGCATCTTTAACCGCAGCGTTATTATTGGTCTGGGTATTCACCCCTAGGCGCTGCTTTAATGAGGCAAGCTCGCTCTCGTTAGGTGCTGTTGCGGTAATGTCTGAAGGGGCAACGCCGCTTTCGATGAGGCCGCCGATAATGGCACCGGCCATATTGCCTGCGCCAATGAAGGTGATCTTGCTCGCCATAGGGGTATCCTGTGTTGAAAATGGGCCGCACTCAGCGGCAATGTTTGTAAGAGTAACGGTTGGTACCATCAGAGTGCACTAAGCGCTTCACCGGGCACCAAAAATAGCCGTTCCTAAGCGTACCAGAGTGGCGCCTTCTAAAATGGCTGCTTCTAGGTCATCGCTCATTCCCATGGAGAGCGTGTCCAGAGGCGTCTCTGGCAGCGCGGATTGCAGTTCTATGAGGAGTTGGCGCAGCTCAGCAAAGGGTGCCCGCTGTGCAGAGAGGCTATCAGCGGGAGCGGGAATTGCCATCAAGCCTCGCAGCTGAAGCCGTGGTAGTGCGGCAACCTCATGGGCAAGCGCTGCTACCTCTTCGGGCATAACGCCTGATTTAGACGCCTCACGACTGATATTAACCTGTAGGCAAATATTGAGCGGTGCGAGATGCTCTGGACGCTGTTCACTCAAGCGCTTTGCGATTTTTAAGCGCTCGACGCTATGCATCCAGGCAAAGTTTTCTGCCACCGAACGAGTTTTATTGGACTGTAATGGGCCGATGAAATGTCACACGATATCGTCTAAGTCGGCTAGCTCGGCTTGTTTTTCCAGCGCTTCTTGGAGGTAGTTTTCACCAAACTCCCGCTGACCAAGCTGCCAAGCCTGCCGGATCAATGAGGCCGGTTTGGTTTTACTCACCGCTAGCAGCGCCGCACTGTTAAGCGGGCGGTCAGCGTTGTTTAGCGCCTGGTGCAGGCGCTCACGCGCAGTGGCGAGTGACTCGGGGAGTGCGATGTCTGTCATACTCAAGCACCTTACCGCAGCTGGGAAAAGAGAGATGGATATTACCGAACTGCTGGCATTCTCGGCAAAGCAGAATGCATCAGACCTGCACCTTTCTGCGGGTTTGCCGCCCATGATACGTGTTGATGGCGATATTCGTCGGCTTAATGTACCGGCCATGGATAACAGTGAAGTCCGGCGGTTGATCTACGACATCATGAACGATCAGCAGCGCCGCGACTATGAAGAACACCTGGAAACTGACTTCTCTTTTGACGTGCCAGGAGTGGCGCGTTTTCGGGTCAATGCGTTTAATCAGGCACGAGGAGCCGGGGCGGTTTTTCGTACTATTCCTAATGAAGTGCTTTCTATGCAGGCCCTGGGTCTTGGTGAGGCGTTCGAGCGCTTAGCCATGCTGCCCCGTGGGTTGGTGCTGGTTACCGGGCCAACAGGGTCGGGTAAAAGCACCACGCTTGCCGCCATGATCGACTACATTAACGACCACCGCTTTGAGCATATTTTAACGATTGAAGACCCGGTGGAGTTTGTTCATGCCAGTAAGCGTTGCCTGATCAATCAGCGCGAAGTGCATCGGGATACGCGCAGTTTTAGCAGTGCGTTACGCAGCGCATTGCGAGAAGACCCCGACGTTATTTTGGTTGGCGAGTTACGCGATCTTGAAACAATTCGCTTAGCGTTAACCGCTGCTGAAACAGGCCATCTCGTATTTGGGACCCTGCATACCACTTCTGCAGCAAAGACCATCGACCGAATTATTGATGTCTTCCCCGGAGAAGAGAAATCTATGGTGCGCTCAATGCTGTCGGAATCGCTACAGGCCGTTGTGTCGCAAACGTTGCTAAAACGCCAAGGCGGCGGGCGCGTAGCGGCTCACGAAATATTGATTGCCACCGCCGCCGTTCGAAATTTAATCCGTGAAGATAAAGTGGCGCAGATTTATTCGGCAATTCAAACGGGTGGAAACTTGGACATGCAAACCTTAAACGCCGCGCTTGCGAGGCTAGTAAAAAAGGGCGCGGTGAGTATGGAAGACGCTCAGGCGCGGGCAAAAGGCACGCTTTCACTGGGGGATGAATAAGTAATGAGTGAGCCGAAAAGCGGTATGACGGCCTCCCAGTGGTTGCATCAGTTGCTGGCTATTATGGTTGAGCAGCAGGCGTCAGACCTGCTGATTTCGGTCGGCGCACCGGCAAGCTTAAAAACGCCCCAGGGGTTAGTGCCTCTGGGGCGGCAGTCGCTTTCATCAAGCCAAGTGCGCAGCCTGGTGGTCAATGCGATACCCGAGATGCAGCGTGAGCGGTTTGCGTTAGAGCACGAGGCGAATTTCGCCCTAAGCCTTGAGCACAAAGGCCGCTTTCGGGTCAGCGCTTTTCAGCAGCGTAATGAGCCGGCCATGGTGGTGCGACGTATTGCTCAAGAAATTCCCACACTCACGGCCTTGGGTGTGCCCAGCCAGCTTGCCGAACTCGCCAACGCCAAGCGCGGGTTGGTGTTGGTTGTCGGGGGCACTGGAACCGGTAAGTCCACTACCCTTGCTGCGATGATCCAAGAGCGTAATGCCTCCGTGGGCGGACATATCATCACCATCGAAGACCCCATCGAGTATTTGCACCCTCACCAGCGCGGCATCGTTAATCAGCGCGAGGTGGGGGTAGATACAGAGTCGTTTGAAGTGGCGCTCAAGAACACGCTTCGCCAGGCGCCCGACGTGATTCTGATTGGTGAGGTGCGAACCCGTGAAACGATGGAGCACGCGCTGACCTTTGCTGAAACAGGTCATCTTTGCCTTGCCACGCTACACGCTAACAATGCTAATCAAGCGCTGGAGCGCATTCTTCACTTCTTCCCCCACGAAAGGCATGAGCAAATACGCATGGATTTATCGCTCAACCTTCGTGCGGTGGTGGCGCAGCAGTTGTTGCCTACTAAGCAGGGCGGTCGCTGTGCGGCCATTGAGATTATGCTCTCGTCACCGCGCGTGGTAGACCTGATACGCAAAGGCCGCATCGATGAGTTGAAGTCGGCTATGGCAGCTTCCCGAGATGCAGGCATGCAAACCTTCGACCAAGCGCTCTACGCGCTTTATCAAGCGGAGCAAATCAGCCAGCAAGTAGCGTTGGCCCATGCCGACTCGGCAAACGATTTACGACTGATGATTAAGCATGGTGACGCGGCTACCAGCGGTACACCGTTGGCAGCACAGATATCTCCCCATTTGGCGCTGCGTGATGGGGATGATTACTGATGCACAAATACTGGTAAGCGCAACCTTAACGCGCATATACGCCGCCAAGTACTCGCGGGCCGCTGGCGCCGGTAACTGATGGTAAGTTGCCCGGTAAATGGTTCAGGCGCTGGTGGGCAAGCCAGGCGAAGGCGCCGGCTTCAATCCAGTCCTCTGGCCAGCCGTACGCTGTGGGTGACGTAAGTGTTGCGTTAGGTAAGTGAGAAGCGAACCGCTTCATTAAATGCGTATTATGCGCCCCCCCTCCGCAGGTAATTAACGTGGTGCGTTGGTGGCTTAGCGGTAGTTGCTGAATACCCTGTGCAACGCTGACGGCGGTTAGTTCCGCCAGCGTTGCCTGCACATCTTGAGGTGCTTCGCTACCGGTTAGCTGGTTTTCCAGCCACGGTAAATGAAACAGCTCTCGGCCAGTGCTGCGTGGCGGCGGTTGATGGAAGAAAGGTTCTTGAAGTAAATGTTCCAAGAGGGCTGTGTCGACGTTGCCGCTGGCGGCCCAGTTGCCATTGTTATCAAAACGCCCCGGGTAGTGCTTTGTAAACCATGCATCTAGCAGTACATTCGCCGGTCCTGTATCAAAGCCGATCACGGGCTTGGCAGAATCGCTGGGTAGCCACGTTACATTGGCAAAACCACCTAGGTTTAAAATCAATTGCTCGCCCGCTTGGCGGCCAAATAGTGCTTGATGGAACGCGGGTGCGAGCGGCGCGGCCTGACCGCCTGCAGCTAAATCGCGGCGGCGAAAATCAGCCACCACGGTACAGTCGGTTAATTCTGCTAAAAGGCTTGGGTTATCAAGCTGTAGTGTGTAGGCAGGGCCGCCATGATGGCCAAGGGGAGCGTGCTCTATGGTTTGCCCATGGCTGCCAACGGCGCTGATTTGGTCGGGTGACATGCTTTGCTGGGCCAGTAGTGTTTTCACGGCGTTTGCTTGAAGTTGACAAAACGCAGCTTCTGCCTCTGCTAATTTGGCAAAACTCACCTGCTCTGCGTGACACAGAGCTAGCAACAGCGATCGCAATGTTTCTGGCATAGGTGCTGCATGGGTAGCCACCAGCTTAGGCTGTGTATCGGGCGCGATGGCGACGAGGGCTGCATCAACACCATCTAAGCTAGTGCCTGACATCAAGCCAATATAGTAACGCGGCGAAGCAACGGGTGTTTTCATAAGGCGACTCATCCGAAACGATTTGAAGGCTCAACCAAGGCCGTTGGGCATGGTAACATCGTCGGCTATTTATCATCTGGCGGCTCTTAAAAGAGCGCACATTTCGTGGAGAGAGGCAATGAGTGAGGTGGATCAGACGCTAGCGCTGCTAGCGCGGGGTACGCACGAAATTCTGGTTGAGGACGAGCTGAAGAAGAAGCTGGCCTCTGGCCGTAAGCTGCGTATTAAGGCTGGCTTTGACCCCACCGCACCTGACCTACACCTGGGGCACAGTGTCTTATTGACCAAAATGCGCCAGTTCCAGGATCTGGGGCATACGGTCATCTTTCTTATCGGTGACTTTACGGGTCGCATTGGCGACCCTACCGGTAAAAACGTAACGCGCAAGCCGCTGACCGAAGCCGATGTAAAGGCCAATGCGGAAACGTATAAAGAGCAGGTGTTTAAAATCCTCGACCCTGAAAAGACCGAGGTTCGTTTTAATGCTGAATGGTTTGGCGAACTTACGGCCGCCAAAATGATTGAGCTAGCGGCGCAGAGCACCGTAGCTCGGATGCTAGAGCGCGATGACTTTGAAAAGCGCTATAAAGCTAATCAGCCGATTGCCATTCACGAGTTCCTCTACCCTCTTGTGCAAGGCTATGACTCAGTGGCCCTTGAGGCAGATGTGGAGCTGGGTGGTACTGACCAGAAGTTCAACCTGCTTATGGGTCGCGAAATTCAAAAGCATTTTGGTCAAGAGCCGCAGGTCGTTATTACCATGCCGCTACTTGAAGGCCTGGACGGCGTGCAGAAGATGTCCAAGTCATTGGGCAACTATGTCGGTGTCGATGAAACGCCAGGGTCGATGTTCAATAAGCTCGTTTCTATGCCCGACAGTTTGATGTGGCGCTACTTCGAGCTGCTCTCTCTGAAATCCAACGAAGAGATAGACGCGCTTAAGCAGAGCGTTGAGCAGGGGGCGAACCCTCGCGACGTAAAAATGGAGCTGGCCCGCGAGCTAATTGCCCGCTACCACGGAGATGAAGCTGCCGCTAATGCCCACAAGTCGGCGGGTAATCAGCTAGCCGAAGGTGAATTGCCGGAAGACCTGCCTGAGGTAGAAGTAGATTTCGAAGGTAATGAGCAGGCGCCCATTGCGGCAGTACTCAACCGTTCTGGTCTCACCAAGAACAGCGCTCAAGCCAAAGACATGTTGAAAAACGGTAGTGTGAAGGTAGATGGAGAAGTGGTCGCTCAAGACACCATGCTGGCTACCGAAAAGGCCTACGTGATTCAGGCAGGCAAGAAGCGTTACGCCCGTGTGACGCTTATTTGAACTTTTTGATAATTTTTCTCTCTAAAGCTCTTGCCAAGTCGGCAGCGAATCCGTAAAGTACGCATCCGCTGCCGGGGACGCACAGCGTTACCAGCGGTGAATGAAGGTGAAAACCTTCGGTTTGTCAGGAAGTTAGCGTAGTTAAAAAGAAAGCATCGTTATCTCGCTTTCTTAAGCCGC
>NZ_JAFWFN010000006.1 GCF_017515565.1 Halomonas sp.
AGCGCAGGGGCTTCGTCGGTGAGCGTATAAATGATCTTCGGCGTTGTGGACATTTTTGCGTTAACCTCTTTTTTTCTGTCGCTGTGATTATAAAAAATCTCAAGCTAAGCGGCGCATTCAAACAAAGACCAGGCCGCGAAGTAGGCGGAGCATTTCTTGGCTGCCCCGGCATCACTCGGTGGTTTACTGCGGTGGTGATTACGACAACTCAAGCACGTTTCAAACGGCTACGCCGAAGTATACCAGCGCTGAACTTTAACCGCATGACCGATTGTCGACAAATTAAAGGCACCCCTAAGAGGCATCATGAGTACGCTTTATTTACTGCATAAACCCTACCGAATGCTCTCACAGTTTACCGATAGCCAAGGCCGTGCCACCTTGGCCGATGTGCTTAACGCACCCGGCGTTTATGCCGCAGGCAGGCTGGATTACGACTCAGAAGGGCTGCTACTGCTCAGCGATGACGGTGGCCTCATTCATCGCATTGCCCACCCGCGGCATAAGCAACCCAAAACCTACTGGGTACAGCTTGAAGGGCGTATAAGCGATGAGGCGATCAGCTTGCTTAAACAAGGCATCACCCTAAAAGATGGCCCCACTCAGCCCGCCAAAGCACGGCGCCTTGAAGCGCCAGCCATTCCGCCGCGCGAGCCCGCCATTGACCCCAAACGCCACCCCTCCACTAGTTGGCTGGAGCTGACCATCAGCGAAGGCCGTAACCGTCAGGTTCGGCGTATGACCGCCCATGTAGGCTTTCCCACCCTACGCCTGATCCGCGCAGCGATTGGCCCTTGGCAACTGGGTGATTTAGCGCCCGGCGAATGGCGCAAAGAGACACTACATGCCCCACAGTCAACCAAAGCCAAACGTGGCAGCTCGCCACGGCGCAGGCGCACCTCATGAGCCATATACGCAGCACAGCCGCCTGTGTGATTCAGCAAAACGGGCGCTACTTGATGGTGGAAGAAGCGCGCGGTGGCAAAGCAACCGTTTTTAATCAGCCCGCTGGGCATGTGGAGCCTGGTGAAGGGCCGCTTGCAGCGATAGTGCGCGAGGTAAAAGAAGAGACCGCTTGGCAGGTAACGTTAACGGGCTATCTAGGGCTTTATGTATTTCACACGCCTGAGGGGCTGACGTTTCATAGCCATGGGTTTGTCGCCACCCCAGATACCCAGCTAAACACCCCCATTGATAGCGATATAACGGCGACCCACTGGCTCACGCTCCAAGAAATAGAAGCACTTAATGCCGCTCAGCGGCTACGTAGCCCCTTGGTGCTCAAACGCATTATTGATGCCAGCAGCGGACACTGCTATCCCCTTGCCGTGATTCAGGAGTGAAGCACTCGAAGCGTTAAGCCCCCATCGTGTATAATCTCCGGCCACTTGCTTACTGCTCTTATGCACACTACTTCTACTGAGGATGCCTATGTCGGCCACCACTGGGTCGTCCACTACCGAGCCTACCGCTAACGGCAAAGTTATTGTCGGCATGTCGGGTGGCGTCGATTCGTCTGTTTCTGCCCTTCTTCTGCTCCAACAGGGGTACGAGGTTGAGGGCCTGTTTATGAAAAACTGGGACGAAGACGACGGCACAGAGTACTGCACAGCGAAGGAAGACCTCGCCGATGCCGAAGCGGTGTGCGCCAAGCTGGGGATTAAGCTGCATACGGCTAATTTCGCCGCCGAATATTGGGATAACGTGTTTGAACACTTCCTTGCCGAGTATAAGGCAGGCCGAACGCCTAACCCTGACATTCTGTGTAACCGGGAGATCAAATTTAAGGTCTTTTTGGAATACGCCGAAATGCTAGGCGCCGATAAAATTGCGACCGGACACTATGTGCGTCAAGGGGTTCGTGAAGGGCGCCCGCGCTTGCTAAAAGGCTTGGATGGCAACAAAGACCAGAGCTACTTCCTGCATGCGGTGCCCGAAGCGGCCATTGCGCGCACGCTGTTCCCTGTCGGCGAACTGGAGAAACCCGCCGTCCGAGCGCTAGCGGAGCACCACGACCTCGTGACCGCCAAGAAGAAAGACTCCACGGGCATTTGTTTTATTGGCGAGCGCCGTTTCCGCGATTTTCTACAGCAATACCTGCCAGCACAGCCCGGTACGATTGAAACCCCGGAAGGCGATGTCATCGGTAAGCACATGGGGCTCATGTACTACACTCTTGGCCAGCGCCAGGGACTGGGTATCGGTGGCCTTGCCAACTACTCAGAAGACCCCTGGTACGTGGCGGCGAAAGATCTTGATCGCAACGTACTGATTGCGGTGCAAGGCAAACATCATCCGCTGCTCTATACCGATACCCTCGCCACTGAAAAAATGGACTGGGTTGCGGGCGAACCACCTACGCAGCAAGGCCGCTTTACCGCGAAAACCCGCTATCGCCAAAGCGACTGCCCCTGCGAAATGCACGCTCTGCCGGACGGCAGTGTGGAAGTGGTATTCGATGACCCGCAATGGGCGGTAACCCCAGGGCAGTCGCTGGTACTTTACGATGGTGATATCTGTTTAGGCGGTGGCGTGATCCGCGCCACTTGGAAAGCTTCGGAGGCTGCTGCATGAGTGCCACACCTATTCATCGTGCACCGGATACGCCGGCCGCCCGCCAGGCGCTCGCACTTGCTGGCGTTTTTCAAGCCGCAAGCCTCGTCGATGAGCTAGCACGCACGGGGCAAGTCGATTCCCGCGCCTGGGAAACGCTGATTAACGCCACGGTAGACACCAATCCGGAAAGTTTTGAAGCCATTTATGGCGGCCACCCCAACAACCTTCGCCGCGGGCTGGATACGCTGGAAGCTTTGGTAGGCCGCAAACAGGCCAACCCGGTGGTGCTGCGCTATGGCTTTTCACTGCTGCTGTTAATGAACAAGCTGCGCACCGATCGCCACATGATGGATCTACTCGGCCAAAAGCTAGCTCATGTCCAGGGGCAGGCAGAGCGCTTCGGCACTACCCATGAGAACGTCATTGCCAGCCTAGGCGAGACCTATCAGGAAACAATTTCGACGTTTAAAACGCGTATTGTGGTGCAAGGCGACCCTTCACTGCTGCAAACCCGCATGATGCCGGAACGGGTTCGCGCGTGTTTGATGGCAGGCATTCGCTTTGCACTGCTTTGGCACCAATTGGGCGGTCGCCGCTGGAAGCTTGTTTTCCAGCGTAAAGCTCTACGGCGCGCGCTGGACAGCCTTAGCTAACCCTTTTATATAAACCTGCTCTCTTTATCACCCTATCGACCCATTGGAAGCTTACGCCATGCAACTCTCTGCTTTGACCGCTCTCTCCCCCGTTGACGGCCGCTACGGCGCTAAAGCCGCTGTGTTACGTGAACACTTCAGCGAATTCGGCCTGATCCGTGCGCGCGTGATTGTGGAAGTACGCTGGTTGCAGCGCCTGGCAGACCACAGCCAAATTGTCGAAGTCCCTCCCCTTTCCGCTGAAGCGACTGCGTTTTTAGAGCAGCTGATTCGTGACTTCTCGGTAGAAGACGCGGAGCGTATCAAGGAAATTGAGCGCACGACTAACCATGATGTCAAAGCGGTTGAGTACTTCTTGAAAGAGAAGATTGCAGGCCAAGCCGAACTCAATGCAGTCACCGAATTTATTCACTTTGCCTGCACCAGTGAAGACATCAACAACCTCTCTTACGGCGTGATGCTGGCCGACGGCTTAAAAGCCATGCTGCCTACCCTACACACCGTGGCCGATGAAATTGCCAAGCTGGCGATTGCCCACGCAAGCCAGCCGATGCTGTCCCGCACCCACGGCCAAACTGCCAGCCCGACCACGCTGGGCAAAGAGATGGCCAACGTGGCTTACCGCCTTAAGCGCCAGCTCAAGCAGATCGAAAGTGTTGAAATACTGGGCAAGATTAACGGTGCTGTGGGCAACTACAACGCCCATTTAACCACTTACCCTGATATCGATTGGGAAGCCAACGCGCGCACCTTTGTGGAAGGCTTGGGCTTAAGCTTTAATCCCTACACCACGCAAATTGAACCTCACGACTACATTGCCGAACTGTTCGATGCCATCTGCCGCTTCAACACTATCCTGATCGATTTTGACCGCGATGTATGGGGCTATATCTCCCTGGGCTACTTCAAACAGCGCACCGTGGAAGGCGAAATCGGCTCATCCACCATGCCGCATAAAGTTAACCCAATCGACTTTGAAAACTCGGAAGGCAACCTGGGCCTTGCCAACGCGGTGCTTAGCCACTTGGCGCAAAAACTGCCGATTTCCCGCTGGCAGCGCGACCTGACGGACTCCACGGTACTGCGCAACCTCGGTGTAGGCTTAGCCTATGGGTTGATCGGCTACCACGCCAGCTTAAAAGGCATTAGCAAGCTAGAAGCCAACCCAGAGCGGCTGGCAGAAGATTTAAACAATAGCTGGGAAGTGCTCGCCGAGCCGATCCAAACGGTCATGCGCCGCTACGGCATCGAAAAGCCTTACGAAAAACTGAAAGAGCTAACCCGTGGAAAGCGCATCGACCAAGCAGGCTTTGCCGCCTTTATTGATACGCTCGAATTACCCGCGACGGTAAAAGATGAGCTGAAAGCGCTCTCACCGGCTAGCTACATCGGTAATGCTACGGCACAAGCCGAAGCGATTACCCAGCGGCTAGATTTACTGTAATTCGTTGTTGTCATTAACTGCTAACACTAACTGTTGTCACTAACCGTAATAGCGCCGCGTTCACCTATTTAGGATACCGCCATGAGCCAACCCAATACGCCATTAACGTTGCTGGGTGATTTAACCCCAGAAGACTTTTTGGCCAACTACTGGCAACAGAAACCGCTACTGATTCGTGGCGCTATTCCCGAGTTTTTAAGCCCCATCGAACCCGATGAGCTAGCGGGCCTAGCCTGCGAACCTGGCGTTGAGGCTCGGCTAGTCGAGGAAGATGGCCCCGACGGCCCATGGCAGGTATCCCACGGGCCGTTTGACGACGCCACCTTTGAGCGGCTTCCAGAAGGCAACTGGAGTCTGCTGGTGCAGGCTGTAGATCATTACGTGCCCTCTATTGCAGCGTTAATGGATGAGTTTGATTTTTTGCCCCGTTGGCGGCTAGACGACATCATGATCAGCTACGCCCCCCCTGGTGGCAGCGTTGGACCGCATATTGATCAGTATGATGTCTTCCTGCTCCAGGCCAGCGGCCATCGTCGCTGGCAGTTGGGCGGCAAGCAGTCTGACGATGCGCCGATCATTCAAGGGATCGACCTGCGCATTCTTGAAACCTTTGAGGTAGAAGCAAACTCCGACTGGACGCTAGCACCCGGCGACATGCTCTACCTGCCACCCGGCTGGGCGCACCATGGGGTTAGCCAAACCGATGACTGCATGACGATATCGGTCGGCTTTCGCGCGCCCTCGGCAGATGAAGCTATTACCTCCTACGCTGATTACCTCGGTGAACAGCTGCCAGCTTCCAAGCGTTACAGCGATGCAGGCATGGCACCCGCCAGCCAACTAGGTGAAGTGGACGATGCCGCCATAGAACGGATGCGCCAATTTATCCTTGAAACCCTGGATCAGCCGGAACAAATGGCGCAATGGTTTGGCCGCGTTATGACGCAGCCTAAATATATCGACCAGGTTGTTCCCTTGGAACAGCCCATGAGCGAAGAAGACCTTGTTGCGCAACTACACGCTGGCGAGCCACTGTTCCAAATGCCGGGTTCCCGAATCGCCTGGCGTAGTGATGCCAGCGGCACCACCCTGTTTGTTGATGGCGATGGCCACCCCTGCACAGAAGCATTGGCCAAACGCCTTGCCGACCCTGCTCCCATCCATGCTGACGTGCTGGAACTCAGCGGTGCCGCTGAACTCATCACGCAGCTCATCAATACGGGCAGCCTAGGCTTTATGGGCGAAGAGGACGAGGAGTAGCCGTGTTACCTGCGGACATTATTAGTGGCGACTGGCCCACGCTAGGCGAGGCAGCCTCTGCTATCCGCTGCACTGTGTTTATTGAAGAGCAGCGCGTACCCCAAGAGGAAGAGTGGGATGGACGGGACCCTGAGTGCCGCCATTTTTTAGCCACTCTCAATGGCCAGCCGGTGGGCACCGCCCGCCTACTGCCAGATGGCCATATCGGTCGCGTGGCGGTTCTTCCCAGCGCCCGAGGTACAGGGATTGGTTATCAGCTGATGGAAGCAGCCGTTCAAGCTGCCCGCGAAGCTGGCCATGCAAAAGCCGAGCTCAGCGCTCAGCTACATGCCCTGGCTTTTTATGAGCGCCTAGGTTTTATCGCCTACGGCGAAGTGTTTATGGATGCAGGCATTCCCCATCGTGACATGGCGTTAACACTCTAGGGAACGCCTCTATTGCCCTCTTCACCGTCTGATAACTGACGACTGCGCCACCACTAGGTGGCGCTTTTTTTGGTCTGTTGATAGTTAACTGACGAAAAACGACTACACAAACACGGCGTTATGACTAGGCCCTGTAGTCGAGTTACAACCCCTTCTGCCCCCAAGTGACAATTGTTGAATGCGTCGTACTAGTTGATAGTTGTTGCATTGCAGTACGGCGCACTCGCTCAGTTTGCTCATAGCTTCCAAGAGAGTGCGACGTTCCTCTTAGAGACGTTTCTATTAGAGACGATTATCTAAGCGACACAGCAACTTAAATAAGTAACTCTGAAATTACTTCGCAAGTGCAGCATAAGCATTAACTAACGTACTTGCGATATCGCTATCACGACCCCGGAGGTATCAGCTCATGTCAGGACTTCTCGACGATATTAAAGCCATCGCCCAATTACGCGAAGCACAAGGTGGTAAATGGGAAGCGATCAAGCCAGAATACGCCGCCCGTATGCGTGCCCAGAACCGCTTTCACACCGGCCTAGATATTGCCCGCTACACCGCTAAAATTATGCGTGAAGACATGGCGGCCTACGACGCTGATACATCTAAGTACACTCAGTCTCTGGGCTGCTGGCACGGTTTTATCGGCCAACAAAAGCTGATCTCTATTAAAAAGCATTTTGGCACCACCAAGCGTAGCTACCTCTACCTCTCCGGCTGGATGGTTGCCGCGCTGCGTTCTGAGTTTGGCCCGCTGCCCGATCAGTCCATGCACGAGAAAACCTCCGTTGCCAACCTGATCGAAGAGCTTTACACCTTCTTGAAGCAGGCAGATGCGTGGGAACTTAACCACCTCTTCCGCGCACTGGATGATGCCAAAAAAGCAGGCGACAGTGCTCAAGAGCAAGAACTGGTCAGCAAAATCGATAATCACGAAACGCATATTGTGCCGATTATTGCCGACATCGACGCTGGTTTTGGTAACGCTGAGGCGACTTACCTGCTGGCCAAGAAGTTTATCCAGGCGGGCGCTTGCTGCATCCAGCTGGAAAACCAGGTATCTGACGAGAAGCAGTGTGGTCACCAGGACGGTAAAGTTACCGTTCCCCATGAAGACTTCCTAGCAAAAATTAACGCCGTACGTTACGCCTTCCTAGAACTAGGCGTAGATGATGGTGTCATCGTGGCACGTACTGACTCACTAGGCGCAGGCCTAACGCAGAAAATCGCCGTCACCAACGAGCCAGGCGACCTGGGCGATCAGTACAACAGCTTCTTGGATGGCGATGTCATCGAGAACGCTGCCGACATCAACAACGGCGACGTGGTTATCAAGCAGAACGGCAAGCTGGTTAAGCCGAAGCGTTTGGCATCAGGCCTTTACCAGTTCAAACCCAACACCGGTGAAGACCGCGTTATTCTGGACTGTATCACCAGCCTGCAAAACGGTGCTGACCTACTGTGGATCGAGACTGAAAAGCCCCACGTTGGCCAAATTGCCAGCATGGTTAACCGCATTCGCGAAGTGTGCCCGGATGCCAAGCTGGTTTACAACAACTCACCGTCCTTCAACTGGACGCTGAACTTCCGCCAGCAAGTGTTTGATGCGTGGGAGAAAGAAGGTAAAGACGTTTCCGCTTACCAGCGCGATAAGCTGATGAGCGTTGAGTACGACAACACCGAACTTGGCCAACTAGCTGATGAGTGGACGCGCAACTTCCAGCGCGATGGCGCCCGTGAAGCCGGCATCTTCCACCACCTGATTACACTGCCGACTTACCACACTGCGGCACTCTCTACCGACAACTTAGCTAAAGGCTACTTTGGTGACGAGGGAATGCTGGCCTACGTGAAAGGCGTTCAGCGCGAAGAAATTCGCCAAGGTATTGCAACCGTCAGGCACCAGGATATGGCAGGCTCTAACATTGGCGACGACCATAAAGAGTTCTTCCACGGTGATGCCGCACTGAAAGCCGGTGGTAAAGACAACACAATGAACCAGTTCGGTTAATTCATACCGGATAAGCAATAAAGCTTAAGCAGTCAACCAAAGGGGGCGAAAGCCCCCTTTTTTGTGTTGGATAGTTAGCCTCCCCCTAGTCACTTATTGCTACCCATCGGCGGACATCACGCATCTGCAAAGTATTTGCACACTGCTTGCGCAATGTGCGTCTCCTCAGCACTTTATGACCTTTTTCATTGATGACTGGTCAAACCAACATGCTTCCGTTATCTTTTAACGAACGCTGTTCTATTATCATGCTATTCGTTGCAGCTTTTAGAGCTGAGACACTGGAGGTTTTAATGAAACGTCTACTACCCGTTGCTGCGTTAAGCATCCTTACATTGGCGGGTTGTGCCAATACCGCCCCTTACTCAGGCGATGTATACCGCGGCAGCCAAGCCCAAACCGGCCAAAGCGTCGCGTACGGCACCATTGTTGCAGTACGTCCGGTACAAATTCAGGCAGACAGCCGCACCGGCGGCCTGTTAGGCGGCGGCGGTGGCGCAGTTATCGGTGGTATCTTAGGTAACCAGGTAGGTGGCGGTACCGGTCGTCAGTTGGCAACCGTAGCAGGTGCACTGGGTGGTGCCGTCGCCGGCACTGCAGCCGAAGACCGCACTAACCGCGTCAGCGCACTGGAAATGGAAATTCGTCGCGATGACGGCACAGACGTTATTGTGGTTCAGCGTGCCGATCGTCAGTTCCAAGCTGGCCAGTGGGTTCGCTTGATTGGCAGCGGTGCCAATATGAGTGTTGCGCCCTACTAAGTTCATGCCATAAAGCACACTTCTATACGTGCTCTATCTATACGTGCTCTAAATGAGAAAGCGCCCGACCAGCAAAGCTGATCGGGCGCTTTTTTAATGGCTGTGCTGATGTTTAGTGTGTTGCTTTGCTGCTCGCCCAGTTCGCCAGCTTCATGACGATAAGCCCAATAATCGCCAGTAAAACCAATACTAGCAGAATATCTACGGGCCGCACCAGCGTGGTAGCACCTAATATGGCTAATGCGACAATCCAAAGGTAGCGGTTGTCACCATGAGTTTTTAAAACGCTAGGCAGCATTTTATCAAGCCCCCGGCTTAAGCCACTGTCCCACCGCTTGTGGGCAAAATAGGCAATTAGCACAAACGCAATAATCCAAAGTACGAAGACCGTCATAGAAAACTCCGGTGAAGGTTGTCGGAAAGTGGGAAAAGTTGTGGCTGTAGAGTATCCCTGCACACCGCATGGCGCAATACCGCCAAAGGCCAGTAGTGGGAAAAACCCGGCTTACCCCCTGACAAGCCAGCCCACACGCGTTACCATGTTGGGACATGCACTCACCGAAAGGTTAATCAATGCAAATTGCGCAAAACTCGGTTGTCGCGTTCCACTATACCCTGACCAACGATGCAGGTGAGGTGCTTGACAGTTCCGAAGGCCGCGAGCCGCTTACGTATCTTCACGGCTCTGGCAACATTATTCCAGGTCTGGAAAAAGAGCTCGAAGGTCGTGCCGCTGGCGATAAGCTAAATGTTGCTGTTTCTCCCGCTGAAGGCTACGGTGAAATTCAAGAACAGCTGATGCAAGAAGTACCCCGCGATGCCTTCCAAGGCGTTGAAAGCATTGAGCCAGGCATGCAGTTCCAGGCACAAACCCAGGGCGGCCCTCTGATGGTCACCGTCAAGAAGGTTGAAGGCGATACGGTTGTGGTTGATGGCAACCACCCGCTGGCTGGCCAGCAGCTCAACTTTGACGTTGAGATTGCTACAGTACGTGAAGCAAGCCAGGAAGAAGTCGAGCACGGTCATGTGCACGGCGAAGGCGGCGTAGAGCACTAAATCTTAGTTGCTAAACATGCGCGTAGAAGGGCGGCCATGGGCCGCCCTTTTTGTTGGATATACCCTTTGGCCGGCCACTTTTTTAGTGGCCCACTTTAACGACTACTGTTCCGGGATTAACACCAATTGTCCATAGCGCACGCTGCGCGATGAACTAACTTCGTCGGCAAACTGTTTCAAGGCGCTACCCTGCCCTTTTAGAAGTGCCACTTCCAGGCAGCTATCGTGGTTGATATGCACGTGCAGGGTTGAAAGCGTCAGGTCGTGGTGGTCGTGGGAGTGGCGAGTTAAGCGTTTAGATAAATCCCTTGCGGCGTGATCATACACGTAGACCAGCGCCCCCATACAAGGTGCCTCTGGGGCCACCTCTTCCCTTGCCTGCGTCAAACCACTGCGTGTTAGATCGCGAATTGCCTCTGAACGGTTCTGATAGCCGCGCATACGCATTAGCGCGTCCACCTCGCTCAGCAACTCTTCATCCAACGTCACCGTGACACGTTGCATCCCGCCTCCTATTGTCTACGTCTACTTAACTTACCGAATGCGGCAAAGAGCATCTTCCTGACCGCAGAGTATGATGTTATTGTTAAATCATCATACTTTTAAGTTAAAAGGTTAAGCCATGTTTCGCTACCAGCGCTCCATCTTACTGGGCCTGACCGCTTTTTGCTTAGCGTTTAGTAACGCACTTCAAGCGAAAGAGCAGCTTGTGCTCGCGATTGGCGGTGAACCCGAACAAGGGTTCGACCCCCTGTTAGGTTGGGGCCAGTATGGCAGCCCGCTGTTTCAAGCAACGCTGTTATCCCGTGGCCAAGACCTATCCCCAGCGCCTGAGCTTGCCACGGCGTGGTCACTTTCAGAAGACCGGCTCACCTGGACGCTCACCCTGCGCGACGATGCCTACTTTGCCGATGGTACGCCACTCACCGCAACGGATGTTGCCTACACCTTTAATGCGGCGTCTAGTGCGGGTGGGCGAGCCGACCTTAGCGCGTTACAGGAAGCCCGCGCCATTGATCGGAATACAATTGAACTGGCCCTCAAAGCGCCCCGTATCACCTTTATCGACCAGTTGATGACCCTAGGGATTGTGCCTGCCGCAGAGCGGGAAAATGGCTATGGCGATCATTATGGTCGGCAACCCCTTGGCGCTGGCCCTTACCAACTGGTGGAGTGGCAGGAAGGCGAACAGCTTATCGTTGAGCGTAACCCCTACTATTATGGCGAACCTCCAACCTTTGAGCGGTTAGTGTTTCTATTCACCGGCGAGGACACTACCTTAAGTGCCGCGCACGCCGGGCAAGTTGACCTCGCTGCGCTGCCACCGGCGCTGGCGGCCAACCTTCCTACCCATATGCAGCGCGTGGTCATGGAGAGCGTTGATAACCGCGGCATCTTGTTCCCAATGCAGCCAGCAAGCGGTGAACGCGCGCCTTCAGGCGCCCCTATTGGTAATAATGTCACCGCTGATATCGCCATCCGTCGGGCGATTAACCTGGCCCTTGATCGAGAAACGCTGGTAGACGTTGCCCTACATGGCTATGGCCGCCCTGCGTTTGGCCCTGCCGACGGTTTGGCATGGAGCCATACAGATGAAGCGTTTGAAGCGCCTGACCTTACCCGCGCGCATACTCTTTTAGATGACGCAGGTTGGGAGCTTCATGCAGACGGGCTGCGCTACAAGGACGACCAGCCAGCGCGCTTTCGCTTAACCTATCCGGCTAGCGATACTACGCGTCAATTACTCGCCCAGGTGAGTGCCGACATGGTGCGCCCCTTGGGGATTGAGATGCAGCCCACAGGGCGCCACTGGGACGAGATACAGCGCGAGGCGCTCCACCAGGATGCCATTGTGTTCGGCTTTGGCAGCCACAGCCCCCAGGAAGTCTACTACCTGTTTCATAGCCAGCACGCGGGCTTTGGGTTTTACAACAGCGGCTACTACGCTAACGCGTCGGTAGACCACCACTTAGACACTGCTCAAGCAGCCGCTAACCCAAAAGCAGCCAACCAGCACTGGCAAGCCGCCCAGTGGGATGGCGAAACCGGCTATGGTGTTCGTGGTGATGTCAGTTGGGCATGGATGGTTAACCTTGCTCACGTCTATGCTGCCCATCGCTGCCTAGATGTTGGCGAACTGGGTATTGCTCCCCATGGCCACGGCTGGCCCATTACCGCCAACCTCCAGACGTGGCGCTGGACGTGCGATTAACCCACTGGCTAGCCTACCGTTTACTGCGCTTAACACTGGTACTGTTTTGCGTCGCCGCGCTGGCATTTGGGCTCGTGATGCTATCGCCTATCGACCCGGTAGACGCCTATCTAGGGCCCCAAATGGCCCAGGTGAGCCCTGAGCAACGTGCGCTAATAGCAGAGCGCTGGGGCTTTGAGTCCCCACCTGCGGTCCAGTTTGGCCACTGGCTACGTCAACTACTCAGCGGCGAACTAGGCTGGAGCCATATCTATAATCAGCCGGTCAGCGAGGTCATCAGCCAGCGCTTTTCCCGCTCCATTATGCTACTAAGCAGCGCTTGGCTTCTCTCGGTACTGGTGGGTTTTGCACTAGGCGTTATTGCAGGCGCCAAAGAGGGGTCTACGCTTGATAGAGTGATTAGCGGCTATGCGTATATCACCGCCTCAACCCCCACTTTTTGGCTCGGCATAGTAGGCGTGCTGCTGTTTTCGGTTTACCTGGGCTGGACGCCTATCTGCTGCGCTGGCCCACCGGGCGTGCTTAGCCAAGAGGTCAGCCTACTCACCCGGCTGCATCATTTAGCGCTCCCCGTTGCGACATTGACGCTCTTAGGCATTGCCTCTATCACGCTTCACACACGCACGCGCATGATTGCGCTGATGCGCTCCGAAATTGCCACCCATGCCTTTGCCCAGGGGGCCAGCCGTATTGATATTGCTTGGCGACACGGCATTCGCCACGCAAGCCTCCCCGCACTTACCTTAGCGTTTGCCTCATTGGGCGAGCTGTTTGGCGGCGCCATTTTAATCGAACAGATTTTTGCCTATCCAGGGCTTGGGCAAGCCACCGTTGAGGCAGGGCTGCGTAGCGATGTCCCCCTGTTACTGGGCATTGCGCTATTTACCGCGCTGTTCGTCAGCGTAGGTAATCTAATCGCCGATAGTCTTTATCACCTGATTGACCCACGTATTGAGCAGGGGCCGCTATGAGCCCCACCCAGCCGCGCCTTTATGCTGTGGCGTATATCGCATTCGCAGTGGTGCTGTTGAGCACACTTATAGCCAGCCCCTTGTGGCTCGGGGCAGCACCACTGCAGATGCAGTTTGATGCGCGCCTTGCACCGCCTAGCGCCAGCCACTGGCTAGGCACCGATGCGCTGGGCCGTGAGGTATGGGCACGCACCCTGGCCGGGCTTCGGCTAAGCTTTTGGGTAGGCATCAGCGCGGCACTGCTGGGCACCGCCATTGCGTTAACCTTGGCCGCCATCGCCACGCTGTCCAGTAAACTTGATGCGCTGATCAGCCTACTGATCGATACGCTGCTCAGCGTGCCGCATTTGATTTTACTGCTGTTAATTGCCTTTGCACTGGGCGGCGGCACACAGGCAGTGATTATTGCCGTCGCCCTTACCCACTGGCCAAGCCTAGCGAGGGTGCTAAGGGCTGAGCTACTCACCCTGCGTCATGCCCCTTACGTGTGTATTTCACGCTCGCTGGGCAAATCCCGCGGCTTTATCCTGCTGTATCATTTATTACCCCACGTACTGCCCCACTGCCTTGTTGGTGCCCTGCTACTGTTTCCCCATGCCATTTTGCATGAAGCCGCCCTCACCTTTTTAGGGGTTGGCCTAGACCCCAACCAACCGGCCATTGGGGTATTACTGGCGGACGCGATGCGCTACATCACTGCAGGCTACTGGTGGCTTGGGGTATTTCCAGGGTTAGGGCTACTGCTGCTGGTACTGTGTATTGATCGCCTGGCGTTTACGTTACGGCGGGCGTTATAGCTCACTGGCGTCACTGCCGGTTGTCACTCACTCAAGGAGCCTGTTGTGCTGCATATTGATCGTCTTACGCTACAACTGCCCTACTACCAGCCCTGGTGGAAGCGGAGATGGGCTACCTGTTTTGAGCAGATATCGTTAAGTCTTATGCCAGGAGAAATACACGCCATTGTCGGCGCCTCCGGTGCGGGAAAGAGCCTGCTAGCCTGCGCAATTATGGGCCTGCTGCCTGAAGGTGCCAAAACCAGCGGTCAGCTTGTTTTTCAGTCTGAACCGTTAACGCCTGCCCGCCAATGCCAACTTCGCGGGCGCCAGCTTGCGTTAATCCCCCAGTCACTCAGCGCGCTCGACCCGTTAGTCCGTAGCCAGCGCCAGGTAAGCTGGGCAGCCCGCCGCGCAGGGCAAGCGAAAGCTAATGCATGGAAGAGTGCTGGGCAAGCGCTAGCTCACTACCAGCTAAATGACGCTGCACAGCGCGCCTTTCCCCATGAGCTTTCGGGAGGCATGGCACGGCGAGTGCTAACGGCCATGGCCCACGTTAGCCACGCACAGCTAATTATTGCCGACGAACCCAGCGTTGGGCTAGACCCGCGGCAGCGTGAACGCGTGATGGCAGCGCTTAAAGCACTCGCCGATCAAGGCAAGGCCGTGATGTTGATTACCCACGATTTACGCCACGCCCTGCCCATTGCTGACAAGGTAACGATTATGCGCCAGGGGCAGTGCATGGAAACCACCACCGCCCGCGCCTTTCAAGGCAGCGGTGACACGCTAAGCAGCGGGTACGCCAAGTCGCTTTGGCAAGCACTACCCGATAACGCTTTCAGCCTCCCCGTGGCGCAGGTGGCGGCTAGCAAGGAGCCAAACAGTGCTTGAAGCCCACCATCTTGAGTTTGGCTTTCGCCCTGAACAACTGGTTTTAAATGATATCTCGCTCGCACTTAGTGAGGGAGAGTGGCTCGGGCTGAGTGGTGATTCAGGCGCAGGAAAATCGACCCTGGGTAAACTCTTGGCGGGTCAGCTTAGCCCTAAGGATGGCCGTATTTGTATTGATGGTGGGCCGCTCCCAGCCCGCGGGCTAAGCCCAGTACAGTGGCTGCCGCAGTCGCCCGAGCTTGCTGTTAATCCCCGCTGGCGAGTCGCTAAAATTCTTCGTGAGGCGTGGCAGCCACCAGCAGCGCTTCTTCACGCTTTTGGCATTCAGCCCGCTTGGCTATCGCGCTTCCCCCATGCACTGTCCGGTGGGGAATTACAGCGGGTTTGCGTGGTAAGAGCCTTAGCACCTGGGGTGCGGTACTTAATTGCCGATGAAATTTCCACCATGCTCGACCCCATTACTCAGGTTGCGCTATGGCAGGCGCTCAAAACATACGCTGAGAAACACCGGCTCGGCGTACTGGTCATCAGTCATGACACGGCCCTGTTGGAACGCCTATGCCCGCGGCGCTACCACCTTACCCAGGGCGTATTAGCTGCTAGCGGTTAATGGCGCGACGTTCAAAGCGCCACATACCCACTCCAATAACAAGGGCGACCGCCAGCAATAGCCATGAGCCAACGGCCACCCCCTGCCACTGCCCCCAGCGCCAGAAAGGCTCCAGCCAAAACCCACCCACGCTGGCTCCCAAATAGTAGAACACCAAGTAGAGTGCCGAGGCGCTACCCCGCGCGCCCTGGGCATAACGGCCTACCCAGCTAGATGCTAGCGAATGGGCCAGGAAAAAACCAAACGCGTTGATGGTTAAACCGACGATAATTAACGCTAACGAGTTGGCTAGCGTGACCGCCGTGCCCAGCATCAAAATAACCACTCCAACGCTGATACAGCTGGCGGGAGAGAACCTTCCTGCTAATCGGCCTGAGACAGTCGAGCCAAAGGTGCCGCCTAGATAGGTTAGGAAGATTAACCCCAGCCCGCTTGCGGCTAAGTGGTAGGGCTCAACCGCTAGGCGAAAAGTGATATAGCTGTATTGATTGATAAAGATAAGAAAGTTGATGCCGCCTAAGCAGTAAGCTGCCAACAGCACAGGGGTGCGCAGGTGGCCAAGCAAATCCCCCACTGCTTGGCGCAGCTTAAAACGCTTGGCGGTAAAGGCGCGGCTATTGGGCAAGAGTTTCCAGAAAACCACACAGCCGACTAACGTCATTGCTCCAACCGCTAAAAAGGCCGCAGAAGGGCCGCCTACATCAGCGGCAACGCCACCAACAATCCGCCCGCTAATACCGCCTAATGAGTTGGCGCCGATGTAAAGCCCTACAGCGCCCAGTAACGCGGGCTTGTCGAACTCATCCCCCATCCAGGCAATGGCGACGGCGGGAAGGCCCCCCAGCACAAATCCCTGCAGTAAGCGCAGAAATA
>NZ_JAFWFN010000007.1 GCF_017515565.1 Halomonas sp.
AAAGCAGTCTTGGACTTGCATTCCCGCCGCTAGGGTGATTCGTTATAATGCAAGAGGTTTATAACTGCGACCTGGGGCGCTAGTGTACCATCGCGCTCTAGCCAGCAGCGACCAACACGACATGTTGTTCGTTTTGGCGGAGCTGACCCTGGTAAAGTGCTGAACCTGGGCAGCGCCCAGGATGCGTACCAGTCAATAATCAAACGGCATAGTGGACTAGCAATGAGAAAGTTACTGGCAAGCCTGGCAATTACCATGGGTGCCGTTGGCACCGCCCACGCGCAAACCGACTATCAAGCAGAAGCCGATGCTTCAGCAGGTCGTGAACTGGCCCAAACCTGTGCGGCCTGTCACGGCCAAGCGGGCATCAGCCCATCGGGTGCGTTTCCTAACCTGGCAGGTCAGCAGATGTCTTATCTGGCCAAGCAAATTATGGACATCCGCGATGGCCACCGTATGGTGCCCACCATGGCGGGGCAAGTAGATGATTACTCCGACCAGGACGCCTGGGATGCGGCCGCGTTTTTCGCTGGGCAAGATGCTAACCTGGGCCAAACTAGCGACGAAGATGCAGAGCTTCTCGCCCGCGGTGAAGAGCTCTACCGTGCAGGTGATATGGCGAAAGGTATCCCCTCCTGTAGCGCTTGTCACACACCTACCGGTGTTGGTATTGGCAGTGCGGTGTATCCGGGACTTTCCGGCCAGCATGCGGAGTACACTATTGCCACCCTGCAGGATTTTGCAGCCGGTGAGCGGGCTAACGACCCGAACAACATCATGCGCGATATCGCTTCTAAAATGAGCGACAGCGACATGGAAGCGGTAGCGAACTACCTGTTGGGCTTGCACTAAGTCCAGCGTCTAGGGTTCTCCCTTTTGCTAAACGATGTTGGCAAAGCGGGGAACCTGTGGCCTACATCGACGGTCACAGCTTTCGCTTATCCTTGGAGAATTCTCGCTATGTTTAAAACGTTAATGGTCGCGTTGGCCAGTTTCGGCCTTTCTGCTGCTGTCAGTGCCCAGGAGTTGGTCGAAGGCCAGCACTACACGCTACT
Organism: Halomonas sp.; assembly: GCF_017515565.1. Classification (GTDB taxonomy): domain Bacteria; phylum Pseudomonadota; class Gammaproteobacteria; order Pseudomonadales; family Halomonadaceae; genus Vreelandella. Next base: position 1,056 of record NZ_JAFWFN010000007.1, read on the forward strand.
TGCTACCCCTGTTGCGACAAACGTAGACGATGGGCAGATCGAAGTGACCGAAGCGTTTTGGTACGGGTGCCCGCACTGCTACCGCCTCCAAACGCCGGTAAGCGAGTGGTATGAGTCGCTTGAAGACGATGTCAGCATCGTGCACATGCCTGCGACCATGGGCGGTGACTGGAATATCCACGCGAATGCTTTTTATGCCGCTAAGTCGCTGGGGATTGAAGAAGAACTGCATGCAGATTTCTTCGAAGCGATTCATGAAGACGGTCGCGCGTTAACCGACGCTGACGACATTGCGGCATTTTTTGCGGATTACGGCGTCAGCGAAGAAGAAGCAAAGCAAGCGCTAACAGCCTTCAGCGTGCGCAGTGACGTTAACAAAGCGAACAGCCGCATGCGAGAAATGCGCCTGATGGGTGTTCCTGCGCTAGTGGTTGATGGCCGCTATGTGATCACCCCTAGTACGGCCGGTAGCCTGGATAACATGCCGCACATTGCCGGTGCGTTAATTGAGCGCGTCCGCAGCGAGCGCACAGAATAACAGTGCTGGAGCAAGGCCATGTTGGCGGCTTAACAGGGGGGCTTACGTCCAGTCGCGGAAAATCGTTATTGGATCATGGTCACCTTAGGCTACTGACGTTCAATCTGCAGGTGGGGATTCAAACTTCCGCCTACCACCACTATGTAACCCGTAGCTGGCAGCATTTCTTACCCCATCCCCAGCGTTTGAAGCGGTTAGCGGTGATGGGCGAAGTGCTAAGCCAATTCGATGTGGTTGGGCTGCAGGAAGTGGACGGCGGTAGCTTTCGCTCCAACAGTATTAACCAAGTGGAATTCCTCGCCGGTCAGGCGGGGTTTCCCCACTATTTTCAACAGCTAAACCGTAATTTGGGGCGTATTGCCCAGCACAGTAACGGCCTTTTGTCCCGCTTAGTACCTAGCCGCATCGAGGAGCACCGCTTACCGGGCGCGATGCCTGGGCGCGGGGCGATACACGTGCGCTATGGCAATGGGCCTGATGCACTGCATATCTTTGTGGCCCACTTGGCGCTCAGCCATCGCGGCCGTGTTCGGCAGCTTAACTATCTAAGTGAAATCATCGAGCCGCTTCGTCATGTCGTGGTGATGGGTGATTTGAACTGCACGCCTGAACAGCTTCATGCCCATGAGCGTTTCAGTACGTCCCTGCCGCTCCACCCGGTCAAGCCGCTTTTAAGCTATCCGTCGTGGCAGCCACGCCGTGCGCTAGATCATATCCTACTCTCGCAAACCCTCGAAGCCGCTGAAGTTCGCGTGTTAGACCATCTGTTTTCGGACCATCTGCCGATTGCTGTAGATCTGCCGCTGCCTGCCGCTTGTCTAAACGCTTTAGCCGATGCAGAGCAGAAGCCGCGGCGTTAGCCAACACGCGCTAATTCGCCGAATAAGCATATTAATTGCCACTTAGCGCCGAATAGCGCGCTTATGGGGATGACGTCCGGCCTAGAATCAGCGATGATTCTGGGCCGTTTTATTAATGCAGGACAACAACAATGCGCGCAAATGCCCAGGAGCCACGCTTATTGCGTTGGCTCGACTGCTTGACCGAAGGGGTGGGCCGGGCCATTGCCTGGCTAGTAATTTTCATGATGGCGATTCAATTCGCCGTTGTAGTGATGCGCTATTTCATCGGTATCAACAGTATCGTGATGCAAGAGTCGGTGATGTACATGCATGCCGCTGTTTTCATGCTGGGTGCGGCCTGGACGCTTAAGCGCGATGGCCATGTGCGGGTCGATATTTTTTACCGTCGCTTATCGGCGAAAGGGCGCGCCTGGATCGACTTGCTGGGAACGCTGTTTCTTCTCATCCCTGTCGCGCTATTTATCGCTATCAGCAGCTTTCGCTATGTGCAGAGCAGTTGGGCGGTGATGGAGCGCTCCCCCGATGGCGGCATCCCAGGCGTGTTTCTGCTCAAAACGCTGATTTTAGTCATGGTGGGGCTACTGCTACTGCAGGCGGTTGCGCAGCTAATGCGCCAGACATTGATTATCCGCGGCAAGCTATCCAACGCTTCCCACGAGCATGAGGAGATTCTCTAGTGCTGGCTACGTTACTAGAATTTATGCCGCTGGTGCTGTTCGCTACGGTGTGCGCGGTGCTCATGCTTGGTTATCCGGTTGCCTTAACGTTGGCGGGTACCGCGCTGGCGTTTGCGGGCTTTGGCTTAATGCTCCAGTCCATGGGCGTGGCCGTGCCCTTTGAAGCCCGCATGATGAACGCTATGCCTAACCGGCTTTACGGCATTATGACCAACCAAACGCTGCTGGCGGTGCCGCTGTTTGTGTTGATGGGGGTGCTTTTAGAGAAGTCCCGAGTGGCGGAAACGCTGCTCGATGCGATGGCCATGGCATTTGGCGCCCTGCGTGGCGGGCTGGGCATAGCGGTAGTGATTGTGGGCATGCTGCTGGCAGCCTCCACCGGCATTGTGGGTGCAACCGTAGTTACCATGGGGCTGTTATCGCTGCCCACCATGTTAAAGCGCGGTTATTCACCCGCTTTGGCCACGGGTACTATTTGTGCAACGGGAACGCTTGGTCAGATAATTCCACCCTCTATTGCCCTCGTTCTGCTGGGCGATGTGCTTTCAAATGCTTACCAGCAGGCGCAGCTGTCCATGGGGGTGTGGAGTCCTAAAACACTCTCTATTGGTGATCTTTTTATTGGTGCGCTGGTGCCCGGTTTGCTGCTGGTCATTGCGTATATCGTCTACTTGTTAATAGTGGCTTGGCTGAAACCCTCGGCTGCGCCAGCGGCTGACCGTGCAGCTCTAAAAGCAGAGTTAGGCCATACAGGCAGTATTTTGCCGCTGCTATTAAAAGGTTTATTGCCCCCGGTACTGCTGATTGTAGCGGTTCTAGGCTCTATTTTAGGTGGTTTCGCCACGCCTACTGAAGCGTCAGCCGTGGGTGCTTTTGGTGCGCTGTTCTTGGCTGCTGCCAACCGCCGTTTGAATATCACTATGCTAAAAGAGGTGCTGCACTCGACGGCACAGGTCACCAGCATGGTGTTTCTGATTCTGATTGGTGCAGCGCTGTTCTCGCTGGTATTCCGTGCCTATGGCGGTGAAGAGCTTGTCACCGACCTGTTTGAATCCATGCCCGGCGGAGTGGTGGGCGCCACTTTAGTTGTCATGCTGGTTATTTTTCTGCTGGGCTTTATTCTCGATTTTATCGAAATCACGTTTGTGGTGGTGCCCATTGTCGGGCCGGTGCTACTGGCTATGGGGGTCGACCCTATTTGGCTGGGCATTATGATTGCGGTTAACTTACAAACCTCGTTTTTAACCCCGCCCTTTGGCTTTGCGCTGTTCTATTTGCGCGGTGTTACGCCGCAGAGCGTGCCCACCTCGGCAATTTATAAAGGGGTGATACCGTTTATCCTGCTGCAGTTAAGTATGCTGTTGGCGCTAGCCTTTTTCCCAGGGCTTGCCACCTGGCTGCCATCGATCATGTAAGAGGGGTATATGACTCAAATAGCCAATGTATTGACCATCGCAGGCTCCGACCCTTCCGGTGGCGCTGGTATTCAGGCAGACCTTAAAACGTTTTCTGCGCTGGGTGTATACGGTACAACCGTGATAACGGCGCTAACGGTACAAAACACCGGCGGCGTGGCCGCCGTTTACCCTGTCTCGCCTCAGGCCATTCGTGAACAGCTGGAACACCTGCTGGATGATGTCTGTGTGGATGCGGTAAAAATCGGCATGGTCGCCAGCCGAGACGTGGCCGAGGTAATTGCTGATGTGCTTAGCACCCGCCGTCCCCGCTGGATTGTGCTGGACCCGGTGATGGTGGCCAAAAGCGGCGATATTTTGGTAGATGATGCAGGTATCCGGGCGGTATGCGATATTTTGGTGCCGTTAGCCGACGTGATAACCCCCAACATACCGGAGGCTGCGGTGCTGTTGGGCACTGCGTCGCCCACCACGCTAGATGAGATGGAAGCCATGCTGCCAGGGCTCAGCCAGCTAGGCACACCCTATGTGGTGTTAAAAGGTGGGCATTTGCGGGGGGAAACCTGCCCCGACCTATTAGCCTCACCCCAGGGTCATTCATGGCTACCGGCCTCGCGTATTGCTACCAAAAACCTGCACGGAACCGGCTGTGCGCTCTCTTCAGCGATTGCCGCGTGCCTGGCAAAGCTGCCCCAAGACGCCGCCGCTGAGGCGCCGATAAAGGCCATTAGCGAGGCAAAACAGTGGCTACACACCGCGTTAGAAGCGAGTGAGCGGTTAAGCGTTGGTAAAGGACGTGGCCCGGTTCACCATTTTCATGCCTGGTGGTGACTGAGTGACGATGGGCATATTGACCTGGCGCAGATAAACGAACAGAACAGCCAAGGTTAGGGCCGAGCCTGCTTGCGGTATGCGCATTCGAGCACCATGCTGAAAGGTGCCTGCTTGTCTCACGATTGCGCCGACTGCTCGGCCAAGGAGTTGTGCTGTGTCTCAGACCCTGCTGTTTGCCACTGACCTTTCCCAAGATAACCGCGCTGCGTTTGCCCGCGCGCTGCGCCTTGCTTACGCTCAGGGTGCCCAGCTCGATATTTTGCACGTACTCGATCCCTACTTGCCTCATCGGGTTCTGCATGAGGTAGAGCGCGCGGTCAGTGAAGACATTAGCGCCACGCTGACGGATCTTCGCGAGGACTATGCGTTAGAAGCCCCCGCACTGATGATCCAGACGCTAGTAGGCTCCCCCCATGTAGAGATCGTCCGCGAAGCCCATGAGCGGCATGCTTCGCTGATCATTATGGGGATGCACCGCAAGCGCGGTCAGAAAGACCTGCTCTTGGGTACCACCGTGATGCGGGTGCTGCGCAGCGCGCCTTGCCCTGTGGTAGTAGCGTCTTATCTACCCACCCAGCCCTGGCAACATATCTTGGTGCCCATTGATTTTTCGCTGGCGGCTCGTCAAACCTTAAAAGAGGCGTTAATTCGCTTTCCTGAAGCAAAGCTGACGCTACTCCATGCCTGGAGCCTGCCCGGCGAGCGTGAGCTTGGCTCGCAAGCTTACTACGCCCAGTGGCGCGACCACGAAGTATCGCGGTTACGCGAAGCGCTGGATAACGAAGTCGAAAGCCTGCTGCGTGAGCTTGATGGCGTGCCTGATATAGAGCTTGTGCTGGAACAGGGCCAGCCCTGCAACGTTTTGCACGACTACATGAAGCGCCACACCCCTGACCTAGTGATGGTGGGTAGTCGTGGCCAGCCCCATCACACCAGCCAGTTAACCGAGATGCTGCTTAACGAACCCCACTGCGATTTAATGCTGTGCCGTGCATGGTGAAGTGATACGGAACCTTTATGAGTTGAGTTTGTATGTATAGCTGAAGTGTAGGGCCAAAGAGGCCGTCGCTTATGCTACTCAATCCGGAGGTTTTGACCGTGCCCCTTACTACTCTTAATCGCAGCATCGCAGGCGTCATACTGATGGCCGGTATGGCGCTTTTTGCGTCAGCAGCCTTTGCCGATGGCGTTACCGAGCGTGGTGAACGCTTTGACCGTGTTGTTGAGGAGGACGGCCAGCGTTATAAGCTGCTCGGCAGCGGCGTGTTCCGCTATATGATCTGGACCGCTTATGCAGGTGCTTACTATCAGCTTGAAGGTGAAACCCAACCGCAGCCGTTAGGTAACGTGCCTCGCCGTCTGGAGCTTGCTTACTTTCACGCCATTGATGCCAGCGACTTCGCGGAAGCGACCGAAGAGTCGCTAAAAGCGTCGCTAACGCTTTATGAGTTCAACCAGATTCAGGAGCCCCTTGAGCGGTTGAACCAGCGTTATCGCGACGTTGTGCCCGGCGACCGCTACCTGTTGAGCTGGGATGGTGATCAACTGCGCCTTGGGCTTAATGGTGAAACGCTCTTTGAAGACGATAGCGCCGAGTTTGCCAGCGCCATGTTTAGTATCTGGTTGGGCGAACGTCCGCTTGGTGAAGGTTTTCGTGATGCTTTGTTGGGCCAAAACTAAATACGCTGGGAGTTTTGGTTGAATCGGGTGGCGGCGCTTACACTGTCCTCACTGTAGAGAACAAGGCAAGGGGAAAGCGTGAAAGCACTGATTCAACGGGTAAAAAGTGCCAGCGTCACGGTAAGTGGCGAAGTGGTCGGTGACATTAACCACGGGTTGTTGGCGTTGGTAGGGGTGGAGAAGCGCGATAGCGAGACAGAGGCCGATAAGCTACTTCACAAGTTGCTGCACTACCGCGTATTTAGCGATGCTGACGGTAAGATGAACCACAACCTGCAGCAGGCTGACGGGGGGCTTTTGCTGGTTTCCCAATTTACCCTTGTCGCTGATACCCGCAAGGGGCTGCGCCCCAGCTTCTCTAGCGCAGCCCCCCCGGGGGATGGCGAGCAACTGTTTAATTACTTAGTTAGCCAAGCCCGCGCTGCTTGGCCCAAGGTTGAAACCGGCCAATTCGGCGCTGATATGCAGGTAGCGCTGGTGAACGACGGGCCGGTTACGTTTCTGCTAGAAAGCTAGGGGCTGTCGCCCGCCAGGCTAGGTATCTTCGCTTGCCAGTAGCTCGGCTTCCATGGCTTCAAGCGCTTCTTCGGCGGCGAGCCAGGTTTGTTCGGCGCCGTCTAGACGCGCCTTAATGTCTGCTTGCTGGGCAAGCGCTTGGGTTAATTCAGCCTTTCGAGCGCTATCGGTGTAGAGTGCTGGGTCGGCGAGCACTGATTCGACCTCTTCAAGCGCCTGCTGAGTTTTTTCCATGGTTTTTTCAGCGTGATCGCGCTGTTTTTTCAGCGGCCGCAGTTTCTCGCGCAGTTCCGCCGCCGCCTTGCGGGTAGCTTTACGGTCGCCGCTGGGCTGCTGGCTTTGGCGTTCGCTCTTTTCGCTACGCGCATCGCGGCGGCCCTCTTCCAAACGCGCCTTTAGCCATATCCGGTAGTCATCAAGATCGCCGTCAAAGGGTTCAACACGATGATCGGCCACCCGCCAGAACTCATCCACCGTCGCGCGCAGCAGGTGACGGTCGTGGGAGACCAGAATCACCGTACCCTCAAAACTTGCCAGTGCCTCGGTAAGCGCTTCGCGCATTTCCAAGTCCAGGTGGTTAGTGGGCTCATCGAGCAGCAGTAGGTTGGGTTTTTGCCAGGCAACCAGTGCCAGTGCCAAACGCGCTTTTTCACCACCGGAGTAGGTGGCAACTTCGCCAAAGGCGTCATCGCCCTTAAAGCCAAAGCCGCCGAGGAAATTGCGAATGTCTTGGTCGCTCGCCGTGGGGGAGAGCCGCTGCACATGCACAAAGGGCGTTGTGGTCACGTCCAGGCTTTCCAGCTGGTGCTGGGCAAAATAGCCGATGGCTAAATGCTCCCCTGGCACGCGCTTGCCCTCTAGCAGCGCAAGCTCGCCGGTCAGTGATTTAATCAACGTCGACTTACCCGCCCCGTTAGGGCCTAACAAGCCGATACGGCTGCCGGGCAGCAGCGTAATGTTGACCTTCTCTAGCTGCGCGACATCGCCCGCTTCGCCGCGATAGCCCAGGGTGGCTTGGTCAAGTACGAGGAGCGGGTGGGATGTTTTGTCGGCGGCAGGCAGGGTGAAGTGAAAAGGCGAATCCATGTGGGCGACGGCGATATCTCCCATGCGCTCCAGCATTTTTACGCGACTTTGTGCCTGCTTCGCTTTGGTTGCCTGGGCGCGGAAGCGCGCAATAAAGCGCTCAATTTCTTCGCGCCGGGCCTGCTGCTTGGCGGCTTCTGCTTGTTGCAACGCAAGCTTTTCAGCCCGCGTGCGCTCAAAGCGGGAGTAATTGCCGCGGTAAAGCTCAAGCGTTTGGTGATGCATATGGACGATGTGATCGCATACGGCATCCAAGAAGTCACGGTCGTGAGAAATCAGCAGCAGCGTGCCAGGGTAGCGGGTCAGCCACTGTTCTAGCCAAAGCAGGGCGTCAAGGTCCAGGTGGTTGGTCGGCTCATCAAGCAGTAGCAGATCGGAAGGCATAAACAGCGTGCGCGCTAGGTTCACCCGCATACGCCAGCCACCGGAAAAGTCCGACAGGGGACGCTTAAGATCGGCTTGTACAAAACCAAGCCCCACCAGCAGCTGAGCCGCCCTTGATTCGGCCGTGTAGCCATCCAGCGTTTCGATCAGCCCATGTAACTCGGCTTCCCGGTGCGCATCGTCTGCTTTGCGAGCGGCCAGCAGGTCAGCCTCTGCTCGACGCAGCGCGTGATCGCCATCCAGTACATACTCCACAATGGGGCGGTTCAGGGCGTCTACTTCCTGGGCCATGTGAGCAATTCGCTGACCACCGCTCATTTCTACGTCGCCCTGGTCGGGGCCAAGCTCGCCTAGCAGGAGTTTAAACAGGCTCGACTTACCGGCGCCATTTGCCCCGATAATGCCCGCCTTTATGCCGCTGTGGAGCATAAGGTCAGCGTTATCGAGTAACGTTTGTGTGCCCCGTTGCAGGGCGACTTGGCGCAGTGCGATCATGCATTCTCCCGATAAAAGTGGGTAACTCAATGCTCGATTCTAACCGATTACAGCGCTTACAGCAGGCTCCGCTGTGGGATTTTGCACTGGCACTTTATGGCCAGCCCGGGGTTGAGCAGGCCTGCCTCGTATTACAGGACAAAGCAGGTCTCGATGTGTGCGAACTGCTGTTCCATAGCTGGCTTTATCAGCATGGCCTGCAAGCCGCTCCAGTGGCGTTAAATACCATCCGCCAAGAGCGTTTAAGCTGGCAGCAGCGGGTCACTGAGGCGCTAAGATCGCTGCGTCGTGAGCTTAAGCCGCAAGCGGAAGCAAGTGATTCCATTGCTACGCTGCGCAAAACCATCCAGCAGGCTGAGCTTCAAGCAGAGCGTGAAAACCTTCAACGCTGGCAGGCGTGGGCCTGGCAAGCCACGGCGAGTAACCAACGATTAACAAATAACCAAATCAGCCCGCCAGAAGTCGCAAGATGGCTGCATGATACGCTGTTTTTTCTGGAATTTGACAAGCAAAGACAAAACGGGCATCACACACAAAAAAACCTGTTGTCGGCTTTGGAGGTAGTGGCTTGCCAGCTTGACCGCTTGGGTTCATCACGCTAGCCTGAAATTAAGCTATTTTTGGATAACGCGGCACAAGCTGAATAATTTGCCTGTTAAAGCACAGCAATAATTAATTGATCAGCAGCGGTGATGTGAGTTGGTTTTAGAGTCGCTGTGAGCTAGCAAAACAGAAAACTGCGTTATTCAAAAATAAGATTCTGGCGCACTCGCATAGCGCGCTTACCACTGCAAGGGGAACTCTGCATGAAGGCAAGCAAAACCTTTTCGACTCGTTCAGTAACGACAAAGTTATTGACCACGGCTAGCGTCGGCGCACTGTTGTTTGGTCTTAGCGCTGCTGCTCAGGCGGATAACTGGCGTTACGCCCACGAAGAATACGAAGGCGATGTACAAGACGTTTTCGCAATGGCGTTTAAAGAGTACGTCGAAGAGAACTCCGAACACACCGTTCAGGTATACCGTTTCGGTGAGCTAGGTGAGTCTGACGATATTATGGAGCAGACCCAGGCGGGTATTCTCCAGTTCGTTAACCAATCACCGGGTTTCACTGGTTCGCTGATTCCTGAAGCACAAATCTTCTTTGTGCCCTACCTATTGCCCACCGATGAAGAAACTGTCATTGAGTTCTTCAACACCAGTACCGCTATTCATGAAACCTTCCCAGAGCTTTATGCCGAGCAGGGCCTTGAGCTGCTGAAGATGTACCCGGAAGGCGAAATGGTAGTAACCCTTGATGAGCCGTTTACTACGCCAGAAGAGTTGCGCGGTAAAAATATTCGCACGATGACCAACCCGCTGCTTTCAGAGACCTATCGTGCCTTTGGTGCTAGCCCAACACCGCTACCCTGGGGTGAGGTTTATGGCGGTCTGCAAACCAACATTCTACAAGGTCAGGAAAATCCGATCTTCTGGATTGAGTCTGGTGGTCTCTACGAAGTTTCGCCTAACTTAGTATTCACTGGTCATGGCTGGTTCACCACCGCAATGATGGCTAACCAAGACTTTTACGAAGGTCTGTCAGAAGATGACCAGCAGCTGGTGCGTGACGCCACCGAAGCAGCTTATGAGCATATTATCGATCATATCTCTGGCTTAGCGGATGAATCACTGGCAAAAATCCAGGATGCATCCGACGAAGTGACCGTTACCCGTCTTAACGAAGAGCAGATTCAAGCCTTCCGCGAACGTGCTCCGCAGGTTGAAGAGCGCTTTGTAGAACTGACCGGTGAGCGTGGTGCTGCGCTGCTTGAGCAGTTCAAGCAAGACCTGGAGGCAGTACAAAGCAACTAATCACGCGTTAGGGTGATTAGTGTTGTTTGTATAGGGGTGGCCGTAGGCTGCCCCTTTTTCATTTAAGAGTTGTGCGGCCAATCAGCGTTGAATGGTAGATGGTGGTTAATCGTTACAGTGTAGAAGTACATGTATTAGCCATCTATACCCGAAGCGAGCTGACTTATCACGACGTTAGATAACAACGCTGACGTAATAATAAGGCGTAGTCGTTAGCGTCAGGGGAACCAAGAGGAGCAAATGCGATGGATATGAGCGAAGACGATATTGCCGAAAAAAAGTATCGCTCCATGTTGCCTGGCCCGCTTGGAGTGTTGGATACCTGGATCAGTAAAGGTGAAGCGGTCATCCTGGGTGCCGGTATTATCTTGATGGCGGTAAATACCGTGGCGAACGTTATTGGGCGGTTTGTCTTTGGAGAGAGCCTGCACTTTTCAGAGGAAGTAAACCGCATGTTAATCGTGCTGGTGACTTTTGCAGGTATTGGTTATGCCGCACGTCATGGTCGACATATTCGGATGTCGGCCATTTATGATGCGCTGCCTACCGGTGGGCGTCGCTGGCTGATGATTTTTATCAGCTTGTTTACTGCGCTGGTAATGCTTGTGCTGTGCTACTACTCCGTGGGTTACATCACTACCGTTATGGGGCGTGGCCGCAGTCTTCCTTCTACCGGTATTCCTGCATGGTGGATGTACGTATGGGTGCCCGTTGGGTTTGCAGTAACGGGGATTCAGTACCTGATGACGGCCTATACCAACGTGATTTCGAAAGATGTTTATCTCTCGACCCACGTAGTGGATGGCTATAAAGACACCGAAACGGAAGTTTAGGCCGCGAGGAACGACACATGACTGCAACGATAATTACAATCATGATCGTGCTGCTGCTGCTTGGCTTCCCGATGATGATTCCGCTAATGACCGCCGCCTTTGTGGGCTTTTTTATGAGCTTTGGCGGTTTAGGGCAAATGGAAACCCTGATCCAACAGATGATGCGCGGGATAAGCCCTACCGCCCTCATCGCGGTGCCGATGTTTATTCTGGCGGCGGATATTATGACCCGCGGCCAATCGGCTAATCGCCTGATTGATATGGTGATGACCTTTGTGGGGCATATCAAAGGCGGTCTGGCAGTGAGTACGGCGACATCTTGCACGCTGTTTGGCGCGGTTTCTGGCTCGACCCAGGCCACTGTTGTCGCTGTAGGTTCGCCGCTTCGCCCGCGGATGCTCAAGGCAGGCTATAAAGATCCCTTTACGCTTGCACTGATTATTAACTCCAGTGACATTGCCTTTTTAATCCCCCCTAGCATTGGCATGATTATTTACGGGGTTATTTCGCAAACCTCCATTGCTGAGCTATTTATTGCCGGTATCGGGCCAGGATTGCTGATTCTGGGCATGTTCTCAATCTACTGCATTATTTACGCCATCGTTAATAAGGTGCCTACCGAGCCAAAAGCGACTTGGAAAGAGCGTGGGGTAGCGGTGCAAAAGGCGCTATGGCCGTTGGGCTTCCCTGTCTTGATTGTGGGGGGCATTTACGGCGGCGTATTCAGCCCGACTGAAGCAGCTGCAGCCTGTGTGCTCTATGCGGTGCTGCTTGAGTTTGTGATTTTCCGCTCCTTAAAGCTGCCGGATATGTTCACCATTGCCAAATCAACTGGCTTGATTACCGCGGTGGTCTTTATTCTGGTGGCTGCAGGTAATGGGTTCTCCTGGATTATCTCTTTTGCCCAGATCCCCCAAGCGGTATTAGGCGCCTTTGGTATTAACGAAGCTGGGCCGGTAGGCGTACTGATCGCCATTTCCATTGCGTTCTTTGTCGCTTGTATGTTCGTTGATCCGATTGTGGTTATTTTGGTACTTACGCCGATCTTTGCGCCGGCCATTGCGGCTTCTGGGCTTGACCCGGTGCTAGTAGGAGTGTTGATCACGCTCCAAGTGGCGATAGGCTCGGCCACGCCGCCCTTTGGGTGCGATATATTTACGGCCATCGCAATCTTCAAACGACCCTACTGGGAAGTGATAAAAGGGACGCCGCCTTTCATCTTTATGCTGGTATCCGCAGCGGCACTTATTATTGCGTATCCGCAGATTGCACTGTTCTTGCGAGACCTTGCCTTCCGCTAAACCACCACAAGGATAACGCGCATGTTTAACCGCATTTTAGTGCCCGTGGATGGCTCAAAAGGGGCAATCAAGGCGCTCGAAAAGGCCATTGGCCTACATATGCTAACCGGCGCTGAGCTTTATCTACTGTGTGTATTTAAGCACCACAGCTTGCTTGAGGCGTCGCTTTCCATGGTTCGGCCTAACAAGCTCGACATTCCCGATGACGCGCTGAAGGAGTATGCGACTGAAATTGCGGTACACGCTAAGTCCTATGCGATTGAGTTAGGTGCCGACAGCATCAGGGTTAGGGCCTTTGTTAAGGGCGGACGCCCGTCGCGCACTATTGTGCGTTTTGCCCGTAAGCGAGAGTGCGATCTGATTGTGATTGGCGCTCAGGGTACCAACGGTGAGAAAAACCTTCTGCTTGGCAGTGTTTCTCAGCGGGTAGCGGGTGCGGCACACTGCCCTACACTCGTGGTGTAATTCGCTAAACCTCTTCTCACTTCTGCGGTCTGATAATCACCCGCCGTTTCAGGTAATGCAGCCTGGGGCGGCGGGTGTTAGTCTTTAAGGCACTAAATTTTTGGCGTACTGCGCCCCTGAATAAGGTTTTTTTCATGAAAGCACTGCTCTCTTCAACCGCATTAACGGGTTTATTACTGGTTGCGCCTTTTGCGGCGGCGGCTCCTGAAACCGACGAACAGCGCCTTGCTTACAGCCTGGGGGTGACTTTAGGCGAAAGCATGCAGGCCGATATCGAAGATCTTGACCTCGATGCCTTCACTGACGGCATGCGCGATGTATTTGAAGGCAATGAATTAGCGCTTAATGAAGAAGAGATGATGGAAGCGCTGGTGGATTTCCAAGCGCAATCAATGCAGGCCCGTGAACAGGAAGCCGCTGAAATTGCCCAGCTGAACCTAGAAGAAGGTGAAGCCTTCCTGGCTGAAAACGCCGAGCGCGATGAGGTAGAAGTAACGGATTCCGGCCTGCAGTACGAAGTGCTGGAATCTGGCGATGGTGCGACCCCCGGTGCTGAAGACACGGTTGAAGTTAACTATGAAGGCATGCTGCTGGATGGCACCGTGTTCGATAGCTCCTTTGAGCGTGGTCAATCGGTGAGTTTCCAAGTAGACCAAGTGATCGAAGGCTGGCAAGAAGCGCTGCAGCTAATGAGCGTTGGCGATAGCTGGATGCTGTATATTCCTGCCGATCTTGCCTACGGTGAAGGCGGCCAAGGACCTATCGGCCCGAACGAAATGCTGACGTTCCGCGTTGAACTACTAGGCGTCGAGTAAACCATGCGCTCAGCCCCGTCTGCTTCTGTGCGTTGCCTGATGGGCGCGCTTATTATGCTGGGCAGCAGCGCTGCCTATGCTGAGACACAGGCCCCCCTGCCTGAATTAAGTGCCGATAGTGACCAGGCAAGCGTGCTGGGCGTATCGTCCGGGGGCTATATGGCAACGCAACTGGCGGTGGCTTGGCCCGAGCGTTTTAGCGGTGTTGGGGTGTTGGCCGCTGGGCCATGGAGCTGCGCCCAAGGGGCATTAAGCCTTGCGCTTAACCAGTGCATGACAATCCGCCGTGGCCTACCTTCTCTGGATGACTTGGATGCACGACGGCAGCGTTACGCCGCGCAAGAGTTGGTGGGCAGCCAGGAGGCACTCAGCCAACTGCGCGCCTACATCTGGCACGGTGCCGAGGACAGTGTGGTCACGCCTGAACTTGGAGGCCTGCTAGCGGAGCAGTGGGAAGCTTGGCTTGCCTCACCGGAAGAGCAGCTTCGCTGGGTTAAAAGCGAGGATACCGGTCATGGTTGGCCGGTGCGGTTGCCCCAAGAGGCAGCCATTGACCCTCAGGCGTTGGGTGGCTGCCGTCAGGGTGGTGGAAGCCATGTATTGGCCTGCAATGAAGACGTAGCCAGCGAGATGCTGTCGTGGCTCTACCCCGAGCGCCCCTCTTCACCAGGTAGCGGCGAGCTCGTGGCGTTTGACCAGTCGGAATTTGCGGTAAAAGGGTTGGCGGATACAGGCTATGTGTTTATACCTGAGGCGTGCGAGCCGGGCGGCTGCCCGGTGACCGTGGCGCTGCATGGTTGCCAAATGAGCGTTGATGCCATTGGCGATACCTTTGTTCGTCACAGCGGCTTGAACCGCTGGGCGGAAGAGTATGGGCAGGTGGTGTTATACCCTCAAGCTAAAAGCAGTATGGCTAACCCCCAAGGGTGCTGGGACTGGTGGGGCTTTGCCGAAAGTACTTGGCAGATAAATCCGCTTCACGACACCCGCGATGGCACGCAAGTTAAGGCATTAATGGCCATGCTGGACAGGCTAGAAGGTGAGATGACGGAGGAGAGTGCGCCAGTTCACGAGGAGTGACGCGGCATCATCGCTCACCCATCCAGCTCGTTTTCCAATGCTGATATTAAGCCGTGGGGCGTGGGCGAGTAGAGCACTCGCTGCAAAATCTCGCCCTCACGGTTTACCAGGAAGAGCGATGCGCTGTGATCAATGGTGTATGACATCGCTGAGTCAGGTGCTTCTACCCGGCGCCAGATGACCCCGTAGCGCGCCGCTACATCTTCAAGCTGTGCGGTACTTCCCACTAAGCCAATAAATTCGTCCCCGAAGAACTGCATGTACTCTTCCATTCGCGAAAGCGTATCACGCTCTGGGTCGACGGTAATTAATAGGGGCAGTACGCGCTCGCGCTGTTTTTCGTCTAGCTGGGCAAGGGCCTGGCGTTTAACGGCTTGATTGATGGGGCATACGTCGGGGCAGTAGGTATAGCCAAACGAGACAATAGCAATATCCCCTTCATTAAGCTGCGCTAAAGAGAAATCGCCGTGGGTCGAAGGCATCTCGATTGCCCCGCCTGCTGGTTCACCACTATCGCTATTCAGGGTTGTTTGGTAGAGACCGATAAGGCTGATTATCACCAGTGCGACCAACAGCCCTAGGCCTAGCCACAGGGGTTTGCGTTTCGTTCTAGCTGCCATGCTTATTAACTCCGAATCACGTCAAAGTCGAACCAACTGCCCAATTTTCCTTCTGGGGTATCCAGTATGACACGCGCACGCCACGGCATAACGGCTTGCGTACAAATACCTACCTGGCCTTGGCCATGAAAATGACCAGCAGCGGTCGCGGTTAAGCCAAAGCGGTGTATGCCCATATCCATATCTCGGCCGATAAAATCAACGCTAACATGTTGGGCGTCTATACCTTCTACGTGTACTTCCAGCGGCACAATCTCCAACGCTTCAATGCGCCCATCGGTATCTACCGTTAGCGTGATTCGCCCTTTGTCGCCGAGCATGGCAGCGCAGGGGTGGGTATGTAAATCACAGCCAGTATTAGGTGCAAACCAGGTGACATCGCTATCGTCCCGCAGCGAGTTGGCAAACACGTACCATGTGCAGGCGGCAAGGGCTAAGCCGGTCACAAGAATAAGCACTTTAAGTGCGGGAAAACCCGTAAAGTAGACAGGTTTAGACAATTTCTTCATGGCAGAATAGTCGCTACGCAGGCCGTGAGGCGGGAGATTGGCTCATGGTAACAGCAATCGCGCAGATGTCCGCTGTGCTGGGATGTCGCACTTACTAAGGAACCACCATGGGGAGTATCACTGGAGCGTTAGGGCCGCTGTTTTTATTGATTTTGTTAGGGGCTGCGATTGGTTATTGGCGCTGGCCCAACGCTACCTTTTGGCCACAAATGGAGCGCTTAATCTATTTTGTGCTGTTCCCGGCCATGCTGGTAAGCACGCTTGCCACAGCGGATGTAAGCCAAGTGCCCGTGGGGCGGCTAGCGCTGGTGCTGTTAGGCGCCATGGGGCTGTTTGGCCTTGGGTTGTGGCACTTTCGCGCTTGGTTGGGGTTATCGCCTGCGGCTTTTACGTCAGTGTTTCAAGGGGCGGTGCGTTTCAACACCTACGTGGGCGTGGCCGGTGCCGCCGCGCTACATGGCAGTCTCGGCGCCACGACGGCAGCGGTGGCGGTAGCCATCATGGTGCCGGTGGTTAACGTAATGTGTGTCGCAAGTTTTGTTGCCGCAGGCACTTTGGGGCGCGCAAGTATGGGTCAAAGCGCCATAGCGCTGGCGAAAAACCCGCTCATACTGGCCTGCCTAGCGGGTATTGCATTGAACCTGACGGGGATAGGCCTGCCCGGTTGGAGCCAAGACACCGTGGAGCTACTGGGGCGTGCGGCGTTGCCGTTAGGGCTAGTGGCTGTTGGCGTAGCGCTGCGTCCAGCGGCGCTGCTGAGGTTTGACCGGGGCGTCATGGCCACCAACAGTATCAAGCTGCTATTAATGCCAGCGTTTGTTCTATTGCTGGCCTGGGCGCTGGGGCTGGATGCGGTAAGCCGCGATGTAGCACTTTTATTTGCCGCACTGCCGACGGCGACGTCAGCTTACATCCTGGCTCGTCAGCTGGGTGGCGACGCGGAGATGATGGCTGCGATTATTACCGGGCAAACGCTGTTGGCAATGTTGACGTTGCCCTTTTGGCTGAAATTGGTGGCTTAGCTAAAAATAAATAAAAAGTATTCGCATTTGTATTGACGGTTTAAATGAGAATGATTATATTGTGATTGTTGGCGTTTGATGAGACGCCACGAACCACGACAGATGCTTGGTAAACATTTTCCACCCGTTTTCTGTCATGGTTTCTCCCTCTCATTGCTAGTCACGGTCTTTTGCCGCTCCCCTTGGAGCGGCTTTCTTTTTTCTAGCGACTCTTTTTCTAGCTACCCTCCTCTTGGTTGATCACCGTTACGCTTATTTGTCACTTTTGGGCAGATAATGTCTCACGTCATGCTTAGCGTTAATCAGATGCTGAGCGCTAATAACGAGTAAGGAGAAACCGTCATGCGCATCGCCGTCTTTAGCGCTAAACCCTACGATCAAACTTTTTTAACCCGGGCAAATGCCGCTAACCGCCATGAGCTGAGCTTTTTTGATGCGCGGCTGACCCATGACACCGCTCCGTTAGCAAAGGGGTTTGACGGAGTATGCGCCTTTGTTAATGACCACTTGGATAGCGCTGTACTTGAGCAGCTTCACGCCGGTGGCACGCGCTTAGTGGCGCTGCGTTCGGCGGGCTTTAACCATGTGGATTTAGCTGCTGCCGAACGGCTTGGGATTACCGTGGCGCGAGTGCCCGCTTATTCGCCCCACGCGGTCGCCGAACACGCTGTGGCGTTGGTATTGAGCCTGAACCGTATGACCTTTCGTGCCTATAATCGCGTGCGGGAAGGCAATTTTGCGCTGGACGGCCTGCTGGGGTTTGACCTACATGGCAAAACCGTTGGCGTGATTGGTACCGGCCATATAGGGCTGATTTTTGCTAACATCATGCACGGTGTTGGTTGCCGTATTTTGGCTTATGACCCGCAACCTAACCCACAGGCCAAGGCGTTTGTAGAGTACGTGCCGCTGGAGTCACTTTACGCCCAGGCGGATATTATCTCGCTGCACTGCCCGTTAACCCCGGATACCGATCACTTGATTGATGCCGATGCTATTGCGTTAATGAAGCGAGGGGTAATGCTGATCAACACGGGTCGTGGTCGCGTGGTGGACACCCCGGCGGTGATTGCTGGTTTGAAAAGCGGCCACATCGGCCGCCTTGGTTTGGATGTCTACGAAGAGGAGGAGCAGCTGTTTTTCGAGGATTTATCCCATGGGATCATCGAGGATGACCAGTTTATGCGCTTAACCACTTTCCACAATGTACTGATTACCGGCCATCAGGCATTTTTCACCCACGAAGCGCTCACCAATATTGCTGAAACGACCCTGGCCAATGTTGATGCCTTTGAACGTGGCAGCGGCACGTTGCACCGGGTCGTTTACAGTAAGCGCGTTTGAGAGATAACGAAGCCGCTTTACTCGACGGCTTCGTCGCTTTTTAGTCTTCTCGGCGGTAGATCAAATCCCATACGCCGTGGCCGAGTTTTTCACCGCGGGCTTCAAACTTCGTCAACGGGCGGAACGTCGGGCGCGGTACGTAGGGAGCAGTTTCTGCGCTTGCTGTATTCGCGTAGCCGGGGGCGGCTTCCATTACCTCGGCCATCCACTCGGCGTAGGCTTCCCAGTCGGTGGCCATGTGGAACGTGCCGCCTGGCTTGAGACGCGTACGAATCAGCTCCACGAAGGCAGGCTGCACAATGCGCCGTTTGTGATGCTTCTTTTTGGGCCACGGGTCAGGAAAGAACAGCTGCAGCGTGGTCAGCGACCCTTCTGGCAAGCACTGTTCAAGCACGGCTAGAGCATCTTCACGGTAAACGCGCAGATTGGACAGGCCGCGTTTATCCACTTCATCGAGCAGTTTGCCAACCCCGGGCGCGTGCACTTCAATGCCGATGAAGTCGGTATCCGGATGGCTCTCGGCCTGCTCAATCAGCGAATTGCCCATGCCAAAGCCAATTTCCACCACGCGGGGCGCTTGGCGGCCAAACAGAGCGTCTAAATCCTGGCGGCCATCGGCGATGGTGAGCCCTAAGCGGGGCCATACCTCTTCCAAGCCACGGCTTTGAGCGGGGGTCATTCGCCCGGCGCGAATCACATAGCTTTTAATGCCCCGGCGGTGCAGCGGGGCGTCAACGCTTTCAGGGCCGGTGGCGCTGCTTTCGGGCGTGGTGTCGTTCGTATCGGTCATGGTGTCTCTGTTTCAGCCGTTAATTCGGCCTGCAAAAGGCGAAGAGGGGTCGGCGCTTTGGCGGCGCGGCATGCGGCCTGCCAAAAACGCATCGCGGCCTGCTTCTACGGCAAGTTTCATGGCGTTGGCCATACGCAGCGGGTCTTGGGCGTGGGCAATGGCGGTGTTGAGCAGTACGCCATCGCAGCCCAGCTCCATGGCCATGGCTGCATCAGACGCCGTGCCAATGCCCGCATCTACCAGAACCGGCACGCTGCTTTGCTCGACAATCAGGCGCACGTTGTGTGGATTTTGAATGCCGTGACCTGAGCCAATTAGCGAACCCAGCGGCATGATGGCGCAACAACCCATGGCTTCTAATTCCCGTGCCACGATAGGGTCGTCGCTGGTGTAGACCATGACATCAAACCCATCCGCCAGCAGCGTTTCGGCGGCTTTTAGGGTTTCGACCACATTGGGGTAAAGCGTGTGGTCGTCGCCCAGCACTTCCAGCTTGACCAGGTTGTGGCCATCCAGCAGTTCCCGCGCCAGGCGGCAGGTGCGCACCGCATCTTTGGCGTTATAGCAGCCCGCGGTGTTGGGCAGCAGGGTATAGCGCTTTGGCGAAATCACATCCAGCAGGTTCGGAGCGTCGGCGTCCTGACCAAGGTTGGTGCGGCGCACAGCGAAGGTGACAATTTCTGCACCGCTTTGGGCAATGGCAGCACCGGTTTCGGTAAAGTCTTTGTACTTGCCGGTGCCCACAAGCAGGCGGGAGCTAAAGTCGCGTCCGGCGATGGTAAACGGTGTATCGGTCAGTTGCGTCATGACGAATCCTTGGAAAAAGCACAAGCGGAAGGCAGCGCTAGCCGCCGCCAATGGCGTGAACGACTTCGACCTGGTCGCCATCTGCTAACGGGGTGGCGGCCAGCTGGCTTTTGGGCACAATCTGTTCATTAACTTCGACGGCGATTCGGCGTCCGCTGAGGCCTAGCTGCTCCACCAGATCTGCGGCGGTTAGGCGAGGTGCAATGGCGTAGGGTTCGCCATTGAGCGTAAGCTGTATCGACTCATTGAGGGTAGACATAAACGGTGAACGTCCCATTTTTGTGAGGCAAAACGCGCTCTATTGTAGCGGTTTAGCAGCGAGCTAGGTATGCGATGACGTTAATATCTGAGCGTTTTAATCAGTAAACGGTGGTTATCAAGATTTATCAAGAGGAGTAAAACGTGCAGCGAGTAGATAGACCGTGGTGGTGTTTAGTGGCGCTTTCCGGTGTGCTGATGGTGATGCTAGGTGCTTACGCTGCCCATGGGTTGGCGGCGAGTGTGGGTGCGGCGATGGTCGATATTGTGGAAACCGGCGTGCGTTATCAAGCCTGGCATACCTTGGCGATGTTGGCCGTGTTGGTTTGGCGCGGCAGCTGCCTTGTGGCAGGGCAGCGGGTTGTGCTAACGCTCTGGGCGCTGGGAATCATCGCTTTTTCAGGCTCACTCTATCTAATGGCCTTAGCAGGGCTAAGCCTGGGTATCGTGACCCCGGTTGGCGGGCTGCTGTTAATGGCAGGTTGGCTGGCGCTGGGAGTGGTGGCGATTTTCAGTCGCTCCTAGCCAGCGTTTGCAATCGACGCATCACGCCAGCAGCATGCGAAGTGGCATCCAAAGCCCCATACCCATCATCACGAGGTTTTCGGTGAGGGATACAAACCCCAGTGGCACGTTACTGTTGCCGCCTACGCAGGCGCATTTAAGCTCGCGTTTATCAATGTATACGGCTTTAAACACCGATACCGCCCCTACCGTACCCACGAACAGGGCCAATGGCGCGGCAAACCAAATCAGCGTGCCCGCCAGCATCAAGAGGCCCGCTAGCGTTTCAGCGTAGGGGTAAACGTAGCTGTAGGGAACGTGGCGCTGGGCAAGTAGATCGTAGTTGAGAAACATGGAGCTGAAGCTTTCTACGTCTTGTAGCTTCTGCAGCCCCAGCAGCACCATCGCAGTGGCAACGAAATACTCCGGCATACGAGCAGTGAATAGTGTGCCTTGGGCAGTCCAGCTAATCGCAAAGCCAATCAGTAGTGCAGTCGCGAAAATCGCCAATACGGGGCGGTAGGTGGTGGAATCAGCGTCGGGTACGCTCATCCCTAGGTGTTCGCGTAGCTCTTCATACCCGCCGATACGCTCATCGCCCAGGTATACCTGGGGCGTTGTATCGACGTTTTCCTTCGCTTTAAATGCGTCGATCTCCTCACGCGAGGTCAGTAGATTGTCATCCACCTCGAAGCCTTTGCGCTTAAGCAGGTCGACGGTCTTTAGGCCGAATGGGCACATGTGTTCTGGCGTTTTCATCCGATAAACGCGTGCAGTAGGCTGCGTCGTTGATGCCATGAATAGCCTCTTTGTTGGTTATAATCACAAAAGTCTATCCATTAGCTTAGACCCCGGTGCCGCCTTAAGGTCAAGTCAGTATAAAAAAGCGCCGCGCCCCTGTGGTTTCTACCGAAGGGGCGCTGCGCCGTTCATCCCGCCAGTTAGCTAACCTGTTTTAGCGCGTGGGTGATGCCATGAGGACTTGTTTCGTTGGTGCGTCTGAAGAGGCGGGCAGTGTAAAGCCACTTACTGCGAGCATCAGGGTATCCGCGGTGCCGGATAGCTGCTCAGCCATGCTGTGCGAGTTATCTACCGCTTCGCGTGAAAGCTCCAAGGCATTGTAAATCTCGTTAACGCTTTGCTCGAGCTCTTCGACACCTTGATGCTGCTGCTGTAACGCACTGTCCATATTGGTTAAACGCATGGCCACTTGTTCAAAGCTTTGGATAAGCGACTGGGTAGTTTTGGCAATCGTCGTGGTCTGATCAACGCCTTGAGAGACCTGGTCAGTCGTGACCGCAATGGTTTGGCGTATCCGAGAAGCGGTGCTCTGGGTGTTTTTCGACAGCGTGCGAACTTCGTTGGCGACCACAGCAAAGCCGCGACCGTGATCGCCCGCCCTGGCCGCCTCAACCGATGCATTCAATGCTAAGAGATTGGTTTGAAACGTGATGTTGTCAATTTCGCTGAGCATTTCGTGAATTTTAACTGCATGCTGATTAATCAGACGCATCATTTCACGCATTTCTTCGACCTGCTCACCGTTTTGGCGAGCGACTTGCTCAGCATGATTGGCCAGATCGCGAATGTGTTGGGATTCTTCAGCGGTTTCGCGCGTGGTGGCCGACAGCTCGGCGGTGCCGGTGGATATGCGTTCGGTTTGGCTACTGTTACGTGCTGTTTGCGTGCGTAACTGCTCCTGGGCAACGAAAAGTTGCTGGCTGTAATCGGTGACTTGGCTTGCCGCAGTTTGTGTCTTGCGCAAGCTTTCAGCAACTTGGTCGCGCATGTTGATGACGGCGGCTACCGCGGGCAACTGCTGCTCCGCATCGCTAAAGACCATGTCTAACTTGCCGCCGCCTGCGGCAACGGCAAAGCGGCTAACGTGAAGGCTTTCTTTCACCATCCTTTCCAGTACTTTGGCTAGGTAGCCTAAAATAATCACCTGTGCAACCACGGCCCCAGCATGCATCAGCAAGCAATATAGTAAGTCCATGGCGCCATGGGTCGTTTCACCGTGGGCCATACTTGCCATGTCGCCCATGCTGGTATAAAGCTGAACGACACCTTGGTATTGAAGCCACGTAAACAGCACATGGTGAACCGCAATCACCAGCCCACCAAAGGCAATAACCCGCCAGTCGCTGTAGAGAATCAATACTGATAGCAGGATGAAAATACTGAAGTGCGCTTCAATCATCCCGCCGCTTTGTTCGATTAGGGTCGCCGACCAGACCATCATCATCGCGGCCTTAACGAACCCGTTGACAACGTGTCCAGTCAGCTTCTGCTGAAGGATATAAGTAAGCGGAAGGGTAATAACCGCTACCACGGCAACGAGCAGCAGCGTTTGCGTGAAAACCCCAACTACCAAACACAGGAGAGCAACAAAGCCTAACGGCCACCACATAAGCCTGTCGGTACGCGCAATATGGTGCGAAAAAGAAGCATTGGTCATTAAGATTGTTCCTTGCCTGCCTATTGAGGCGTTATCAAGCGTTACTATTATTATCGGCTTGGTTGTCAATGCCTTTAACGAAAATCTATATAGCTAGAGAGAATATAAAGAAATAACGTTTATTACGATGACAGGGTCACCAACGTTAAATTTAAGCGGGTAGTGCATAGCTGGCGGTGACGTGAACCACAGGCTTGGTCTCGTCACTGGCGGAAAAAATCTGCACTTCACCCACCGCAAGGCGACGGCCCAGCTTGATTAGCTTGGCGTGGGCGATAATGTCGTGATCGCCCGACGCCGCCCGCAGAAAATGGCAGTTTAAATCGCTGGTTACCGCCATGGCCTCCGGGCCAATTTGCGCCAGAATCGCCACGTAAAGCGCCACATCGGCAAAGCCCATCATGGTGGGGCCAGAAACGCGGGGGCCGGGGCGAAGGTGTTCATTGCCAATCGTTAAGCGCATGGTGGCGCACATATTGCCTACGCTTACTATCTTGCCCATGCGCTGAGGAAATACATCATCGAGGAAGTGTTCGATTTGTACGGCGGTCATTACGGTCATTGTTATTTTCCTGTGATTGATTTCGTTAACGTAAACGTAAGCATGTTGTTAAGCTAAACAAAAGCCCCTCAAGGTGCGAGACCATGAGGGGCTTTTAGCGACTATTGTCTAGTCAGCGCGAAACGTTTACTTCGCTTTGTGCACCTGACGCCACGCGTGAAGTAGTGGCTCAGTGTAGCCAGAAGGCTGTTCACGGCCCTTGAATACCAGGTCTGAGGCCGCTTTAAAGGCGGTAGAGCCTTCAAAATCGGCGCTCATGGCGGCATACATGGGGTCGCCAGCATTCTGCTTATCGACCACTGTAGCCATGCGCTTCAGTGTCTCTTCCACCCGCGCTGCATCAACAATGCCGTGGTGCAGCCAGTTGGCAATGTGCTGGCTTGAAATGCGCAGCGTGGCACGGTCTTCCATTAAGCCTACGTTATGGATATCCGGTACTTTCGAGCAGCCCACGCCGTGCTCTACCCAGCGCACTACGTAACCCAGAATGCCCTGGCAGTTGTTGTCCAGCTCCTGCTGGATCTCTTCGTCAGACCAACTGGGGTTTTCCGCCACCGGTACTGTTAGCAGGTCGTCGAGGTAGTCGGGCTCACCTTGGGCTTCTAATTCGCGCTGAACATCAGTGACGTTGACTTGATGGTAGTGCAGGGCGTGTAGTGCCGCAGCGGTAGGCGACGGCACCCATGCGGTGTTGGCACCGGCTTTCGGGTGACCAATTTTCTGCTCCAGCATGTTGTGCATCAGGTCGGGCATGGCCCACATGCCTTTGCCGATTTGGGCACGGCCGCGCAGGCCACAGGCCAAGCCGATCTGTACGTTGTTTTTCTCGTAGGCGGTGATCCACGCGGCGCTCTTCATATCGCCTTTGCGAACCATCGGGCCTGCTTCCATGGCGGTGTGCATCTCATCGCCAGTGCGGTCGAGGAAACCGGTGTTGATGAACACCACGCGGGAGGTGGCTTCAGCAATACACGCTTTCAGGTTGACCGTGGTGCGGCGCTCTTCGTCCATGATGCCCATTTTCAGGGTGTCACGGCTCATGCCCAAAATGTCTTCCACACGGGAGAACAGCTCATTGGCAAAGGCCACTTCCTTCGGGCCGTGCATCTTCGGCTTAACGATATATACCGAACCTGTGCGGGAGTTGCGCGCTTGGTCGGCGTCTTTTTTCAGGTCGTGCAGGGCAATCAACGAGGTGACCACGGCGTCCAGAATGCCTTCCGGTAGCTCATTGCCGTTCTCGTCCAGCACCGCTGGCGTGGTCATCAGGTGGCCGACGTTACGCACAAACAGCAGCGAACGGCCGGGCAGCGTGACGCTACCACCATCGGTCGTTTGCCACGTGCGGTCAGCGTTAAGCTTACGCATAAAGGTGTTGCCGCCTTTATCGATGCTTTGCTCCAGGTCGCCCTTCATCAGGCCGAGCCAGTTGCGATAAACACCCACTTTATCTTCAGAATCGACCGCGGCAATGGAGTCTTCGCAGTCCATAATGGCCGTTAGCGCCGCTTCTGCGACCACGTCTTTTACGTGGGCAGGGTCGGTTTTGCCGATCGGGTGGCTGGCGTCGATCTGGATTTCCAGGTGCAGGCCGTTATTGGTCAGCAGGATTGTTTCTGGGGCAGAGGCTTCGCCATTAAAACCGACCAGTTTGCCGGAATCTTTCAAACCGGTTTCGCGACCGCCTTCCAGCGTGACCACTAAGTGCTCGTCGCGAATAACATATTTAATTGCATCCCGGTGCGAGCCGGTGGCCAGCGGCGCTGCGCGATCTAATATGCCGCGGGCGTAGGCAATCACCTTTTCGCCGCGCTTGGGGTTAAAGCTTGTACCTTTCTCAGCGCCATCTTCTTCTGAAATCGCATCGGTGCCGTACAGCGCATCGTAAAGGCTGCCCCAGCGTGCGTTAGCCGCATTTAGCGCGTAACGGGCGTTGCTCACCGGCACTACCAACTGCGGGCCTGCTTGAACAGCGACTTCACGGTCAACATTGGCAGTGGTAGCTTTTACGCTGTTCGGTGCCTCGACTAGGTAGCCAATTTCTTTCAAAAAGCGGCGGTAAGCAGGCATGTCGCTAACCGGACCGGGGTTTTCACGGTGCCAGGTATCGAGCTTCTCTTGCAGCACATCGCGCTTTTCGAGTAGTTGGCGGTTTTTTGGGGTCAAATCATGAAACAAGGCATCGACACCGGCCCAAAAAGCGCTTTCGTCGACGCCGGTACCCGGCAGAGCCTGCTCGTTGATGAAGCGGTCTAGGTCGGCTGCCACCTGTAAACGGTGACGCGTGATACGCTCACTCATGGGGTCTCTCCTGTGAAGGTGCCCGTGGGTTAAGGAAAGTTCCACGGTCAGGGTAAAGGTATATTTATGGAAAATACTTCCATATCTGAACGTGCATGTAAACAGCCTACTCTTTAAAGCGGCAAAATGCTCGACCAAATGATGAGAAAGGTAGCCCCTATTGCCTGACTCTTAGCCAATGGAAGGTGGCATTTATGGAGCGACGTTGATGCATAATTTCCAACACTTGGAAGGCTTGTTTCGGCAAGCGGCAGGTAAGTCATCGCTCTCACGCTTACGACTGGGTGACGCGCTAACAGACGCCGCAAATGACTATTTTTGCCATTACGGTTTAGAAGCACTGCTCAACGACACTAGCGAGGTACATGCCGGTTTTATTGATACCGGCCGTTTTGCCCTGTGGTGCCAGGTGTGGAGTCCTCCTCGGCCCACTGGAACCGCATTTGTAATTCACGGTTACTTTGACCATTTAGGGCTTTACCGGCATTTGCTTAGCTGCCTGTTGGCGCAGGGGTGGCGGGTGGTGCTGTGGGATTTGCCCGGTCACGGGCTTTCCAGTGGCCCTCGGGCAGAGATCGAAGACTTTGACGATTATCAGCACTGCTTAGTGCATTTGCAGGCCGCCCTGCAAGTTCAGGGTATGGCTCCTAAGCCGTGGCTGGGCGTAGGGCAAAGTACCGGTGCGGCGATACTGGCAACCGATGCCCTTACCCGGCGGGAAGCATCAGGCTGGTCGGGCATTGTGCTGCTGGCGCCGTTAGTGCGCCCCTGGCGCTGGAGCCAGGCCAGCTGGTTGCATCTGATAGCCAGTCCTTTTGTGAAGGAGTTGCCGCGTAATTATCGCCCCAATTCCACCGATGAGCAGTTTACCGAGTTTCTCCGCGACCACGACCCGCTCCAGCCTGAGCGCTTAAGCGTTGGCTGGATTACTGCCATGCGCCGCTGGATGCCGCGGCTGCTGGCGCTACAGCCCAACCCCCTGCCTACCTTGATTCTGCAAGGTGAGCAGGATTTAACCGTCGACTGGGAGTGGAACTTAGATGTGTTAGCGGAGAAATTTCCCAATGCTGAGGTACACCGCCACCCAGATGCTCGCCACCATCTCGTCAATGAAGCGGAACCTATCCGCGATGTGCTATTTGAAGCGCTGGATCATTTCGTCGAGAGTGTGCGTTAAGCCCCTTTCAACATTCGATCTAACTGCCGGTAGCCGATGGCCTCAATAAAGTGTGGTTGGCTGGGTTTGGGCTCGCCCTGCAGGTCAGCCAGGGTGAGCGCTACGCGTAGCACGCGGTGGTAAGCCCGGGCGGAGAGCTTGAGCTTTTCCAGCACGTTTGCAAGCCAGGCGCGCTCTTCGTCGTTAAGCGCACAGGCCGCTTCTAAGGCTTTACCACTCAGTTGGCTGTTAAGTGCGCCCCTAGCCATCTGCCGCTCACGAGCGGCCATTACGCGTTCGCGCACCGCACTTGAGGGCTCGCCCTGGGTTTGGGCGGTGAGCTGTTCTGGCGGCAGCGCGGGGACTTCGACTTGTAGGTCGATACGGTCAAGAAGCGGCCCTGAAAGCCGCGCTTGGTAGCGCTGAATCTGGCTTGCGCTGCACTGACAGCGGCTCCGTGGGTCGCCCAAGTGTCCACAGGGGCAAGGGTTCATTGCCGCAACAAGCTGAAATTGAGCAGGGTAGCGGCGCTCGTGGCTGGCGCGGGCTAAATGGATAGTGCCTGTTTCTAGGGGCTGGCGAAGCACCTCTAATACGTTGCGGGAAAACTCTGGTAGCTCATCTAAAAACAGCACGCCGTGGTGCGCCAATGAAATTTCGCCGGGTTTGGGTTTAGAGCCTCCGCCTACCAGCGCGGCGGCGCTGGCGCTGTGATGGGGTTGGCGAAAGGGGCGCTGGCCCCAGTCGGCTTCTAACGGCAGCCCGCATACGGAGCGCACCGCGGCGACTTCTAGCGCATCCTCTTCTGAAAGCGGCGGCAGAATGCCGGGCAAACGGCTGGCCAACATGGTTTTGCCGGTGCCTGGCGGCCCTGCCAGTATCAGGTTGTGGCCGCCAGCAGCAGCGACTTCTAACGCGCGGCGCGCTTGATGCTGGCCGCGCACATCGGCTAAATCTGCCATTGGGGCAGTGGATTTAACTGACGCAGAGAGCTGATGGGGCGTAATTTTTTCCTGGCCCAAAAGGTGAGCGACTACCTGCCAGAGCGAGTCGGCGGGCAGAACGGGTAAATCGCCTGCCAGCGCCGCTTCATTGGCGCAGGCGCGAGGAATAATCAGCGCTTTGTTCGCTCGCCGTGTGGCCAAAGCAAAGGGCAGCACGCCGGGCACTGCGCGCAGCTTGCCATCCAGCGCTAGCTCGCCCGCGCACTCCATGCCTTCCAATGCTTCTACGGGTATCTGCCCGGAGGCGGCAAGAATGCCGAGCGCAATGGGAAGATCAAATCGGCCACCCTCTTTGGGCAGGTCGGCGGGGGCAAGGTTCA
Source organism: Halomonas sp. (assembly GCF_017515565.1). Classification (GTDB taxonomy): domain Bacteria; phylum Pseudomonadota; class Gammaproteobacteria; order Pseudomonadales; family Halomonadaceae; genus Vreelandella. Next base: position 29,546 of record NZ_JAFWFN010000007.1, read on the forward strand.
GGGTGATGCGCTTGGTGTTGGGGAAGTCAAAGCCCGCGTTGATCAGTGCACTGCGCACTCGCTCGCGGCTCTCTTTCACAGCGGTTTCCGGCAGCCCTACCAGCGTTAGCCCCGGCAACCCATTGGCTAAATGAACCTCTACATGTACCGCCGGTGCCTCTAAGCCAACGCCTGCACGTGTGGCAACAATGGCTAATGTCATCGCGCTCCCTCGCTACTTGTTCTAATCCAGGTTTAGCCAAATCTTACTTTATTTTAATAAGGTAAACCTAGTAGTAGCCCTTGATTAGCCACCATTGATTCTTCAACGGCGATGGCGTGTTGTGGGGAAGGTCGGGATGATCACTGCATCATATTGGCGCGGGAGGGCGGCGGCAGGCGTATCAACGCACTGCCGCCGTGGTGAAGCGTTTACGCTTACTCTTCGGTGGCGTTCGGCTTCGCAGCAGCGCCTGGCTGGATGGGCTTTGTTGAGTCGGTGTGATCAGGGGTAGGGGGCACCTCAGCTTCAAGCGGCGTGGTGTTGTTAGCCACAGAGGCTTCTACCGTGGCTTCTAAGCTAGCCACCTGGCGCTCCAGGGCTTCAACCCTTGCGCGAGTGCGCTGCAGCACATCCATCAGGATATCAAAGTCTTCTCGTGACACGAGTTCCAGGCGGTCAAAGGCGCCGCGTACGACTTGCTGCACGCCTTTCTGGATATCTTCGGGAGCGTGGGATGCGTTTTGTAAACGATCGCCAATCTGCTGAGCGAGACGGCTGATGCGGTCTTGGGGCGCCATAGTTCTCTCCTTAAACGAACACGTATAAATGTGAACTGCTTAACAGTAAGGATACGCAACCCTTCGCTAATACGCATGTGTCGTTTGCATTTGTGCGCTCAGATTATCGTTGCATCGAAATGGGGCGCTCAGCTTTTTTGAATGATCACTTATGGTGCAACGTCATGCTGCGCGCTATTTCAATTCTTATCCTAAGCGTATTAAAGGTTTCGTTTATTTTTTCAAGTTACTGACTTTTATAATAAAAAAATCGAGTGGCACGGTATGCGCATTAACGAAATAAGCACTTATTTCGGGCGGCCATGTCGCCTCCTATTCAGCAGGGCTAATCCAGCAGGGGAGAACCGGGATGAAACTCATCACCGCTATCATCAAGCCATTCAAGCTTGACGACGTTCGTGAAGCGCTCGCCGACAACGGCGTTCAGGGCATCACGGTTACAGAGGTCAAAGGTTTTGGTCGTCAAAAGGGGCATACCGAGCTATATCGCGGCGCAGAGTATGTGGTCGATTTTCTACCCAAAGTAAAAGTGGAAGTTGCGGTTGATGATGCGCGTCTGGAAAGCGTTCTTGATGCTATTTGCAGCGCAGCGAACAGCGGCAAAATCGGGGACGGCAAGGTCTTTGTAACACCCCTTGAAGACGTGATTCGGATCCGTACCGGTGAGCGCGGTGCTGACGCCGTGTAATCCAGCCAGCTAATAACATCTTTCTATGGTTAATGGGGAACTGACAATGAACGAGCTTGCAGAGTTGAGTTACGCGCTCGACACCTTCTACTTCTTAATATGTGGCGTGTTGGTCATGTGGATGGCGGCCGGCTTCTCGATGCTGGAAGCCGGTTTGGTGCGCTCTAAAAATACCGCTGAAATTCTCACCAAAAACATCGCGCTGTTTGCAATTGCCTGCACCATGTACCTCCTGCTGGGTTACTACCTGATGTACTCCAGTGCGGAAGGTGGTTTCCTGCCTAATCTTGGTTTCTTGCTAGGCGGTGAGAACAGCGCCGATGCGGTAACCGCGGGTGGTGATGACGCGCCTTACTACTCCATGCGTGCAGATTACTTCTTCCAAGTGGTATTTGTTGCCACGGCGATGTCGATTGTGTCAGGTGCGGTTGCCGAGCGCATGAAGCTGTGGGCGTTTTTGGCCTTTGCTGTTGTGATGACGGGGGTGATTTATCCGGTGTCGGGCTACTGGACTTGGGGCGGCGGCTGGATTGATGCGATCGGCTTCTCAGACTTTGCAGGTTCGGGCATTGTTCACATGGCCGGTGCGGCAGCTGCCTTAGCCGGTGTGCTGGTGTTAGGTCCACGTAAGGGTAAATACGGTAACGACGGCACTATCCGGGCTATTCCTGGCGCTAACCTGCCGCTGGCAACGCTGGGTACCTTTATCCTGTGGATGGGCTGGTTCGGCTTTAACGGTGGCTCTGAGCTGAAGGTATCAGACGTTGATTCCGCTAATAATGTTGCACAGGTCATGGTAAACACCAATGCAGCAGCGGCGGGCGGTGTTATTGCTGCGCTTATCCTGGCGAAGCTATGGTTCCGCAAGGCAGACCTGACGATGGCGCTTAACGGTGCACTGGCAGGCTTGGTGGCGGTTACGGCTGAACCTTTGGCACCTACCGCCTTCGGCGCAATGCTGATCGGTATGGTGGGTGGCCTGATCGTTGTGGTTTCCATCGTGATGCTCGACAAGCTGAAGCTTGATGATCCGGTCGGTGCGATCTCGGTGCACGGTGTGGTAGGCATCTGGGGCTGTTTGGCAGTGCCTCTGTCTAACGCTGATGCCACCTTCGGGGCGCAGATCATCGGTATGCTGGGCATCTTCGCCTGGGTATTCTTGGCGAGCCTAGTGGTATGGCTGGTGCTGAAAGCCATCATGGGCATCCGCGTTAGCGAAGAAGAAGAGTATGAAGGGGTGGATATCGCTGAGTGCGGTCTTGAAGCCTACCCTGAGTTTAGCGTTAAGAAATAAACCTGCGCTAATGAAGTGAGCAGGCTTGCTCCCTTGGCCTCCCTAATCGGGAGGCCTTTTTGTCTTAGGGCACGCTTAGGCTACATTTGCGTTGATTTTTTATTCTCTGCCGGTAGCGGTGTATGCTTACGGTAACGGGTGATGGGCCTTAACCACAGTGGCCCGCCAACCTTAGACAATAGGCCACCAAGCTAGAGGATGTCGCAATGAAATTAATCTCAGCCATTATCAAGCCGTTTAAGCTTGATGACGTACGCGAATCACTCTCTGATATCGGCGTGCAGGGCATAACGGTAACGGAAGTGAAGGGCTTTGGCCGTCAGAAAGGCCATACAGAGCTATACCGTGGTGCAGAGTATGTGGTGGATTTTCTGCCTAAAGTAAAGCTGGAGGTTGCGGTCGATGACGATATGGCGGAGCAGGTCATCGATGCCATCACGCAGGTGGCCAATACAGGCAAAATTGGCGACGGCAAAATCTTTGTCATGCCGCTTGAACAGGTGATCCGTATTCGTACTGGTGAAACCGGTAAAGATGCTGTGTAACGGTGAATAGTAAGTTGTGAATAGTAAGTGTGAATGGTAAGAGCGATTAATAGACAAAGCCCCTGTGGATAACATCCACAGGGGCTTTGCTCATAAGGCGGCGGTGAACAGAGCTACAATTTTCTATTCACCATTCACCATTCACCATTCACCCAGCGATTACTTCTCTACGAAGGCACGCTCAATCACGTAGTCGCCCGGCTCACCCATACGCGGGGAGATATTCAGGCCCAGCTCGTCCAGCAGCGCGCTGGTGTCGTCCAGCATGGCGGGGCTGCCACAAATCATCGCCCGGTCTTGGCGCGGATCAATCGGCGGAAGACCCGTATCTTCAAACAGTTTTCCACTGCGGATATGGTCGGTCAGGCGGCCCATGGTGTGGAACTCTTCGCGGGTGACCGTGGGGTAGTAAACCAGCTTCTCGGCGACCTCTTCGCCCAGGTATTCGTGAGCGGGCAGCTCCTTGGTGATGAAGTCAGCGTAGGCCAGCTCCGACACTTCACGCACGCCGTGGATCAACACTACTTTTTCAAAGCGCTCATACACTTCAGGGTCTTGGATAAGGCTCATAAAGGGCGCAAGACCGGTACCGGTTGAGAGCATGTAAAGGTTGCGACCCGGCAGCAGGTCGTCGCATACCAGCGTGCCGGTGGGCTTGCGGCTGACCATAATTTGATCGCCCACTTTTAAGTGCTGCAGGCGCGAGGTGAGCGGGCCGTCGGGCACTTTGATACTGAAAAATTCCAGGTGGTCTTCGTAGTTAGGGCTGGCGATGGAGTAGGCACGCATCAGTGGTTTGCCGTTTACTTCCAGACCGATCATCACAAACTGGCCATTTTTGAAGCGCAGGCTGCGCTCGCGGGTGGTGCGGAAGCTAAACAGGGTGTCGTTCCAGTGATGAACGCTGAGGACTTCTTCCAGGGCAAACTTGCTCATGCTGACTCCTCTAGGGGCAGAGTGGCCTACGCCTCGCCGCCATATTCTAAAAAAGAATAAAAAATAACTGTATATGATGCCGTTAATTCTAAATAACGGGTGGTATATCTGTTAAGTGAATTATACTGATAACACTTATCTAAAAAATAGATATAAGACCCCGAACAGATAGGTCACTGCGATGCACTACACCCTGCGCCAGCTAGAAGTCTTTGTGGCGGTTGCCCAGCACGAAAGCGTTTCCCATGCAGCGCGTGCGCTTGCCATGTCCCAGTCCGCTACTAGCACGGCGTTGGCGGAGCTAGAGCGCCAATTCGACTGCCAACTGCTTGACCGTATAGGTAAGCGGTTAAAGCTTAATGCGCTCGGTTTTCAGCTGTTGCCCAAAGCAGTGGCCTTACTGGACCGTGCCGAAGAAGTGGAGGAGCTACTGCGCGGCCAGCAGGGGGTGGGCGCGCTGGATGTTGGGGCAACCCTTACCATTGGCAACTATTTAGCCACGCTGCTGATCAGCGACTTTATGCAGCAGCACCCCGGCAGCCGCGTGCGGCTAGCGGTGCGCAATACACGGCATATCATCGAAGGCGTGCGCCAGCACTCGCTGGATTTGGGACTGATTGAAGGGCAGTGCGATGATGAGATGATTATCAGCCAGCCCTGGGTAGAAGATGAGCTTTGCGTGTTCTGCTCGCCGCGCCATCCGTTGGCGGGGCGCGAGCATCTTGAGCTGGAACAGCTGCTGCGTGAGGATTGGATAATGCGTGAAGAGGGCTCCGGTACGCGAATGACCCTTGAGCACGCCGCCCGCCATCGGCGCAGTCGGTTTAATACCCTGCTGGAGCTTGAGCATACCGAAGGCATTAAACGGGCGGTGGAATCGGGCCTGGGTATCGGCTGCGTTTCCAGGCTGGCGCTACGCGATGCCTTCCGGCGGGGCAGCTTAGTGCCGCTGCCCACACCGGAGTTAGACTTAAAACGCCAGTTCACCTTTATTTGGCACCGCCACAAGTACCTCACCACCGGCGTGCGTGAGTTCCTTCGGCTCTGCCGCGAAATGACGGCGGGCGCCAAGCGCAGCGATGATATTCCGCTTCCGCCGATTCCTTAGCCCATCAGCGGAATGTTTCTGGGGCCGGCAGTGAATACTCTTTAAGAGCATCGCTGCCAGTCGTTTCAAGTGTGAAGCCACCAACCAATGCGGCCAACCGGTCAGCTTGGTCTTTTAGCTGTTCGGCAGCGGTAGTGGATTCTTGCACTAGGGCGGCGTTTTGCTGGGTCATCTGGTCTAGGTCGGTCACCGCAATACTGACCTGGCTGATGCCATCGTTCTGTTCTCGCGCTGCTGTGCTGATGTCTCCCAGCATCTGAGTGACGCGCGTTACGCTCTGGGCCAGCTCACGCATGGCTGCTTCGGCATCGCGCACCATTTGGGTGCCGCTTTCTACTTTGTTTGCTGAGGCATCAATACGCTGGCGAATATCTTTGGCGGCGTCGCTGCTACGCGAGGCTAATTTGCGTACTTCATCCGCTACAACAGCAAACCCTCGACCATGCTCCCCCGCCCGAGCGGCTTCGACGGATGCGTTTAGCGCGAGCAGATTGGTTTGGAAGGCAATGCCATCAATGACGCTGACAATGCTCTGTATCTCATCAGAATTGGTACGAATATCCGTCATTGTGGTGACCACCTGCTCGAATGCGCTATCCGTGCGGGATGCTAGCTCAGAGGCGGTTTCAGAAAGCCCGCTGGCTTCCTGAGAGGCGTGGGTGGTGTGGCTAACGGTGCTGCTAATCTCTTCCATAGCAGAAGAGGTTTGTTGCAGGCTGGCAGCGGCCTGTTCAGTACGCCGTGAAAGATCGTGACCCCCTTGGGTAATCTCATTGGCCGCATGATTGACCGCTTCGCTGCTACGCCGTACATCCAGTAAAATCGCTTGGATTTTGGCGGCAAACGCATTGAATTGCTCGGCTACCGCTGCGCTCTCGTCGCGGCCATGCACCAGCAAACGCTGGGTAAGGTCGCCACTGCCAGAGGCAATTTCCTGCATACGGTTAGCAAGCCGCTTTAATGGACGTGCGATTCGCCCACCAATCAACCAAAGTGCTATGACGCCAATAGAGGCAAGTAACAGGCCAACAAGCGTCATGCCGATAGTGTTTTGCTGGCGCTGGTCGCCGAGCAAACCTTGCAGCGTATTTAGCTCTGCCAGTACCAGCGACTCCGGTAGCTGCAACACCAGCATCCAGGGCTGCTCGGTGCCCAGGGGAATGGGCTGGTAGCGCTGTAGCATGCCGTCATTCAGGCTGCTGTGGAGGCTGCCCTGAGAGGCCGCTTGGGCAATGCCAGACATCAGCGTATTACTCAGCGATTCACTTGCTGGTAAGCCAAGGCCACTTTCGCCTGCGGTGTCCGCTACTAAGCCGCCACGACCTGCTACTAGCGCCATGCGGCCTGCCCCGTCATACAGGGATTGATTGGCTTCGTTTAATAGCGTTTGAATAAAGTTAAGCGATAGATCCACCCCTGCGACGCCACGAAACTCCCCATCCACCACTATGGGGGCGTTGAAGGAGGTGACCAGCTCTGTTTCGCCGTCATAGTCGTAGGCGGCGGGGTCAATAATGCAGGGGGCCAGCGTTTCGCGCGGGCACAGGTAGTACTCACCTTCGCGAACGCCACTTGCTAGACGTGTTTGGCTCTCCATGGTATCGCCCAGGGGCAGTACCGCCAGGGAGCCGTCGCCGGTGCGGTACCACCAGGGCATAAAACGGCCGCTGCCGTCATGTCCGTAGCGCTCATCACCCGCGTAGCGTGCGTCATCACCAAAGGCGTTGGGCTCCCAGCCAATAAATGCATCTAAAAGAGCAGGGTTATCGGCGACGGTTTGGCGAACCAGGTTCGATAACTGACGGCGACTCAGGTGTAACGCCCGGAACCCTTCTTCATCTTCTACGCCCATCAAGGCATTGGTAGATGCCAGTTGAGACGCTAGGGTCATCGCTGTGTCTAGCTCTCGACGGATGCGCTCGCCCTCCGCATCGGCAATGGCATCCAGCCGCGCATCAAGCGCGCCCTTAATTAATGGGCGTGTATAGTCATCCACCGTTTGTTGGGTGCGGGCGGCGGCAATTAGGTTATACGCCACCAGCGCTGCAACGATGGCAAGTAAGCAAGGCGCGGCTAAGGCAACCACAAACGAACGTAATGAGCGAAAATGCATAAGCGTGGTTATCCCTTTAAGGCCATGTATTGGCGAGGGCTTTCAAGTGCTTGGGGCGTTGCTGACGACAGCTTAAAGCTGCTAATGGTGCCCTTAAGGTGATCGGCCTGCTCTTTGAGCTGTTCCGCGGCGGTAGTGGACTCTTCCACCATGGCGGCATTCTCTTGGGTCATACGGTCAAGTTCAGCCACGGCGATATTGACTTGCTTAATGCCATCGCTCTGCTCGCTCGTCGCGGAGTTGATTTCCTCCAGCACATCGGCAACACGGGTAATATGGGCGACGATATCCTGCATGGTAGCCCCTGCGTTTTGCACTAATGTGGTGCCGTTATTCACTTTGCTTTGTGAATCTTCGACCAATTTCTGAATGTCGTTGGCCGCGTCACTACTGCGTCCTGCTAATTTGCGCACTTCATCGGCAACGACCGCAAAGCCTCGGCCATGCTCCCCCGCCCGGGCGGCTTCTACTGAGGCGTTGAGGGCCAGTAAGTTGGTTTGAAAGGCAATGCTGTTCATGAGCGTGACGATCTCGCCAATTTTATTGGAAGACTGGGAGATGTCTTCCATGGTAGTGACCACGTTAGCCACCACTTGGCCCCCTTCTTTAGCCACTTTCGAGGCCGTATGGGAAAGCTTGTTGGCCTCTTGAGCGGAGGCAGCGGTGTGCTCTACCGTGCTCGTTATCTGCTCCACTGAGGCAGAGGTTTCCTGCAGGCTAGACGCTGCGTTCTCGGTGCGGCGGGATAAATCCTGGCCGCCCAGGGCGATTTCGTTCGTTGCATGGTGAACCGACTCGCTGCTGGTGCGGACATCGATCAATACCGCTTCCATTTTGCCGACAAAGCGGTTGAAGGCACTGGCGATTTGGGAAACCTCGTCGTTGCCCTCTTCGGGCAAGCGCTGAGTTAAGTCGCCTTCACCGGAGGCAATGTTATCCATCGCATTACGCACCCCGAGTAAACGGCGCAGCAGCAGCGAGAGCAATATGCTAAAGACCACCGCGGTAATGGCGGCGACAATCAGCAGCGTTACTATCGAAGTGGTGGCAATGGCGCGCAGCCCTGCGGTCGCTTCTTGTTCATCGAGTGCAACGATGAGCTGCCAATCGCTATTGCCGCCGACATAGCTCCCCATAAGCAGCTTATCGCTGTTTTGCAGCTTGAGTGCTTGGGGCTCATTGCCTTGGATGATTTGGCTAAGGCGTGCATTGGTAAGGTCTCCACTCAACTGAGTGGAAGCTTCAAGCGTTAATGCAGCATCAGGATGGGCGACGAGGGTGCCATCTTCCGTTGTTAAAAAGCCAAAGCTAGAAGGCGTAGGCGCAATGCCTGAGACGATATCAATGACGTCACCGATGCTAATGTCAGCACCAATAACGGCAGCAAGCTGACCGTTCTGGTAGAAAGGGCGTGCAAAGGTAACAATCAAGCCACCTGATTGAGCATCCACATAAGGCGCTGTAATAATAGTATCTTGCGCTTCAGCAGCCTCTAGGTACCAGGGGCGCTGCCGTGGGTCGTAATCGCTGGGGGGTTGCCATTCATCAGAAAATACGGCCGCTGATGTAGACGGGTAGGCAATGTAGGTGGACATAAAGCTGCCGAAATCAGCTAACTGACGTAATGCAGCAAGTGGGGAGTCGCTAGCGACCGCATCTTCCATGCTAGCGAGCATCGTATAACGGGCGTTAAACCACTCATTAATGGCTCGTGTGTTGCCGTCTACGACGGCGCTTAAGTTACGGCTAATTTGTTGACTATTGTGATGTTTAACGGTGGTGTAGCTGGCAATGCCGTTAATAATCAGAGCGAGAGTAATTGCCGTTAGGGCAGCAAGTAAGATTCGTACGCGAAGGGAGGAAAACATGGTCGCTCTCTCGAGAATGGCTGGATACCAAAGTTCTATCGGCGAGAACGACCACGACTTGAGTGACGATTAACGCAAATCGCTGACCGCGTTTTGAATATCCTGCACGGAGGCTTTGCTTAAATCTTTAGAGAGCGTGTGAATAACCAGCTTTTGAGTGGGGGGATCGAGCTTTTCACGCAGTAGGCCCAAAAACTTAGGCGGCGCAACCATGATCAGCTTTTCCATGCTGTTTTCTACCCGAGCGGTATAGAGACGCTGAACCACTTCTTTAGCAAACAGCTCATTCTCATGTTTTGAAGCGGCTCCCTCTTCACCGGAGGAGCGTGACGTGGTGGACATTGACTCATGGACATCGGCGCCGCGACGATCGGTGATTAAATCACCTTCATGCAGCCGTCCTTCCGCATGTACCAAACTCTCCTGTTCAACGAGATTTAGCGCATCACGGGTGAAAATACGCGCACGGGCGGCATCGGCTACCACAATATAGGTGGTCATCGTCATACGTCCTCCTTGTCATTAGTTGCCTCTTAACCATGGCAAGCGTTTGCCGTTTGGTCAAACACTTGCAAGGGCTAAAATATGTTTTTGGAGAGTTAAAGTACCTTGCTGCGCAGTAAGCTGGTAATTGCCTCGCCAATCAGTACAAGCACGATGATCGCGATCAAAATGGTGGCGACGGTTGGCCAGGCAAAGGTATCGATAGCGCCCTGAAGAATCACGCCAATACCACCAGCGCCCACGAGCCCTAGCACGGTGGACTCGCGAATATTGATGTCCCAGCGCAAAATCACAATGGCAAAAAAGGCCGGCATCACCTGAGGCACAATGGCGTAGGCAACCACCTTTGCTTTGGAAGCACCGGTGGCCTCCATGGCTTCTACCGGTCGGCGGTCGATTTCCTCAATGGCTTCACCCATTAATTTGCCGATAAAGCCTATCGAGCGAAACACAATCGCTAGGATCCCTGCTAACACGCCGGGGCCAAAAATGGCCACGAATAACAGCGCCCATATAATTGTATTAACCGAGCGGCTTGAGACCAGAATAAAGCGCCCCAGCCACAGGCACGCACGATTGGGCGTGGTGTTTTGGGCAGCGATATAGGCCACCGGCAGGGCTAGAAAAATAGTTAGAAAGGTTGCTAGCGTCGCGATATGCACCGTTTCCAGCAGCGCGTTCAAAATATTGCTTAGCCCGGCAGCGCTCGGGGGCCACATGCGCGCACCCAAATTCGACATTTGATTGGGGGCGTCCCACACCCAGGGCCAGAAAATATCAATATCGCGAACTGCCCAGAACACCAGCATCAACGTGCCTAGTAGCACCGCGTAGCGGATGAGCCTCTCTTTACGGTCGTAGCGTTGCCAAACGCGGTCGGCGAGTTGCTGTGCGTGATCTACCATATTTTTTTCCTTACCCAGCCGCTGATGCCTTCACTGAGCAAAATAACCGCAATAATGATCAGCAGAATCGCAAAGGCGAAGTCGTAATCGTAGCGGCCAAAGGCATTCATTAATGTGCCACCGATACCCCCCGCCCCGACGATGCCAACCACCGCAGAGGCCCGCAAATTGCTATCAAGCTGGTACATTGATAAACCAACTTGACGAGGCAATATTTGTGGAAAGACAGCGTAATACAGTGTGGCTATATAGCCTGCACCTGCTGCGCGCATGGCTTCTACTTGCCCCCAGTCAATCTCCTCAATCTCTTCGGCCAGCAGTTTGCCCACAAAGCCAATGGAGTAGAGGGTGAGCGTTAAAATACCTGCCAGCGGGCCAAAACCCACCGCCGCCACAAATAAAATGGCCACAATCACCGGGTGAAAGCTGCGCGAGATAATGATCACCGAGCGGCCAATTAAGTAGATCGGCAGGGGAGCAATGTTACGTGCGGCCATCACCGCAAAAGGGATCGAGAGCAGCACACCCAAGAGCGTTGCCAGAATGGCGATTTGAAAGCTCTCTTTAAACCCGGTGAGCAGCAGGCCAAAGCGCTCAAAGCTTGGTGGGAAGCCTCCGCTAAAGATGCGGGCGGCCCTTGGTAGGCCTTCCGAAATGCGCGCCCAGTTAAACGGCAAAGAACCGAAAGCCCACACCAGATAAATCGCTGCGACAATAAAAATGCCGTAGCGAATAAAGGGGTTGGCAATAAACGGCGGTTTTTTCCAGGTGCGCGGCACACGGGGTTGGGGGTCAGGCGGAGTCATGGCGTTCTACCTCCGCTGAGCGGTGCGGTTGCTCGGAAACCGTTTCATCCGGTGCCTCAATGCCGCCATAAATGGCATCTAACGCGTCTTTGTTAAAGTCTGCGGGCTGCCCGTCAAAAATCATCTTGCCGTGGCGCAGGCCAACAATACGCTCTGTGTAGGTTTTTGCCTGGGCCACGTTGTGAATGTTGATCAATACTGGCAGCGAAAGCTCACTGGCAAGGCTCTGCAGCAGAATCATGATCTGTTCGGACGTGCGCGGGTCTAGTGACGCCGTTGGCTCGTCGGCCAGCAACAGGTCGGGTTCTTGCATTAGTGCCCGTACCACCCCTACGCGCTGGCGCTCACCGCCGGAAAGCTCATCGGCACGCTTGTTGGCGTAATGGGCAATGCCCACCCGCTCCATCAGGGTAAAGGCGCGCTCTATATCGGCCTGTGGGTAGCGGCGCGAGATTGCTTGGTAGAGATTAACGTAGCCAAGTCGCCCGGCGAGCACGTTCTCCATGACAGTAAGGCGGTCAAGTAAGTTAAAGCCCTGGAATACCATGCCAATTTTGCGCCGGGCACGGCGTAACTCAGCCCCTTTCACGTTAACCAGTTCGGCGCCGTTGAGTTTGATCGAGCCTGACGTGGGCTCTACTAAGCGGTTGATACAGCGCAGCATGGTGCTTTTACCGGCACCGGAAGCGCCTACGATAGACACAACGCTGTTGTCTTCTACCTTAAGATCGAGGCCTTTTAGCACCGCCTCGTTGTGGCCATAACGCTTGACCAGATTCGTAATTTCCAGCATGGGTTCGCTTCCATCGATAAACGAAGAACCGCGCCGCGAGCAGCGGCGCGGTACGCGTTACTCCAGATTTTCCCGCGTATAACGCACGTCATTAGCGGCTTGGATGGTGCGAATCACTTGCCAGTTATCTTTGTAATTAATCGGAATAAACTTCTCGACGCCCTCAAACTCCTCGCCAAGTTCGGTGCCGATAAAATCGAACGTAAAGAAGGCTTCTTCGATTTTCTCCACTAGGTCTGGGTGCAAGTTATGGGCGTAGTTATAAGAGGTAGTGGAGAAACGATCTGATTCATAAATCAGCCGCACATCCTCTTCATCGTAAAGCCCCCGTGCTGCCATGCGCTCGACAACTTCAGAAGCCACCGGCGCTGCGTCGTAGTCACGCGCGACAACACCCAGCATGGATTGGTCGTGGCTGCCGGAGTAGACCACGTCGTAATCTTCCTCTGGCGTGATCCCTAGTTCGGGCAGCAGAGCACGCGGGGCCAAGTTGCCAGAGTTAGAGGTAGGCGAGGTATGGGCTACCCGTTTACCTTTAAGGTCTTCAAGGCTCTCAATGTCAGAGTCCACGTGGGTAAACATCTGCAGGGTGTAGCCGAACTGACCGTCGTCGGATCCCATCAGCGCAAAAGGCACCGCACCTGCTAAATTAACGGCAAATGGGGTTGGGCCGGTTGAGAAGCCGGCGATATGCAATCGCCCGCTGCGCATGGCTTCGACCTGTGCGGCGTTGGACTGTACCGCAAAGAAACGCACGTTACGCTCGGTAACGTCAGATAAGTGATCGATAAAAGACTGCCAGATGTCCGAATAAATGGCAGGATCTTCTACGGGCGTATAAGCAAAAATAAGGGTGTCTGGGTTTACCCACTTTGACTCATCGCTTGGCCGGTCAGCGACCATATCGCCATCTTCGTCGCAGAAAATAGTGTCAAGATCGCCGCGTTCGCATTCCGCGAAGGCATGGGTAGAGAGTAGTGCGAAGGGGAGCAGTGATGCAGCCGCGAACATAGCAAGCGGGCGCTTGCAGAAACGTGATGTTTCCATTGTTAGCCTCTTATATGCGTTATTTTTGTGTTTTGCTATCCACTATCGCGTTTAGCGCTTTCTTTTGCTTGGCGTGTGTTTCGTAAGTGGACATTTGTAATGCTAGATGTTTATTTTTCGAAAACAATCTCCTTCAATCTAGGATTTGTTACAAAGATATGTCAAACACTTTCAGAACCTCTTCCTATCATTGGCGAAACCGCTATCTCTTGATGCGCCATGGACATAGCCAGGCCAATGAGCAGGGCTTAATTATTAGCTCGCCTGAAAGGGGGCTTAACGCGTTTGGACTTTCTGCTTTGGGAGAACAGCAACTGCTTGAGACGGTAGAAGATTGGCAGTGGCCAACCCCGACGCGGGTAGTGCATTCGGACTTTTTACGTACAACACAAACCGCCGAAAGAGTTGCCAGTGCCTTTGGTTTAACGCTGGAGAAAGAGCAGCGCCTGCGTGAGCGCTACTTCGGTGAACTCGATGGCCAGGCGGATCGATACTACCCCGATGTATGGGCGCTAGATGCTCAGGATGCCGACCATCAGCAGTACCAAGTGGAAGCCGTCAGCAGTGTCGCCGCGAGATTGTGTGCAGTGATCGAGGGGCTAGAGCAGCAGGGCAGCGGCGAGACGGTGCTGGTGGTTAGTCATGGGGACCCGTTACAGATACTGCTCACCGCGCTCGCCAACAAACCGCTGACGCAACACCGTGAGCAGGCCGCACTACTGCCCGCGAGTATTACCCGGCTGGGCGGTTAAGCGTTGCTTTCCTTGGGCGGAATCCAGGCGATCATGTCCACTTCTACGTCCGCACCGCCGGCAAGGCCGGTAACGCCAATACAGGTGCGGGTAGGCAGCGGCTTCTGGAAGTAGCTGGCATATACACCATTTACCTCGTCAAAGTGGCCCATGTTGGTAATAAACACCCGTGACTGAACCACGTACTCAAAGCTGCTGCCCACCTCTTCCAGCACAATCGCTAGGTTTTGCATCACGCGGTGGGTTTGTTCGGTAAACGTACCCAGCAGCATTTCGTTGGTTTCCGGAACGGTGGGCATTTGGCCGGTAATAAATACCAAATCTCCCACGCGGCATGCGTGGGAGAAGGGCGCGATAGGCTGTGGGGCGCGGTCGATAAATAGTTTTTCCATCTTAAATTGTCTCTTTTATGTCGATGAGTCGTTGCTGCTAGTCATAAATGAAATACAAAAATGGGCCTGCGAGGAGGCCCATTGTCTTACCCATTTCCGTACTTAGTGCCCTAAAATCTGGCTTAAGAACAACTTGGTACGTTCCGACTGCGGGTTATTGAAGAAGGGCTCTGGGGCGTTTTCTTCAATGATTTGCCCTTGGTCCATAAAAATCACCCGGTCGGCGACGGTTTTGGCGAAGCCCATTTCGTGGGTCACGCAAAGCATGGTCATGCCTTCATTGGCCAGCTCGACCATAACATCTAGCACTTCTTTAATCATTTCAGGGTCAAGGGCGGAGGTGGGCTCGTCGAACAGCATCACATCGGGGTGCATACACAGCGAGCGGGCAATCGCCACCCGCTGCTGCTGGCCGCCGGAGAGCTGGCCAGGGTACTTAAGTGCCTGCTCGGCAATACGCACCCGCTCTAAGTACTGCATGGCCATCTCTTCTGCTTCGCGGCGCGGCTTTTTTTGCACCCACATTGGTGCGATACAGCAGTTTTCAAGCACCGATAAATGGGGGAAGAGGTTAAAGTGCTGGAAGACCATGCCCACGCTGCGACGAATCTGCTCGATACGCTTAACGTCCTGGGTCAGCGGCACGCCGCCCACCACAATTTCACCTTGCTGGTGCTCTTCTAAATGGTTGATGCAGCGAATCAACGTGGATTTACCCGAGCCAGAAGGCCCACATATAACGATACGCTCACCGCGTTTAACTTCTAGGTCGATATCGCGCAGCACGTGGAAGTCGCCGTACCATTTGTTAACGCC
The DNA here is from genome assembly GCF_017515565.1 of Halomonas sp. Classification (GTDB taxonomy): domain Bacteria; phylum Pseudomonadota; class Gammaproteobacteria; order Pseudomonadales; family Halomonadaceae; genus Vreelandella. The sequence goes on from NZ_JAFWFN010000007.1 coordinate 44,893, forward strand.
GCGCATTTCAACCATCAGATCAGAAGTACTTGTGCCAGAGACGTTGGTGGCTGCTTGTGTCATGTCAGTATCCTGCTAAAAATCGTTAATAAAAGCGGCGTTAGCGCTTATGGCCGGTGTGTAGCTTGCGTTCTAAGTACTGGCTATAGCGCGACATGCTGAAACAGAAGATCCAGAACATGAACGCGGCAAATACATAGCCTTCCAGCGAGAAGCCCAGCCAGCGAGAGTCGGAGAGTGCCGCTTGCACGATCCCTAATAGGTCAAATAAGCCGATAATCATGACCAGCGTGGTGTCTTTAAACAGCGAGATGAAGGTATTCACGATGCCTGGAATCATCATCTTTAGCGCTTGGGGTAGCACAATCAGCCCCATGCGTTTCCAGTAGGTCATCCCTAGCGCGGCCGCGGCCTCTTCTTGGCCTTTGGGAATAGCCTGTAAACCGCCCCGGATAACCTCAGCCATATAAGCACTTTGGAACAGGGTAAGGCCGATAAGCGCACGTACTAAGCGGTCAACGCTGATCCCTGAGGGCAAGAACAGCGGCAGCATTACCGAGGCCATGAACAGGACGGTAATCAGCGGCACACCGCGCCAAAACTCAATGAATACTACGCAGAAGCTTTTGACGATGGGCATATTAGAGCGCCGCCCCAATGCCAGTACAATACCAATGGGGAGCGCGCCCACCATACCGACGGTGGCCAACAGCAGGGTCAGCATTAAACCGCCCCAGCGGTGAGTGGGTACGCGGGGCAGGTCGAAGTAGCCGCCGTGGAGCAGCACGTAGGCCACTACCGGAAAGCCCACTAAGGCAAACACCGCCACCCAGCGCTTAAAGGGCAGCCGGGGTATGGCTAGCCAAGCAATCAGTGCAAAAAAGCCTGCAAATACGATGTTGGCGCGCCATATCTCCGTGCGCGGGTAGAGGCCATAAATAAACTGGCTAAAGCGGGCGTTAACAAACACCCAGCAGGCGCCTTCCCGTGAGCAGTCGTCACGGGTGGAGCCAACCCAATCAGCGTTGATAAATGCCCACTGCACGGTGGGCACCACCAACAGATACAGCACGTAAAGACCAATCAGCGTAAAGATCGTGTTGATCGGGCCGTTGAACAGGTTGGTACGCAGCCAAGCAACGGGACCCACCGAGCTACTGGGGGCGGGCCGCTCTGCGATTATCGTTTGGTTATGAATCATTTGTGTATCCTCGCCGTCGGCCTAGCGTTCAACCAGCGCCACGCGGGCGTTGAACCAGTTCATAAACATGGACACCAGTAGGCTGATGGTCAGATAGACCGCCATGGTCATTGCAATGACCTCAATGGCTTGGCCGGTCTGATTCAGCGTGGTGCCTGCAAACACCGAGACAAGGTCTGGGTAGCCAATGGCGGTGGCCAGCGATGAGTTCTTAATCAAGTTCAAGTATTGGCTAGTGAGCGGGGGAATAATGACCCGCAGCGCCTGAGGAATAACCACCAAGCGAAGCACCAAGTTACGCGGCAGGCTAAGCGCCTGGGCGGCTTCGGTTTGCCCATGAGAAATTGCCTGGATACCTGAGCGCACGATTTCAGCGATAAACGAGGCGGTATAAATTGATAGGGCGAGCCACAAAGCTAAAAACTCTGGTATCACCGTAATACCGCCGCGGAAATTAAAGCCACGCAGCTCGGGTACATCCCAGGTGATCGGCACGCCGGTGGCAACCATCACCAGCAGCGGTAAACCAAAAATCAGCGCAAACGAGATCCAGTAGGCCGGCAGGCGTTTGCCTGTGGCTTCATGGCGACGTTTGTTCCAAATAATTAATGCAATACTGGCAATCACCGCGGCAATAAACGTCACCGGGATTAGCCCAAAGCCCGATTCAAACAGCGGTTCAGGCAGGTAAAGCCCACGCACGTTGAGGAAAATAACCTCACCAAACGCGAGGCTGTCCCGGGCGCTTGGCAGCGTGCGAAGCACTGCGTAGTACCAGAAGAAAATTTGTAGCAGCAGCGGGATATTACGAAAAGTTTCGATATAAGCCGTGGCAAGGCGTGCCAGCAACCAGTTGGGCGATAGCCGGGCGATGCCGACGGTAAAGCCAATAATAGTGGCAGCCAACACCCCTAAGCCGCCCACCAGCAAGGTGTTTAACAAGCCGACTAGAAAAGTGCGGCCATAGGTGCTTTGAGAGGAGTAGTCGATCAGGCTCTGCACTATGCCAAAGCCTGCGGTGTTACCTAGAAAACCAAACCCCGTGGTGATACCGCGTGCGGATAAGTTGTCCTGGGTATTACCGACGATATAGAGAAAAAAGACGGCAACAGCAGCTACCACAATTAATTGGAAAATAAGGGCGCGTTTAGCACGGTCTCGCCAAAAGGGCGGCTTTTGGCCGACTGGGCGAGCGTTAGGTCTTACGGACATGGGTAACGTCTCCGCGATACGGACGGTCAATCAAATGGCCCGCCTACCCTTAAAAGAGATACCTGAAAAGGGCGGCGGGCCAGGGTCAAGCGAGACGCTTAGCGAATCGGCGGTGCGTACTGGAAGCCACCCTGGTTCCACAGGGCGTTAACACCACGTTCGATTTCCAGAGGGGAATCCATACCTACGTTGCGCTCAAAACTTTCGGCGTAGTTACCTACTTGGCTCAGGATGTTGTAAGCCCAGTCAGCGTCTAAGCCCATGCCTTCACCGTAGTTGCCGTCTTGGCCAAGCAGGCGGGCAATGTCAGGGTTTTCAGAGTCACGCATCTCTTCAGCATTCTCACTAGAGACGCCGTACTCTTCACCGTTGAGCATGGCAAATAGCGACCATTTCACGATGTTGAACCACTGGTCGTCGCCTTGGCGAACGGCAGGGCCTAGCGGCTCTTTCGAGATAACGTCGGAGAGTATCATCGCACCGTCCGGATCATCTAGCTGGATGCGCAGTGCGGCTAGCTGAGATGTATCGGAGGTTAGGACGTCACAGCGGCCAGCCTGGAAGCCGCCCACGGTTTGTTCAGACGTATCAAAGACGATGGGGTCGAACTCCATGTCGTTGGCACGGAAATAGTCGGCCAAGTTCAGCTCAGTGGTGGTGCCCGACTGGATACAAATGGCAGCGCCATCCAGCTCAGAGGCTTCAGAGATGCCTAAGTCGCGGGAAACCATAAAGCCTTGGCCGTCGTAAAAGTTAACGCCGGTAAAGTTTAAGCCGAGGGTAGTATCGCGGGTGGTGGTCCAAGTGGTGTTGCGTGACAGGATGTCGACTTCGCCAGACTGCAGCGCTGTAAAGCGCTCAACCGCGTTTAGGGAGATGTAATTTACGGCGTCCGCATCGCCCAGTACCGCAGCGGCAACGGCGCGGCATACGTCCACGTCAAGACCCTGCCATTCGCCGCTATCGTCCGGGGCGGAAAAACCTGGCAAACCATCGCTGACACCGCACTGTACCGCGCCCCGTGAACGGGTATCTTCAAGCGTACTGGCGTGGGCTGTTGCCACGCCCGCAACAGAAATAGCGCCCGCAGATGCCAGTAGTACCAAGTGTTTCTTGTTAAGCATGGTAGTTCCCCTTACTCGATGTAATGTCGTTATGCATGCAGATGCATGACACTAAAAGCTAGCAAGGAAGATGCCAAGAAGGATACGAGGTAAAATTCAGCGCTTTTCAACGCAAAACGGAGCAAGTTCCTACCAAAGTTGTGGTGCATGAAAGTGCATTAGCAGCTACTGCACGCACTTTTTTGGTGCGTAGCCGCCAATGCATAGGCGTTGCTCTTCGCTGAGAGCTTAATAATTGGACGTTTTAACGAATGGGTGGAGCGTACTGGATGCCGCCGTCATTCCAAAGGCTGTTTAAGCCGCGTGCAATATTGAAATCTGACCCCGTGCCTACGTTGCGATCATAAATATCCGCATAGTTGCCTACCTGTTTGACGATTTGGTACGCCCAGTCAGCCTCAATACCCATGGCTTCGCCAAAATTCCCGTCCTGACCTAACAGACGCATCACATCGGGATCTTCTGAGGTGAGATGCTCGTCCACGTTTTCCTGGCTAACGCCTAATTCTTCGGCGTTAAGCATGGCAAACAGCGACCATTTGACGATGTTGAACCACTGGTCATCGCCTTGGCGCACGGCGGGGCCAAGCGGCTCTTTAGAGATGATTTCCGGCAGTATGACCGCCATATCTGGGTCAGCAAGTTGCATGCGCTGGGCGTAGAGCTGTGAAGCATCTGAGCTTAATACATCGCAGCGGCCCGCTTCGAAGCCGGCAATCGACTGTTCAGGGGCATCAAACACCACCGGGTCATAGGTCATGCCATTGACACGGAAGTAATCGGAAAGGTTGAGCTCGCTGGTGGTGCCTGATTGGGTGCAAACCGCTGCGCCATCCAGCTCTTTGGCGCTCTGCACGCCAAGGTCACTAGCCACCATGAAAGCTTGACCATCGTAATAGCTGACACCGGTAAAGTGCATCCCAAGCGTGGTATCGCGGCTCGATGTCCACGTGGTGGTACGGGATAGTACATCGACTTCGCCAGACTGCAGGGCGGTAAAGCGCTCTACAGAGTCTAGCGGTACGAAATCTATTTTTGTTGCATCCCCGAGCGCCGCTGCGGCCACTGCTCGGCAAACGTCGGTATCCAGGCCACGGTACTGGTCATCGTCATCCAGTGAAGAGAAACCGGGCTGGGCGGCATTGACGCCACAGCGAAGGCTGTCACGGTTCTGCACCGTTTCCAAGGTGCTGGCCATGGCCACCGTGGGTAGCAGTATGCTGATTCCTAACCCCAACCAACGAACGTTTTTCATTTTTATTCCTTAACGTGGGTAGCCAAACAAACAGGTTTATCAAACAAAGCACGCGCACAAAAAAGGCCGAGCAATGCCCGGCCTTCGCTGTCAATACCTTCGCGCTTGCTTACGCAAAGGCTTTCCGCATAAAGGGCGGTAGCGCCAGGGCGCCACGGTGGGCATCCTCTGTGTAGTACTGTAGCGGCATTTCGTGGCTGGCGGCAGCTTGTTCGCGAAAGCTTTCCACGTCGACGTTTTTGCCTGCCAGCGTCACGCTCCACCAGCCAGAGGGGTACACCGGCTGCGGGAAGGGCAGGGTGGCGACGCTATCAAAGCCTGCTTTACGCATATCGTTGCGCAGCTCACGAATGATAGATCCGCTGTGATAGAGCGGCGACTCGCTCTGCTGCACCATGACACCGCCATTTTTTAGGATGCGGTGGCAGCGCTTCAGGAAGTCGGTTTTAAACAGCCCTTCGGCGGGGCCAACCGGGTCAGTGGAGTCGATAATCAGCACATCGATGCTCTCATCGGCAGCGTCATCTACCCACTTCACGCCGTCGGCAAACAGCAGTTCGGCTCGGGGGTCGCCGTTAGCTTCCACCAGCGCTGGGAAAAAACGCTCAGCCGCCTTGGTGACCTCTTCATCGATATCGATTTGGGTGACTTTTTCAACGCCGGGGTGACGCAACACCTCCTTAAGCGTTCCACAGTCGCCGCCGCCAATGATCACCACCCGCTTGGGGTCTTGATGGGTGAATAGCGCCGGGTGGGCAATCATCTCGTGATAGAGGAAGTTGTCGCGATCGGTCAGCATCACGCAGCCATCCAGCACCATCAGGTTGCCGTAGGTCTCTGTGGCGTAGACTTCCAGGTGCTGGTAAGGGCTCTGCACATCCAGCAGTTTTTCAGAAATCTTCAGCGAGAAAGCGCTGCCGTGGCTATCAAATACCTCGGTAAACCACTGGTCGTCGCGTAAATCGCTCATTACTTTGCTCCTGGGCATGGGGCGTTTGTCTGCGTTGCAATGCCCTGGTGGTACTGGGGGCTTAACTCGTGCAGCGCGTCCATAAAGGCGGTGACATTATCTGGGTTGGTGAACTGGCTGATGCCGTGGCCCAGGTTAAACACGTGGCCCGGGCCGTGGCCGTAGCTTTCAAGTACGCGTGCAACTTCAGCGCGAATGGCAGAAGGCCGGGCGAACAGCACGTTGGGGTCGAGGTTGCCTTGCAGGGCTACTTTATGACCCACTCGTGCGCGGGCGTCAGAAAGCTCGGTAGACCAGTCGATACCCAGTGCATCGGCACCGGCGCAGGCGATGTGTTCAAGCCACTGGCCGCCATTTTTGGTGAACAGGATGACCGGCACGCGGCGACCGTCGTGGTCGCGGATCAAGCCGGAAACAATCTGCTCCATATAGCGCAGCGAGAACTCAAGATAAGCCGGCGTGGATAGCGCACCGCCCCAGGTGTCAAAAATCTGCACTGCCTGAGCGCCCGCACGAATCTGGGCGTTCAGGTAGTCGGTTACCGCGTGGGCCAGGGTGTCCAACAGCTGGTGCATGGTGTCTGGCGTATCGTAAAGCATGGTTTTCAGGTGGCGGAAATCTTTACTTGAACCGCCCTCCACCATGTAAGTGGCCAGTGTCCAAGGGCTGCCTGAAAAACCAATCAGCGGCATACGGCCGTTGAGCTCACGGCGGATGGTCGACACCGCGCGCATCACATAATCAAGGTCGCGCTCGGCGTTGGGGACGGTGAGTGCAGCAACCTCTTGTGGCGTGCGCACGGTTTTTTTGAATTTCGGGCCTTCGCCGGTTTCAAAATAGAGCCCCAAGCCCATCGCGTCAGGGATCGTCAATATATCTGAGAACAGAATGGCGGCATCAAGAGGATAGCGCTCTAAAGGCTGCAGCGTGACTTCACAGGCCAAGTCATGGTTGCGACACAGGTCCATAAAACTACCCGCATCGGCACGGCTGGCGCGGTATTCCGGCAGGTAGCGGCCTGCTTGACGCATCATCCACACCGGAGTGCGGTCAACGGGCTGGCGTGCCAGCGCGCGTAGAAAACGGTCGTTTTGCAAAGGTGTGGTGGTCATAAGCACTTGCTCTTAAGAAATTTGCCCGCATTGTAAGGCAGTCATTGTACTTGAAGATAGGATGCATGGCGGCGTCTGGGCTGGCATTAATCGTCGCACCCTATTAATCGTTGCATCCCAGGGATACCGTGAGGCCGCCGCCGCTTCCTGGTAAACTATGTGCCCACTTTGCCAACACTGGTGTGGTTAACTGGTTTGGTTGATCAGCGAGGTAACCTGTGACCATCCGCTTCATTGCCGCTTCTCGGCTGCCCACTCCCTGGGCGACATTCACTATGCATGGTTTCGAAGACGAGGCCACGGGTAAAGACCATATTGCGCTAACGCTGGGCGACGTGAGCGGCGGCGAGCCGGTGCTTGGGCGCGTGCACTCTGAGTGCTTAACCGGCGATGCGCTATTCTCCATGCGTTGCGACTGCGGTTACCAGCTACAAGAGGCGCTTAAACGCATTGCCGAAGAGGGCCGCGGCGTTCTGTTCTACCTGCGCCAGGAAGGGCGGGGAATTGGGCTGCTTAATAAAATTCGCGCCTACCACCTGCAAGATCAAGGGGCCGATACGGTAGAGGCCAACGAACAGCTTGGCTTTGGCGCCGACATGCGCCGCTACGATCTTTGCGTGCCGATGCTCAACCACCTGGGCGTCACCGCGCTCAAACTAATGACCAATAATCCGCGTAAAGTTGATGCGCTGACCCGCGATGGCGTAAAGGTGGTTGAGCGGCTGCCCATTACCACGGGCCTTAATCCTCACAACGAGCAGTACCTCTCCACTAAAGCGGGCAAGCTCGGCCATATGATGGCGCTGGACGATTTTACCCAGGCCAGCGACGTGGATATTGAGCGTAAGGGGTAGAAAAAATGAGGCTTGACCGTTGTATGCCTTTAACGCAAAGTAAATTTATTGATAACTCAAAGGCATAAAGATGCAACGCTTATCTATTTTGCTTGTGGAAGATGATCCCGGTGATGCTGGTCTTATCAAGTATACGCTTAAGTACGATGATCAAGAGACCACTTTAGATTGGGTAAGCAGCCTCTCAGAGTTAGCCGATTATTTACAGCAAGCGCACTTACCCCCTGATATTATTCTGCTCGATTTAAGCTTGCCAGATTCAAGCGGTATTGCAACGGTACAAGCCTGTAAAAGGCTAGTTGCTGGAACGCCCATTATTGTGTTGACAGGTTACGACAACGCTCACTTTGCGCTAGAAGTGCTGGAAATGGGCGCTCAAGACTATCTTGTCAAAGGCAGTATTGATGCGGACTCTTTAAAACGCACCATACGCTATGCAATTAGCCGCGCTAAGCTTGAGCAACGTTTAGTGCTTTCTGAAGAGCGCATGGCTGCAGCCATTGAAGGGGGCAAACTAGGCGTTTGGGACTGGTTGTTTGACCGGAATGAGTTTGTTTATAGTGATCGCTGGCTGGCCACAGTGGGCTTTAAATCTGATAGCCCAGATCTGCCAGCTAATGCTGAAGCCTGGATAGAGCGCATACATCCTGAAGAGCGCCAACGCTTTGATCTAGCCGTTGAGCGCCACCTGTCTGGCGAGTTGCCTAATTACCAGTGCGAATTTCGTATGCTTCACCGCGATGGTCACTGGGTGTGGCTATTTGAATCCGGTCACGTCACTGAGCGAGACGCGTCGGGAAACCCTATTCGCATGGTAGGCGTACAGCAGGATATTAGTGAGCGAAAAGCGATGGAGAAGCGGCTGACCCATTTAGCGATGCATGATGAGCTAACGGGTTTGCTTAATCGCCGCAGCTTCATGAATATTGCGGATAGAGAGTACGGGCGGGTTAAGCGCCAAGCTAACTACTGCGTTGGCATGCTTATGCTCGATTTGGATAGGTTTAAAAGTGTTAATGATACCTATGGACATGCTGCGGGAGATGAAGTGTTAAAACGCTTTTCACACGTGGTAACTGAACAGTTAAGGGAAAACGATGTATTTGCCCGTTTAGGGGGGGAAGAGTTTGCAGTTTTGCTTCCTCACACGGAACGAGATGGAGTAGAAAAAGCTGCTGAAAAGCTTAGAGCTGCTGTTGAGAGCCTGAATATTGATATTGATGAGGCATTAACGATCAAGGTAACTACCAGTATAGGCGTTACCATGATGCACCCTGGCGATGATCGACCCGATGGGGGGCTAGCCAGAGCAGATAGCGCGCTTTATAACGCAAAGAACAGTGGTCGGAATCGTGTTTGTGTAAATGTAAACAGTGCTTAGCTTTTAATGCGATAAGGATAAACGGTATGCAGTTGGCCGCGTTTATAAAAATAACGAAGCAAGGCTGGCTCACCGCCCTAGTGTTAGCGCTTCTACTCCTGCCATGTATTGCCCAGGCTTCTCTGACTATCGGTGTCTTTGCCTATCGCGATGCAAGCGCTGTAGAGCAGGAGTTTGCCCCTGTGGCAGAAGCTGTGAATAACGCTTTTCCTGAGCGGTCTGTCGAGCTTAGCGCTTTAAGCCTGGAGCAGTTAGAAGCCGCTATCGAGGCGGGAAGCCTTGATTTTGTACTCACCAATCCGCTGCACTTTTTAACGATACGCCACCAATACGATGTAAGTGGCGCTCTGGCAACACTCTCTCGTCCTTATGCAGGGCATCGGCTTAATGCACTGGGTGGTGTCATTGTCACACATGCAGATCGTGATGCTCTTCAGCAGCTTGAAGACCTTGAAGGCTTAGTCATTGGCATGCCGGGTAAGCGTTTTCTAGGGGGCTACCTTACGCAAGCTTATGAAATTTATCAGCATGGGTTTCGCCCAGAACGTTTTGCTATTTATCGTGAACTAGGTAGCCACGACGCCGTTATTCAAGCCCTGATAGATAAAGACATAGATGCCGGATTTGTGAGAACGGGCACTTTGGAATTATGGCAGCAGGAGGGGAGAGCCGGAATTGATCAACTTAAAGTGTTAAACGCTCAACAGCATCTTACGTTTCCTCTAGCACACTCGACCCGCCTTTACCCTGAATGGTCATTTGCCGCGCTGCCCCGCGTCTCTGAAGAAGACAAGCGAGCGGTAAGTAGAGCGTTGCTGAACATGCTTCCCGATGCACCGTTAGGGTTTGTTGCTCCGATGGACTACCTGCGTCTTGAAGAGACGGCTAGGGCATTGCAGGTACCGCCTTATAACCCTGGAAGCGCCTCTTTGTTACTGCGTTTGCAGCGTGAATTGGGCACTTGGCTAGGGGTATTAATAGCATTATTGAGCGGCCTGTTAATTTCTTTATTGCTGCTAGGCGCACTTTATTGGCGGGGGCGTAGACACCTGGTCAAAATTAAAGAGCAGCGCCAGGCGCTTAATCATATTTTGTGGGGGACAGCGGCAGGCACCTGGGAGTGGAATGTTCAGACAGGTGAAACTCGCTTTAACGAACGCTGGGCAGAGATGGTTGGCTATCGTCTTAATGAGCTAGGCCCCACCACTATCGAAACCTGGATGCAGTTTTGCCACCCTGATGATCTAGCTCACTCTAATGCGGCGCTTCAAGACCATTTTGAGGGGCGTGTAGACAGCTATAGCATGGAAGCGCGTATGCGCCATCGAGATGGGCACTGGATATGGGTGCATGACCGTGGCCGCATTGTGCAGCGAGATGAAGCAGGGGCACCGTTATGGATGGCAGGTACGCATACTAATATAACGTCGCGCAAAGAGGCTGAAGAAGAGGCCTTTTTCGTCACAGAGCAGCTCAAGAAGTTGGCGACGCTGCTGCCGGGTACGATTTATCAATATCGTCTTGCGCCTGATGGCCATGCCTGCTTTCCCTACGCCAGCCCAGGCATTGAGGCTATTTATGGCGTAACTGTTGAAGAAGCGGCAAGTGATATAACGCGTATATTTAACGCTATTCACCCGGATGACCGGGAGGCCGTTGCAGAAAGCATTCTGCTGTCAGCAGAGACATTGACTATTTGGCATGCCAACTACCGTGTTAACCACCCTAACGGCAAATTGCTGTGGATAGATGGCATTGCCATGCCAGAGCGTTTAAGTGATGGCGGTACCATGTGGCACGGTTACTTACGCGATATAACCGCTGCCCATTTACTGCAAAAGGAGCGCGATGAATACCGAGAATCTTTAGAAAAATCAAACCAAGAGCTCGAGCATTTTGCTTACGCGGCATCGCATGATTTACGTCAGCCGCTGCGCATGGTGACAAGCTATGGTCAGTTACTGCAGCGTCATTTAGGCAACACGCTAGATGATGATGGCCACACGATGCTGCATTACATGCAAGACGGTGCTTCGCGCATCGATAACATGCTGCTATCGCTACTGGAGTACTCCCGTGTTGGCCGTAAAGGGCAGCCTATGCAGGTGATGCCTCTCAAGGCATCTCTTGAAGAAGCACTCCACTTCCTCAAGCCAAGTATTGATCAAGCGCAGGCGCAGGTAAGTGTCACGGGTAGTTGGCCGGAGGTTGTCGCGAGTCCCGATGAAATGACACGGCTTTTCCAGAACCTGGTAGGCAACGCATTAAAATATTGTGCGACTGATAAACCAGTGATAATTGAAATTGCAGTAACTGAACTCTTTGATCATTCGTGCTGGAAAATCAGTGTTTGTGATAATGGTATCGGCATTGCACCAGAGCAGATCACACGTTTATTTAAAGTGTTTCAACGTCTGCATGCCCGTGAAAAATATGAAGGCACTGGCGTAGGGCTGGCTATTTGTCGGAAGATTGTGGATCGCTATAACGGGCACGTTTGGGTAGAGTCAGCGGGAGAGGGAAAAGGCAGCTGTTTCTCCTTTACACTACCAATAAATACCGCGGAAGGAGCCGTTTAATGCAACAAGCGCTACGGCTTTTCGGCTTCCTGCTAGTGTTGTTGCTACCCATGTTTGCATGGGCCACACCAAGTTTTGATGAGTATTTTGAACGTCACTCAGCCCCTATGTGGATGATTGACACCACGAGTGGAGACATCGTACGCGCCAACGCCGCTGCTTATGAATTTTATGGCTACGATGATCTTGAACAGCGAAATATCAGCCAAATTAACATGCTGACACCTGCGCAAATACAAGATGAAATCGCCCGCGCGCGCGACCGCTCTGCCAATCACCTTTTTATGCGTCACCAGCTTTCCGATGGCACCGTGAAAGTTGTGGGTATTTATACTCAACGGCATGATGTTGGTGACCGTGAGGTGCTGATATCTTCAATTTATGACACAAGTGAGTTCGAAAGCTCTGCTGAGCGGCACTATATTAAAAGCGTTGAGCAGCAAGTAGATCTTCAGACCGCAGCATTGATAGCTGCTGAGCGCAGGACAAGATGGATAAGCTTAATCGCTATTTCTGCACAGGCGTTGTTCATACTTTTACTGATCATGATGGTTATCCGGCTACGTAAAGCCAAGAAAGATAATGAACAGCTGATTGATGCGCTTTCTCACCAAAATAGTGATTTGGAAAGGCTGGGGCATGTGATGGCCCACCATTTTCAAGAGCCTAGCCGACGCTTAATTAGCTTTTCACAGCAGTTAAAGCGGGACATTGTTGCCACTGCTTCCCCAAATACGGCAATGGCTGTTCATTTCATAAGCACGCAGTCTCAGCGTTTAAGTGAACTCGTTTCAGATGTGCAGCGCTATTTAAGCCTGGGCACCGTTCCACCAGTATTCGAGCTGTTAGATACCCAGTCAATCTTGCAAGACGTATATCAGACGGAAGACCTGTTAGCGCCCCTGCGGCTAGAGAGCGAGCTGGAGATTTCCACACCGCTGCCCCGTGTATATTTTGATAAGAAACAGCTAAGCCTTATTTTTAAAATATTGCTGCACAATGCTTGGCAGTATCGCTGCAAAGATAGGCCGGTAAGAGTCGTTATCAGTGGGTTGAAAGTAGGCGACCGGGTGCGTTTTCGGGTAGAAGATAATGGCCAAGGGGTTGCGCCTGAATACCGTAAGCAGATTTTCGATATGTTCTCGCGGCTAGTGCCTAATAACGAAGAGTACCCAGGGACAGGGATGGGGTTAGCGCTGGTGGCCAAAGCACTTAGAAAAACAAACAGCCGTATAAGCATTGAAGATGGCCCCCAAGGGGGTGCTTGTTTTATATTTGATTTGCCTGCGGTAGGGAGTGAAAAATGACGCGCGCGCAGTTTAAGGTATTGCTGGTGGAAGATGAACCCGCTGATGTTCACCTCACTAAAATGGCATTTAATGAAGGTAAGGTGCTGGTGGATGTCCATGATGTCGGGGATGGTGTAGAGGCATTGGCATTTTTAAAGCAGGAAGCCCCTTATCAGGACGCGCCAAAGCCGGACTTAATTCTTTTGGATCTTAATATGCCGCGCATGGATGGCAAAACATTTCTAAAAAAATTTAAAACTTTGGAAACACTTCGTCAAATACCGGTGGTCGTCTTAACCACGTCGGAAGCAGAGTCTGATGTTATTGACTCTTATGATCTTGGCGCCTCGGGATTTATTGTTAAGCCCGTTGATATAGATCAGTTTATTAACGCTATCCAGGCGCTAGAAGAGTACTGGCTGACGTTGGTGCGAAGGCCGTCGTAAAAAGGCGGATGTTGTTTCTCTAAAACGCGCCAGAAGCTTCCTGTTAATCATCATTGTGAATGCTCATGCGATATTGTGAGAACACTTCTAGTAAATTTATGGGGCATCTACGTCAGCATAAATTTTATGTGGTTAGCTTTATTAGAGTAGCCTTAAATTAAGCGGGCTATCATCAACATAGTTAGCTCGTTATGGAATGCGCTCACCTCGATGGTGAGTCCTGCGCTGGCGAAGTAGGTCTAATAATTTGTAATGAGTCGTATTTTCTAAGAGTATTAGATAAATGCTTCTATTAAGATCATTGATGGTGTGTAGTGATTTTTGAGTGCTATTCGTGAATGCGGGCGAAAATGTTAATCCTGCTGATAAAAAATAAGCGTAGAGGCTACGATGAGCACGACTAAGAATGCCCACGATTCGACAATGCCGTCGGTGTTGGGAAAGCACGACAGTGCTGATGACATGATTCACCGCATAGGCTTTGTAACTCGCCTGTTGCGCGACAGCATGAAAGAGCTGGGGTTAGATCAGCAGATATCCCAAGCGGCGCAGGCGATCCCTGATGCCAATGACCGGCTTAGCTATGTGGCGGCGATGACAGAGCAGGCAGCTGAGCGTGCTTTAAATGCTGTTGAGCGAGCCCAGCCGTTACAAGATGACCTTGAGAGTGCTGGCGATGCGCTTAGCCAGCGCTGGCAGTTGGCGGCTGCCGCCTTGGCCAAGGTGGAAGGTGATACTTCGCTTATCGAAGATACTCAGCATTATTTAAGCAAGACGCTGCCTGATGCCACCAGCGCCACGCAAAAAGAGCTGCTAGAAATCATGATGGCGCAAGACTTCCAAGATCTCACCGGCCAAGTGATCAAGAAGATGATGGAAGTCATCAAGCTTATCGAAGAGCAGTTGGTTCAGGTACTGGTGGATAATGTCCCGAATGTAACCGATGGGGTTAAGGCAGAAGATAACCGTGACGAGCATGCCAAGCTGCGAAATGGACCGCAGGTCAGTCAAAACAAGACCGATGTAGTGGCGGGACAAGACCAGGTTGATGACTTACTTGATGAGCTAGGCTTTTAACCGCGCCTAGCTTCTAGGCCAGGCGCGGTTGGCAGTAGCGTCAATGTTAATCGCCCCCTTTCGCCGCCTGCTCTTTTTCTATGGCGCGCGCCAGCGCGGGGCGAGCCGCATGGTGGGCGTGGTAGGTCGCGAACGGCTCGGGTAAGCGGTGTTTCATACTGGCTGCCCAGCTCAATGTGTGGGTAAGAAATAAGTCTGCCAGGGTGAAAGTATCGCCCACTAAGGTTTTCTGGTCGTTGTTGGCCTGGCCATTGTTATAGCGTCGCTCAAGCGCGTGTAGTGCGCGCTGGAACTCCCACGCGGCGGTGGGTAAAACCGCGGGCACACGCCGTTCTTGGGGCAGGGCAAACTTATGTTTGGCCTGGAGCCACAGCGGCTGCTCAACTTCAGTGATGATAAAGCTCAACCATTGATCTACCTGCGCCCGTTCAGCGGCGCTTTTCGGCAGTAAGTCAGCGTCACCGTACTGCTCTGCTAAGTAGCGGCAGATCGAAGCGGATTCAAATAGGCTTAGCTCACCATCTTCAAGTACCGGCACTTTGCCATCCGGGTGGCGGGCCAGGTGCTCTGCCGTTTGGCCTTCACCCTTATCCAGCGCCACGTGGTGGCACTGATACGCAAGGCCAAGCTCTTCAAGCGTCCAGGCCACCCGCAGCGAGCGGGAGTTAGGAAAGCTGTACAGCGTGATCATTAGGCGGCTCCTTTGACATGCAGTAGAGCATTCACTTTAGTCAGAGCATTATCCTCTGTCACCACCTACTGCCCCCGGGCGCTACGAATACGCTCGTAGGCGTTACCAATCTCGCTGGTGCGGGCCTGGGCAACTTCGCGCATGCTTTCGGGAAGCCCTTTGCCAGCCAGTTTGTCTGGGTGGTTTTGGCTCATTAGGCGGCGGTAAGCCTTTTTGATCTCGGTATCGCTGGCATCTTCACTGACCCCCAGCACTTGATACGCATCTTTAAGCGCCTCTTCGCTGGAGCCCTGGGAGTTGGCGGCTGCGCCGTGCAGCATTGCTTCGATTTGTTGAACTTCGGCTTCGCTGCAGCCAACACCCCGGGCCACACGTAGAATCATTTCGTGCTCGGCGGGGTGGAGAACGCCGTCGGCAGCAATGGCGGTGAGCTGAACCTGCAAAAATACCTGACGTAAAATTGGCTGACGCTGGGTGAGGCGGTTGACGTTGGCGAGCTCTGCATCAAGATTGAAATCGTCGGCGCGGCCGCGCTCAAAGGCGGCACGCGCTTTGGCGCGCTGTTCACCCTGTAGGTGCATTTGGTCGAACAGCTTTTCGGCTACGTCCAGTTCGCCATCCGTGACCTTGCCGTCGGCTTGGCACAGGCAGCCCATCACCGAAAAGATCGACTCCAGAAAGCCCTCTTGGATTTGCATTCGCGCGATGGTTAAGCGGCGTTTGATGCGCCGTCCCAGCCACCAGCCTAAAACACCCCCTGTAAGCAAGCCCCAAGAACCGCCAATGGCGAGGCCAATCAGGCCAAACAGAATAATTAGAAATAGCATTGCATTCTCAAATATTTAAACGTCAAAAGGTCACGGCAGTCGGGCGCGAATAGCGTGTTCAATGCCTGCTGCATCCAACCCGCAGTCGCGTAAAAGCTCGGCGGGGGTTCCGTGTTCAACAAAGGCGTCCGGCAGGCCTAAATTCAGCACCTCCACTTGAACGCCTTCGGCGTGGAGGAGTTCATTCACTGCACTGCCCGCGCCACCGGCAATCACGTTCTCTTCCAGGGTGACGAGCAGTTCGTGCTCGTCAGCGGCGAGCAGCACGGCATCGCGGTCAAGCGGTTTAATTGACCGCATATTGATGTGGGTGGCATTGAGGTTTTCAGCCACTTCGGCGGCGGCGCTATTAACACTGCCAAACGCCAGCAGCGCGATACGCACTCCGTCGCTTGAGGCGTGGCGGCGCACCTCGGCCTTGCCGATGGCTAGCGGCTCCAGATGCGTGGGAATGTCGACGCCGGGGCCGCTTCCTCTCGGATAGCGTACGGCGGCTGGGCCAGGGTGGTGATACGCGGCGCTAAGCAGGGCGCGGCACTCGGCCTCATCAGCAGGGGCTAAAATCACCATGCCGGGCACACAGCGTAAAAATGAAAGATCCATACTGCCGTGGTGCGTAGGCCCGTCTTCCCCTACTAACCCTGCACGGTCAATCGCGAAGGTGACATCCAGATTCTGTACGGCCACATCGTGAATCAACTGGTCGTAGCCGCGCTGTAAAAAGGTGGAGTAGATCGCCACCACCGGTTTCATGCCTTCGCAGGCCATACCCGCTGCCAAGGTAACGGCGTGCTGCTCGGCAATGGCGACATCAAAGTAGCGCTCAGGGTAGGCTTGGGAAAAGCGAATTAAATCTGAGCCTTCGCGCATGGCGGGAGTAATGCCCATCAGCCGCGGGTCGGCGGCGGCCATATCGTATAGCCAGTCACCAAATACGTTGCAGTATTTCTTTGGGCTCTGTTTTGGCGCTACCGGCTTTTTCACCAGCGCTGCTTTGGCGATGTCGCTAGGTTTTTCCAGCTTTGTGATGGCGTGATAACCAATCTGGTCAGCTTCAGCGGGTAAGAAGCCTTTGCCTTTGACGGTTTTAATGTGCAGGAACTGCGGACCATCTTCATCGCGCAGGTTGTGCAGCGTGCTGGTTAGCGCGTCCAAATCGTGGCCGTCGATGGGGCCGACGTAGTTAAAGCCCATCTCTTCAAACAGTGTGGCGGGGCTCACCATGCCTTTCATGTGCTCTTCGGTGCGCCGAGCAAGCTCGAGGGCGCCGGGCAGGTGAGAAAGCACCTTTTTGCTCTCTTCGCGCATTTTGAGATAGGGCTTGCTGGACAGCACGCGCGCGAGGTACGTCGCAATGCCACCGACGTTTTCAGAAATCGACATTTCGTTGTCGTTCAGCACCACCAGCAGGTTGGCGTTAACGTGACCGGCATGGGCCAGTGCTTCAAACGCCATGCCTGCGGTTAGCGCGCCGTCGCCAATAACCGCACACACCCTGCGTGGGTTGCCTTGCGCTTGAGCGGCCAGCGCCATGCCAAGGGCCGCGGAAATTGAGGTGCTGGAGTGGCCGACGCCAAAGGTGTCGTACTCAGACTCTGCCCGGTGGGGAAATGCCGCAAGGCCGCCGTGCTGGCGAATACTGAGCATCGCTTCGCGGCGCCCCGTGAGAATCTTATGGGGGTAAGCTTGATGGCCCACATCCCACACTAGGCGGTCTTTAGGGGTATGAAAAGCGTGGTGCAGCGCTACGCTAAGCTCCACTACGCCGAGGCCTGCGCCAAAGTGGCCGCCGGAAACGCCCACGCTATACAGCAGGTAAGCGCGCAGCTCGTCTGCCAGCTGGGCAAGCTGCTTACTATTCATGGCGCGCAGGGCTGCAGGGTGCTCAAAGGAGTCGAGCAGCGGCGTCGCTGGGCGCTCGCGGGGTATCTCGTCGAACAGCTTCATAGGCATGTTTTCATGGGTATTATGTAGTTAAGGACATCGTTAAGGGCATCGTTTAGTGGTCGCGCTCGATCATATAGTGGGCAAGATCGGCCAGCGGTGCGGCTCGCTCACCCAGCGGGGCGAGGGCGGCAATGGCCTCATCAATCAGCGCCTGTGCTTTGCGCTGTGCGCCCGCAAGCCCCAGCAGGCTAGGATAAGTGGGCTTGGCGCGGGCGGCATCGGCACCGGATGCTTTACCCAGCGTGGCGGTATCGCCCGTTACGTCCAGCACATCATCGTGAATCTGGAAGGCTAGACCAATGGCGCGGGCGTAGCGAATTAATGCGCTTAAGCGCGGGTCCTGTTCTTCAACGGCGGCGAGCCCACCGAGGCGTACAGCGGCCACAATGAGCGCGCCGGTTTTATGGCTGTGCATGTGCGCTAGCGCGTCGACATCTGGGTGGCCGCCCACGGCGGCAAGGTCCAGTGCTTGGCCTGCGACCATACCTTCTCGACCCGAAGCAACAGCCAGCGTGGTCACCATACTGCCAAGCCGGGGGTGCGGGCGGCGGGCGAGCACTTCAAACGCCAACGCTTGTAGCGCATCGCCGGCCAGAATAGCGGTAGCTTCATCGAAGGCTTTATGTACCGTTGGTTGGCCGCGGCGCAAGTCGTCGTCGTCCATGGCGGGTAAATCGTCATGGATTAGCGAGTAAGCGTGAATCAGTTCAATAGCCGCCGCCGGGGCATCCAGGGCCTCATTATCAGCGCCCAGGGCCTGCCCTGAGAGATACACCAGCAGCGGGCGCAGGCGTTTGCCGCCTACCAGCAGCCCGTGGCGCATGGCGGCTTCCAGGCGCGGATCAACGGCGCGGTGGCTGTCGAATAGCGCGGCAAGCGTGGCGTCTACCCGGGCGTTGCTGGTTTGGCGCAGGGTGGTTAGCCGTGCTGGGTTAGCGGTTACCATGGTGGCGTCTCCTCGCTGTCGTCCCCATTGGTGTGGGCATTGTCATCCGGGGTGGCAGCAAAGGGGGCGACCGCTAAACGGCCGTCGCGGTCTTCGCTTAAGGCACGCACCTTTAGCTCTGCGCTGTCGAGACGCTGCTGGGCGTCTCGGGTTAGCCGAACGCCTTGCTCGAAAGCTGTCAGCGCATCTTCCAATGAGAGGTCGCCGGACTCAAGGCGTTCCACAAGGCTCTCTAACTGCGAGACCGTTGCGGCAAAATCTTGCGCGGGTGGTGTGTGTTCGCTCATTGGTTAATGCCTACTGGTTTACGGGCGCCTCAAACAGATAAAGGGCGGCAAGTGGGGCTGCGGTCGTGCTACTGAAAACAAGCGCACAGTATACACCGAGGCAAGGGGGTGGCGTCTGCCCTCATCCGGACGGGCTTTTCCGACTTGCGCCCGGTTCATCTTGAAAGCGCACACTTTTCATCATTTCAAGGCGCCGGGAGCCCCGGGTGCTGTGCTACTATACGTGCCTCCCGTGAACCGATACACGGCGCATGCCGCCGACCATAGAGGTTGATTCAGCCATGGCCAAAACGTCCCTGGACAAGAGCAAGATCAAGATCCTGCTGCTCGAGGGCGTCCACCAAAGCGCGGTGGACAATTTTCACAACGCAGGCTACGAGAACATCGAGCTTCTGCCTACCTCGCTAGATGAAGAGGCGCTGATCGAGAAGATCCGCGACGTTCACTTCATCGGCATTCGCTCTCGCACTCAGTTAACTGAGCGGGTGTTCGCAGCGGCAGAGAAGCTGGTGAGCGTTGGCTGTTTCTGTATCGGTACCAACCAAGTTGACCTGGAAGCAGCGCTCAAACGCGGTATCGCCGTATTCAATGCGCCTTACTCCAACACCCGCTCGGTGGCCGAGCTGGTGCTGGCAGAAGCGATTATGCTGCTGCGTGGTATTCCTGAGAAAAACGCCCGTG
The DNA here is from genome assembly GCF_017515565.1 of Halomonas sp. Classification (GTDB taxonomy): domain Bacteria; phylum Pseudomonadota; class Gammaproteobacteria; order Pseudomonadales; family Halomonadaceae; genus Vreelandella. Next base: position 64,772 of record NZ_JAFWFN010000007.1, read on the forward strand.
CCCACCAGGGTGGTTGGCTGAAATCAGCGAAAAACTCCCACGAAGCGCGGGGCAAAACCCTGGGTATCGTTGGCTACGGCAGCATTGGTGCACAGCTCTCAGTCTTAGCTGAGTCGCTGGGCTTCAACGTGATCTTTTACGATGTCATCACCAAGTTGGGCATGGGCAACGCCAATCAAGTGGCAAGCTTTGAGCAGCTGCTTGAGCGTTCAGACGTGGTTAGCCTGCACGTGCCGGATCTACCCTCAACGCGCTGGATGATGGGCGCGAAAGAGATCGCTGCCATGAAAGATGGCGCCATCCTAATTAACGCGGCCCGTGGCAGCGTGGTGGAAATTGAGCCGCTGGCAGACGCGATTAAGGCCGGTAAGCTTAACGGTGCCGCTATCGACGTTTTCCCGGTAGAGCCCAAAGGCAACGATGAAGAGTTCCAAAGCCCGCTGCGTGGCCTGGAAAATGTGATCCTGACGCCACATATCGGTGGTTCTACCCTGGAAGCCCAGGAGAACATCGGTATTGAAGTAGCCGAAAAGCTGATTACCTATTCAGATAACGGCACCACGGTGACCTCGGTCAACTTCCCCGAAGTGGCGCTGCCAGCGCACCCGGACAAGCACCGCTTGCTGCACATTCACGATAACGTGCCCGGCGTACTTTCCCAGATTAACCGTGTGCTGTCTGAAAACGGCATCAATATCTCGGGTCAGTATCTGCAAACCAACGATAAAGTGGGCTATGTCGTTATCGACGTGGACAAAGCTTACGGCCCCCAGGCGCTGGAAGCCTTGAGAGAAGTCGAACACACGCTGAAAATTCGTGCCCTCTACTCGGCGCACAATAGTTAAGTAGTGCGTTAGCTGGGTAGCGCGTTAGTAAGCAGTACTTGTCACCAAAACGGCCCCATCGGGGCCGTTTTGCGTTGGCTGCTGTTACTGGAGCCATGTATCGTTGAAAGCAGGCTTACGCCAAATCAAACAGCAGCACTTCGGCGGCTTCCACACCCGTTACGCTGAACGCTTCACCCGGTTGAAACGCGGCTGCATCGCCAGTGCTTAGGGTTTCCCCGTTCACATCTACCGCGCCTTTCACCACGTGTAGCCACCCATAGCGGGCAGGCGGCGTGGGCGCTTGATCACCTGGGCCAAGTAAGCCCGCGTATAGGTTTACGTCTTGATTTACGCTCACCGACCCATCACGCCCCTCCTGGGAGGCCACTAAGCGCCACTGCCCCTGGCGCTCAGCGGTAGGGAAGGTTTTTTGCTCGTAGCTGGGCGTAATGCCGCGCTTAGCAGGCTGAATCCAAATCTGTAAAAAGTGCAGCCCACTCTCTTTAGAGTGATTGAACTCGCTGTGCAGTACGCCGGTGCCCGCCGACATGCGCTGCACGTCGCCTGGGCGCATGACCTCGCCATTGCCCATATTGTCCTGGTGCTCCATCTCCCCCTCCAATACATAGGAGATAATCTCCATATCCCGGTGGGGGTGAGCGCCAAAGCCGTAGCCTGGGTCAACGCGGTCTTCATTGATGACCCGCAGTGCGCGGAATCCCATATGATTGGGGTCCATATAGTTGGCAAACGAGAAGGTGTGGTAAGAGCGCAGCCAGCCGTGGTCGGCATAGCCCCGCTCGTTGGAACGGCGAATCTGCATGGGGTACTCCCAAAAAGTCACTAATAATGATGTTCACTATACGTCCGGCAAGGGGTGGCGTGGGGTGAAGGTTTCTATACGGTGACATCGAATAAATCGACGATTGGACGTTGTGGTTGAGTGCCGTGTTTAGGTTTTGCTGAACTTTTTGCTCATTTTTCGTTAAAATACGCGCCTCTTTTAACCCGGTCCGCCCTTTGCGAGGGCGACTACCAGGAGTGTTACCGTGACGGCACCTACCCCTATCTCAACCCCAGCGCCGCCCATTGTGGTGGCGGCGCTATATAAATTTGTCACCCTGAACGACTTTGAAGCGCTGCGCGAGCCGCTGCACCAAACCATGGTTGATAACGGCGTAAAGGGCACGCTGTTACTGGCCAAAGAGGGCATTAACGGCACGGTTGCCGGTACTCGCGAGGGCATTGATGCCCTGCTGTCATGGCTAACGGCCGATCCCCGCTTAAGCGATATCGACCACAAAGAGTCGTTCTGCGATGAGCCGCCGTTCTACCGCACCAAGGTGAAGTTGAAAAAAGAGATCGTCACCTTGGGCGTGCCGGACATCGACCCCAACGACACCGTGGGTACTTACGTTGAGCCAGAAAACTGGAACGACGTGATCTCCGACCCGGAAGTACTGGTGATTGATACCCGCAACGATTACGAAGTGGCGATTGGCAGCTTTGAAGGCGCAGTTGACCCAAAAACCACCACGTTCCGCGAGTTCCCTGAGTACGTGCGCGAGCACTACAACCCAGAAAAGCACAAGAAAGTTGCCATGTTCTGCACCGGCGGCATCCGCTGCGAAAAAGCCTCCAGCTTTATGCTGAAAGAGGGTTTTGAAGAGGTCTACCACCTTAAGGGCGGTGTGCTGAACTACCTGGAAAAAGTCCCGGAAGCGCAATCCCTGTGGCGCGGCGAGTGCTTTGTGTTTGATAACCGCGTGACGGTTCGTCATGACCTCAGCGAAGGCGAACACGAGCAGTGCCACGCCTGCCGGATGCCTATTTCTCTTGAAGATATGCAGTCGTCGGCTTTCGAGCCGGGCATTAGCTGCCCCCACTGTATCGACTCGCTGCCTGAGAAAACCCGCGCTGCTGCCCGGGAGCGTCAGCGCCAAATCGAACTGGCAAAGGCGCGCGGTGAACCCCATCCGCTGGGTTACAATCATCGCAAGGACGGTCGCAAGAACGAGCATAAAGACGCAGCCGAAAAAGCGTAAACAGCGTGGCCTCTTGCTTTACAGAGGCCACTTTGGTCTTACTTGCCCAATACCCACCAAAGGAAGCGTTAGACTAGCCATAATCCATTGTCTAGGAGCTTCCCATGCCAACGTCCCCCACGACACCCCTGGCCGCTGATGACCTGCTTCAGCGCGCTGACCACCAGGGTGTTACCACGCTAACCCTAAACCAACCAGAACGCTTTAATGCGCTTTCTGAAGCAATGCTCTCAGCGCTGCAACGCGCGCTTGACGACATCGCCCAGGATGAGCAGGTGCGCTGTGTAGTGCTGGCCGCGAGTGGGAAAGCTTTTTGTGCGGGTCACGATTTAAAACAGATGCGTGCCAACCCTGATAAAGCCTACTACCAAGGGCTGTTTGCCCGCTGCGGCGCGGTGATGCAGGCAATCGTTCATCTGCCCGTGCCAGTGATTGCTAAAGTCCAGGGTATTGCCACAGCAGCCGGCTGCCAGCTTGTCGCCAGCTGCGATTTAGCGGTGGCTGCCAGCAGCGCGCGGTTTGCGGTGTCGGGCATTAATGTGGGGCTATTTTGCTCAACCCCTGCGGTAGCGCTATCGCGCAATGTTGCCCGTAAGCGGGCTATGGAAATGCTGCTCACCGGAGAGTTTATCAGCGCTGCCCAGGCGGCCGAATGGGGGCTAATCAACCGCGTCGCAGAGGACGACGCGCTGGATAGCGCGGTTGATGCTTTGACCGCAAGTATCTGTGCCAAAAGCGCGGTGGCGGTGCGCACTGGTAAAGCGATGTTTTCCCGTCAATTGGCGATGCCGCTTGATGAGGCTTACGCCTTTGCTGGCGAAACCATGGCCTGCAACATGCTGGCAGAAGACGTTGGCGAAGGCATTGATGCCTTTATTGCCAAGCGCTCTCCCCAGTGGCGACACCGCTAGCGAAGCTCCTGTCAGCATTGGTGGAATTTGTTTCCGTAAACGCGACAACGCCTAGTAGGCGCGTTATCCTCACCCCCTTTACGCCAAGACGCCTTCAAGGGAGAACAGGGTGAGTGAAGTCAAGCGCAGGTCAGTCGGACGTCCGGCGGGAGCCACCAAAGCAAGCGGCGGGCACAGCCAATCGTTGGTACGTGGCCTCACGCTGCTTGAGTATTTATCAGCAAGCCCACTAGGGCTAGCCCTTTCAGAACTGGCGGAAATGGCCGACCTTGCGCCCTCTACCACCCACCGCCTGCTGCAAGCGCTGCAGAGCCAAGGCTTTGTGACCCAGGAGAGCGAGCAGGGGCTGTGGCGAATCGATGTGAAAACTTTCCGCATTGGTAACAGCTTTTTGGAAGCTCGGGACGTGGTCGCCAAAAGCCGCCCCTTTTTACGCCGCTTAACGGCAGAAACCGGCGAAACTGCCAACCTGGGCATCCGAGATGGCGCAACGGCGGTGTTTCTCGCCCAGCATGAGTCACCTCAAATGATGCGCATGATTACGCGCTTGGGCTCCCGCGCCCCGCTTCACGCGTCGGGCGTGGGTAAAGCGCTGCTCGCCTGGATGAGCGAGGAGGAGCGCGCCGAACTGCTGAAAGGCTACGAGCTTGGTCGGGTCACCGAAAACACTCTCTACCAAACCGACACCCTGTTAACAGAAATGGCCGCCATTCGCGCCCAGGGGTTTGCCTGCGACCGCGAAGAGCATGCCATCGGCCTGCACTGCGTTGCTGCCTGTATTTATGATGAGCATGGAACGCCGCTGGCGGCGATTTCGGTGTCTGGGCCAATGGCGCGCATTCCTGAAGAGCGCTTGTTAGCGCTGGGCGCACTGGTGCGCAAAATCGCCGATGAGATCACGCTACAGTTAGGCGGTCATCTGCCCCGTTGTTAAGGTGTAACGCTTAATGTTTAGTCTGTTTTGGGTGGCGCTGGCCAGCGCTACGCTGCTACCCGGTGGCTCTGAGGTGTGGTTAGCCCGGTTATGGTGTCTGGGAGAGCCAGCACTTGGCCTGTGGATAGTCGCCACCACCGGCAATACCCTTGGTAGCCTGATTAACGTAGCGATGGGGCGTTATGCCCGGAAGTTTCAACATCGCCGCTGGTTCCCCGCGTCTCCCGCTAGCCTCGCGCGAGCTGAGCGCTGGTATCATCGCTTTGGTGAGTACAGCCTATTGATTTCCTGGGCACCGATTATTGGCGACCCGTTAACGGTGCTGGCGGGTGTTTTCAAACTGCCCTGGTGGCGAGCCCTGCTGTGGATCGTACTTGCTAAAGGTGCGCGTTATGCCTTAGTACTTGCCCTGGCTCATCAATGGTTGGCACCGCTCTGCAGCTGATACCTAGCAAAACCCTAACCATTAAGAGAGACCGTTAAGAGAGGCCGTTAATGCCGCTATGCGCTTGCTAAGCGCCGCTGCCCCTTCTCACGAGCGTGATAATCTCATGTTACCCTAGGCTATCTTTACACAAGGTTTGCACCCCTGTTGGGTGCACTATGATTTGTATACAGCGACTCAATCGTAGATTGTTGAAAAATACTCACCCGAAGGGAGGTTAAGGTGTGACGCCACTACGTTTACTACCCTGGCTAAGCGTCTGGATGTTAGCGCTGTTTGCCTTGCTGGCAACGCCCGTGTTGGCGCAAACGACGCTAACGGCAGAAGAGCAGGAGACCACTCAAACAGCGCAAGAAGCGCCCACTTACGCCGCGCTTGCTGATTTGCTTGAGGATGAGCAGGGGCGACAAGCGTTGATAGAGCTGCTGCGTAACCAAGCCTCAACGCTACCCGCAGGATTAGCCAGCGAGCTGTCGCCGGAAGCAGCCGCCCAGGGCGGCGAGGTAGCCCCTGAAAATGTATCGCTACCGCGTCAGTTAGCTGAGCTAACCAGTGGGGTAGTCACGGATATTGGCAGGCAATTGGAGCAGGCGTTTACGATGGTGAGCGGCCTGTTTACGGGGCAAGGGGCCGGTACCTTTGATACAGCGGGCTTCATCAACGCGGCGATAAATTTGGGGATTGTGATTGTCGCTACCTTTGCGATGTTTGTGGTCTTCCGTCGTCTTGCAAAGCCTCTTTTCACAAAAATCAGTGCTTGGTCGCAGCTGGGCAGCGGGCTAACCCCTGTTCTTAGGCTGGTGGTGTGCGTTGCTATTGCCGCTGTCATCGATGTGTTATTGGTCGCCTTGGCCTATGTAGGCGGTAACCTGCTAGCGACCTTTGCAGTGGGCGAAACCGGCGAGCTCTCTACCCGCGCGTCACTCTTTTTAAATGCCTTCCTGATTATTGAGCTGCTGAAAGCCGCCGTGCGGATGCTGTTCTCTTCTCGCTATGAAGGGCTGCGCCTGCTGCCGATTTCAGCAAAAGAGGCGTCGTACTGGAACCGTTGGTTAGCGCGCCTGATTGGTATGGTCGGGTACGGCTTAATGGTAGTGGTGCCCCTAGTCAACTTCTACTTGGCAACTGCGCTTGGTCAGTTGTTAGGCACCGTCATTATGGTGCTTGCGTTTATTTACGCGGTGGGCGTGGTGCTTAAAAACCGCCTTCGCCTACGGGATAACCTGCATGAAATGGCGGCGCGCTCAACGTTAACCGCTAGCCGTGTCTCGCTGCAGCTGTTCGCCCGTACTTGGCACCTGTTTGCGCTGCTCTATTTCTTGATTGTCTTTGTGCTTACGCTGGTACGTCCCGGAGACGCTCTGCCGTTTGTGCTTTTTGCGACGCTGAAAACCCTGGCTGCAGTGGTCATTGGCATTCTGCTTTCGTCGTTCTTGAGCCAAACCATTGGCCGTCGTATTCAACTTTCTGACGATCTACGTCGCAAATTACCGTTGTTAGAAGCACGTTTAAACAGCTACGTGCCTAATGCGCTGCGTGTGCTGCGTACAATCATTTTGATCGCGGTGATCATGGTAGTGCTGGATGCTTGGGGCGCCTTTAACCTGACGGCTTGGTACGCCTCTGAGCGTGGCGCCAATCTGGTGGGCAATCTGTTCGGCGTTGCAATAATTCTAATTGTGGCACTTGGCGTGTGGCTGGGGCTAGCTAGCCTGATTGAGCATAAACTCAACCCGGAAACAGGCCTTGGTGAACCCTCTCCGCGTGCTAAAACCCTATTGAGCTTGTTCCGCAATGCGCTTGCTATCGCCATGGTGACCATTACCGGCATGATCGTACTGTCGGAAATCGGCATTAATATCGGCCCGCTGATTGCCGGTGCCGGTGTGCTGGGTCTAGCGATTGGTTTTGGTGCACAGAAGCTGGTTCAGGATGTCATCACTGGCGTCTTTATTCAGGTTGAAAATGCCATGAATACGGGGGACGTGGTGACGCTGGGTGGTATCACCGGTACGGCGGAGCGACTCAGTATTCGTTCGGTGGGAATTCGCGACATTAACGGTACTTACCACATCGTACCGTTCTCAAGTGTCGATACCGTTTCCAACTATATGCGCGATTTTGGCTACCATGTGGGTGAGTACGGTATTGCCTATCGCGAAAGCATTGACGATGCCATCGTTCAGCTGCGGAATGCGTTTGACGAGCTGTCCGCCAGTGACGACCATAAAATGAATATCCTGGCGCCGCTTGAAGTAGCCGGGGTAACCAGCCTTGGGGATAGCGCGGTTAACATTCGCGTGCGTATTAAAACCATCCCAGGCATGCAGTGGGCCATTGGACGGGCGTATAACCGCTTAGTGAAAATCCACTTTGATAATGTGGGTATTGAGATTCCGTTCCCGCATACCACGCTCTACTTTGGCGTGGGTAAAGAGGGTGAAGCGCCGCCGGCGAACCTGCGCATCATGCGGCAGGACTTTGATATCGACGGCCGTCCCGGTGGTCAGCCGCGCTCGGGTGATGCGAGTCGTCTGAGCGAAGATGACCCGCGCTCCAAGTCAAATCCTGAATTTAAAGGGGACTTTGACGAGGATTAGAACCCACATCCCGGCCTACGTGAAGCAGTCGGGATAGCTATAGTGAACAGCGGGGCCGCCTTCGGGCGGCCCCGCTGCGTTTGAAGCAGTGCATAAAGGCGCGGGGAGGACTACACCGCGTAGTTTTCTGAGTGCCGCCCTTCCAGGTTGCTTGACTCACCGCCATCTACAAACAGGACTTGGCCGGTCACGAAGCGGTTATCCAGCAAGTAGTACAGAGCTTGTACAAGATGGGTGGGGTCGCCCTGCTGTTTAAGCGGAATACCTTCTATGCGCCATTGAATATAGTCGCTGGTGCGTTGGGACGCAGGGAGTACCACGCCGGGCGCAATACCGTTAACACGCAGGCGAGGGGAAAATTCCAGTGCCGCCATGCGCGTCATGTCGGCAAGGCTCTTTTTCGACAGTAAATAGGCCGCGTAAGGGTACTGGTGGTAAGCCACTTTATTGTCGATGATGTTGATGACCTGACCGTTCTCTACGGCCTCTGCAAAGTGGCGCGTGAGGAGCAGCGGCGTAAACAGATTGACCCGAAACTGCGTTTCCAGCATGACCATGTCGGTGCTAGCAATAGGCGCCGGCTGGTAGGCAGAGGCGCTATTTAGCAGCACATTAAGGCCTGGGAAGTGCTGTTTGGCAGCGGTCACCAGCGCTTCAAGCGTGTCGCTCAAGAAATTGCACGGTAGTATTTCGCACGCCTGGCCTTTTTGGCGAATGACCTTGGCAACCTCTTCGGCCTCCCCCCGTGAGCTATTGACGTGCAACGCAATATCATAGCCTTTTTCCGCCAGGGCTTCGGCGAAGTGGCGCCCCAAGCGGGTAGCGCCTCCGGTCACTAATGCAGCTGGTGTATGCATAGCAGCTCCTCAGCCTTGAAGAATGTCAACGACAGTCATGACTCTCTGCGTGTACTTAGCGTTTGTCAATAAATTGTACAGGGGTTGAACAAAATATAAGCCGGGCTACTCTGGTTAAGCGCCTACTAAGTGACGGCTTTCGCTATTACGTTTGCGACTGCCTGATTTTGTGACTGCCTTTATCATGCCTTTGAGGCTGGAGTGCTGCTATGCCATCAACGTCGTCACATGCAACTTGGGGTACTGCCTACCATGAGTGCGTAATCTCGTTAGGCAGCAATATTCAACCCGACCAGCACTACGCACAAGCGCTCGCCATTTTGGGCCAAGAGTGCGAGCTGGTAGCCAACTCCCAGGCGATCCGCACCTCGCCCGTGGGGTATCAGCAGCAGCCTGATTTTCTCAACGCGGCGTTATTGGTGCGCACGTCCTTTGATTACGCGGCCTTTCGTGCCTATTTAAAAGAGGTTGAAGAGCGTTTGGGCCGCATTCGCGGGCCGATTAAATCCGGTCCCAGAACGATGGATTTAGACATCGTCGCGTGGGATGGCGAGGTAGTGGACACGGCTTATTATCACCACGACTACGTGCGTGGCCCCGTCGATGAGCTATTAGCCGCCACTGGGCGCTCGGTTACGCCCTCGGCAAGCGTGTAATAACGCATTTTTTTACCTGCCAAGCCTCACCTTCTGCGCTCCTCTGCCGATATTAAAGCTACTGCCACGGTGCGTTTGCCAGCGGCCGAAGTAGCAGTCCTAAGAGGAATAAGCGTGATCAGTCTTGCGACCAATATAACGTCGCTACTGGTGCAAAATAATCTGCGCAGTAGCCAGCAGTCGATGCAAACCGCCATGCAGCGGTTATCGTCGGGCCTGCGTATTAATAGCGCCAAGGATGACCCCGCCGGGCAGGCAATTGCCAACCGTATGACGGCACAAATCAAAGGTATGAACCAGGCAATTCGCAACACCAATGACGGCATCTCCATGGTGCAGACAGCCGAAGGCGCGCTTAACCAGATTAACGATAATCTGCAGCGTATCCGCGAACTGAGTGTGCAGGCGGCCAATGGTACGAACTCGTCTAATGACCTCGCCTCTATCCAAAATGAGATTGATCAACGCTTAGAAGAGATAGATCGTATTGCTGGGCAGAGCAATTTCAACGGCATTGGCCTGATTAACAGTGATAAAACGCTCAATATCCAGGTCGGTGCCAATGCAGGTAATGTGATCGGGGTGCGTTTTGAGGCGATGGGCTTACAGTCGTTAGGGCTGGAGGGCTTTAGCGTACTAGGCGATGACAGCGCGACAGAAAATCCGCTCACTGCGATGGATGAAGCGATTAAACGCGTAGACCGTCAGCGTAGCTATATGGGCGCTGTGCAGAACCGCTTTGAGAGCGTTATCGAAGGGCTTAATACCAACATTATCAACACGTCCGCAGCACGGTCGCGCATCCAGGATGCCGACTACGCACAGGAAGTTTCTAATCTTATCCGCGCTCAAATCCTACAGCAGGCAGGCATAGCGATTTTGGCCCAGGCCAACCAACAGCCGCAGATGATTCTGCGGCTGTTGGAAGGGCTATAAGAAGCGCTATAAACAGTAGAGGCTCTTTTACGTGATAATGCCCTGCTCCCGCGCCATGGCATAGGCTGCCTGGGGGCCATTCCAGAGCGATGGCAGTAAGATCAATGAAACGGGAATCGCAGTAATCACGATAAACTGCTGCAGTGCGCCGATTTGTCCAGCGCCCATGTAGAGTAGTACCGCCGCCATCAGCGCCATCGCAATACCCCAAAAGGCACGTATGTAAGGGCTGGGGTTGTCGTGACCAGCGCCCACTACCGCAATGGCGTAGCTCATTGAATCACCCGTGGTCGCCACAAAAATTGTGGTCAGCAATAGAATTGCCAACGCCATCCAGGTGCCGCCGGGCAGCGCCTGAGCAACCGTTAACGTTGCCACATCAAATTGGAAGTTGTTCAGCGCGTCGGTTAGGTCAATCACGCCGTTGAGCTGGTAGTAGATACCCGAGCCGCCTAGCAAGGTAAACCATACGGTAGTCGCAATAGGCGCAAGAACCGCGACGGCCAGAATCATCTCGCGAATGCTGCGGCCCCGGGAAATGCGCGCCACAAAAATCGCCATTAACGGCGCATAGCCAATAAACCAGGCAAAGAAGAATACCGTCCACCACTGCATCCACCACGCTGGTGCGGTGTCGGCGGTCATGGTGGCCATGGTGAAGAACTCACTCGCATAAGCGCCCATACTCGCGACGTAGGTGTTGACCAAAAACAGCGTAGGGCCAAAGACGAAAATCGCCGCGCCAATCGCCAGCGCCAGCAGCACATTAAAACGGCTGAGCAGTTGGATGCCTTTGTGTATGCCGCTCATGGAAGAGAGCACATAAACACTGCCCAGTACTGCCAAAATAATCAGCTGTCCGGTGTAGCCTTCAGGTAGGCCAAATAGCTCATGCAGGCCAAAGCTTACCTGCGTTGCCAGAAAACCAATCGGGCCTACCGTGCCGGCGACGACTGCAATCACACAGCACGCATCGACTACCGCGCCCAGTGGGCCACGCATTAGGCGCTCGCCTAAAATTGGGTACAGTAGCGTACGCGGTTGAAGCGGTTGGCCTTTCACATAGTGGGCGTGGGCCAGCACTACTGCCGTCAGGGAACCCAGCACGGCCCATGCCATAAAGCCCCAGTGCATAAACGACTGGGCCAGCGCGCCAGAGACGGCTTCAGCGGTGCCTGCTTCGGTATCAAATGCCGGCGGCGTGACTACGAAGTGATAAACCGGCTCTCCGGCAGCGAAAAACACCCCACCACCCGCCAGTAAGGTGCACAAAATAATCGACAGCCACTTGAAGGTGCTTATTTCTGGTGCATCAAGATTACCAATTTTAGCGCTGGCAGCGGGGGTGGCGGCCAAGCCAATCGCGATAAAGAAGGTCAGCAAAAGCAACAGTTGAAAGTAGCTGCCCAGCACCAGGGCCGTCCAAGCGAACCCTGCGCTGATAGAGTCGGCGACCAGCTCAATGTCGTACAGTGACAGAGCAAGAAACGCGACGATAAAGCCAATGCTGAGCAGCAGCACAATAGGGTCGCCAAGGGTACGCTGTATGCGGCCCTCGTTTGGGGCAGGTTGGTTCATAAAACACCTATAAATGAAAAGTCAGGGGCAGAGGTGCCCATTTATCAGCACCTTGCGCAAATAAGCGTAACGCATAGGTCGCAACGGGTTTTCAAAGCCTGGTTTTTTCGAACAAAAAAAAGCGCCATTCAATGAATGGCGCGAGGACAGGAAACTGGACGTAGTTTACCGTAAATATAGACCAAGGTCTAATGCTTTAGCTTATGTTGCTTAAAAATGGGTCAGAAGTGGATTTATTGCACTGTTATGGACCATCTGTGTGCTGGGGGTATCCAGAGATATTCATTAAGATTATGAAAAATATATAAAAAATATAGATTGGCAACATAGATGCAGAAGCAAAGAAAATAGTGCATACAAGGTGCTCTGCCAATGACGCTTCTTTCTACTTTGCCAACATACAGGTTACCGGCTAGTTGCCGCTCACTTACTGCGCTGGGGGTAACCTTAGCGCTGCTGCCAATCAACGCATTTGCCGATACTACATCGATACGTTTTCAACTGGACTGGCGCTTTGAAGGCCCATCCGCGCCGTTTTTGATGGCTGCGGAAAAAGGCTACTTCGCTGAAGAGGGATTGAACGTTCAAATCGACTCCGGCAGCGGCTCGGCAGGTGCTATTAATCGTGTGGCTTCTGGCGCCTACGAAATGGGTTTTGGCGATCTTAATGCGCTGGTCGAATTCCTAGCTGAAAACCCGGATGGGCCTGGCATTCAAGGCGTGTATATCGTTTATGACGGAACGCCAGCTGCCGTATTTGCCCGTCAAGACAGCGGTATCGAAAGCCCGGCTGATTTAGTCGGTAAAACTATCGCTGCCCCAGCATTTGATACTGGTTACCGCGCCTGGGGGGTATTTGCCGCCGCTAATGAACTAGAAGCCGATTCAGTCGCCTGGCAAAATGTCGACCCCACCCTACGTGAAACCCTGCTGACCCGTGGCGATGTCGATGCCATCACAGGCTTCTATTTCACCAGTTTGCTTAACCTTGAAGAGCGTGGCATGAGTGAAGATGACCTTACTATCATGCCATTCCCTGAATACGGCGTGCCGCTATATGGCAATGCGATTATTGCCAGTGAATCCTTCGCGGAAGACAATCCGGAAGCCGTGAAAGGCTTTCTACGTGCATTTAACCGAGCACTTGGCGAAACTATTGCTGATCCTGACGCGGCCATTGAGTACGTCAAAAATCGCGACGGTTTAATTAATGTCGAAATGGAAACTCGACGCCTTAAACTGGCTCTGGATAGCGTCGTTGATACCCCCGATGCTCGTGAAAATGGCGTGGGCGGTGTCGATGAGGCGCGTCTGCTTGAGGCGATTCAACTGGTAGCAGACGCTTACGACTTACCCTCAACACCCTCACCAGAACAGGTGTTTAGCTCACGTTATTTACCCTCCCAGGAAGAGCGCATGCTGTTTCCAGAAGAGGGCGAATAAGCATGGCGGCAGCGTTTGTTACCTTTGATGATGTCAGCCTCGCCTACGACGGGACGGGCAACGCCATTGAAGATATTAATTTGAGTATCCACGAGGGCGAATTTGTCGCCTTCGTGGGGCCTTCTGGGTGTGGAAAGTCCACGTTTATGAAGCTCTGCACGGGGCTGCATGCACCTACGGCTGGGGAAATTAAGGTTGATGGCGAGCCGGTCACCGGGCCGCTGAAGATCTCCGGCATGGCGTTTCAAAATGCCAACCTCCTTCCCTGGCGAACGACATTGGATAACGTCTTGCTGCCGCTAGAGATCGTTAAACCTTATCGCTATCAGTTTCGCAAGCGGCGGGAGGAGTTTGTCGGTTGGGCACGCAAACTGCTCAAGACCGTTGGGCTTGAGGGCTACGAAGATCAGTACCCCTGGCAGCTCTCAGGCGGAATGCAGCAGCGCGCCTCGATCTGCCGGGCGTTAATCCACCAGCCGCGCTTGCTGATGCTGGATGAACCCTTCGGCGCTTTGGATGCATTCACCCGCGAAGAGCTGTGGTGTGTACTGCGCGATCTGTGGGAAGCGCAGCGCTTCACCGTCGTATTAGTGACCCACGACCTACGAGAGGCAGCGTTTCTGGCGGATACGGTCTACATCATGAGCCGCCGCCCCGGCCGGGTGATTGAGCGTCGTCAAATCGCGCTAGCGCGCCCCCGTGCGCTGGAAACCACCTATGAAAAACCCTTTATTGATTTGGTGCAGGAACTGCGCGCTCAAATTGGTGAAGTGCGTAGCACTTAATAGCCGTACTTAATGACAGCACCCAATAAAAGGCGCGCTTATGACCAAACATAATCAGTTGATTGAAAGGCTGGCGCCGTGGATCGCGGTGGTCGCAATAGTCGTCATCTGGGAAGTGACGGTACGCTTATTTAATGTGCCTAGCTTTATCTTTCCCAGCGCCCTGGAGACAGCCCAGGCGCTGGTAACGTACTCTGGGCCTATTGCCATGCACTCCTGGCAAACCTTCTGGACCACGCTGATAGGATTCGGTTTAGGCGTGGTAGTGGGGCTTATACTGGGCTTTATCATTGGCTCATCACGCTTTCTTTATAATGCTTGCTACCCGCTTTTAGTCGGCTTTAACGCTATTCCCAAAGTGGCATTTGTGCCGATTTTAGTGGTCTGGTTCGGTATCGGTTCGGTACCTGCCATTCTTACCGCTTTTTTAATCTGCTTCTTTCCCATTGTGGTTAACGTCGCTACCGGCCTTGCAACGCTTGAGCCAGAAATGGAGGACGTACTGCGAGTACTGGGCGCGCGACGCATGGATGTACTATTGAAAGTCGGCCTGCCGCGGTCACTTCCATACTTTTTTGCCTCGCTAAAAGTCGCCATTACTCTGGCGTTTGTGGGCACGGTGGTATCAGAAACTGTCGCCTCCAATCAAGGCATTGGCTACCTAATGATGAGTGCCGGTTCGCAGATGCGCATGGGCTTGGTATTTGCCGGGCTGCTGGTGATCAGCGCCATGGCCATGGTGATGTATGAGCTGTTTGCGCTACTTGAAAAACGCATGACCGGCTGGGCGCATCGCGGACAAAATCGATAAATACGTTTAATAACTGCTCTTCACCAACGAAACAGCAGCGAGGCACTGGTGGTGTGATCAGTACGTTCGCTGGCATCTTCTGGCGGTAGTGAGTTGTGTTTGATCTCGTGGGATAGCCGTAACGACAGCCGAGAGTTCAAGCGTGTTGTCAGGGCTGTCAGTGTCCGTGACGTCGTATTTTGGTCGGTATACTCAACGGACATCTCCTGCTTAAGATCAGAGTGTTGCGAAAACTCCCAGCGGTAATCGAGGGCGGAATAGGCCACGGCGAGCCGCTCATTTGCGTCGTCGCGTAATCGATCGTGACGGTAGCCTGGCCCCGCCTCAAGGGAGAGGTAATGGCGCTCGCCATCGACAATTTGTCGGCCGTAACCAGCAATGGCGGAGAGCTGTTGGTCATAACCGGCAAAACGGTCTTTTTCCCAACGGGCAAAGCCGAATAAATAGTGCGGGCCGTTAAAGTCGTAGCGCTCGCGGCCCGCCAATAAATACTGCTCAGCGCTTGTGTTGCCATCTTTGCTGACATTACGCACTTCACCGCGCAGCGAGTGAGTCAACTGGCCGGTAATCCATGTTAGGCGTGTTTTGCCAATTAATGTGCGGCTATCGGTATTGCCTGAAAGCTGGTTAAACCCAAGCTCAGCGTCGCCACTGAATAGGGGAGCATCCTCCTGAGGGGGAGGGGGCGCATAAAATGGGCTAGCCGTTGCTGCAGAAACCCCTACTAAACTACTGGCTAGCACGATACATCTTGTAAGGCTTAGCACGACACTCCTCCTTGAGTACACAACGGTGCGAATAGCTGACCTTTAAAGCGCAGTTAAAAGGTATGAGTATATAGATGCGGCTAGATGGCTGCTATCAAGGCAAAACGACACAAAAGTGCTATGGCTAACGCCTCTTGGTATTGCGGTGCCATAATAAAGCTATCGCGCACTGTGAGTTCCGTTATGACCGCTTCCCGCCCCCGAACGTTGGCTGAATTACAGCGCTGGCGCCGTACCCGCGCAAAACACCGCTGGTATAAGCGCAGCTTTCGCTTACAGGTCATGCTGTTGGTGGGCTTCTTATTGGCCGGTATGCTGCTGGCTCAAGGCACGTATCTGAATCACCGCAAAGCGGAAATCATCACCTATCAAATGGGTGAACGGGCGTTGGCGGTGGCTAAAACGGTTGCGGGTATGCCGCAAATCATTAATGCGTTTGCTACCCCTGATCCCGCGTTAATCATTCAACCCTTGGCTGAGCGCGTTCGCCAAGAAACCGGCGCCCGCTATGTGGTGGTGGGCAATGCTCAGACGATTCGCTATTCGCACCCGCTGCCTGACCGCATCGGCCACCCCATGGTAGGCGGCGACAACGACCAAGCGCTGATTTATGGTCAGTCGTATGTGTCAGAGGCGACCGGAACGCTGGGTACCGCGATGCGCGGTAAGACACCCATCTGGGATGAAGAGGGGAATATTATCGGCGTGGTCTCGGTGGGCTTTATGCTCGATCGTGTGGCCATGGATGTGGGGCGCTATACCAACTTTGGCTGGGCGTTAGTGGCGCTCATGATCGCCTTGGGGTTTGCAGGCGCCTACTGGCTGTCACAGCACCTCAAAAAGGTCATTCTTGGTTTAGAGCCCTACGAGATTGCCCGCCTGGCTATGGAAAAAGAGGCGATCTTGCAGTCGATCCATGAGGGCATTCTGGCGGTTAACCGCGAGGGGCAGATTACCTTGGTGAATCAACAAGCGCGGCGTTTTTTGGGGTTGCAAGATGAGCATGTGCTGCTGGGCCAGCCGATTCGCGAGGTGGTGCCTAATTCGCGGCTACTGGAAGTGTTAAGGCGCGGTGAACAGGAGTTCAACCAGGAAATGTGGTTGGGTGATCACCCGGTGGTGGTCAATCGCGTGCCGATTGTGCATGAAGGTGAGATCGAAGGTGCCGTTGCCACATTTCGTAGCCGCCGTGAGATTGTTGATCTTTCCCAAGCGCTGACCCAGGCAAGCCGCGATGTGGATATGCTGCGCGCTCAAGCTCATGAGTTTTCTAACAAGCTGTACACCATTTCAGGCTTACTCCAGTTAAAACGTATTGACGAGGCGCTGGCGCTGATTCATCACGAAACTGAACGTGCTCAGGCTCAGATGAGCTTTTTGATGCGCCATGTCACCGACGCGGTATTAAGCGGTACGCTGCTGGGTAAGCTGACCCGTGCCCGAGAGCTTGGGGTTGCGTTGGAAATTGATGAACAGAGCTCACTCTCCAGCCCTTTAACGCCCACTGGGCAAGAGGTCATGATGAGCGTGGTGGGCAACTTATTGGATAATGCCTGCCATGCTGCGCTTAATGGCCCAAACAGCGATACCCCGAAAGTCCGCCTGTTCTTTACCGACCTGGGGGAGCAGCTGTTGATTGAAGTAGAGGATAACGGCCCAGGCGTCCCTGGTGAGCATGCACAGTCGATCTTTCAAGAAGGGTTTTCGACTAAAACCGGCAAGCATCGTGGCATTGGTTTAGCCTTGGTTGCGCGGCTGTGCCGTCAGCACGGCGGTGAGGTGACACTGGAAGAGAGCGAATTAGGCGGTGCGTGCTTTATTGCTGTGCTTGATCGCTCGCTTTGCGATCAAGCAGCCACGACGTCCTACTCATAATAACGATGCCAGTAAGAGGGATGACTATGTCTACGGCGCAGTACGGTATTTTGGTCGTCGAAGACGATTTTCGCATTGCTGATATCCATAAAGCGTTTATCGAACAGAGCGACGGTTTTTATGTGGTGGGAATGGCACGCAACGGCAGCGAAGCAAAAGCGCTAATGGCCGAGCATGCTGACGCTGTTCAACTGATTCTATTGGATGCGTATTTGCCTGATGTGGAAGGCCTAGAGCTGCTATGGGCTATTCGGCGCGACTATATGCATGTGGATATTGTGATGGTGACCGCCGCTCGGGAAGTGGAAACCATTAGCGAAGCGCTGCGCGGTGGCGTTTTCGATTACCTGATTAAGCCCATTGAAGTATCGCGGATGAGCCAGATGTTGAGCCGCTTTCGCCGAGAGCGAGAAGCCTTGGCCAATCGCGTTGAAATGAATCAAGACGAGCTAGATCAGGTGCTAGCGCGCTTGCAGCCGAGCGAGCCACCGCGGTCGGCTACTCGCTCGCTACCAAAAGGGGTTGACCGATTAACGCTGCGCCGAGTGGTGGATTCACTGGAAGCAGCGCAGGACTCGCTGACGGCTATGCAGGTAGCGCGCACCATGGGGGCAAGCCGCTCCACGGCGCGGCGCTACTTGGAGTTTTTAGTGGCTGAACAGGCGGTTAACGCAGAGCTTGGGTATGGCGATGTCGGCCGCCCCGAGCGTCGCTATCGGCTACTAGCCGCGGCGAAAGGCTGGTTAGAAGCGCTGTAATGTATGTGCGTGAACAAAATGAACAAAACGCACAGAAAGAACAGTTTGTCCTTTATGCCCATAAGCTTGTCCCATGAACCTAACTTCTTCTAACGTTCTCAGCGTAACCACACTACAACACGCCTATAACCACACGTTTATAACGTTGCTTATAACAATACGCTTATAAAAAATAGCTTAATCGTGGAGAACGCTGATGATCTCGCCTTCCTTAAAGCGCTTAGCCGTGCTGGCCCTGCCGATGGCTGCCCTCGCAGTAACAACTAACGTTCACGCTGAAGAGTGGACGCCGAGCCGTTCAATTGAGTTTGTAGCGCCGGCTAACCCAGGCGGTGGCTGGGACACGCTGGTACGTACTGTTTCCCGTGTGCTGCAAGAAGAGCAGCTTGCTGAACGTAACTTTGCGGCCATTAACGTGCCTGGTGGCGGTGGTGCGGTAGCGTGGGCGCAAATTGCCCGTGATACTGGTAACCCGCACAAGCTGTTTGCGACAAGCCCACCGATTATTCTGGTGCCGCTCGCCGGTGCATCGCGCTACGACCACACTGACTTCACACCGGTCGCGCGCTTAATTACCGATTACTCCATCATTTTGGTTTCTGCAAACTCTGAGTATGAAACCATCAATGACCTATTTGATGCGTTAAAAGAGAACCCTCGCTTAAGCGTTGGTGGCGGCAGTGCCCCTGGCTCTATGGACCACATCTCAGTGGCGGGCTTGGCATCAGCTGCGGGGTTAGAGGCCTCTAGCGTCAACTACATCCCGTTCTCGGGCGGTGGCGACGCCATGACCAACCTGATGGGTGGGCATGTAGAAGCGGTTATTACCGGCGCCGGTGAGGCCGCTGGCCAGTTGGGAGAAGGCAGTCAATTACGTGCACTGGGCGTATCCGCACCTGAGCGTTTGACGGGTGGCTTAGCAGATGTACCCACTTACCAAGAACAGGGTGTGGATTACACGTTCGATATCTGGCGTGGCGTGATGGGTACCCCCGACATGCCTGAAGAAGCCGTTACCTACTACGAAAATCTCTTTTCTGAAATGCTAGAGACTGACGGTTGGCAGCAGGCACGTGATCAGTTGGGCTGGATTGATGCCTACCAGAGCAGCGAAGAGTTTGGCGACTTTTTGGATCAGCAGAAAGAGCTATTCAGCGACGTGCTGAGCGAGCTTGGCCTACTGCGCCAGTAAGCGCTCCTCTGAGTCCTCCCGATGGCGTTTCGCCATCGGGATTCAT
This sequence comes from Halomonas sp., assembly GCF_017515565.1. Lineage (GTDB taxonomy): Bacteria > Pseudomonadota > Gammaproteobacteria > Pseudomonadales > Halomonadaceae > Vreelandella. The sequence goes on from NZ_JAFWFN010000007.1 coordinate 84,238, forward strand.
CGTCTGATACCGATACCGTAAGGCAGTGCTTAAATGCCACGGCGCCTTCGGAGAGATTCCAATGACTCGATTAAACACTAACCAGTGGCTGGCACTTGTGTTGGCGCTGTTGGCTGCCGCTTATCTAGCTATGGCTTGGCAAATTCCCGCTTTCCCGCTACCGCGGCCAGTGGACTCTGACCTCTTCCCTAAAGTGCTTGGCGCTTCTTTGCTATTGCTATCGGTGTTTCTCTTTTTTGAGAAGCCTACCCCGCTTGCGGGCGCCGACGAAATTGATCAAGAGGCTACTCAAGGCCCGCTGCTGCTAACCCCTTGGGCGCGCGTTGTAGTAACGGCGCTGGCCATTGCTGCCTACGCGCTGCTGCTGGTGCCATTGGGTTTTGTGCTTGCCTCAACGTTACTGTGCGTTGGCTTAACGGCTTACTACGGTTATCGACGCCATGGGGTCAACCTAGCGACATGCCTAGGTGTGGTGCTGGTGCTTTATCTGACCATGACGCGGGTAATGGATGTTTACCTTCCAACCGGCGTTCTGCCGTTCTAATCACACCGTGATGCTGAATTTGTAGCGGGTTTTGCGAGAGATACTCCCATGGATGCCTTAAATAATCTGATGTATGGCTTTGGCATCGCGCTTGAGCCAATCAATATTGCCTACGTATTTGCCGGTGTGTTTGCTGGCACTATTATCGGTATGTTGCCCGGCCTCGGCCCCATTAGCGCCCTGGCGTTGATGATTCCGATTACCTTTGCTATGGAGCCTTCGTCAGGGCTGATCCTGATGGCGGGGGTCTACTATGGCGCTATTTTTGGCGGCTCTACTTCCTCTATTCTGCTTAACGCCCCGGGTGTGGCAGGTACGGTAGCAACGTCTTTTGACGGCTACCCGTTGGCCAAACAGGGGATGGCCGGGAAGGCGCTGGCTATCGCTGCCTATGCCTCCTTCATTGGCGGCACCATTTCGATTGTATTTTTGATGCTAGTGGCGCCTCTACTTTCCAAAGTCGCGGTGAGTTTTGGCCCACCGGAGTATTTTGCGTTGATGGTGCTGGGCCTTACCGCCGTGGTCTCACTATCGGATAAATCATTGGTGAAAGGGTTAATTGCGGCGGTGGTGGGCGTGATGATCTCCATTGTCGGCATCGACTTACAAACGGGTACCGAGCGCTTTACCTTTGGCACTATTAACTTGCTCGACGGTATCGACTTTTTGGTAGTGGCACTGGGTATCTTTGCCCTGGCAGAAGTTTTTTACATGCTGCTACGGGGCGGCGGTGGTAAAGCGCCGAAGCGAAATGCTATTGGCTCGCTAAAACTGTCGGGCAGCGAAATGAGGCAGATTGCAGGCCCTATCAGTCGTAGCTCGGTGCTTGGTTTCTTTACCGGAGTGCTGCCGGGCGCTGGGGCCACGATTGGCTCTTTTCTTGGCTACAGCATGGAAAAACGTATTGCCAAAGATGGCGATACCTTCGGTAAGGGCAATATTAAGGGGGTTGCTGCCCCAGAAGCGGCCAATAACGCTGCCTGTACCGGTTCGTTTGTGCCGCTGCTAACGCTGGGTGTGCCTGGCTCTGGTACTACGGCGGTGCTGCTGGGTGCGCTTTTGGTGATGGGGGTAACGCCTGGGCCAATGATGCTTGAGCAACGCCCGGATGTGTTTTGGGGGGTTATCGCGAGTATGTATATCGGCAACATTTTCCTGCTGGTACTCAACCTGCCGCTGATTCCGCTGATCGCCAAAATTCTTGATCTACCGCGGCCACTGCTGCTGTCGCTGATTTTAATCTTCTGCATGATCGGCGTTTACGGCATGAGCTTCAGCGTGTTTGATCTACTGCTGCTGCTTGGTTTTGGATTAATTGGCTTAGGGATGCGCTTATTTGGCTTCCCGGCAGCACCGCTGATTTTGGCGCTGATTCTAGGCAATATCATGGAAGAATCCATGCGCCGTGCGCTGCAGATTTCCGGCGGGGACTGGATGATTTTTGTTGAAAAACCCATCTCACTGAGCCTGCTGCTTATCGCGCTGCTGTCGCTTGGTTTACCGCTCTTAAAGAAGCGCCGTAAGCGCCCCGTGGCTTAATCAGCCCTCTTTTTAAAAGATGTTTAGCGCCCTAGCTTAGCTAGGGCGCTTTTTCTTATCGTTTTTTAACCAAATTGCTGTGAATGCTTTCTTGGTGCATGGTGCTCTCCTGGTGCATCCAAGCCGTGCATTAAGGATGTATTAGCGCGCTACGTTAGTGCATAAAGCGTTTTTAGGTGTTTCTTAATGAACTTCTAAGTGTTTGATTTATCTTTTATTAAATTCCTTTGTTCCAATGTGGCGCACCCCTTGCAGGTGTAATAGGTACCACCCTAGTGGACGTGCTGAAGCGCACTAATGCCGGTAGCAGAAAGACGCAGAGGCAGATGTTTCAGCACGCAGCCAACATACCGAGCCCCAAGCATAAGGGGCGCAAGGAGGTTCAAGTGACCACACTGCAGCGCAAGACACACCCTCGCACCCTTGGCCGTTTTACCACTGGCTTAATTGCCGCCGCGGTAATGGGCGCCAGCGCCCACGCTGTTGCCCAGGATAACGACCCTATCAAAGTCGGTATTCTGCATTCGCTTTCAGGCACCATGGCGATTAGTGAGTCAACGCTAAAAGACACCGTTGAGATGCTAATTGAGCAGCAGAACGACGCTGGTGGTTTGCTGGGCCGCGAGCTTGAAGCCGTAGTGGTCGACCCGGCTTCTAACTGGCCGCTGTTTGCTGAGCGCGCCCGTGAGCTGCTGGCGCAGCATGAAGTGGACGTTGTGTTTGGTAACTGGACCTCGGTATCGCGTAAAGCCGTTCTACCAGTGTTTGAAGAGCTAAACGGCCTGCTCTTCTACCCGGTACAGTACGAAGGGGAAGAGTCTTCTGAAAACGTCTTCTATACCGGCGCGGCCCCCAACCAGCAGGCGATTCCTGCCGTTGAGTACCTGATTAATGAAGTTGGTATTGAGCGCTTTGCATTGGTAGGCACCGATTACGTTTACCCGCGCACCACCAACCGGATTCTGGAAGCGTTCTTAAAAGATGAGCATGGTGTGGCAGACGAAGACATCATGATCAACTACACGCCGTTCGGTCACTCGGACTGGCAGAATATCGTCTCTGAAATACGCCGCTTTGGTGAAGAGGGCAAACCCACCGCCGTGGTTTCCACGATTAATGGCGATGCCAACGTCCCCTTCTACCGGGAACTGGCTAACCAAGGCATTGACGCTGCGGATATTCCGGTGATTGCTTTCTCGGTAGGTGAGCAGGAGCTTTCAGGTATTGATACCGGGCCGCTTGTAGGCCACCTTGCCGCGTGGAACTACTTTATGAGCGTTGATACCGACGCCAACTATGACTTTATCGACGCTTGGATTGACTGGACCGGCGATGACATGGCGGTCACCAATGACCCTATGGAAGCGCACTATATTGGCTTCAACATGTGGGCGGAAGCAGTACGTAAAGCAGGCACCACCGACGTTGATGCAGTGAAAGAGGCGATTATTGGCGTGACGGTTCCCAATCTCTCCGGTGGCTATGCGGCCATGATGCCGAACCACCACATTACCAAGCCAGTGCTGATTGGTGAGGTGCAGGATAACGGCCAGTTCGACATCGTATGGCAAACGCCGTCAACCGTTGCGGGCGATGCCTGGTCTGACTACCTGCCGGGTTCACGTGATTTGATCGCCGATTGGCGCGCCCCCATGCGCTGCGGCAACTTCAATGTTGCGAACGGCTCCTGTGGTGGTAGCACCGCAGCAGAAGAAGCCGAAGCAGCCCTCGCGGAGTAATACCTTTATCCCTTGCCGCACTGCTTAGCTAAGCCCATGGATGCGAAGCAAAGCAATGCAACAACACGCGGCAAGGGAGCACGCTACCTCTCCTTTTAGATAACCCTTGTTAGACAACCAAAGGAAGAACCCCTATGAGGCGTTTCCTTTCCTTGGGGCTTTTGTGTGCGCTGCTACTGAGTATTTCGTTCACTGCACAAGCACAATCTGACTCCAACCCACCTGATGACCCAGCAGCGCTGGAACTGCTCGAAGCGCTGGATGTGCGTTCTTATCCTGCTAAAGGTGAGGCGATTACGGCCATATTGCAAAGCGACGATGAGCGCGCCCGCGACTGGCTACAGGCACTCCTGGATGGCCGCTTACAACGCACCGACGACGGCCGTTTTGTGGTGGTGCTTGATAACCGTGGTCGTGACTGGCCAGTGGCGGATGCGTTGACCAATGAGCCTCTGGGCGACATGTCGCGCCGCGAGCTGGATCGCATCGGTATTAATAACGCGTTGCGCAATCAGCTACGCAGCGCCATTGCGGTGGTGGATCTCTATTCGCCAGATGTTGAACGCCGCCGCTCATCGGCCGAACGGTTATTGGGTGAAGTCGACGAAGAGCTAGCCGAGCCGCTCGGTGAACTTATCACTGAGGAGGAGGACCGCCAGGTACAGCGTCGCCTTGCCCAGGCGCTCGCCATTTATCAAGTAGAGAGCGGCCAGCTTGAAGGCGTAGAGGCACTGCGCGGTAGCCTGCACCCCCGTGCCCGTGTGGCGCTCAGCCGCGCGGCCAGCGGGGAAGATCCTGTTATTGCCGACGCGGCAAGTGAAGCGCTGACCAGTATTGAGCAGAATCTGAAAATCAACCGCGGTATTGAAACCCTCTACTTCGGCTTAAGTTTAGGCTCTGTGCTGGTGCTGGCGGCGATTGGTTTGGCAATCACCTTTGGCGTCATGGGCGTGATCAATATGGCCCACGGCGAGCTGATCATGCTGGGTGCCTACACCACCTGGATGATGCAGCAACTGCTGCCGGGCCAGCCAGGGCTTGCGCTGATCTTATCGATTCCAGCGGGCTTTATGGTGGCGGCACTTGCGGGTATTGCCATTGAGCGGGGTGTGATTCAGTTCCTCAAAGGCCGCCCGCTGGAAACCCTGCTGGCGACCTTTGGTATTAGCTTGATTCTTCAGCAGCTGGTGCGCACGGTGATTTCACCGCTCAACCGCACCGTGATTACACCGGAGTGGATGAGTGGTTCGTTGGTGGTTAACGATGCCCTTTCATTAACGCTCAACCGCATGTTTGTACTAGGTTTTGCACTGGTGGTGTTTGCAGGCCTGATGCTGATTATGCGCCGCACGCGCCTGGGGCTTGAGGTTCGCGCCGTGACCCAGAACCGCGCCATGGCTCGCTCTATGGGTATTCGTGCCACACGGGTCGATATTATGACCTTCGCGCTAGGCTCTGGCGTGGCAGGTTTGGCAGGCGTTGCGCTATCGCAGCTCACCAACGTTGGCCCCAACCTTGGCCAAAACTACATTATTGATTCGTTTATGGTGGTGGTGTTTGGCGGCGTGGGTAACCTGTGGGGCACCCTGGTGGCCGGGCTTTCCCTGGGCATTATCAACCAAGTGTTGGAGCCCTGGGCTGGCGCAGTGCTTGCCAAGATTATTGTGCTGGTCTTTATCATTCTGTTTATTCAAAAACGCCCGCGTGGACTCTTCCCGCAGAAGGGCCGGGCTGCGGAGGGCTAACCTATGATGACGCAATCATCCTCAAGCCAGTTTTGGCTAACCCGCCCGTTTGGCGAACGGGCCACGCAGATTTTCCTTGGCGTGCTGTTTGCTGCACTTCTGCTGGTCACCGTGCTGCACCTAGCGGTACCCCAGGGCCATCCGCTACACGTGAATGCCTATACGGTAAACCTATTTGGCAAGTACTTAAGCTACGCGCTGCTGGCGGTAGCGGTCGACCTGGTGTGGGGCTACTTGGGTATTTTGAGCCTCGGTCACGGCGCATTTTTTGCCATTGGCGGCTACGCCATGGGCATGTACCTGATGCGCCAAATTGGTGACCGCGGCACCTACGGTGACCCGGTACTGCCGGATTTCATGGTGTTTCTCAGCTGGGATAGCCTGCCCTGGTACTGGCTCGGCTTTGATATGGCCTGGTTCGCGTTTGCCATGGTATTGATAGCCCCCGGCCTGCTGGCATTGGTATTCGGCTTCTTGGCTTTTCGCTCACGGGTGACCGGGGTCTATCTGTCGATCATCACCCAAGCGCTCACCTTTGCGCTGATGCTAGCGTTCTTCCGCAACGAAATGGGCTTTGGCGGTAATAACGGTCTCACCGACTTCCGCGAGCTGCTTGGTTACAACCTGCGCAGTAACGACACTCGCTTAGGGCTATTTATTGCTACCGGCGTGGCGCTAGCGCTGGGCTACATTCTTTGCCGCGCGATTGTCACCAGCAAACTAGGCCGAGTGTGTGTGGCTACCCGGGATGCCGAGGCGCGCACGCGCTTTATTGGCTACCGGGTGGAGCGTTTTCAGCTATTTGTGTTTGTGGTGTCAGCCATGCTGGCAGGCTTGGCGGGGGCGCTTTACGTGCCCCAGGTAGGCATTATTAACCCCAGCGAGTTTTCACCGATTTTCTCTATTGAGATTGTGTTGTGGGTCGCGCTTGGCGGTCGTGCCACGTTATATGGCGCGGTGATTGGAGCGATTTTGGTTAACTACGCCAAAACCGTGTTTACCGGCGTGATGCCGGATGCCTGGCTGTTTGCCCTAGGGGCGATGTTCGTACTGGTCACGGTCTTCCTGCCCAAGGGTGTGGCGGGGCTATTTCGCCATCTCAAGCGCCGCAAGCGGGACGATGGGGGCGATCAACCCAACAGTACACCTAAGGAGGCTGCCGTATGAGCTTTTTACAATCGCTGAGCCAGCGCGACCGGGTGTTTGATTTTATGGCCCCCGAGGCCTCCCCGGTAGATGTGCGCCACGGCCCGATTCTGTATATGGAAGATGTTACGGTGAGCTTCGATGGTTTTAAGGCCATCAACAACTTAAACCTGACCATCGATGACGGCGAGCTGCGCTGCATTATCGGCCCCAACGGGGCGGGTAAAACCACCATGATGGACATCATCACCGGCAAAACGCGGCCCAACCAAGGCAGCGTGTGGTTCGGTAGTCGTCATAATCTGCTGCAAATGAACGAGCCTGACATCGCTAGCCTAGGCATCGGCCGCAAGTTCCAAAAGCCTACGGTGTTTGAAGCGCTTAGCGTGTTCGAAAACCTAGAGCTTGCCATGGCGGCAGATAAGCGGATTTTCCCCACGCTGACCGCGCGCATGACCGGTGCAATAAAAGACCGCATTGATGAGGTGTTGGAAACCATTGGTTTGACCGCGCTGCGCTACCAGCCTGCCGGCATTCTCTCCCACGGTCAGAAGCAGTGGCTAGAAATCGGCATGCTGTTGATGCAGCGCCCGCGCTTGCTGCTGGTGGATGAGCCGGTGGCGGGCATGACGGAGCAAGAGATGGAGCGCACCGCCGAGTTACTAACCGGTCTTGCGGGTAAGCAGTCCGTGGTGGTGGTGGAGCATGATATGGGGTTTGTGCGCTCGATTGCTCGAAAAGTGACCGTGCTGCATCAGGGCAGCGTGCTGGCAGAGGGCAGTATGGATCAGGTATCAAGCGACCCTAAGGTGGTTGAAGTCTACCTGGGTGCCGATGATGAGGAGGCCGCCTGATGCTATCCATTGAAAAGCTCAACCAATTTTATGGGCAAAGCCATACGCTGTGGGATTTAGACCTTGAGGTGCCCGCAGGCCAATGCACCTGTGTGATGGGCCGTAACGGGGTGGGTAAAACCACCTTAATGAAGGCCATCATGGGCGAAGTGGCAGTGAAGAGCGGCCAGCTACGCTACCAAGGTGGTGACGGTGACATTGAGCTGACCAAAAAAGCCGTTGAAGCACGCTCCCGAATGGGGATTGGCTTCGTACCCCAGGGGCGGCAGATTTTTCCGCTGCTCACGGTGGAAGAGAACCTGCGTACCGGGCTTGCTGCCCGAGGCGACGGGCTGAAAAAAATCCCCGAGCGTATCTACGAGTTATTCCCGGTGCTCAAAGAGATGAAGCATCGCCGGGGTGGCGACTTATCCGGCGGGCAGCAACAGCAGCTCGCCATCGGTCGCGCGCTGGTGATCGAGCCGAAGCTGCTGATTCTTGATGAGCCGGGGGAGGGCATACAGCCCAATATCGTTTCGCAAATTGGCCAGGTCATTCGCCAACTGATCAAGGAAGATGGCTTAACGGTTTTGTTGGTGGAGCAAAAGCTGCCCTTTGCCCGCAAATACGCCGATCGCTTCGTGATTATGGATCGCGGCCGACCGGTAGCCAAAGGTGATATTAGCGAGCTTTCCAACGAGCTGATCAAGCAGCACCTGACCGTTTAAGTTATCCACACCCGATTCACGGCGCCCACTAATTAGTGGGCGCCGTAGGTAATAGCACAGGTTGTAAAAACAGAAGGTGTAAAAGTATTGAGTGTGAAAACCTTTAGTTTGAGAACTTAGGGTGTTATGAACAAAAAGTTTAAGAACTTGGCGTTTAAGAACAAAGAGTGAAAAAACCCTGCGCTGGGTTCGTGTTGGCAACATTGCTTTACGGTAACATAGCTCGCCTTAACAACCAGAGCCGGGTGGAGTATGCGTTATAAAGATAAAAATCAGCTCGCTACCGAGTGGCAAACGCTGCTGGAAAGTACACCTACGCTGTTACGCAAAGCAGTGGAAACGATGGTTGAACAACACTGCCTCTATTTTGCTGATCACTTCTATAGGGTAATGCTGGAAGATCCCCACGCCTCGCTGTTTCTCTCCAACGATCAAGTACAGCAACGTTTAAACCCTTCCATGCAGCGTTGGCTAAGTTCGATGTTCATGGTTGAGCATGCTGACCTTGAAGCACTCGTCACGCATCAAGAGAAAATAGGCCAGGTGCATGCCCGTATTGATATTCCAGTGAACTTGGTGCTTAACGGTGCGCGGCAGCTTAAACAGGCAATGTATCAACAGATTAACGCCACGTTTAATAGCACGCTAGCGTCGGAAGGCGCGTCGATGTATGTCTCCAACCATATTGATATGGCCATGGAGATTATGAGTCACGCTTACTCGGTGGCCAGTGACCGCAATGCGCGCACTGAAGAGGCGTACAAGCTCTTCTCTCTGACCCAGAGTATTGGCGATGAGCGCGAACGGCAGCGTTCGGCGCTGTTGGACTGGGAAAATACGCTGATGTTTGCTGTAGCCGCCCAGCAGGAGATAGCCAACTTTCCCCGGCTGGCAAACTCCGAATTTGGCCTATGGTACTTCCATAAAGCCTGCCATGCCTTTGAAGGCGCGCCGGAAATTACGGCGATATCGCGCCACATTCAGCAGGTGGATGGCGAATGGTTAAAGGCACTGGGCAGTGAAGATATCAATTCACGGCTGCAGGCGTTGAGTGATATTCGCAACGCGGCGCGCACAATCATCATGCTGTTGGATGATGTGCTAGAGCGCGCTTCAGGACTAGAAGCAGGGCGCGATAGTTTAACCCGGCTGCTTAATCGTAAGTTTCTTTCCGTCGTACTTAACCGGGAAGTTGAAATTGCCCGCCACTCAGAAAAGCGCTTTGCGCTATTAATGGTGGATATTGACCACTTTAAGTCGATCAATGATACCCATGGGCACGATGCTGGCGACAGCGTACTGCAGCAGGTAGCTAGCATTCTTGACCGCTCCACTCGCGGTGGCGACTACGTATTTCGCATGGGCGGCGAAGAGTTTTTAATTGTATTGGTCGACACTGACCAGGATGGCAGTCGGCTATTTGCTGAGCGCCTACGGCAAGCCGTTGCCAAAGAGGCTATGCTGGCGACGGCCGATACACTGCTCAATGTGACAGTAAGCGTTGGGGTAACACTCCACGATGGCCACCCGGACTACCAGCGCTCCATGCAGCGCGCCGACCAAGCGCTCTACCAAGCCAAGCGCGGTGGGCGTAACCGGGTAGTGACGGGATAATCAGCACTTTTAAGAAAAGCACTTAAGGAAAAGCACTATGTTTCGTACTGTACTGTTAACGACGCTTTTATTGACCAGTACCGCACTGTTTGCCGACCAAACCGGCTCCCATGGTGATGCGTCTTCACACCAAGCGTCGCCCATTGAGGCCACCACGCCCTGGACACGGGCAACGCCGCCTGGGGCCGGTGC
>NZ_JAFWFN010000008.1 GCF_017515565.1 Halomonas sp.
CAGTCGGGCGGTGATACAAGCGCGCATCGCGTAGCGATGCCAGTGTTGATATTGCCACCAACCCCTGATATTTTTCCAGTATGACAAAGCGTGCCTACAAAGAACGGTTCTATCCCACCTCCGACCAGGCTGAACTGCTGGCGCAGTCGTTCGGGTGTGCCCGCTTTGTTTGGAACAATACCTTGGCTTATCGTACTGAGGCGTATCAGCAACGCGGCGAGCCGGTGTCTCACGCCGACGCTGAAAAGCGACTAGTGGGCTTGAAAGCTGAATTTCCGTGGCTCAAGGACGTATCGAGCGTGCTCCTGCAGCAAACGCTCCGCAATCAAAAAGCCGCTTTCGACAACTTCTTTAATCCGAAGCTCAAAGCGCGGTACCCACGTTTCAAGAAAAAGGATGCCCGGCAGTCGATCCGGCTGACCAAGGCGGCGTTTCGCTACCGTGATGGCGAAATCACCATTGCCAAGGCGAAGACGCCGTTACCCATTCGGTGGAGTCGGCCACTACCCTCTGCACCCTCTACCATCACGATTTCACGCGATCGTGCTGGGCGCTATTTCATCAGCTGCCTGTGTGACTTCACGCCAGAAACATTCCCGGTCACGCCAAAAACAGTCGGTATTGATCTCGGGCTAGCCGACCTGTTCATCACCAGCGAGGGCGTGAAATCCGGCAATCCGCGTCACCTGAAACGCTACGAGGCGAAGCTGGCCTATTTGCAGCGCCGGTTGGCGAAGAAGCAGAAAGGCTCCAACAACCGCAACAAGCACCGCCAGAAAGTGGCACGGTTACATGCCAAGATCGCCGACTGTCGTCGCGATGCCACCCACAAAGCGACCCGCGCACTCATTAACGAAAACCAAGTCCTGTGCGTCGAGTCACTCAACATCACCGGCATGGTTAAAAACCGCTCCTTGGCCAAAGCCATCAGTGATGCCGGCTGGGGTGAATTTGTCCGACAGCTTGAGTACAAAGCGGCCTGGGCGGGGCGCCAACTAGTGAAAGTGAGCCAGTGGTTCCCCAGCAGCAAGCTGTGTCATAGCTGCGGCCACAAAGTGGCCAAGCTGCCGCTTTCGCAACGCCACTGGCGCTGCCAGGGGTGCGGCCATCCCATTGACCGCGACATCAACGCGGCCAGAAATATAAGAACCGCCGGGCTGGCGGGGTTAGCCTGTGGAGCGACTGGAGCGGGGGCAGCGGCTTAGCTGCTGTCTAGTGAAGGCGTGTGGAAGCAGGAAGGTTCTGAGGGTGATCTTGGAACCCTCGCCCAAAGCGCGAAGCGCGGCGGGCGGGGAGAGTCAGATTAAGGTTATGACTGTGCTCGGATCATTAATATGTTGAGATTATTACAGTGTTGAAATTATTACAGGGCGGGCTGCTGGGTATCGCGCTATTCGCGGTGTTGCATGCCCATGCGGACGAGAACGTTACAAATGAGTACGAATCTCATTGGTACTATGAAGTCGACAAGCAGAGTGCGTGGCAGGGTAATTTAAATGCCCGCGTGGCTGCTATTGAAGAGGTATTTGGTGGGCAGCTGGGTGTCTATGTACAGAACCTGGCAAGCGGGGAAGCCTACTCATGGCGAGCCGATGATCCGTGGTACTTGGCATCACTGGTGAAAGTGCCGGTGGCGGCCCAGGTACTGGCCGAACGCCAAGCGGGTACGCTTTCCCTTGATGAGCGGTTAACCCTGGCCCGCAGCGACTACGTAGATGGTGCAGGGCCGGTTAACTGGCACGACCCCGGTGCCTCGATCACACTGCGTTTCTTGCTAGAGCAGATGATTACCGTTAGCGACAACACCGCGTCAGATATGCTGATTGACCGAATAGGGCTTAATGAAGCGAATGCCCGGGCCAGGGCAATGGTAGCGGCCAGTGGTGGCCATCCTGAGGCGTTAGGGCCGATGAGTAAGCTGGTAGGGGTGCGCCAGGGGGGGTACGGCCAGCTACACCCGGATGCCCGTACCCTGGGTGGGTTAGACTTTATGGCCCTGCGCGAGCACAGCGTTAACGAACGCCCGGCAGCGCTTGCCCGCATGCTTAGCGTGAGCCGTGATTCGTTTGAGCAGCCCGACTACGACCACGCCTTTGATGCCTACGAAGCAACAGGTGAGAACGGCGGCACGCTGCGAGCCTTTGGCGATGTATTAGCCAGCCTGCACCACGGGGGTATGGCCGACCTCGATGCCGAGCAGCGCCAACTCCTGCTGGCGGTCATGGCACGCACCCGCTCCGGTGAAAAGCGCTTAAAGCAAGGCATGGGTGGCGCCTTCCACTTTGCCCATAAAACCGGTACCCAGCACCGCCGCAGTTGCGATGCGGGCCTTGCTTCGCGCTTTGGCGCTGAATCGGGGCCGTGGGTGATTGTTGTCTGAAGTCGCGGCCCACTTGCGGTAAGTGCTCACGAGCGGGCGATGGCAAGCATAGGGGAAGCGCTGCGCGAAAGCGGCGCCCTGGCTGGCCCTTAACCAAGCAAATGTGAACGCCTACAACCCCGTGCCAGCGTGATAAACTGGCGACCCGCTTTGGGTTTTTATTTCTATTTAGGAGTTTGTTATGGCACGTGCCAGCGCCCGTCATATTTTGGTAAGCAGTGAAGAGCAGTGCAACGCACTGAAACAAGAGATTGAAAACGGCCGTGATTTTGCGGACGTAGCCAAAGAACACTCAAGCTGCCCTTCCGGCCGCCAGGGTGGCGACTTGGGTAGCTTTGGCCCCGGCCAAATGGTGCCTGAATTCGACAAGGTTGTATTCAGCGGTGAAGTGAACAAGGTACACGGGCCGGTACAAACCCAGTTCGGTTACCACCTGTTGGAAATCACCAGCCGCAGCTAATGGCGCCAAGCGCCCGTCAAGCACCGTGGTGGCAACGCCACGGTGTGAGGAGCACGCCTTGAACGACCCCATTATTACCATCGAAGGCTTGAACAAAACCTACGAAGGTGGCTTTCAAGCGCTTACCCGCGTGGATTTAACTATCCAGCGCGGCGAAATTTTTGCCCTGCTAGGCCCTAATGGCGCTGGCAAAACCACCTTGATCAGCGTGGTGTGCGGGCTCGTTAACCCCACCGAAGGCAGTGTGGTAGTGGATGGTTTCGACAGCGTGAGCCATTACCGCCAAGCCCGTGAACGTATCGGCTTAGTGCCTCAAGAGCTCACCAACGAAGCGTTTGAAACGGTGTGGAACACGGTCAGCTTTAGCCGCGGCCTGTTTGGCAAGCCCCCGAACCCTGCCCATATCGAAAAGGTGCTTAAGTCGCTAGCGCTATGGGATAAGCGCAATAACCGCCTAATGACACTCTCCGGTGGTATGAAGCGCCGGGTGCTGATCGCAAAAGCGCTCTCCCACGAGCCACGCATTCTATTTCTGGATGAACCCACCGCAGGGGTAGACGTTGAGCTTCGCCGGGACATGTGGAACGTCGTGCGCGGGCTTAGAGATAACGGCGTTACGATTATTCTCACCACCCACTACATTGAAGAAGCCGAAGAGATGGGCGACCGTATCGGTGTCATCAATCGGGGTGAAATAGTGCTGGTGGAAGAGAAAGCGGCGCTAATGAAAAAGCTCGGCAGCAAGCAGTTAACGCTACATCTGCACACGCCGCTTACCACACTACCTGCCTCCCTTGCCCAAGAAGAGCTCAGCCTAGCAGCAGATGGCCATGAGCTGGTGTACACCTACGAGAGCCGCAAGGAGGAGCCGCCGGGAGAGCAGCCAGAGGGGCGGGGAATTTCAACCCTGCTGGCGCAGTTGGAGAAAGAGGGCATTGGCTTTAAAGACCTACACACCCGGCAGAGTTCACTGGAAGATATTTTCGTCGACCTCGTCAAGGAGCGCTTATGAACCTCTACCCCGTTCGCGCCATTTATATGGCTGAAATGGCGCGTACCCGGCGTACGCTGCTGCAAAGCATTGTCTCGCCGGTGATCTCAACCTCGCTCTACTTTGTGGTGTTTGGTGCGGCGATTGGCTCGCGCATCAGCGAGATTAACGGGGTCAGCTACGGCGCTTTCATCGTGCCAGGGCTCATTATGCTCATGCTGCTCACCCAGAGCGTATCGAACGCCTCATTCGGGATTTTCTTTCCCAAGTTTTCCGGCAGTATTTATGAAATTTTATCGGCACCTATCTCATACTTAGAGATAGTGGTGGGCTACGTGGGTGCCGCGGCGTCTAAGTCGATTCTACTGGGGCTGATTATTCTCGCTACCTCTGGCCTGTTTGTGCCGCTGGAAATCGCCCAC
>NZ_JAFWFN010000061.1 GCF_017515565.1 Halomonas sp.
ACCGGCGCACCCTCAACCTGTACCGTGGCTAAGCGCTGCTGGTAAAGCCTTTCGAGTGCGCTGGGCACCAGCATGTTGTCTCGCGGACCCCAGCAGGCTTCACCGTTGGGGTACAGCAACAGAATATGGTCACACCAGCGGGCGGCTAGATTTAAATCATGCAGGCACATCATTACCGCACTGCCCTGGGCGGCCTGCTCGGCCATTAGCGCCATCACCGCGCTTTGGTGGTGTAGGTCGAGATGGTTAGTGGGTTCATCTGCCAGCCAAATCTTCGGCGCTTGGGTGAGCACCGTGGCCATCGCCACCCGCTGGCGTTCACCCCCAGAGAGCGTGCTCACCAAACGGTCGCGTAAATGCGCTACATCTAACCTTTCCAGTGCCGCTTCAGCTCGGGCGTAGTCGTCGGCCCCTTCCATCTGCCATAAAGAAAGATACGGGTGGCGGCCAATCAGTGCGGTTTCCAGCACCGTGGCAGGAAAGCCATCCAGGCGCTCTTGAAACACTAAGCCAAGTTCGCGGGCGATATGGCGGCGGCGCAGCTGGGTAAGCGGTGTGCTATTGAGCAGCACCTGCCCAGCCCGCGGGGCATTCAGCCCTGCCAGCGTATGTAGCAATGTGGTTTTGCCCGCACCGTTAGGGCCAAGCACGCCCCAAATTTGCCCAGGTTCGAGGGTAAGATTCAGCGCCGTGCCACTTTCACGACCGGGCACGTCGATGATGAGGTCACGGGTAGAAAGTGCGCTCATCAGCGGCTCCGGTAGAGCAAAAAGAGAAAGGTGGGCACGCCCAGCAGTGCGGTAATCACACCCACAGGAAGCTGTTCCGGTGCAATCATGGTGCGGGCGAGTGTATCGGCCAGCACCAGCAAGGTGCCCCCTGCCAGAGCACAAGCAGGTAAAATTAAGCGCTGGTCGTTGCCTAGCAACAGGCGCAGAAGATGCGGCACCACCAGCCCGACAAAGCCGATACTACCTGCCGTGGTTACCGCTGCTGCCGTTAGTAGGCTCGCAACGATATAGATACCCCACTCTAAAGGGCGCACATCCACCCCCAGCGCTGCCGCCTGCTGAGGGCCGCGGGCCAACACGTTCAAGCTTCGCCCAAGCGGTATAAGCACAATGCAAATCGTTAATAAAAGCAGCAGCGGCGGCCACGGGGTGCGGGCGTAGGAGAGATCGCCCATTAGCCAATACAGCATACCCGGCAGCCGCTCGGCAGGGCTTAGCGCCAGCATCAGGGTAATTACCGCGCCCCAGCCTGCGGCCACCACCACTCCCGTCAGCAGCAGCCGTGAAGGCGTCCAGCCACCGCTGCCATGGGCAAGGCCAAACACTAAAAAGGTCGAAAACAGCGCACCGGCAAACGCCGAGCCTGAAATCAGCACACCGCCCACGCCTGCCAACATGGCCGCCAGCGCACCAATCGATGCCCCGCCGGAAAGCCCCAGCACGTAGGGGTCCGCCAGCGGGTTACGCAGCAGCACCTGCATCAACGCTCCCGCCACGGCCAGAAGCCCACCCACGGCAAAGGCGGAAAGCGCCCTGGGAAGGCGTAAATCAACCACCATAGTGCGCGCCAGCGTGTCGCCCTGCCCTTGTACCACTGCCCACAGCTGGCCAATGGATAGCTGGGCACTGCCCACCGCTAAGGCGAACAGCATAGCGGCCATGGCTATCACTACCAGCAGGCCAAGGGGTTGCCACAGGCGCGCGGCCACTATGAGGCCCTGCGCTTTTGGCGGGATTGTTCGAGTTTGTCACACAGAATCTGCGCGCCTTCTAGCAAACGCGGCGTGGGGCGCTGAATAAGGGAAGGCGGTACAAAATAGAGACTCTCTTCCGCAACGGCCGTGAGGTTAGAGTACTGCTCCCAGTGGGTCAGCCAGTGGCGGTTCTCTTCGCCCATACCCCCGGCAATGATGGCTTCCGGGTTGGCAGCTAGCACGGCCTCATCGTCTAGCCGCGGCACTAATCGCCGCTGATCGCCAAACACGTTGTCACCCCCGCACAGCTGAACTACCTGGCCAATAAGATGCTCATCATTAACGCTCATCAATGGTTCATCCCACACCTGGTAGAACGTGCGTACCGGCGCGCGCTCAGCGTAGCGGGTGGTTAATTCGGCCATTCCTGCTCTGAAGTCATCGGCAACGGCCTGCCCGGCGGTTTCGGTGCCCGCTAGCCGCGCTATACGCTCAATGGTGTAGGCGACGTCTTCAACCGTGCCCGGTTCAATGTAAAACACTGGCATGCCCAATGCTTCTAGCGTTTCTAACTGCTCGGCGGGATTACCGGTCACCCAGCCGATGACTAAATCTGGCGCTAGCCCGACAAGGGCCTCCAAATCAATGCGCGTATGGCTCCCCACCGACGCAACCTTTTTGGCTTCCGGGGGGTAATCGCTGTAGCTCACCACGGCAACAACTTGATGACCCGCGCCTGCAGCGTAGGTCAGCTCCGTTGCCCCTGGGGAAAGCGCGGCAATACGCCGTGCAGCGTTGTGCATGCATACTTCGCGGTCACGATCATCCACCACGCAGCGTGAATGGTCGTGGCCCTGGGCGGGTATGGTTATGAGCAAAAACGCGAGGCCCAAGGCCCCGCGCATTAGCCCACGTTGGCTACTGGCCAAAGTGAACACTTAGAAATCCTGCTCGGCCTGCGTTGATGTAGTCACGCGTTGTTTCATACTCTTTATCAAAGGCATTTTCTACCGTAACACGGGCCGTCCATAGCGGTGCAAACTGCCAGCCTGCACGCAGGTTAACCAACCCATAGCCGCCTAACCGCTGCGTGTTAGCTGCGTTGTCATAGCGGTAACTTTGTGCCACTAACGATCCCCCTAGTGACCAATCGCCAAGCTCGCGGTCGGCATCCAACCGCAAACTTTGGCTGGCACGACGGGCTAGCCGATTGCCTGTCTCCTGGTCTTCCGGGTCCAGGTAGGTATAGGCGGCTTGCAGTACCCAGTCGTTGACTTCTACGCCGCTTGAAAGCTCAGCACCGCGAATACGCGCATTATTGACGTTTTGCGGCGCCCACAAACCGCTTGGCGTCGGCGCCCAGGCAATCAGGTCGTCGTAGTCGTTTTGGAAGACGGCCACGTCCCAGAACCACTGGCTGTACTGACCGCGAACGCCCACCTCAACGGTTTCAGAGGTTTCCGGGTTGAGATCAGGGTTGCCAGAGTTCGGCCAATAGAGATCATTAAAGCTCGGGGCTTTAAACGCCGTGCCTATACTGGCGCGCAGCGTGTGGTAGTTATCCAAATCGTAGCCCAGCGCCAAGCTGCCGGTCACTTCATCGCCATAGGCTTCGTTGTCGTCGTAACGCAGGCTTGCTTGAATTGCGAACGGCGAAAAATCGAGCAGTGCTTGCGTAAATACCGCGGTGTTATCGCGACTGGTGACCTCAAACTCATTGGTGCTTGAAACGCGGTCTTCGCTGATTTCAGCGCCCGCGATTACCTCATGGGCGCCGAGCTGGATATTGTTTTGCCAGCGAGCGGTTTGGGTGCGGGTATCAATCACCGACCCACCGAAGTTATCAATCGTATCCAGCTCGTCGCGGGCTTCGCTAAGCGTTAGCCGACTGCGCCATGTAGTGGTTACCGGTAGCTCGCCGTAAATACCCGCCACCTGCTGAACGAAGTCATTTTCTCCGCCATCATATTCGTTGTGACCGCGGGCGCGCAGCGCCAGCACGCCAATTTCAGCGCCACTCTCAAAGGTATGTGCAACCCGGGCAAGCGCCGAGGTGTTGTCGTAGCCTTTATCTTCGCCACCGCGACGAATAGGCTGGCCGTCGGTATTGAAATGGCTGCCGGCAAAGCTGTAGCGCGTGCCGCCTTCGCGTCCAGAAATGCCCGCACTTAACCGCTGGGTATTGAATGAACCACCGCCGACGGAAATATTGGGTTGCGGGCCTTGTTCGTCGCCATCTGGGGTAAAGAGCTGTATCACGCCGCCAACGGCATCCGCGCCGTAAAGGCTGCCGCGCGGGCCGCGCACGATTTCCGCGCGATCAAACATACGTGGGTCTAAATACTGAAAAGCGGCACCACCCGCCGTGGCGGAACGCAGCCGAATGCCATCAATCATTAGCACGGTTGCATCGCCGGGCGCACCACGCAAAGAAACGCTGCTGCTTTTACCAAAACTGCCGTTGCTAGTGACATCAACGCCCGGCTGGCCGCGCAGAAGATCGGTCAGGCTGGTGGGGTCTTGGCGGCGAAAAGTAGCTTCATCCAGCACACTTACGGATGAGAGGCTTTCATTGGCGGTGCGGGGCGCTAACGCAGCGGTGACAACAACAGGGTCAAGCGCCGCTAATTCCGTGGTCGCTTCGGCGTACTGGGCCTGGGCTGAAAAGGAGATGGCCAGCGGTAGAGCAGCCATACTAAACGCCGCCCGTTTGGCGGTGGTGTGGAAACGGTGGTTCATGAAAGGTCCCTTGCTCACTGTGCTCACCCGCACAGCGTGTTTTTTTGACCGAGCAGAGGAAAACCAAAGGAACATCGGCAGCTTGAAAGCCGCCAGCATCACCATGAGCCGCCCTCCGCGTCTCGGTTTGAAGTGGTTCTTTAGAACCATCACTCTTAGGCCGGTCTCCGGGCTGAGGAGCGAAAGGCCGCTTTTCAGCGCGAACCCTTTCTGAACGACCACCTTCCCATGCGATAGCACAGTGGCGTCTTATAGCCGTTCTTATCTCGATCACCGTTGCGGGGGCAGCGTTGGATTCATACAGCTCATTTACAAAGCGGTGTTCACCAACTTCCCGTTTAACTGATGGTGTAGGACACCATCAGCACCTGAGAGTGCGCGTAAATTAGCAACTTGCTGTGAAGAGGTCAATTTTGCAAGAAGGCCACTTCGCTATGCGTCACTTACTATCCGGCAATAACTTAGTCTAGAGTGGCGTCGTAGTGTTGACCTCTTCTGACTCTTCAAGCCATCGCGCAGCAATGCTTTGCAACATTGAAATTAGTTTCAGGGATTAAGCTTGTCCCCCTAGGGCTGATCAATACCCCGCCACGTCATAAAACGATACCCGCCAACGAGCTGTGAAGGCTGACGATTTCGATAAGTCATCACTTCGGGCTGCTTGTCATGCAAACCATAGGCGAATAGAAGCCCCACAGGTTCAGGTAGCTCAGGAGGTGACTCTTCTCTTGTCCACTGATACCAACTATTAGCTAACTGAGAGTGATTACGAAGCGTTGCACGGGCATGCAAATAGGTATTCCTGTCTGATGAACGTTCGCGGCGGCGTATATCCTTCGCCTCGCTATCCACATCATCGAGCCAGCCCCAAGTTTGCTTTAATGTGGACAATGCCACATCAATCTCGGCGCGCTCTGCCGTTTGAATCGACCACTCTTCTTGAGAGCCTGAAACCGATGCCACCAGTGAACCAATAGTGCGATGGTAATAACGGTTGGGCAAAGCATCCTCGCGCGCTTCCAAGGCGGCTAGCGTATCCTGATAGTCGCGGTAACGTTGCGCTAGCCAGGCCAGATAAACCAGCGTATGGAGGCGAAAGTTTTCACCTGTAGGACTGCGTCGAGAATTAGTATATCGTTGATAGTGGCGGGCCAAAGCGGGTAATGAATAGCCTTCGATTTCATCATTCAGTTCAAACATTTGGGCAAAACGACGACCTCTAGTACCCAAGCTATCCAACGGCGGAAAAGGGACGCCGGCAATAGTGGCACGGCGATACATGCGGTGCAGGGCAGCGCGCGATAATTCTGCGCTGGCTTTCTGTTCGTCGGCTACTAAGCCTCCGCCAATATCTTCGCTAATGCCAGGGCATAGTTCTTCACGCCAGTGCGGATTTTGCCCTCCCAGCGGACGGCATCGGCGGTAAAAACGCCGCTCATGGGCAGCGATTAGATGCAGCGCTCGCTGGCAGCCCGGATGTAGCTCTCCGCCATCATCAAGCACCGGGCTCAACGGGTGAAACCAATCCAGCAGTCCCATCTCGGCATGGGTACGATCCACACAGTCCAACAAGCCTACGAATACTACTTCTACATCGCTGTCCTGATAAACAAAGCGTTCCCCGTCTTGATCGCACTCTTCATCCAGCAGCCGCCGTAAAAATGCTTTTGCCATGGCGGCACCAAAATCGAAGCCAAAGACAGAGACACGTATTCGGGCCAACGGTAGCTCACTGTTTTGCTTAACATCAGCAACGCTGTTGTGGAAATCGCGAACAGCGGAGGAAAGGCGGGTGTGGCTTCCACTCATTAACAGATTGGCGGCAATAGAGGTGTCCCGGATAGGTGCAGCGGCTTCAATACCCGTACGAATAGCGGCATCCCGGGCCGCTTTTACCCAGTTCCAGGGTTGAGTGATAGATACTTTAAATGAACGCCCAAAAACCTCGTACCAGCGCCCCGAACCACCACCAGAGAGAACTTCTTTTGCGGCATCCGTGCCACTGGAACGCAGCTGCCCTTCACCCGTACCGACTGCTTCGCCAGGAACGCGGTGAGCCGCGCCCACCACATCATCGGAAAAGCTGGAGTCGAATGGAGTGCCTAGTCCGGAGTAGTAATGCTTACGAAAAGCATTACTTATTTGGTCGTCTTCACCCCAGAAGTGGGCCAAAAACATGGCCCCTATATTGCTAACTTTTCCCCTCGATAAATCACTCTCAAGATTTCGATTTATTCCATCAAAGAAAAAACTAATATCTAGTGCTTTTCGACAGTCTGTACCATATATGTTAGAAGGACTATATGCATTTCTAGAGTCCATAGCTTGGATGCGTTCTAACGTAATTTCATTCACTCCTACTCTCCCCTTTATTCCGATAATGTTCTAATTTTGGGGAGCGGATATTGTTGCTCCATAACAAATCAACTTTATTGTTGGGTAAGAAGTGCACATGTAAATACTGATCATCTCGATTATATTCTGGCATGGGCAGGGTTATACTATGCCTTTCTTCTTCCAGTCCTGCCTCGATATCATCGGGAGTAACATCCAGAATCCACACTACTTCGACAGTATCTCCCTTGAAAGACCAGCAGCAGGTGGTGCCTCCATTCCCTCCCCAATTACCATCGACCCAATAACTAAAAATAGGCCTGTCAGTATGGTTATACCCTGCTAAAGAGCCACTCTTTGATGAATTAAAAAGCATACTCCAAGCTACCCATATCACTCCCAAGCCAGCTAATGTAATTTTAAGCCAGTTAGGTAGTAGGCGCATATAACGGCTTATTGCCCAGCGTACTAACATATTTAATCTGCTCCTATAACTATTAAAACCGATTCTTAATCGGAGGTTGGCTCTCTTTTAAACACTGTAAACTAAAATTAAGCAGAACAGATAGTCTGGCGTTGCTTTAATTTTCATGGCTGACTACATTACTTTGATATTGCTCAAACTTTGGCGAACGAATACTCTCACTCCATACTAAATCCACCTCATTATTGGAAAGGAAATGGACGTGTAGATAATGATCCTCTGGATCATGTTCTGGCATAGGGAGAATTATGCTGTGCCTTTCTTCTTCTATCCCCTGGCGCTTCTGATCTCCTGTCCTACTTAGTATCCATACCACCTCGACAGTGTCTCCTTTGAAAGGCCAACAGCAAGTGGTGCTACCCCAGGAGTAGGCATTCATATTTCCACCCCAATTATCATCAACCCAGTAGCTCCCAATAGGTCTATCAGTATGGTTATAGCCTGCTAGTGAGCCGCTCTTTGATGCATTAAACAACATGCTCCAAGCTAGCCATACAATGGCTATAGGGGCCAATAACACCTGAAGCCAAGCAGGTACTAGGCGCATATAACGACTTATTGCCCAGCGAACTAACACTCTTCAGCCTGCTGGTAAGTGGTTGTCAGTAAGTCAGCCAGCGTGGCTTCACCACCAGACGCGCGCTGTAAAAGACCTTGCATATCTTCTGATGACCAAGTGTCATTACCCTGGCTTAATTGCAAATAAACAAAGGTTCGTTTGTCGGCAATGGCGGTCAAACCATGGTTATTGGCTTGCATTAGCGCTTTAGCCACCTGACGGGGTCGCTCGCAAAGACATATTCCTTCAAATAATGACGGTGAAAAATCGACTAACTCGACGGTCAATTGCATAACCTCCAGCTCACCGTGTAGGGATTGCCAGCGGGCTTCATCTACTGTCAGTTGCCATGGGAGCAAACTCTCTGGCAAGGCTTTCCCTTCAAGAGCCGTCCAGCCTAATGTTGCATCTCGATACCACCAGCGGGTAACACCTAAAAACAGTGCGTTTGTTGGATTCTCAAGCGTATCCTTATGCAACTGGGTAATGACATCGGGGAGATAAAACCGTAGCAATGAGCGCTGCTTCTGCGGGTTTTCCACCGCCATAGCCGGAGCCAGATGGCTAGCCAGTTCAGTTCCGATAAGTGGACTCTCGATCCAGCCTTGTAAAGCACATACGATGCCGTCAAGCGTTAGCAGTTTATCAAGTTTGTCTTGCCTAACCTTTAACACCCACGGGCCTTCGCGCTGCAAATGGGGCTGGCTTTCATCTTTAATTAGCGGCCAATACTGGCTGTCTTGAACCAGCTCATTGAACAGAGTCGTTCGTGCGGCTACGGGTAGGTGAGCTAGCTCAATTAAGGCATAGCGTTCTATTTCAGAGGTTTCTGATGAGGAGCGTTGCAATGGCGGAAGAGTATCAGCCTTCATGCCTGTTCCCCTGGTATTGCGCTCTGGCCTTCAGCTAATGCTTTCTGCCAACACTCTTCGCATACTTCTGGCAGCTTAAGGTTGGTCTTCAATAGCGCGGCTTGTGAAATATTATCAATTCGATCATGCACCTCAGCCACTGCATGCCCTGGCAGTAACGGGCTTTCCACCGCTTGGCCACTGCCGTTGCCGGGGCTGCCGCCTGCGTTTACCCGCACCTTGGGGCCGACCATGGTGATGCCGCCACCGTCTAGCTTTATAAAACTACCGCCAGCGTTCAGGGTTAATTCACTACCGGCTTCCAGCACCACTTTGTGGCCTGCTTTGATGTGCAGTTCGCGGCCACTTTCACTCAGCCACGCTTGGCCCACTTTGATGTGCAGTGAGCCATCGACACTGAAATGCTGCTGCCCTTCGGTGTGCTCGAAACGGTTGCCGTGCACCGTGTGGTGATCGTCGTTGTCAATTTCACTAATACGGTCATTATTAACCCGTAAGAAGCTGTCGTTGCGGATCTCTTCGGTGCGGTCATTAAGCGTTAATAGCTCCAGGTCTTTCTGGGCGTGGAGCCAAATCTGCTCTTCGCCCGCTTCGTCTTCAAAGCGCAGTTCGTTAAAGCCTTCGGCCTTGTGGCTTTGGGTACGGATAACGGTGCGGGTTTTGTGTTCCGGCAAGGAGTAAGGCGCGGTATTAACGGCGTGATAGGTGCGGCCAGTGATCAAGGGCTGATCCGGGTCGCCTTCCAAAAATGACACCACCGTTTCATGGCCGATCCTGGGGATGGCGATGCTGCCATAGCCGCCGCCCGCCCAGCCTTGGGCCACCCGTACCCAGCAGCTCGCCGTGTCGTTTGGCTCACCGTAGCGGTCCCAGGGGAACTGCACTTTGACCCGTCCGTGCTCGTCGCAGTGAATCTCTTCGCCTTCGGGGCCCACCACAAAGGCGATTTGAGGGCCATCGACGCGTGGCTTGGGGTTGGGCGTCGCCCGCCAGGGGGTATCACCGGGAATCAGCGTGACTTGGTTGTGATAGCGGGTCATGCCGTTGGCATCGCCCTGAGTCATGCCATCCTCTTCCAGCGCCTGAGGTTGCTCACCGTGGTGGATGACGCTAATCGCCTGCCAGTCCCGATTCAGGCTGTCGGTATCATGATCGGTCAGGGTGAAGCGTAGGCCAGGGGCAAGTTCGGGCAGGTCGCTTTCCGCCTGGGCGGTGAGCGTTTCACGGCGCAGCTGTTCCAGGCGAATACGGGTAAACGGCTCGCCGGAGACGTCCTGTTTATAACGGCCAGGGTAGTCGTAGTGCTCGTAATCCGATTGCTGGCCATGGGCTTCCACATCCCGGCCCAGGCGCTCGTGTAGCTGTGCGTAAGCGGGGTTCTTAAAGCTGTAATCTTTCAGGGTAGCGGAAGCGGCAGCGACCCGGGCCCTGTGGCTGAGCTTACGCACATGGCGGCTGGGGGCGGTGCCTCCGGCGCGGCTATGATAGGTGCGTTCGCCTAGGCTGTTGAGTACCTGAGGGTCATCGGCAAAGATCAGCCTGTGGCTATTTTCAGCAAACTCATGAAAGTAAAACAGGCCCTCTTCGGCGGCCAGGCGTTCGATAAAGGCAAGGTCGGTTTCCCGGTACTGCACGCAGTACTCGCGCTCGGCTAATTCACGGTTGACCGCAAAGCCCACATCGGTAATGCCCCGTTCGTCGCACAGGGTATTAATGATCGTGAGCGGATCGACTTTCTGGAAAATACGCGAGTTCTGGCGCAGCGATAAGCGCCATAGCGCGGGGCGCAGCACCAAGGTGTAGAAGGTACGGCGGTGGCCTCGATCGCCCCGACCAAATTCAGAGATAATGCCGTGTACCCGGCGCAGGGGCTGGCCATCTTGCCAAATGGTCAGAGTGGCTTCACGATCCAGCAGCTCGGCGGCATCCAGGCTGCCGTCTCGGCTGGCCAGGTTCAGCGCCAGCTCAAAGGGCTGGGAGAGCGCTTCGCGGTGGGTAAAATCGATCACCGCGACATCGTCAACGCCGGGTAGCGTTAAGGTAAATTGCAGACCAGTGCTGGCTGACATCACGCCGCTCCATGAATCGTCAAAAACTAATAAAAACGATTAGGATAGCGAGACGTAAGTTAAGCACAACCATTCAAGGCGCATTTTGGGCAAGTCACAGCGATCTCTTACACGCTTGTAAGAAATGGCTTACAAGATTTTAAGTCATTGCTTACAAACCAGCAAAATCACCCAATGGTTGGTGTATCCCAACCTAGTCTGCTACTTAATCGCCATCACCAAACCGTGCCTCACATACCACACTTGTTCAGCTTGGGCGGTGGCATCCTGAACGAACCAGCCATTGAGGTCACGTAAGCGGCGTTGTTCGGGCTGCATGGGTACAATCCCCCGCCCTACTTCCGTAGCGATGATGATTAGCGGGGCATTTAGCTCTTCAGCGCGCTGGCAAAGGGCAGTCATATCGCCCTGCCACTGCTGGCGGAGCGTATCGTTATTGGCGCCTTCTTCAGTCCTATTTTCAGCGCTCTCTAGAACAGCGTGAAGCCACTCAAGCACGCCGGTGATAACCAGTGGCGTGTTGGCTACCAACGCCTGTTGGCAATCGCTGAAGGGGTGAGTAGCAGCTAGCCGCCAACCAATTGCGTAAGGAAAGCGTGCCGCTACGACGTCGCGCTTTCCGGCGCAGGCACCGCCGACGAAGAGCTGCATTGCCATTCCCCTGTTCCCTGTGCGTTTTGCTGATAAACAAGCTGCCAGCGCCTGCCTTGGGCTTGATGCACAATGCCATCCCAAAAACCAATGGTTTCAAAACGTCGGCGCAGCTCACGAATCACACCGCCGTGAGTCACAGCAAGAATTTTTTGGTGATTTCCAGCGTGGGCATGGGTGGCAAGATCGTCGAGCCAGGCATCCAATCGCGCGCGTAGCTGACCCGAGGATTCACCACCGGGAATTTGCAGCTCGCCTACGCTATCAATCCAGGCGCGGTAGTGCGGAAGCGCCTTTAGTTCGTCGTACACCTTACCCTCGTAATCGCCAAAATCCAGCTCGCGCAGGCGTGGTTCAAGCGCAACGGGCACGCCTTCCCTCGCTGCCTGGGCCCACTCCAAGGTTTGCTGGCAGCGCTTTAAATCGCTTGAGTAGATAGCATCAAAACGCTCACTATTCAGAGACTCGCGCAGTGCCAACAGCCCCACTTCGGCATCTGGAAACAGCAGCGGAATATCTTGCTGGCCTTGGTAACGGCGCTCTAAATTCCAGGCGGTGATACCGTGGCGAACTGCCACCAGCTCCACACTAAGATCAGTAGCCAAAGCTCTCCTCCTTCAATGGTGGCGCCAACCATATCGCCGTTAATACCGTTAAACAGTCGCATCATGAACCAGCGCATTAGTACCACAAAAACGATGACCGTTAGCCACATCAACACGACGGCAGGAGCTAACAATGCGAGCAGCACCAGTGGTAATAGCGCAAACGCTACGTCTTGGTCGCTAAGGGACTGCTGCCAGCTCCACGCCAAGCCCTTTTGCTGGGCACAGGGCGTTAGCACCAGCAACGCAACGCCTGCCCAGCGCCCTAGCCCGGGCACTATCAACAGCCACCACAAAGGCGCCTGATAGGCCACCATCGCCCACAGCAAAACCACCTTCCAGACGAGCAGAAATACCAGCGCTAGTATTCCAAAGCTGCCGATTTGTGGATCCTTCATGATTTCCCAGCGGCGCGCCAACGGCTGGTTACTGCCTAGCGCATCGGCGATGTCCATGACACCGTCTAAATGCAGCCCGCCGGAAAGCGCCACCCACACACTTAATACGGCTAACGCGGTGATGGGTGCAGGCACGTTTTGCATAGCAAACGCGACTAACGCCAGCACGCTACCTATCAACAACCCCACTAACGGATAGGCGCGCACTGCCCAGCGTCGGGTATCAGGTGTCCAGGGGCAGGCGACTGGAATCGGAATGCGGGTAAGAAACTGCAGCGCCAGCAGGACGCCAAACAAGGCATTTTTCAAACGTTTACCTCCTTCCCATGCTTGCACTCCTCATCCTTCCACTGCTTACTCTTCCAAGGCAGCGCACAGCCTGCGATGACTTCAAGTACGGAGTCCGCCTCTGCCGCTACCCAGCAGTGAGCCCGCTGGAGAAAGGCCAGATAGCGCCAGGTTTCGGCATCGGTAGGCGGCAGCGCTTCGTTGATATCGTTAGAAACAATCACTAAATGCACCCGGCGTGTTCGAGCATCAGCAAGCGTCTCTGCCAGCAGCGCTAAACCTTCCTCTTCGCTTAGCTCGCTGGCATACAACACTTGGCTAGCCCATAGCGTTAAGCAGTCCAGCAGCACCGCGCCACCGTCTGGCACGTTGGCAATTGCTTGATCAACCCGTAGCGGTACCTCTAGGGTTTTCCATTGCACGCCCTGCCACTGCGCTTGCCTGGATTGACGATGACGGGCCACTCGCTCGGCCATCTCGTCGTCGTACACGTCAGCGGTGGCTAAGTAGTAACAAGGCGAATGGCCAGCAGCGCTTACTACCTGCTGCTCAGCAATCTCGCTTTTGCCAGAGCGCGCCCCGCCACTAACGAACACAATCATTAAGCACCTTTCTCAATACGCTTATCAGCCGTTGATTAGCGGGGGCGTCGCGCAGCGCTATTCGCAGCCATTCACCGTTGAGCCCGGAAAAATTATGGGTATGACGCACCAGCACCCCGTGGCGCAGCAAACGCTCAAACAGCCCATCGCTTGTAATGCCCGCCCTGCGCTGCTCAATGCTGGGGCGAATAAGAAAGAAACAGGCGTGGCTGGGCACCACTTCCAAACCTAGCTGGCTAAGTGCTTGCTCCATACGCGGGCGCTCGTTGATTAGCCACTGCGAGGTATCATTGGAGAAAGTCTCATCCGCCAGCAGCGGCGCCACCAGCTCTGCCGCAAGGTGATTAACGCTCCAGGGCGGCTGGTGAACCGCTGCCGCTTGAATCGTCGCCTCACTCGCCAACAGATAACCCAGCCGCAGGCCCGGCAAGGTATAAAACTTGGTCATGGAGTGCAGCAACATCAGCTGCGGATAACGCGCCAGCAAAGGTGTCAGGGAAGCCTGTTGTGGGCTATCGCCTGCCATATCTACAAACGCCTCATCGACCACCACATGACAACCCATTGACGCCGTGCGCTCCAGCAAGGTTTCCATTACCGAGCTATCAATAAGCGTGGCGGTAGGGTTATTCGGGCGGCATAAAAACAGTACATCTATGCCTTCAAGCCCAGCCATTAGCGCGTCTACCTCAAGCGTAAAGTGCGGCGGGCGCAGTACGATCTCGCTGACGGTGAGCCGGTGGGCGCGGCAGGCGCGGGCATATTCGCCAAAGCTTGGGGTAACAATCGCCGCTCGCTTACCTGCGTGCAGTGCGGCAGCCAGAAAAATAGCCTCTGCACCGCCGTTGGTCAGCAATACTTGATCAGGCTGAAGCTTATGATGGGCGGCGATGGCCTGCCGGGCACTGGCGTAGTCCGGCGCGGGGTAGCGCTCAAGGCCTGCTAGCTGCTTTGTTAGCCAGCCTCGCACCCAAGCAGGTGGGCCTAGCGGATTAAGATTAGCGCTAAAATCTTCCACCGGGTGGTCTGCGGGCAAACCAAAATGCGCCAGCAGCGCATCCGCCTGGCCGCCATGCGTGGGCCATGTAGGGCTAGTACATGCAGGATTAGGCACACTCATACCCCCCCTCGAAGAATAAGCACCAATAGAGCGAACCCAACCGGTAGTAGCATAAACAGCATCCAGGCGCCGTGCATTAAACGCACGGTGGCATTGATATGCACCAAACGCAGTGGCTCAAGGGGTTCGCCTAGCGTGGCGCGATGGGAAGCTACGCCCTGGTAGAAATTGGTGCCGCCTAACCGTACGCCAAGTAAACACGCCACCATGGCTTCCGGCCAGCCAGCATTGGGGCTTGGGTGGCGCGGCGCATCGCGGCAGGTGCCCTGTAGTGCCCCCTTCCAGCGTAGGGATAAAACACCCGAAATACTCAATAGCAGGCCAGCGACCCATAGGCACAGCGCGGTTAAACGCGCGGGAATCCAGTTGGCCACATCGTCCAGCTTGGCAGAGGCAAAACCAAAATCGCCATAGCGTTGGTTTTTGTAGCCGACCATTGAGTCCAGGGTATTCACCGCCTTGTACGCCAGCGCCAGCGGCGCCCCGCCGATAAGGGCAAAAAACAGCGGCGCGGTGATGCCATCCACGGTATTTTCCGCCACGGTTTCCACCGTGCCCCGGGTAATTTCTGCTTCATCTAACCCTTGCGTATCACGCCCAACAATCATGCCCAGCGCTTGGCGTGCGGCGGGCAAGTCGCCTTTGCGAAGCGGCTCAACTACCGCGCGAGACGCTTCGCCCAAGCCTTTAATCGCCAGCGTCGTGGAAAGCAGCCAAAGCTCGGCAAGCAACGCCAACCCTGGGTGCAGCCTGGCTAGCAATATGAGAAGCAGCCAGCTAGAAAACCATACACCGCCGACCACCGTCACGGTTAAGAAGGCGCCGCTTAGCCTGCGCTGCTGCGCCGTGCCTCGGTTCCAAAGCCGCTCATACCAGCTGATCGCACGCCCCATCAGCACCACCGGGTGCGGCAATGTGCGCGGGTCGCCAACGATCAAGTCGATGACAATCGCAATGGCAACTAGCACAACGGTTGAGAGTAATAACGGCGTTAGCACACGGAAGCCCTCTTTTGTGAAAGCAACAGCGAGCCCAACGTTGCCTGGTAAACCGCCTGGCCCAGTGCGCGCCCAAGAAGGGTGCCAGAACCGGCGTAGGGGGTGGTGTCGCCACGCTGCGTTGCCGCAATCGAGACGCTATCGGTAGAGGTGCCGGTGGCTGGCGTGCCGCTGTGAGGATCTTTAATACCCGCCTGCCGGAGCGCCTGCACTTTGGCTTCCGTTACCGATAAACAAGCATTCACTAACGCGCCATCGGTTAGCTGGGCATCTAAGAAAACAAATGTATTGATGGTGCCAACCTTTGGCGCGGTGCGTAGCGCCAAGCGAGGGTCGTCTTGGCTTGGAACGCTAATATCAACGGCATTACCCACCCCCGCAGTAACCAGCGCCATCACGCCGTGGGGCAAATCACCCAGCGGCCTGCTAACCACGCAGGCACTGTTTAAATGAACGGCGGTCATCATGGCTACCGATGCCAGCGGAAAGCCTTGGGCCAGTAACCACTGGGTCAAGTCTTCTTCTGGCGTGTGGCCATCGTAGTGCTTATCAACGTGGAAGTTTGCAAAATGACGCACACTGCCAAAGCCCTCACCCACTAATGCACTGCTCAGCACCCGCAGCGGCATCGTGGAGGTGATCGCTAGGCACTGCTCGCTGCGTGCAAGCAATAAAGGCTGGCTAAACGGCAGCGTTTCCAAACGGCTCATCGTGCAGCTTTATTGCTAACGCCCGCATCGGCAAAAGAGGCCATTTCGCTGAGCATGGCTGCTGCCGCCTGTAGTAGCGGAAAGGCCAGCGCCGCGCCGCTGCCTTCGCCCAGGCGCATGCCCAGTGAGAGCAGCGGCTTAGCATCAAGCGCTTCTAGCGCTGTGGCGTGGCCCGGCTCGTGTGATCGGTGCCCAAAGATCAGGTAGTCGCGCACTAATGGGCAGAGGCGGCAGGCCGTGAGTGATGCCACCGTGGCAATAAAGCCATCCACAATCGCGGGGGTGCGATGCGCCGCAGAGGCTAAGTAAGCGCCTGTCATCGCGGCAATTTCAAGGCCGCCCAATTTGGCGAGTACGTCTAAGGGTTCATTGGCGTTGGCTTGGCGGGCACTTAGCGCGCGCTCAATCACTGCGATCTTATTGGCTAGCTGTGCGCTATTAATGCCGGTACCGGCCCCGACCACTTGGGCAACGGGTACGCCGGTAAAGGCCGCTAGCATGGCACTGCTGGCAGTGGTATTGGCAATCCCCATTTCGCCCACAATCATACAGCGTGCCCCTGCCTTTTTTGCGCGCTCAACCGCCGCCACACCTTGCTCAATTGCCGCTAAGGCCTCATTGGCGTGCATGGCATCATCTACCACCATGTTGGCCGTGCCCGCCCGCACTTTAGCCAGGGTAACGCCAGGCAGCGTTAATGTAGATGCGACACCCACATCGACGATTTCCACATCAGCGCCAATTTGCCGCGCAAATACATTAATGGCAGCGCCCCCCTGGGTGAAATTGGCCACCATTTGCGCGGTGACTTCCTGGGGAAAAGCTGACACACCTTCGCTGGCGACCCCGTGGTCAGCGGCAAACACCACAATACGCGGCGGCGTCACGCTGGGCTTGGCCATGCCGGTGATGGCGCTCAGTTGAATCGCCAAGGTTTCCAGCTCGCCTAAGCTGCCGGGGGGCTTGGTCAGCGTATCCAGGTATGCGCGCGTATGTTCAGCAGCATCACGGTTAATGGGTTCTATTTGCTTAACAATGGGGTGCATAGCGGCTCCAGAACAACAAAACGGCCCCAGCTAGAAAAGAGTAAAGGATCAGCCGTTTAAGGACGCCGAATAGTAACAAAACTGAACCATTTTGGTGGCTTGATTATTGAGCCTTTACTGGTCGGCTTGCCACCCACCCCCCAGGGTTTTAAACAGCGTGGCTGCTGCGGCTAACTGCTCACGCCTTACATCGGCTTGCTCCAGCCGCGCGGAAAGCAAATTACGCTCGGCATCTAAGCGCTCAAGCTGGCTAACCTGGCCCTGCTCATACATCAATACGGCGAGGTCTCGGGCGCGCTGTACTGCATCTATTTGTTCTTCCACCGCTGCGGCCCGCTGGGAGGTAAACTCGTAGCTGTAAAGGGCGTCACGCACTTCATTAAAGGCCGTCAATACGGTTAGGCGATACTGCCCTTCAGCCTGCTCAACCCGAGCTTCGGCGCCTTCAACACCCGCACGGGTTCGGCCAAAATCAAACAGCGGGCCCATTACCGAAGCACCAAGCCCCCAAGTTCGTGCTGCATCGCTAAAGAGATCGCCGCTACTTGCTGCACTTGTGCCGATAAAAGAGGTTAAATTGAGCGAGGGTAAACGGTTCGCTTCTGCGACACCTACCTGCGCCGTTGCTGCGATGAGCGAGGCTTCAGCCGAGCGAATATCGGGCCGACGCTGAAGTAGCTCAGAGGGCATCACTTGGGGGATTCTTTCCGGCTGAGCGATCTCCGCAAGCTGAGTATCTCCGGTATCCAGCGCGCTGATTAGCTCTTGGGGCGACATACCCACTAACACGCCTAACGCCCCGCGCAACGCTTCCACTTGCCTGGCTAATGCGGGCTGCTCTAGACGCAAGCCCTGCAGCTCGGCTTCTGCGCGCCGAACGTCCAGTTCGCTAATATCCCCATACTCAAAACGCAAGCGCTGTAAACGATAGGTCTCTTCATAAGAGGCGATGGTTTCATCGAGTAGCTGGCGCTGTGCCTCAGCGCTCTTTAGATTGAAATAAGTCGTCACGACATCACCAATGACACCTATTTCTGCCGCATCTCGGGCAAACTGGCTTTGTTGAAGGGCTGCAGTGGCGGCCTCTCGCTCGTTAGCTAAACGCCCCCATAAATCAATCTCGTACCCTAGACTAGCGGCTAATGAGTATTGATTATTAGTGGAGGTAATTAAGTCTTGAATAGGTTCAAAATCAATGGGGAACGCGGCCCCAGGTGTGCGCTCTCGCGTGGCTTCCGCTTGAAAGCCTACGGTCGGAAACTGATCGGCATCTGCAAACCCCAACTGGGCGCGGGCTTCTTGAATGCGCGCCAGTTGGATAGTGAGCTCTAGATTATCGTGCGTGGCCCGCGCGACTAATTGGTTCAGCGCCGGGTCGTTAAACTGGCGCCACCAGTTGCGCCAATCATCCCGCTCCGTTTGGCTTAAGGTGATGTGCTCAGGCCAGGTATCGGGTAGCACAACCTCAGGCGCTTGGTACTCAGGCCCAAGCGCGCAGCCGCTTAAAACCAGCGCTAACGCCACCCCTAACCAACTGCGCTTTTGGCTACCCTTGCTGGGTGTCGCTTTTGAGATACGTTTTTGCATACTCCGCTGCACGCTCGCCATCCTTAGTGTTAATCATCGTTTTTTTGCATTGGGCTAGTTTAAATTGTGCCGTTTTCAGCGGTCACGTACAGTAAAAAACCAAACGTCTGTTCGAATGTGTTAAGAGTACCTATTATAGTGGGTAGTTTAAACAAGTCATGAGCGGAAGACCCAGATATCATTAACCCACATTACGACTTACGAATGAATAATCGCCTGCAGGGAGGCATTGAATGAGGCCCAACGTATTATGGATAGTATTAATAGCAGCGGTACTGCTTGTCGGCTGCTCCAACGATGAAGCGCCTCCAGAGCCTCCCGTGCAAGTCATTAAGCTGTTTGAAAC
Organism: Halomonas sp.; assembly: GCF_017515565.1. GTDB lineage: Bacteria > Pseudomonadota > Gammaproteobacteria > Pseudomonadales > Halomonadaceae > Vreelandella. The sequence goes on from NZ_JAFWFN010000061.1 coordinate 19,114, forward strand.
GGATCAGCAAGATCTTTTCCCCAGTCGGCGCTTTATTGGGCGCGTAGATGCTAAAAGTACCGTTAACCTTGCCTTCCGGGTCGGCGGCCGGATAGAAACCTTTCCTGCCGTCCAAGGAACGACAATTCCCCGCGGTGAACTCATTGCTCAGCTAGACCCTACCGACTACGCATTGCAAGTACGCAGCGCTGAGGCAGAAGTGGAACAAGCGCGTAAGCACCTTAATCGACAGCGCAACCTGTATTCGCACAATGCGGTGTCTGAAACAGTGCTGGACGCAGCACGTGCCGATGCGGAGTTAGCCGAAACGCAGTTGGAAAATGCTAAACAACAGTTGGCCTATACCACCCTAAATGCGCCTTTTGATGCACTCGTTACACGACGCCTTGTGGAAAACCATACCACCGTACCGCCCAATGCTGAGGTGGTGCGTATCCAGGACATTTCTGAACTGCGTATTCGTATCAATGTGCCGGAAGCGCTAATGCAGCATTTGGAGAGCGGCCGCGTCTTCAACATCGAAGCAGAAATTGCCACCCTGCCCGGCGAGCGGATTCCGCTGGTTTATCGTGAACACGTTACTGAGCCTGACCTGGTGGCACAAACGTACCAAGTGGAGTTTGCTCCCGCCGACGGTGTTTCGCCTATTGCGCTCCCCGGTACTACTGCGACGGTCATTATTGAGGTAGAGAACGCGCTAACAACCGCGGTTGTGACAGTGCCTAGCAGTGCGTTAGACCACACCGAAGAGGGTGATTTTCGCGTTTGGGTATATCACCCAGAGTCCGGCACGGTCTCTCCCCAGCAAGTCACCGTGGGCAACATGACCCGAGATCTCGTCGTTATTGTTGCAGGCCTTGCGCCGGGCGTGCCCATTGCGGCCACTGGCGTTCAGCTACTGCGCGACGGCATGCACGTTAAACCGCTCGACGCCGCGCTTTAGGAGGCCTTATGAAATCGCCAAGCTGTCCATTGAACGGCCCTTAAACACGTGGCTAATCGTCTTAATTTGCTTTTTTGGTGGCCTGTGGGGCTATAACACCGTCGGCAAACTCGAAGACCCAGCTTTCACCATTCCTAACGCTATTATTAATACGCCCTACCCTGGCGCCACCGCAGCAGAGGTGGAAGATGAGGTCACCGAGCGCATTGAGCGTGCTATCCAGGAAATGGAGCAGATCGACATTATCGAGTCGAAGTCGCTGCCGGGACGCTCGGAAATCAAAGTGGAGGTACACGCTAGCTATCACAGTAATCAGCTACCGCAAATTTGGGACGAACTGCGGAATAAAATCAATGATGCGCAAAGCGCCCTTCCCAGCGGCGCGCTCGGCTCGCAAATAAACGACGACTTTGGTGAGGTTTACGGGCTGTTTTATGCAGTGACCGCAGATGGCTTTACCACCAGTGAAATCCGCGATATATCTACTTTTTTACAGCGAGAACTCCTGGCGGTACCCGGCGTTGCTAGGGTCACCACCGCAGGCGAGCGCGAAGAAACAATTTATATTGATATCTCTAATGAGCGACTAACCACGCTGGGCATCCCCATTGAGCAGGTCATCAATACGATTCAAACGGAAAACACCGTAGAACATGCAGGCAGCCTACGCATTGGCGACCGCCAAGTGCGCTTGGTGGCGCGCAGTGATATTGATAGCACGGCGTTAATGGAGGCCATTCGCATAGGCCGCCCTGGTACAACAGAACAGATATCGTTAGTAGATATTGCCGACATTTACCGCCAGCCCAGCGAACTGCCCAGGCACCTCATTCGCTACAACGGCCAAAGCGCTTTCACTATCGGCATTGCAGGCCTTGCTAATGAGAACATTGTTGAAGTAGGGGAAGCCGTTGAAGCTCGCATGGAGGAGCTTAAGAGCAGAATCCCGCTTGGCGTAGAGCTTCACCCCCTTTACGAGCAGCACCATGTCGTTAACGACGCTATTAATGATTTCTTGCTCAACCTGTTGATGTCGGTGGCCATTGTGATTGGCGTGCTGTGTCTCGTCATGGGATGGCGGGTTGGCGTGGTGGTCGGCAGCACCCTGCTGCTTACCGTGCTTGGTACGCTGCTGTTTATGGGCCTACTAGGCATTGATATGGAGCGGGTGTCACTCGGCGCATTAATTATTGCCATGGGGATGCTGGTCGACAACTCCATCGTGGTTGCCGAGGGCATGGTCAGCAATATCAAGCGAGGTGAACGCGCCAAAGAAGCCGCCAGCAAAGCCGCCAACCGTACCCAGCTACCGCTTTTAGGGGCAACGGTGATTGGCATTATGGCCTTTGCGGGTATCGGGTTATCTGATGACGTAACCGGTGAGTTTCTGTTCTCACTGTTCATCGTTATTCTGGTGTCCCTGCTTTTAAGCTGGCTGCTGGCAATTACGGTGACGCCATTATTTGGTTACTACCTGCTGCGCAAAGAAGAGACGGACTCGGACAACGCAGCCGACCAATCAGAAAGCAGCGAGGAAGATCCCAGTAAACGAGAACTTTACGGCGGCTTTTTTTATCGGACATACCGCCGGTTACTCATACTCGCGCTGCGTTTACGCACTATCACGGTCTCTATATTGGTAGTGGTAACGGCTGTGTGTATATGGGCGTTTACGCACCTACCCCAATCCTTCTTTCCACAATCAACGACGCCGCTATTTTTGGTTAATGTGGAACTCCCCCAGGGCAGCGATATTCGCGCGACCGCCCATCACGCCGAAGAAATCGAAGCCTATATATTGGAGCAGGAAGGTGTTTCTTCCGTGGCGAGCTTTATTGGTCAGGGCGCAACCCGCTTCATGCTTACGTATGCCCCAGAACTGCCAAATTCCGCTTATATACAGTTGATGGTGCGTACCGAAGACATAGACGTTATACCGGATCTTGATCGCCAGTTTTACCGTGAACTCAACGAAGCGTTTCCTGATGCCCAGGTACGCACGCAGCGGTTACAGTTTGGCCCGGGCGATGGCGCGGATATCGAGGCTCGCTTTCAAGGGCCTTCGCCCGCGGTATTACGCGAACTAGCCGCGGAAGCGGAACGCCGTATAGCGGCTAACCCCTACTTGATAGACCCGAGGAATAATTGGCGTCAACAAGAAATGGTAGTCGTACCGCACATTAACGAAGAGCGTGCTCGCATCGCGGGTGTATCCCGTGCAGATATTGCTCAAGCGCTGCAGTTTTCTTCATCCGGCGCGCGGGCGGGCACCTACCGAGAAGGCGAACACTTACTGCCCATTGTTGTTCGGCCACCCTTGTCCGAACGTGACGACGTAGCGCTCCTGCAAGACCGTAATGTATGGAGCGCCGCCCAGCAGCGCTTTATTCCCCTCAGCCAAGTGGTGACAGCATTTGAGTTACAAAGCGAAGAGTCGTTAATACAGCGACGTAACCGCGTGCGTACTTTAACCGTTGGCGCAGACCCCGCAGAAGGTTACACAGCAGCACAAGCCTTCGATGCCATTCGAGGGGAAATCGAGTCGATTGATTTGCCGCCCGGTTATCGGTTGGCGTGGGGTGGAGAACATGAAGATTCCGGCGAAGCTCAGGCGGGGTTAGCCCAACAGCTACCCATTAGCCTGCTGGTAATGCTGCTTATTTCCATACTGCTATTTGGCAAACTCAGGCAGCCGCTTATCGTTTGGCTCGTGGTGCCCATGTCAGTATGCGGCGTAGTGATTGGACTGTTGATATCAGGGCTACCCTTCTCTTTTACCGCGCTTTTGGGGATGCTCAGCCTTTCGGGCATGTTGATGAAGAACGCCATTGTGTTAGTGGACGAAATAGATGGGCAGATCAACGAAGGCAAAGCGCGCTTTACCGCGCTGATAGATGCCAGTGTCAGCCGTCTACGCCCCGTGTTCCTTGCCGCAGGCACCACTATTTTAGGCATGCTGCCCCTATTGGTAGATGCGTTCTTCAATAACATGGCCGTCACTATTATGGGGGGCTTGGCATTCGCCTCGTTACTTACCCTAGTGGCGGTTCCTACTCTTTATGCCATGCTATTCAGCATAAAAAGCGACGAAGTCGAGGAGTAAGCGAAAATCACATCAGGCTTACTCTATAGACGCTATCCAGCAGAGGTCACTATGCCTGACTCAACACCACCTAACTCAACACCCACAACGCTAAACACGACGGTTGCTAAGGTTACCCAACGCATTCGTGAGCGCTCAGCTGAACGGCGAGCGCTCTACGAGCGCCGTATGGCCGCCCAGCATAAGCGTGGCGTGCATCGTGCAGAGCTCTCCTGCGGCAACCTGGCCCACGGCTTTGCCGCCTGTAGCCCCCAAGAGAAAGACTCTCTGAAGCTGATGAACAGCGCCAACCTGGGGATTATCTCTTCTTACAACGACATGCTGTCGGCCCACCAGCCGTTTGAAACCTTCCCAGAAACCATTAAAGCCGCTGCCAGCGCCATGGGTTCAACCGCCCAGTTTGCCGGTGGTGTTCCTGCCATGTGTGATGGGGTTACCCAAGGGCAACCGGGCATGGAACTGTCACTGTTTTCCCGCGACGTTATTGCGATGGCGGCAGCAGTTGGGCTTTCACACAACATGTTTGATGCTGCCCTTTACCTGGGCGTGTGCGACAAGATCGTACCTGGCCTGTTTATCGCTGCTGCGCGCTTTGGCCATCTACCCGCCATGTTCGTGCCGGCCGGCCCAATGCCCAGCGGCTTGCCCAACAAAGAGAAAGCACGCATTCGCCAGCTATACGCGGAAGGTAAAGTGGGGCGCGAAGAGCTGCTGCAAGCGGAGTCTGACTCTTACCACAGCCCCGGCACCTGCACCTTCTACGGTACTGCCAACTCAAACCAGCTGATGATGGAAGTGATGGGTCTTCACTTGCCGGGCACCTCGTTTGTGAACCCAGGCACGGAAATGCGTGAAGCGCTGACCCGCTACGCCACCGAGCAGGCTATTCGCAACACCGAACCTGGCGGCGACTACCGCCCTTTCTATAAGCAGATCGACGAACGCGCCATCGTCAACGCGGTGGTAGGTTTATTGGCATCGGGTGGTTCAACCAACCATACGCTGCACTTGATTGCCATGGCCGCCGCTGCGGGCATTACGCTGAACTGGGATGACTTCACCGACCTATCCGCCGTAACGCCCAGTTTGATGCAGGTCTACCCCAACGGCCAAGCGGATATCAACCACTTCCAGGCGGCAGGCGGCATGAGCTACCTGTTCCGCGAACTGCTGGGCGCGGGCTTGCTGCACGGCGATATCCCGACAGTATTCGGCACTGACTTGACCGCCTATACCCAAGAACCGTTCTTGGAAAATGGCAAAGTAGTATGGCGTGAAGGCCCAGAAAACAGCCTGGACGAAGACGTTTTACGCCCAGCCGCTACTCCCTTCGCAGCTACTGGCGGCCTAACGGTAATGAAAGGCAACCTGGGTCGCGGCGTGATCAAAGTATCCGCAGTAGCAGAAGACCACCGGGTAGTAGAAGCACCGGTCAAAATCTTCGAAGACCAGAACGAAATGAAGGCCGCGTTTGAGTCCGGCGACCTGGATCGCGATGTAATCGTCGTGGTGCGCTTCCAGGGGCCAAAAGCTAACGGTATGCCGGAACTTCACAAACTGACGCCGTTCCTGGGTGTACTGCAAGACCGTGGTTTCAAAGTGGCACTGGTGACCGATGGGCGGATGTCCGGCGCGTCGGGTAAAGTGCCCGCTTCCATTCATATGAGCCCCGAAGCCCTGGACGGCGGCCCGCTGGCCAAACTGCGCGATGGCGATATCGTACGTCTGGATGCCAACGCCGGGTCACTGGAAGCCAAAGTCGACCCCGCCACCTGGGCCAAGCGGGAACTGGCCATCGGCAACCTGGATCACTACCACGTAGGCTTGGGTCGCGAGCTGTTTGGTGGTTTCCGCCACCTGGCCATGCGCGGCGAAGAAGGCGCCGGCGTGTTTGGCGGCTTTGAAGCCGACGACCTTGCTCGCCAACAGGACCAGATTCTTCAAGAGGATGCCTGATGCGACCGGCATTAATTGGTGATATTGGTGGTACCAATGCACGCTTGGCGCTCGTCACGCCTGGCGAGGTGACACCCCAAGATATTATTAATCTTCCCTGTGCTGACTACCCTGGGGTTATCGACGCAATTCAGGACTACCTAGAACGCGTGGGAGCCACCGGGAAAAATGCACCGGTGGAAGCCTGCTTGGCGTTTGCCTGCCCGGTTCACGCCGAGCGAGTCAAGATGACCAATAACCACTGGGATTTTATGAAAAGCGATGTTCAGCAGGCGCTGAACCTGTCGCTGTTCAAGGTGATTAACGACTTTACTGCCCAAGCACTGGGCGTTTCCCACGTGGGTAACGATAACCTTGTGGAAGTACAGGCGGGCGTTGCGCGGTCTCATTCCACGCGTTTGGTCATTGGCCCTGGGACGGGGCTGGGTGTTGCTGGGGTTTTCCCCGGCCACCGAGGCTGGATACCCCTGCCCACCGAAGGGGGGCACGTGAGCTTTGCCCCCACCGACAACACCGAAAGCGCGCTGTTAGATATACTTCTCAAACGTTATGAGCGGGTCAGCGTGGAGCGCATTCTCTGCGGCCAAGGGCTTTTGGAGCTCTACCAAGCCCACTGTGCGCTTAATAATCAAATACCCCACTACAAAACCCCAGTGAGCGTTACCCAAGCCGCAAATCAAGCCGACCCAATGGCAACGGCCACGCTGCTGCGCTTTCTTAAAATCCTTGGGGATGTATGCGGTGACGCAGCGCTTACCCTGGGAGCCAAAGGCGGTGTTTACCTATGTGGCGGTATTCTGCAGCACTTATTAAGTTGGCTACCCAACTGCGCACTTCGCGAAAGCTTTGTGAATAAGGGCCGCATGAGCACCTACAATGCTGGTATCCCTATATGGGTAGTAACCCACCCTTGGGCAGGTTTGCTAGGTGCCGCCGAAGCCCTGCATAACGAAAACGTTTTTTAGCTATAAAAACGGGTGCTAAGCATTAATGGTGAAAACGCTCGGCAGCTTGGCGTGCTAAGTCGCGAATGCCGTCCCAATCTTCTGCCTCTACCATCGCTTTAGGCGTTAACCAAGAGCCGCCAACACACATTACATTGGGTAGGGAAAGATAGGTTGCAGCATTATCAATATTAATCCCCCCCGTAGGGCAGAAACGTGCCTCTGGAATGGGTGCGCCAAACGCTTTGATCGCTTCAGTGCCACCACTGGATTCTGCGGGGAAGAATTTAAAGCGACGATAGCCATACTGCCAACCGGTCATCAGCTCAGAAATGGTCGCTACGCCGGGCAGCATCGGCACCGGACTTTCCACACCGTAACGGTAAAGCGCTTCAGTCGCGCCGGGGGTGACAACAAAATCTGCACCGGCTTGTTCAGCCTGGCGATACTGGGCGGGGGTCAGTACCGTGCCCACGCCAATGCTGGCACCCGGCAGCGCTTCCCGCATGCGCTTAACGGCTTCCAAGGCGCAATCTGTGCGTAGAGTAACTTCCAGCACGCTTAAACCGCCCTCTACCAGGGCGCGGCCTAACGGCACGGCGTCTTCCAACCGCTTAATGGTAAGAATCGGGATTACCTCGGACTTCAAGCAAATGCTATCAAGCTCAGCGGTACGGGTTGACGGAAGCTGTTTATCAATGGTCATCAGTGTCTCTCCAAACAATCTTATTGGCGATGGCCTATAACGTTAAGGTGCCCAATAGATCGCCAACGGGCAAGATAAAAAGGCGCGAATTGGCAGCTGACGAACATCATCGCCGCTCAAGGCGCTAGCCAATACGGCACGCTTATCTTCGCCGGTGATATGTAAAATATGCCGATATGCTTGATGCAACTTACCCGCAGCAAAGGTAATACGCGGCTGGGGCTGGCTAGGCGTACGCACCGCCACTAATGGCTCATCAGTGGCAAGGGCTAAGCCAAGCTCTTGGCTGTCGGGGAAAAGTGACGCCGTGTGACCATCACTCCCCATGCCCAGAATAACTACGCTAGCGGGCCACGCGAGTCCGGCGGTTCGCTTAGCGATCTCTTCCACGCCCTCTTCCGGCGTTTTAGTGTTGCAAGTTAACGGTATAAAATTAGCGTCAGCCGCACTCCCCTGCAGCAGGTGTTCTCGCACTAGCCGGGCGTTGCTGTCGCTACTCTGTTCATCGACCCAGCGCTCGTCGGCCAAGGTAATATCGATACGTGACCAGGGCAGCGGCTTGGCCGCCAATGCTTGGAAAAATGGCACCGGCGTGGAGCCGCCCGAGACAACCAGCAGCACTCGCTCTTGGTGGTTTAAGTCGTCGGTTAGCGCTTGAAAAACGGCTTCGGCCAACTGCTGCGCTAGTGCTTCACGTGCTTTGCTCATGTCAGTAGTCCTCGTACCAGCTGCGACCATCCTGGGTAATCATGGCAATAGAAGCAACGGGGCCCCAAGAGCCTGCAGGGTAGCGGCGCGGCGGTGTTTCACGGGTTTTCCAACCGTCAATTAACTGATCGCACCAGCGCCAAGCGTGCTCTACTTCATCACGACGCACAAACAGATACTGCTGCCCTTTCATCACTTCCAATAACAGCCGCTCATAGGCATCGGGGATACGCGACTTCGGAAAAGCGTTGTTAAAATCCAGATGAAGCGGGCCAGGACGCAGGCGCATGCCTTTGTCCAAGCCACTATCTTTGGTTAATACTTGAAGAGCGATGCCCTCTTCTGGCTGCAGGCGAATAATCAACTTATTGGAGGCAATGCCACGCTGGTCGGGGTCGAAGATATAGTGCGGCTGCTGGCGGAAATGGATTACGATCTGCGAGAGCTTTTCCGGCATCCGTTTACCCGTGCGCAGATAAAAGGGCACCCCCGCCCACCGCCAATTAGCCACTTCGGTTTTCATAGCGACAAAGGTTTCGGTTTGGCTTTGGGTATTGGCGTCCTCTTCATCCAGGTAGCCAGGAACCGGCTGACCGTCGCTGGTGCCCGCAATATATTGGCCGCGCACCACATCGCGCCCTAGGGCCTCGCCGGTAAAGGGCTTCAGTGCTTTAAGCACCTTCACTTTCTCATCGCGAATGGCATCAGCGTCGAGATTAGAGGGTGGGTCCATCGCAATCAGGCAAAGCAGTTGGAGTAGATGATTCTGAACCATATCCCGCAGTTGACCGGCATCATCAAAATAGCCCCAACGCCCTTCTATACCGACTTTTTCCGCTACGGTGATTTCAACGTGGGAAATGTGGTTTTGGTTCCACTGCGTACCAAAAAGCGGGTTAGCAAAACGCAGGGCAATGAGGTTTTGAACCGTTTCTTTGCCAAGGTAGTGGTCAATTCGATAGATACGCGATTCAGGGAAAACCGCGCCAATCGCATCATTGATCTCTTGAGACGATATCAGATCGTAGCCAATTGGCTTTTCAACTACCACGCGGGTTTCATCGTCTAAACTGCCGCTTTGGTCAAGATGATGGCAAATATCGCCATAAATGCGTGCAGCAACCGATAGATAGACCACCATGGGCAGCTGAGACCCTTCTCGCCACTCGCGAATACCCTCGTACCCCTCTGAGCGAGTGAAATCGAGCTTGTGATAGGTCAGGCGATTTAAAAAACGCTCAACGCTGTCTTTGTCCTGCTCATCGCTTTTAAGGCGCTTTTGCAGCGCCTCGCTAACTAATTGGCGAAACGCAGCGGTATCGTGCTCTTGTCGAGCCAAGCCCATGATCCGGGTGCTTTCAGGCATTAATCCTTCACGGTCAAGGTGATACAGCGCAGGAAATAGTTTACGCATAGCAAGGTCGCCCAGCGCGCCAAAAAGCGCTAAATCAATAGCGTGTTTCGGGTCACCCAGCGGGGGCTTACGTTGCTCGTGGGCTTGGCTCATATCAACTCCAGCAATAGGTAACGCCTTGAAAATATAACAATCCGCAGCATCAATACAGTCCAATGCTCGGTAAAAAAAGTTGCCACTTATGCCGCGGAAGCTTTTTGCATCGCTATGGCAGTATCGAGCATGCGGTTGGAGAAGCCCCACTCGTTGTCATACCACGCCAGCACTTTCACTAGCCGACCGTTCACGCGGGTATGATTGGCATCGAAAGTGGATGAATTTGCGTCATGATTAAAATCAATAGAGACCAACGGCTCAGCGTTTACCATTAGCACTGAAGAGCCAGCCGCTGCTTTGTGCATAATCGCATTAATCTCTTCTTTAGTGGTATCACGGCCTGCGGTAAAGGTTAGATCCACCAGCGAAACGTTAATCACCGGCACCCGCACGGCTAGCCCGTCAAACTTACCTGCCAGCTCGGGCAGCACAAGGCCCACTGCCGACGCTGCCCCCGTTTTAGTAGGGATCATCGAGTGGGTGGCACTGCGTGCCCGGTAGGGGTCGGTATGATAAACATCCGAAAGATTCTGGTCGTTGGTATAAGCATGAACAGTGGTCATCAGGCCGTTTTCAATGCCCACTGCATCGTTTAGCGCCTTCGCAATCGGTGCCAAGCAGTTAGTCGTGCAGGAGGCGTTAGACACCACCTTATGCTTAGCGGTTAGCGTCGCGTCGTTCACCCCATATACGATGGTCGCATCAGCATCTGGGCTGGGAGCGGAAATCAGTACGCGCTTGGCGCCTGCTTCAAGATGCTGGGCAGCGGCTTCACGCTTGGTGAATAGCCCCGTGCACTCCATTACCAAATCGATGTTCATTAGTGCCAAGGGGAGCTTTGCAGGGTCACGCTCCGATGAGATCGCAATACGATCACCATCCACCGTAATGCTCTCGGCATCGTGCTCTACCTTAAAGGGAAAGTGACCATGCACAGTGTCGTGACGCAACAGGTGAGAATTTAAGGAGGGGTCGCCAAGGTCGTTAATAGCCACCACCTGAAGGCGTTCGCGGTAGCCATTTTCATACAGTGCACGCAGCACGTTACGCCCAATTCGCCCAAATCCGTTAATCGCAACTCGTATTGTCATGGTGGCACCTCATCCAGGCAGTGGTCGCCGGTGGCATAAGAAGCATAAGTTGTCTAAACGCACTCAAATAATTGCTTTTAATACGTTACGAAAATACTAAAAATGCTTTATAAAGCTAATATATACCCAATATGTAGTAAAATTACATTATTAAATGTAGCGTAGCCCAATTCTTAATGACCGACAAATGGCAGTATTGGCCTTCTCCATCATGATGAAAGTACTGGCCATGGCACTGCAGCCACCATTATCAAGAAACGTAATCACCTAGGAGAACTGAACCGTGACTGATGCCCGCCCACCCCGCCAAGTCGTGCGCACGCTGGAAGCCCGCAAACGCATCGCGTTAATTGCTCACGACGGCAAGAAAACCGAAATGCTGGAATGGGCGTCGCGCTGGCAGACATCGCTTAGCCAGCACACGCTAATAGGCACCGGCACCACCTCTAGTCGGCTTAAGAGCACCTTAGGGCTAGAGGTTGAAGGGTTGATGAGCGGGCCGTTAGGTGGCGACCAACAGATAGGGGCGCGCATTGCCGAGCAGCAACTCGACGTGCTTATTTTCTTTTGGGACCCCTTCGCGCCGCAGCCCCACGATCCTGATGTGAAAGCACTGCTGCGTTTAGCAGCCTTATGGAATGTACCGGTGGCGTGCAATGCCGCCAGCGCCGACTTTCTACTCTCCTCCCCTTACCTTAACGAACGCTATGATATGTCCATACCGGATGCTAGCGCTTGGGCGCAAGCACGCTCGGCTGAATAAGCGCTGTGCTATGTGGAAAAAAATTCGAAGCTAGCGCATTTTGCGACGGGGGCAGGTTCTGTCTTGCGCATAACGCCAAACGCCATATGCTGTATATATAGCCATATTTCTATATTGTTATAAGATGCAGAGGTGGCAAATGTCGGCTTCTCCTTCGTCAGGTACGCATATCTATAAGGGGCGCGGTGCAACCTATGACCCGCACAACCGTTTTGCACCGTCCCACAGCGTGGCGGAAGATGATGGCTGGTGGCACGAAGAGACGTTTACGACCGTCGCCACCGACGTGCGCGAAGAGGTGAGCAAAAGCGCACTTTCCTGGAATAGCTCGCCGGATTTACCTTTTGATCGCTCACTGAACCCTTATCGTGGCTGTGAGCATGGCTGCGTTTACTGCTATGCTCGCCCCTCTCACGCCTACTGGGACTTATCGCCGGGGTTGGATTTTGAAACCAAGCTGATTGCCCGCCGCGGTTTAGTGGAACGGTTATCTGACGAGCTTTGCCACCCAAGCTACGTGTGTCGCCCTATAAACCTTTCTGGCAATACTGACTGTTACCAGCCTCTGGAAGCCAAGTACCAAACCACCCGGCGCGTATTAGCGCTGCTATTGGCATGCCGACATCCGGTTACGATTGTGACCAAAAGTACGCTCATACTCCGCGATTTGGATTTACTAGCAGAAATGGCCGAGCACCGTTTAGTGCGGGTATTTGTCAGCTTAACCAGTTTGGATGCCAACCTTAAACGCACGTTAGAGCCCCGTGCGGCATCGCCTCAGGCGCGTTTGAAGGTGATCCGTGAGCTAAACACAGCGGGCATACCGGTGGGCACGTTGGTGTCACCCATTATTCCAGGGCTTACCGACCACGAAATTGAGCGAATTTTGGAGGCTGCAAGCCGTGCAGGGGCACGCACCGCCACGTGGATGCTACTGCGACTCCCCCATGAAGTCGCCCCCCTATTTGAATCTTGGCTGGAAGCCCACTACCCCGAGCGAGCGGCTAAAGTGATGAGCCTCATTCGGCAGTGCCGGGGCGGCCAGAACTACGACGCACAGTTTGGAAAGCGCTTTCGCGGTGAAGGGGTATTTGCCGATTTGATCGCCCAGCGCTTTAACCGCGCAAGCCGCCAGTGGAACATGCAAAACCGCACCGAACAGGGCTTAAACACTCGGGATTTTTGCCCACCACGGGCACAGGGGGATTTATTCATTTAAGCTAGGCAGCACACTGATTAGTTGCCGCCAAGGAAACCGAATGCCCCCGCTCAGCAAAACCAAGTCGAGTTTTTACCGCCGCTTATATGTGGCGTATTTAATTGAGCAAGGTGTCGCGAGTGTGCCTGCACTTATTGACGCGACTGGCATGCCAAGGCGTACTGCGCAAGATACCATCACTTCCCTGGCGGAACTGGATATCGAGTGTGTGTTCAAGAAAGGCGAAGGGGAACGCAATAACATAGGTCACTACACCATCAAACACTGGGGAGCCATTGACCCCCGCTGGGTAGCCGCTAACGCAGAGCGCTTGGGGCAAGCGCTGGGCTATCGTTAACTTCGTCTGTTTCTGCCCACGCTAACCTTGCCGCATTGAGCGTAACGCTAAGCGAACTGGCTGCCATGGCCAGCACAGCCACCAACGGTGGTATCGCCATCACCACCACTAAACCAAGGGCTAAAGTGTTATAAAGCGCTGAAAACGCGAGATTTTGCACCATTACCCGACGTGTCCGCTTGGCAATGCTTAATAGCCGCACAACGCCACCCACCCCTGGCGTTAGCAACTGCGCAGCGGCCCCCTCCCGAGCAGCCTCGCTTGCCTGCATAGGGGCGACGCCAACCCCTGCGGCAGCTAAACTGAGTGTATCGTTAACGCCATCTCCCACGTAGAGCGTGGGGGATGGTAGCGCGGTTAGCAGTTTTGCTTTGGCTTCAGGTGAGCGCTGCGCATAGCACGCCTCTTTAGGTAGCCCTACCTGCTGACCCAGCCAACTCACGGGGCCTTGGCGGTCACCGCTGATCATCGCCAGCCCATAACCTGCGATTTGTAGCTGCTGTATTGTTGCTTGAGCGCCGGTGACCGGCTGATCAGCTAAATATAGCGTGGCAAGCCAGCCTTGGCTGTCAGCCACTACCACTTGAGAAGCAAAATCGTAAGTGGGGTCTTGGGCGCTTTCAGGCAGGCCCTGGCCTTGCTGTTCAAGCTGAGACCCTACCCAAGCGGCGCTGCCTAACCACCAGTGCTCCCCGTTGGCAAACGTCATGTATTGACCTTTACCTGGGTACTCTTCTCGCTGCTCTAGCTGCGCAACCTTATCGTTTGCATGGTTTTCAGGGTTGGTTGCCCAACGCAGTAAGCCGTAAGCGAGTGGATGTTCGCTTTGCCCAACGGCGGAACATAGCATTTGCGGAAAGTCGGCTTGGTCGTTGGGGTGACGCAGGGCTACATGCAGCACGCTATGCTGACCACGGGTTAGCGTGCCGGTTTTATCAAAAGCGATGGCACGCACGTTGGCGAGAATTTCCAGCGCAGCGGGGTCGCGTAGGGCAACACCTTGCTGCATCGCTTGGCCGCTGCCTGCTAGGCTTGCCAGCGGCACGGCAAGGCCTACTGCGCAGGGGCAGGCCACCACTAATACAGAAAGTGCACGCACGGTAGCCTCTTCCCACCCCACCCCAAATAGCAACGCAGCAGGCAGTGTCAAGACCCCAAGCACGAGCGCGGCAGGGCTCAACCAAGCGGCAAACCGTTCGGCTAAGGTTTGTAATTCGCCTTTTTGGGCCTGAAAGCGGCGCATTTGTTCGCACAGCTTATCCACCCGCCGCTGTCCAACCGGTGCCGTGACCCGAAGCGTAAGGGGAGCTTTCCCACTTAAGTAGCGGAAGCCCGCATACACCTGCTGCCCAGCAGTAAAGAAGCGTGGCACGCTTTCACCGGAGAGTGTCGCCGTATCTATCCAACCGGATGTTTCCAGCGTACCGTCCAGGGGAATTGTCTCACCTGGGGCCACGTCTATTTGTGCGCCCAGGACAATTTCTTCAACAGGCAGGGTTAGCCGCTGAGAATCTTGCCAAACAGTCACATCTGCACTGGGTAGCGCTAGCGAATCGAAAGCCCTTAAACCCCGTTGTCGGCAAAAAGTCTCTACCAGGCGACCAACTAAAAGCAGCACAATCAGCATCACGGCGGTATCAAAATAGACCTCTACTGAGCCCCGCCATAAAAGCCCAGCTGAAACCACTACCGCCCCGACAACCCCTAAACTGACTAGCACATCCATACCTGGGCGCTTGGCGAGTAGCGTGCGCCAACCAGCTCGGTAGAAGGGCAGCCCAGCGTAAAGCACTACGGGTAGCGCAAACGCACCAGAAATCCACGCCACTACGCTCTCTATTTGAACACTGGGCAGCGCACCGGCGTATATCAGCAGCGACGCCAGCATGGTCCACATGCCAAACACTGAGCCGACGATTAAACGAAGTGTCAGGTAGCGGCTCTCTTGCTCAAGGCGCGCATGGGCATCACCAAGTGCTTCAAGCTCGGTTAACCGATAG
Organism: Halomonas sp.; assembly: GCF_017515565.1. GTDB lineage: Bacteria > Pseudomonadota > Gammaproteobacteria > Pseudomonadales > Halomonadaceae > Vreelandella. Next base: position 34,394 of record NZ_JAFWFN010000061.1, read on the forward strand.
CCAATTTTTGCTACGTGAGGCGCGAGCACCGCTAGCCGAATGGCATCAGGCGCGCCCTTTACCCACACTGTGGCAGTTGGGTAGTGAACGCTAACCTCTGAAACACCCACTAGGCGTTTTAGCACCCCCTCTACAGCCAGTGCACAGCTGGTACACCACATGCCGTGGAGGGTATAGAGTGGCGCTTCAATTACTTCCTCACGCCGGGGAACCTCTTTATGCATGGCGCAGCCAAATCCCTAGAGACAAGGTGGCACCCCAATGATAGGCAGCGCGACAAACACAACGCTAAGTGCTGAAAACAGGTATAGCCCTGCAGAAACCGCCGCATTAAATCGCGCTCGCCCTTGGTTTTGCTTCACGGCTTGGCAACACCCCCAGGTGAGGGCCGCCAGCACGGCAGTGGTTAAGAGGCTAACCAGCAGCAGCCCCCCATTCAGCAGGGTAAATACACCCTGATCCGGCGCGGGCGCCGCGGCTTCACAGGCTACTGCGTGCCCTCCATAAACCGCGACAAACCAAATACACCACAGCGTCAAACCAATCACAAAGTGAAGGGGATGGGTTAAACGTAAACGCTCCATTAGGGTTGTCATAGTGCTTAGCCCCCTACCACACGGGGCAGAACAGCAAGCGCCCCTACTAACACCCAGAAGGTCACCACGTTATAGCGCCATAGCTGTACCACCACCGCAGGCTCAAAAGGCGCATGAACACCCACGTAGCCATAACCCACGCGTAACCCTTGCATCACGGTAAGAATAACCGCTAAGCCGCCGTGAAACAGGGCGTAGATAAGACCGACCAACATGATCGCATCGTGGGTGGTTTGGGTTGGCGATAGGTCGGCGCCATACAGCGCCCAACCGGTTAACGCTACCTGCAAGGCACCTAGTGCGCCTGCCAGGTAAAAGCCTGTGCCCAAACCAGCATCACGCTTCTGGCGAAGCCCGCGTATTAGTTTTGCAATCACGCCATAGCCCGCCAGCACTGCAATACCAGCGCCAGCCAAAATACTTAATGAGAGCGGCGGCACCGCAGGCATGCTCCACTCAGGCGACACTGTCCAGAGATAAAACCAGCCAAATAAATAGGAGAGGAAAAAGGAGCCGTTGGCAATCAAAAATATGGCCATCGCCCAGACCCCAGGCCCATCCATAGTGCGTGAGTGAAGCGGCGGGTCGCCTGGCGCCACATCCGCTTCTGGCGCGGCGCTGGGGTGCGCGCCGTTTTCCCACGACCAGCGCAGCAGAAACACACCCGCAATCAACACAAAGATACCTGCTAACGCGTACACGCGGACTAAGAGACTGATACACACCACCGCCAGTGCTGCTGCTGCAAACAGCGGCCACCAAGAGTTGCCCGGCAGATGAATAATTTCACGCACTTTGCCCGTAATGGGGTCGGTACCCCACATTTCCCGCCGACCATGAGAAGCAACCGCCAGAGAGTGTTTACCTTCGGCCATGGTGTAGGGAAGGTTCGGGTCATCCCAAAGGGGGTGCCGCGTCTCAATGTTCGGCAAACTCACAAAGTTATAGGCACTCGGTGGCATAGTATTGGCCCACTCAAGGGTGTCGGCATTCCATGGATTATGCTTGGCAGGTTTACCAAAACGGAAGTGCAGCGCGATATCCAACAGCACCATGGCAATACCTGCCGACATAACAAAGCTACTAACCGACGAGAGCAGGTTATAGATATCCCATCCCATTCCCGTATCGTAGGTATAAATACGGCGCGGCATGCCCAGTAGCCCTGTCCAGTGCATGATCAGGAAAGTACCGTTGAACCCTAGGAATGTGAGCCAGAACCCCCAGCGGCCTAAATTTTCCGATGGCATACGCCCAGAAAATAGCGGCAGCCAGTAATAAAGCCCAGCAATTAACGGGAAGAACATGCCCCCCACTAGAACGTAGTGCATGTGGGCGACCACAAAGTGGGTATCGTGCACCTGCCAGTTAAACGGAACCAACGCCAGCATAACGCCCGTCAAACCACCGCAGACGAAGATAATCAAGAAGCCCATTACCCAGAGCATCGGCAGTTTCATTTTGGGTTTGCCTAACCACAGCGTCGCCAGCCAAACAAATACTTGAATTGCTGTGGGCACCGCCACCAGCATACTGGCGGCCGAGAAAAATGCCTGGGCAAGCTGGGGTATGCCCACGGTGAACATGTGATGCACCCATAACCCGAAGCTAATAAACCCCGTCACGATAATCGCGAATACCACCCAGCCATAGCCAACAATCGGCCGCCCGGCAAATACCGGGATGAGCGTGGAAACAATGCCCGCCGCCGGCAGGAAGATGATGTAGACCTCAGGGTGACCAAACAGCCAGAACAGGTGTTGCCATAAGATAGGATCACCGCCGGCCGCCACTTCAAAAAATGGCATGCCCACGGCACGCTCAAGCTCAAGCAGCACACTGGCTAAGATTAGCGGTGGAAAGCCCACCACAATCATTAACGCCATCGCGAGGATATACCAAGCAAATAGCGGCATTTTGTGCAGCGCCATCCCCTGGGTTCGGGTACGCAAGATAGAAACGACAATTTCAACCCCTGCCGATAGCGCAGAGATCTCTACAAAGGTGATGCCCAGCAGCCAGAAGTCTGATCCTAAGCCGGGGGAAAACTCGCTGCTGCTCAACGGGGTATACATAAACCAGCCGCTGGACGGAGCCATCTCCAAAACGAGGCTAGACATAAGGATGATGCCGCCAAATAAATAGCACCAATAGCCTAACGAGGTCAGCCTTGGGCAGACCAAATCTCGCGCGCCGATCATCTTGGGAATCATGTAGATCGCTAGCCCTTCCAGCATGGGGATAGCGAACAGGAACATCATCACCGTGCCATGCATGGTGGTAACTTGGTTATAGATGTCCGGCGACATGAAGTCTTGATCAGGCATCGCAAGCTGAGTGCGTATCAGCATGGCGAGAATGCCACCAATCAAGAAAAACACCATCCCCGTGACCATAAAACGTAGGCCCAGGGTAGTGTGGTTGACAATCGTTAGTGATTTGAGCCCTTTGGGATTGCCCCAAATTTCGTGCAGGTCATCGTGTAACTGCTGGGGGTCGTGCTCAATGGCTTTATCGTTAACTGTGCTCATGGGCTCAAGGTCTCCAGCCAAGCACCCAGGGCATCCAAGGTGTCCGTTTCAATATCATCGTGGGATGGCATTCTATTCCCAGGCTTTAGCGACTGGTGATATTTTAGCCACCGGCTCACAGCGCCCTCCTCCATGGCCATGACGCCCGCCCCCACCGTCGCGCGGCTACCCATATCCGATAAGTTCGGCCCTGTAGTACCACTACTGATGCCAGCTACCTGATGGCAGCTGGCACAATGGGTCATAAAAGCATCGCGCGCGTCATCGTGGCTAGCGTCGGCGGTGGCCACCGCACCAAGCTGCTCTTCTTGGCGCTCCGCTAACCAGGCGTCGTACTCCTCTCTAGGAAGCGCCTCAACGAAAAGGTGCATGTGCGCATGGCCAACGCCACAAAACTCCGCACACTGGGCGCCAAAAACAGCGGGGATATCGGCTTCTAGACGGATTCTATTCACCCTACCGGGGATCATGTCCACCTTGCCACCCAGGCGCGGTATCCAGAAGGCGTGAATCACGTCCGCACCGGTCACATGGAAATCAACCGGCTCGCCCACGGGCATGACCAGATGGTTCGCGGTTACCACCTCCCCACCTTCAGCGTTGGGATAGCGCACTTCGAACCACCACTGGTGACCAATCACTTCAATGACTTCGGCTGAATCGTCAATCGCCAGCATGCGCTGCCCGGCAGGTACGCCAAACGCCAACAGTGCGATAATGCTGGTCACGGGCAGCACGATGCCACCGCCTAGAATCCAACGGCGAGCAATGCGCCGCTCCTGAACCGGGGTGCGCGTTACCTCCCGGGGCCTGAAAGCGTACAGCCATAGCGCCGTCACGGCGACAAGCACAACCGTTCCGAAACTCAGCATGATCCACCAAATCAGCGTCACATCACGTGCAGCTTGCCCAGCGGGGTCTAGAATAGATTTATCGCCTGCACAACCAGCGGTTAAGCCAGCAGCGGCAAGCATTGTCACTAACGCTATTTGGTTGACCCGTTGGCGCGATACGCGTTGAATATTCCGTGAGGCCGTGTAGCAGTTGCGTTCCCTCATTTGCTATTTCCCTTTGTCTGCCCACAGGAAGTGACCATGGCACCAACTCCCCAACGATCGATAAAAAGCCGAGCTTCTCTGGCTGGCCACCCATTGCATCCCGTAATGATCCACTTTCCTGTAGCCGCCTTGATGGCCCTGGTAGCAAGCGACCTGGCTTACTGGTACACCAACGACCCCTTTTGGCTGCGTAGCGGCCTTTGGCTGGCGGGCGTAGGCGCTTTTGGTGGCTGGATAGCGTCTGTCGCAGGGATCATTGACCTGGTAACCGTTGCCCGTATCCGCCGACTTATCACTGGCTGGAGCCATGCGATTGTGGCCGTTGTAATGCTCTCGCTGGCATCGTTTAACTGGCTGCTGCGACTTAATGAACCCAGTGCCATTCTGCCCTGGGGTCTGGCTGTATCGCTGCTCACCGGCGCACTTATTGCGCTGGCTGGCTGGCTGGGAGGCCAACTGGTGTACGAGCACGCAGTGGGCGTGGATGTTGATTAGCAGCGAGGAAGGCACGCTAGGGCTTTTCATAAACACTTAGCTCCAGTCCAAGGGCTTAGCCAACACAAACCCCAGTACCGCTAAAATACCCGCCACCGCTAGCAGCAATGCAAGCAGTGTGGCGGGTTTCACACCTTTATGGATTCCCAGCTCCAAACGTAAAATTAGCCAGCCAAAACAGCCGTGGGCAGCCACCATAGCCACCACAGCACCAAGTTTTAGAATTAACCAGCCGCCCAACAACCCATGCAACAGAAATAGCAGCGTGCCCGAAGCAATCGCTGCAAGTGCTGCTGGCGTAGCCACCGAATTGTAGAAAAACCGCGGCATCGGCGGAGCGCCTTGGGCAAAGCCAGCATCTTTACGAAGCTGAAGAGCCTGGCTAAGCAGCGCCGGCAAATACAGAAGTGAGCCGCACCAGATAACCAGCGCGGCAATGTGAAGCAGTTTTAGCCAGGGCATTGCGGCTTCCTTGCGTTGCATTGGGCAGGGGTATTTTCACACCATTAACCTTAGTCAACCTAAGCCACTCTGGCTAGCCGTTTAACGCACCGTAATTTCGTAACCTGTGAATTTCCGGAGATTAATAACGCCTGTATCAAATATTAAATACTGCCCTTTTACCCCCTGCAGCACACCTTCAACCCGAGGATTTTTATCAAAATTATGCGAGACTACCTTGCGGGGGAAGGTGTCGACGGGGTAATGAAAGTGCAGCGGCTTTTCATCCAACGTGCGAATGGCATCGGCACCGTGAATCTCACGCAGTTGGGTTAACCCATCAGCCAGCTGTTGAAAAAGCTGGTCGCGCTCTGCGGCTAAATCTAGCGTCTCCACTTCACCCTTTAGCATCGCGCGCCAGTTAGTGCGATCCGCCACCCGCTCTTTAAACAGCATTTCGACAAGGCCAGACTGTTGACGCGTATCTACTTCCAGTATGGGTAGCGCTTGAATGGCGCCCTGATCTAACCAGCGGGTGGGCATTTGAGTTTTTCGGGTAATACCCACCTTTAGCCCTGATGAGTTTGCTAAATAGACAATATGCGGCTGAAAACAGTGCTTTTCACCCCACTCGGGCTCACGGCAAGTGCCTAGGTGATAGTGGCAGGTTTCCGGCTTCATAATGCACGTATCGCACTGCGCCAAGCGTTTAAAGCAGGGGTAGCAGTGACCTTGGGCAAAGCTTTTTTTAGTCGCCCGACCACAGTGAGTACAGGCGATGGCGCCGCTCCAGGTAAGGCTGAGCCGCTCCCCAATACACGCATTGAGCAAAAGACGCTGCTCGCCTGCCCTCAGGTGATAAACCACTGAATCGTCAGGGCTAGCAGGCAGTGTCGCTGCCATTTTAGTTAAGCAACCCTGGGCAGTGGGTGATTGAGCAATCAGTGACGGGGAAGAGAACAGACCGTCAGTCACGCGTGGCATCCCGGGCTAGACCTGCCATTTCAGGGGTAACCCCAGCGCCCGTAGCACCCGCCCCGCAGGTTCGGCGCTCAAGGTAGCCGACACGGTTCTCTTCGGGCACACTGTTTTCAACCTCAAAACGCATTACTGCTTCTAAGCAAAGCTCTGTCTGTTCTGGCGTTAGGCGACGGCCATCGGGCCATTTACGCAGCGAAACCGCTTGTTTAAGGCTCTCATAAATTGCGGGGGTCATTTGGTTGATCATACGATCAAAAGTCATATCGCTCATCGCAAGCTCCTCGCTCAGCGTTTTCTTCGTTTGGATGAATAATACCAGCCTGACACCAGCCCCACGAGCAGTCCACCCAAGTGCGCTTCATTGGCCACATTGCCAAAACCTACGCTTCCCGCGACATCCATCATGGTGAACACCATCCAACCCAGCATAAACACCACAAGCATTTGCGGCACAAAAAAGCCGCTGCGCGGCACACGGCGGGACATCAGCCATACATGGGCAAGCAGTGCGTAAACAACGCCGGACATACCGCCAAACAGAACAGTGCCGGTAACATATTGGGCTAAATTGGCTCCAATACCAGCCACCAGCAACAGCAGTAACATCGTGCGGCTACCTTGAAGCTGTTCAATTTGGCGGCCGAAGTACCACACCCACATTAGATTGAATATCAGGTGCATCCAGCCGAAATGCAAAAACGCAGGCGACAATATCCGCCAAACTTGTCCGGAGGCGAGCGTATCACCCAGAGAGCCGTACACCAGTTGCCCGCCGGATACGCCCACCGGCACGATGGTAAGCGCCACAATCAGCAGGTCACCAAAAACGCCGGTTAACGCAAAGATGAACACGCTGATACCGATCATCAAGGCGGTGACAGGTAACTGGCGGATTATCGCAAAAATATTGCGTGACGCGGGTGGACGGGCTTTGGGGGCATCAACAATTAGCGTTTCTCCCCGCTCCCAACGCGCTACTAGCCTCGTTAACTCCGTGTGCTGGCGTGGGTCTGCTACCCAGAGCAGCTGTCCATCGGCTTCATCAGTAATGCGGTGCCCAATGCGGTAGTGCCACAATGCCATACGCAGCTCGCTTGTATCTGCACCTAAGGGTAAAAGCGTTACTGGATGCATGGCGACTTCCTTATTTGCATTTAGGTATTCCCAGCGTCTGCAATCGGTTTGGCCAGCGTACAAACAAAAAAAACCGGCGGAGGGGGCCGCCGGGTAAAAAGCAAGGGATCATTCAAGGGAACACTTACTCTGATAGCCGGCAACAGGGTTAGTTCAGCAGTTTTGCAAAAAATATGTAACCATATGTATATTTTATTATCTTTACTTAATCAAAATCGATTTCCCACGGTTTAGGCAGCGCCCGCTCCTCCTTAGGCACTTGAATCCAAACGAAATGATCGGCGTTCAACGTTTCTTCACCACTCCAACGATAAGCCACTAATCGCCCATATTTTACTGCACTATAATCCAGGCAGGCGATGTTATTAGTGGGCAGCGCTGGAATTCCCTCGCACCAATAGTGGCCAATAAACAGTGGCGGCTTTTCAGGCCCGTAGTAACTAAGACGCTTCCGCTCTTGGGGCGTTAGGCTTCGAGACTCCAAGTTTCCGGGTAGATTATCGGGTTGAAAAACCACGTCCCCCCACTGCTGAGGGTTAGCTGACCAAAAGTGCGCGCGAAAACTCTGCCGAGTGAACCCATCTCCCGAGTGTATGGCCACGCCCGGAGGTAGCGGTATATGAGTGCCACGAGTCAACCGATCCAGTATCCGAAACGCTTGGGTGGAAGGGTCGGTGGATTCAACTAAGAAGCGGCTGTCCATTCGGGCATCCGGGGCACGCGCTGTTAGTTGGCTAATTAGCTCGTCATCCCAGCAGGCATGTACAACACGAATACCGTCTAGCTCTAAAAATAGAGGTATCGTTTTGAACCACGCCAACGTGTCTTCCCACTCGTTGGTGTAGTCCCTATATTGGGCCAGGGTGTCTTCAATAATTCGGTTATGCCGTGGCGTGTGCTCGCGCAGCCAGCGCCGGTTACTCCCCGGCGGAGCCGGATGTGTGTAGGCCAGAGCGTTGTATTCGTGATTACCCATCACGATGTGTGCCTCGCCCTCCTCAACCATCCGCCGAGCAATGGTCACCGCTAGACGAATACGCGGGCCGCGATCAATCAAATCACCCAGGAAAATAACTTTTCTGCGCGGGTGGCGGTATACCCCGCCGCGCTGGTGATAGCCTAGCTTTTCTAGCAAGGCCGCCAGTGTGGCGCCACAGCCATGCACATCACCAATTAAATCGTAACCCTCCATACTCAATCCCCTAACCGATGGCTCCAGCCAAGCTTGCTGCGCAGCACTTCATAAAAGTTGTGTCCAATGGGATGCACCAACTGAACACGCTCAGGCTTACGCTTAATCACTAATACATCATCAGGCTTAGCCACTGCACGGGTTTGTCCGTCGCAACTAATATGGGGGTAGGAGTGATTAGTTTCCCCAATGTGAATGCGTATTTCACTGGCAGCATCAATTACAATGGGGCGGCTTGAAAGCGTATGGGGAAACATGGGCACTAGCGTTACCACATCCAGCTTGGGGTGCATAATCGGCCCGCCGCCAGAAAGTGCATAAGCGGTAGAGCCGGTAGGCGTGGCGATAATCAGGCCGTCACTGCGCTGGCTATAAACAAATTGCCCGTCAATAAACAGCTCAAACTCAATCATGCGCACCGCTTTGCCAGGGTGCACCACTACTTCATTAAGCGCATCACCATTCCCCACCGCTACACCGTTACGGTAGAGCACCGCATCCAACAAGAAGCGCTCTTCAACCTCAAACTCCCCTGCCAGCACTTCTCCTACCCGGGTTTCAAGCTCAGCCGGTGAAATATCGGTCAGAAAGCCCAACCGCCCCCGGTTCACGCCTAAAATTAACGTACCACTGCGGCATAGGGTACGGGCAGCGCCTAATAAGCTGCCGTCTCCACCGACCACGATTACTAAATCACACAGCTCACCCAACATGCGGCGGCTGGCCTCTGGCTGGCCATGGCCAGGCACAGCCGTGGCTGTACGATCCTCAACCAGCACCTTGTAGCCATTGGAAACTAAGTAGTTAACTAGGCGTATTAACGAGTCAACCACCTTATCGCTTCCCAGGCGGCCAATTAAACCAATCGTTTTGAACGGCTTACCCTCTCGCGCAAGATCCACGGTTGATGTATGTATCGTCGGGGTATTAGGCATGGGCGGCTCTCGCTAGCATCAACCGACATTATGGAGAGTCGGGGGGTATGGAGCAAATAAGCCGCCCACTAGCGTGCACCTAAAGTGATGGTAATTAGACCGTGGCAGGGGTTCTGCGCTTTAACCACCATTGATTAAGCCACAGCGAAGCCACCATGATCACCGCACCTAAAATCAGCTTGGTAATATCGGCATCACGATTCCAGATCACGAGGTTGACCACCAAACCTGCAGGCACCAGCGCATTGTTCATCACTGCCAGCGTACCGGCATCCACCTTGGTAGCTCCTTGGTTCCAAGCGAAATAACCCACGCCTGAGGCCACTAGGCCTAGCCATGCCAGTACTCCCCACTGAACGGAAGTCGTCGGTAAAGCAGCGGTATTACCAAACAGCAGGAAAGCAGGCAGGGCAATCGCCATAGCACCGACAAAGAACCAGCCAAACACACTATGCCAAGGCAGCGTTGGCGGAAGATCGGCGGCCAAGCGACGATAACCAACCTGCCCAATGGCAAAACAGAGGTTCGCGCCCTGCACTACTAAAAATCCTACCCAAAAGCCGCTGTCCACACCGTCGTAGCGGATCACGCCGGCACCCAGCACGGCCAGCACTGCGGTAACGAGATAGATAGGGGTGAAGCGGCCAAACATAAGATCATCCAGCAGCGCTATGTAGACAGGCGTAAAGATGGTAAATAGCAGTACCTCAGGCACTGACAACAGCAAAAATGACTGATAAAAGAACACGTACATAACACCCAACTGCACAGCGCCTAGGGCCATGAGCGCCAAGCGCTGCTTGCCACGAAGCAAACTGGGGCGCAAGAAGGGAAGGAACACCAGCATAGCCAGAGTCACTCTTACCAAAACAGCGAAATAACTATCTACCTGGCCCGCCAAGTACACACCAATTAATGAGAACGAGAACGCCCAAAGCGCCGTCACTCCGACAAGGTAGCCCATTGTAAACCTCTTTATGCATAAAAGTTGACGAAGATTATACGCTTATCCAGCAAGCTGCCAATGGGCTAATCCGGTTTAACACCCTTACGACCCTACTTTTATCGCTGCTTTAGCCAGCCAAGGGCATAAATAACCCCTGGCACCCATGCCAATAGCGTTAATAAAAGTGCCATCGTCACACGCTTTCCCCCTCCCCCGGTCAACCCAACAGCAAGAGGTGGCAGCAGAACCGCCAGGGCATTATAGGCAACCTGCAACAAGGCAGGTTCTGCGACAGGCTGGGGGTTCACCGGCGCTTCGGGCTTAACAGCCGCCATTTGCTGAGAGGCTGGCGTTGTCGATGAAGAGGGGATGGGTGGGATAAAGTGCTCTACGGACGATTGGGCGAGCTCCGCTTGCTCCCTCTCCCGCGCCAGCGCTTTGCGATGGGCTTCCTTATCGATTTTCTGCTCTAAGGTATCAGCCCCTTCTGCCAGGTCATCATGATGGCGCTCCCAATCCTGCCAGTCGTGAGGAGTGCCCGACTTAGGACGTTGACTTCCCGACCCACGGGCACGCTCCCAGGCTTTTTCTTCCAAGGTGTTCGGCCGCTCTTGGTCGCGATCAAGACCAACGCCTTGGCGATTAAGATACTCACGTGCGTCCATCTCAGACTCCTTACACCCGTTAAAAAGAACAAAAGCGTTGAAAAACAGCTTAGGAGGAGCAACGCAGAACCCGTTAAATCTCCTACAGTATGAAAAGCATTGGCCCGTTTTGTTTCCGAAAAGTGATTCCCACTCTTAAACAAATTGGCAGGCGATGCACCTTCCCATCATGGGTTGAATAGCATGTCGTAAGGAGTGCCACCATGAATAAGAAGACCCCCGATACCGTTCGCGATATTATGTCTCGTGACTGCTATCGTGTCTCGCCCGAGACCTCAATTACCACGCTCGCACAGGGGCTAGCCCTTCACCGCTTGCCCGGGGCGCCCGTCGTGGACGCCTCTGACCAGTTAATTGGCTTTATCTCAGAGCAAGACGTGCTCGGTCGCGTATTAGACAGTATTTACCATGATGATGAAGCGCCTCTGGTTCGCGAATTAATGCGCCAGGAAGTGCTTACCACCACACCGAATAAGAGTATCACTGATCTAGCCCAAGAAATGATGGGGGCCAAGCCAAAGATTTATCCCGTTGTTGAGCAGCGGCGGTTAGTGGGCACTGTCACCCGCCGGGATATTTTAATCGCCTTGCTAACGATTCGGCGCCATTGAGCACAACATGATCTTTTATTAATCAATAAGCGCTTATCACGTTAAACGTTAACCAAAAAAACCGCTGCTTAATTTAATAAGCAGCGGAAGCAAGGGATCGAAAACAATAGCCAGAACAACACTATTAGTGACTGCTATCACTATGTTGCCTGTACACTCTCAGACACTTGGCTCAGGAAAAGTTCGCAAAACCGCAAAATTTTCGTCAATTCAAGTGCAGGCGTATACTAGTCGTCACTATCACCGGAAATTATAGGGAGCTAACCATGGCGCTTTATTTACTGGTGCTGGGGGTCTGCTTACTGGTTATAGGCTGCGTTTTTCTAGCGCTAATATCGGTGGGTACGCCTCGTTATCGCACCGAGCCCAACGATTTAATAGCGCTGTTTGATAAAGCTCTAGAGAGTCAAGTCAGTGAAACTGAATGGAATACCATTATCGGCTACCCCATCAGGCACGATGAGTATTTAGACAGCATACGTCGCCGGGCCATGCATTTAATGGATACCCATGGGCGGCGTTGGCAAATTGCCCAAGGGAAGTCGTTGCTTAACCAGGAGGGCCATGCGGAGCTTACCGTGTTGCGCGATCACCTAGCCGCTCACACAGCACTGCGAGAGTCTCAGCAACGTTAAACGCTGGCTTACGCCATAGCCCGTAATAATCACGAGGAAATCATTATGCCTGGCAGCACTATTCGGCACATCCCGTTGGAAAGTGCCACTAAGCACCACTCCCATGATTTCCATCAAATCGTGATTACGCTGTGTGGCTCTTCAGAATTTGAAATTGAAGGGCTAGGCGGACGCGTGAACGCTTTTTCAGGCTGTATCGTGCCAGCTAACCATGAGCACTACTACTCGGGCCATGGTCATAACCGCCAGCTTATTCTCGATTTACCAGAAGATGCCCCCGCACTCACCGGTGAGCATCGTGAACTGGTCGCCCTTTTTGATGCCCCGCGTTTTTTCGCCTTGGATAATCCACTGCGCCACTATTTAGCGTTTGTTGAGAGCGAGCTTACCCATGGTTTTGACACGCCATCCTCCTCTTTCCAACAAGACCGCCTTGCTGCCACGCTGTTAGGCTCATTAAAAGCCCGCCTTGGTTCAACTCCTAGCGCTACCCAGCGCCGACTTGACCTGGATCTAATCGATCGTTTTATTCGCCAACATTTGGCTGACGAGCTACGCGTGGCCGATTTAGCCAAACTTGCCTGCCTGAGCGAAGCACATTTTTCAGAACGCTTTCGCGCCCAAACGGGCCTTTCACCCTGGCAATATGTAAAAAGACAGCGTTTAAATGCCGCTAGGCAGCTTATTGTTCAAAGCCGACTCCCTCTAACCGACATTGCCATTCAGACTGGTTTTGCCAACCAAAGCGCGCTCTCCCACGCGTTTCGGCGCAGCTACGGCTTATCACCCCGTAAATTGCGCCAGGGGGCTGCTACGCCGATTGCCTCTCACCCTACATCATCTTTCTCTACTATTTTGCCTACTCCCCTAAAGCCGTAAAGCATAGCCGTTGAAGAGCCGTTGGAAAGCTCAAAGAAACTAAACTAAAGTCTAAACACCATCCATCTTGCCGTGAAATTGACACGTTTTGCCATGAAAACGACATACACCCAAGGACGGGGCGTTCTACATTCGGGCGATAGTTTGGGCACCATGCCCTGCCATCTACTGATCTAGTTCAGAATCAAGGGGGCCTCAATGCTCAATGCCAAAAAAATGCGTGACTCTGCCATCTGGCAAACCGACCTTGATATGTTAATGCAGCGTGTTAGCGACCACTACATCGTGGATGAAGACGCGTTTGTTGGCGAACTGATCAAGGTACTGGATGCCGATCACGAAGATTTTGCACGCATTGAGGCTAACACCGCAGCGCTGGTGCGCGATGTGCGCAAGATGGATACCGCCGTCGACACGATCGACGAACTACTGCAGCAGTACAGCCTGGATACCCACGAAGGCCTAATGTTGATGTGTCTTGCGGAAGCCATGCTGCGTATTCCTGACAAAGCCACCGCCGATGCGCTGATTGAAGATAAGCTCGGCCCGGCTGATTGGCAGTCGCATGTTGGTAAAAGCGAATCTTGGATGGTCAATGCTTCTACGTGGGGCTTACTAATGACCGGCCGCGTGCTTAAGCTTGACCACCCTAAAGATGGCCAACCTGCCCACTTTATTAATCGCATGGTCAATCGCCTGGGCGAACCGGTTATTCGCCGGGCTATGTACGAAGCAATGAAAATCATGGGCAAGCAGTTTGTCCTTGGGCGCGATATTAATGAAGCCCTGAAGCGCTCCAAACCTTTATTCAATAAAGGCTACACCTACTCCTACGATATGCTGGGTGAAGCGGCCCGCACCCACAATGATGCCAAACGCTATTTTGATGACTACGCTCGCGCTATCCAGCAAGTGGGTAAAACCTGCAAATCATTAAACGATAAGACCCCAGCGCCGTCGGTTTCTATTAAGCTTTCCGCTTTACATCCACGCTATGAGTTTGGCCGTCGCGAGCAGGTGCTGGCAGAGCTGGTTGATACCGTCATCACGCTGGTCACCCAAGCACGCGCGTTGGATGTCGCGGTCACCATTGATGCCGAAGAAGTGGATCGCCTAGAGCTATCCCTTGAGGTCTTTCGCGCGGTGTATTCAAGCAGCGCTGCAAAAGGCTGGGGGCACTTCGGCCTGGTTGTCCAAGCTTACTCCAAGCGGGCCTTGCCAGTTCTTCACTATATTAATCGCTTAGCGGATGAGCAGGGCGACGAAATCCCACTGCGCTTGGTGAAAGGCGCCTACTGGGATAGCGAAATAAAAGAGTCTCAACAGCTTGGCGTCGATGGTTACCCGGTATTTACCCGCAAAGCGTGTACGGACGTGGCTTATCTAGCATGTGCTCAGTTCCTGCTGTCGAGCGACACCCAGGGGCGTATCTTCCCTCAGTTCGCTACACATAACGCCCATACCGTTACTACCATTCTTGAGTTAGCGAACCACGACAGCCGTCCATTTGAATTCCAGCGTCTGCACGGCATGGGTGAAGCGCTCTATGACGCCGCCCTTGAGCGTGCACCGAAAGGCACTTACTGCCGCATTTACGCCCCGGTAGGCGCCCATAAAGACCTACTTCCCTACTTGGTACGGCGCCTACTTGAAAACGGCGCGAACTCCTCCTTCGTTCACCAGATTGTGGACCCGGATGTGCCGGTAGAGTCGCTTTGTCAGCACCCCATTGAGACACTGCGCCAGCAAAAAACGCTCTACAACAAGCGGATTCCACTACCCAAAGATATTTATGGTCCAAAGCGACGCAATTCACGCGGTGTAAACCTCAACATCCGCAGCCACTACTATCCATTAATGGAGAAAATGGCAGGGTTTATGGAGAAGCAGTATTCAGCTAAACCGCTGCTTGCCTTTGATGTTGCGGACGATGCTGCCAATACTCACAACGTAACGGTACCGTTTGACCGTCGCCAAACCATGGGTAGCGTTCAGTGGACCAGCAAAGAGATGGCGGCTAAAGCCCTCGATGCGGCCTGGGAAGCTTTTCCCCGCTGGGATGCCACACCCGTAGCCGAGCGCGCCGCGATTCTGCGTCGCCTAGGCGACTTAATGGAAGAGCACATGCCAGAGCTGATGACGCTCTGCTCCCGGGAAGGAGGCAAATTACTGACCGATGGCGTTGACGAAATCAAAGAGGCTGTCGATTTTTGTCGCTACTACGCCATGCGTACCGAAGCGTCATTTGGCGAACCCATTGAGCTACCCGGCCCCACCGGTGAGTCCAATCGCTTAATGATGGGTGGCAAAGGAGTGTTTGCCGCTATTAGCCCCTGGAACTTCCCAATAGCCATTTTCTGCGGACAGATCGTTGCCGCAGCGGTTGCTGGCAACACTGTTTTAGCAAAACCCGCTGAGCAAACCTCTATCGTGGCCCACCGCGTGATTGAGCTGCTTTACGAAGCGGGCATGCCCCGCGACGTGGTGCAGCTACTGCCTGGCGACGGCCCCACCGTCGGTAGCGTGTTGACCTCTGACCCGCGTATCACCGGCGTGGTATTTACTGGTGGCACCGACACGGCACAAATTATCAATCGCGCCCTCGCTGCCCGTGAAAACGCACCATTGCCAACGCTGATTGCTGAAACCGGCGGCATGAATACCATGATTGTCGATTCCACCGCCCTACCCGAGCAGGTGGTCGTCGACGTGATTCAGTCAGCGTTTCAAAGTGCCGGGCAGCGCTGCTCAGCACTTCGCGTGCTTTACCTGCAGGATGACGTTGCCGACCGCATTATCGAAATCTTAAAAGGCGCCATGAACGAACTGCACATTGGCGACCCTCGCGACTTGGGCACCGACGTGGGGCCAGTGATTGATGAGGATGCCCGCAAAGGCCTGCTCGCCCATATCGAAAAATTAAAAGGTGAGGGTCGCTTAGTGGCTGAAACGCCTATGGCGGCTGAACACACCCAGCACGGCACCTTTGTCGCACCCGTTGCTTTTACGATTGACAGCATTAACGCCCTTAGCCGGGAACAGTTCGGCCCAGTGCTTCACATTGTCCGGTACAAAGCCAGCGAGCTTAAACGTGTGATTGACGACATTAATAGCCGGGGTTATGGACTAACTTTTGGGGTTCATAGCCGTAACGAATCCTTTGCCGCTGAAATAGCGCAGAAAATTCGTGTAGGCAATGTGTACATCAACCGTAATATCATCGGTGCAGTGGTTGGCGTTCAACCCTTCGGTGGTCAAGGGCTTTCCGGCACCGGCCCAAAAGCCGGTGGCCCGCACTATCTGCAGCGCTTTATTACCGAAAAAACCATTACGAACAACACCGCCGCCCTAGGTGGCAACGCGTCGCTGTTGGCGCTAGGCGATGAGTGATCAGCTCATCAATACTTCTAACCTGAACTCCTGAAAAGGAACCGTCTCATGGTTGAAAACAATAGAGCGATTGCCTTCACATTCACGGCCTACCCAGGCCGTGAACTAGGCACAGGGAACATTGCACACAAGCAAAACCACAACCTTTCTGACCACCTTCTTAACAGGCGCTCTTCGGGGCCAGTAACGTGAAAGAAATAAAGGGTTAACAAAAAAAGACAGCGTTATTACCGGACGATACCCGGTAAACGCGCTAAACCTGTCGGGGCTAGGGTTGTACGAAAAGTCGGCTAAAGCGGGCGTTTTTCGACAAAGCCTAGGTCTGTTCTTACGAACTGGAGAAGTTTCATGGCTACTGGTGTTTGGATTAGCTTATTAGGTTACTTTGCGCTGATGATCGCCATAGGCGTTTACGCTATGCGCAAATCTACGTCTTCCTCTGAAGATTACATGCTGGGTGGCCGAACCCTCAGCCCCCAAGTGGCGGCCCTCTCGGCTGGCGCTTCGGACATGAGCGGCTGGCTGCTTCTGGGCTTACCCGGGGCGATGTTTGTCTCTGGCTTGGGGTCGGCCTGGATTGGTATCGGCCTGCTGGTAGGTGCTCTCTTCAACTGGATTTTGGTCGCACCGCGCCTGCGGGAACAGACGATTCACTATGGTAATGCGATTACCATTCCGGCGTTTCTAGCGAACCGCTTCCCAACGCGCGCGCTGTCTCTGCGCACGGTATCAGCTATCGTTATTGTGATCTTTTTCGCCGTGTATACCGCATCAGGCCTAGTGGCAGGCGGCAAGCTGTTTGAAAGCGCGTTTTCCGGCATATACAACTTCGGTGATATGAGTAACTACGGCATGGGTGTCATGATCACACTCGGCGTGGTGCTTATTTACACAGTTGTTGGCGGCTTCCTAGCAGTCAGCATGACGGATTTCGTACAAGGCTGCATCATGATGCTGGCATTGGTAATCATGCCAGCGGTGGTGCTGTTTGGTGAAGGTGGAGGCGGTTTCTCGCAAGCGTCACTGACACTGAATGAAGTCGATCCCACACTGCTATCCTGGACGTCAGGCCTAACCTTCATTGGGTGGCTGTCTGCCGTTACCTGGGGGCTGGGCTATTTCGGGCAGCCGCATATCATTGTGCGCTTCATGGCTATTCGCTCGCAGAAAGACGTGCCTGTTGCCCGCAATATTGGTATGGCCTGGATGCTTATCTCCCTAATTGGTGCTGTTTCTCTGGGTATCTTTGGCCGTGCCTACGCCATTCGTAATGGGTTGGATGTTCAGGATCCGGAAACTATCTTCATTATTCTAGCGGATCTGCTGTTCCATCCATTGATCACTGGCTTCCTCTATGCTGCTCTGCTGGCTGCCGTTATGAGCACGATCTCTAGCCAACTGCTTGTATCATCGTCATCGCTGACAGAGGACTTCTATCGCTTGTTCCTGCACAAAAAAGCGACTGAGCAGCAGTGTGTGGCCGTCGGCCGTGTTTGCGTGGTTCTTGTCGGCGTTGTTGCCGCTATTATCGCCTCTGACGAAGACTCTCAAGTACTGGGGCTGGTCAGTAACGCCTGGGCAGGCTTTGGTGCGGCGTTTGGGCCTCTAATTATTCTCTCACTAATGTGGTCACGTACAAACGGTGCTGGCGCCCTTGCAGGCATGGTGGTGGGTGCTGTCACCGTCATGCTCTGGATTGCCTTGGGCTGGAACGGTGAGTTCATGGGTGGCCCGGGGGTGTATGAGATTATTCCAGGCTTCATCGCGTCCTTCATCGCCATCTTAGTGGTGAGCAGCATGACTGACGACGCTGGTGAATATCAGCATATTGATCGCTAGTTACACGTCGTGAGGCGTAGAGCATAGAGCGCATTCAAAGTATCGAGAGGGCTCCCGCGGGAGCCCTCTCGTGTAGCAAGGAGAGACCCTGTATGAACGAAGCCAATCATCATCTGCAGAGCGACGTGAGTGAACTGCGCTCACGCATTCGCAGCAATTACGACGCCAATGAGGCTGATGTACTGCACAGGCTTCTCGAGCGTATCAAGCTCTCGGAGGACGATCGCAATAAGGTTGCCGCCATTGGCGCCAAGTACGTAGAGCGTGTGCGTAAGGAAAGATCCCCTTCAATGATGGAGGCATTCCTGGCCGAGTACGGGCTCTCGACCACCGAGGGCGTCGGCCTGATGTGCCTAGCAGAAGCGCTGCTGCGTGTGCCCGACGCGGAAACCATCGACGACTTGATTCATGACAAGATCGAGCCATCTGACTGGGGTGCCCACTTGGGCAAGTCCTCCTCATCAATGGTCAACGCCTCGACCTGGGCGCTGCTGCTAACCGGCAAGGTGCTGAGTGAAGACCCCAAAGGCCCGACACGGGCACTGCGCGGGCTGGTACGCCGCATGGGCGAACCGGTGGTGCGTAAGGCCGTTGGCCAGTCGATGAAGATTCTTGGCCGCCAGTTCGTGCTCGGCCAGACCATCGAAGAAGGCATGAAGAACGCCCGCGAACTAGAGAAACAGGGCTACACCTACTCCTACGACATGCTAGGCGAAGCAGCGCGTACCGATGAGGACGCCGTCCGCTATCACCAGGCCTATGCCAAAGCGATCACCGCGATTGCCGAGCAAGCCAGAGGCGATGTGCGTGGCAGCCCCGGCATCTCGGTGAAGCTCTCTGCGCTGCATCCGCGCTATGAATACACTCACCGCGATACAGTAATGGCCGAGCTGGTGCCGCGCGCCAAAGAGCTGGTACAGCAGGCCGCCAAGGCCAATATCGGCTTCAATATCGACGCTGAAGAGCAAGACCGTCTGGATCTGTCCCTCGATGTAATTGAGGCACTGATGTCCGACCCAAGCCTAGATGGATGGGACGGCTTTGGCGTCGTGGTGCAGGCTTACGGTCGCCGCGCCGCGCCAGTCATTGAAGCACTCTACGAGCTATCCGAGCGGTTTAACCGCAAGATCATGGTACGTCTGGTGAAAGGCGCTTACTGGGATACCGAGATCAAGCTGTCTCAAGAGATGGGGGTGAAGACCTTCCCGGTCTTCACGCGCAAGGTTAATACCGACGTCAGCTATATGGCCTGCGCCCAAATGCTGCTCGACCGTCGCGACCGCATCTACCCGCAGTTCGCTACGCACAACGCCCATACCTGTGCCTCTATCGTTGAGATGGCGGGCGGCGACAAAGACAGCTACGAGTTTCAGCGCCTGCATGGCATGGGCGAATCGCTGCACCACATCGTTAAAGAGACAGAGGGTACGCACTGCCGCATCTACGCCCCGGTCGGTGCACACCGCGACCTGCTGGCCTACTTGGTACGCCGCCTGCTAGAAAACGGGGCAAACTCCTCGTTCGTCAACCAGGTAGTGGATAGCTCGATTCCGCCCAGTGACGTCTCAAAAGATCCGATTGAAGGGCTCAAGCAGCTCGGCAACGACGTCTCAAGCCCACTGATCCGCCAGCCCGGCGAACTGTTTGCGCCGGATCGCAAGAACTCCAAGGGCTATCGCATCAACGAACCCGCCTCGATCCTGCCACTGCTCAACGCCCGTGAAGCGTTTGCAGATACCACCTGGACAGCAGGCCCCATGTTGGTGGGTAACCCCGCCCCCCTGGGCCCGGCGCGTGATGCCCTCTCCCCCGCCGATGGCATGCGTGTGATTGGCAAGGTGCATGAGGCCACCCCAGAAGAGGTAGCCACTGCGCTTGACGCCGCCGAGGCAGGCTTCCGCGAATGGTCGGCGCGACCCGTGGCCGAGCGTGCGGAGGTACTGCGCCGTACCGCCGACCTCTACGAGGAGCACATCGCCGAGCTGACCGTGATCACCACGCGGGAAGCTGGCAAGATGATGTTTGACGGCATCGCCGAAGTGCGTGAGGCCGTGGATTTCCTGCGCTACTACGCCAACGAAGGCGAGCGCCTGGAAGCAGAAGAGTCCGGCAGCGCCCGCGGCATCTTCGTTTGTATCAGCCCGTGGAATTTCCCACTGGCAATTACAACCGGTCAAATTGCGGCAGCCTTGGTAGCTGGCAACGCGGTACTCGCCAAGCCCGCTGAGCAAACACCGCTGATCGCCGCCCGTGCGGTAGAGCTAATGCGTGAAGCGGGCCTACCGGAAGCAGCACTGCAGCTGCTACCTGGCGACGGCCCAACGGTGGGCGGCCCGCTAACCAGCGATCCGCGTATCGCGGGTGTCTGCTTCACCGGCTCGACTCCGGTCGCACAGATCATCCACAAAGCTCTAGCGGAGAACGCGGGACCCGACGCGGTGTTGATCGCCGAGACCGGCGGACTCAACTCCATGATCGTGGACTCCACAGCGCTGACCGAGCAGGCGGTGCGCGATATTCTGATCTCCTCCTTCCAGTCGGCCGGCCAGCGCTGTTCCGCACTGCGCATGCTGTATGTTCAGGAAGAGGCCCGCGACCGGCTGCTCAACATGCTGTATGGCGCCATGGACGCGCTCACCATTGGCGACCCCTGGAATACCGACACCGACGTATCACCCGTGATCGACGCCGATGCCCAGACCGAGATCAGCGACTACGTGGCGGCGCATGAGAAAGCAGGCAAGGTGCTGAAGAAGCTCTCCGCGCCAACCACCGGCACCTTCGTTACCCCGGCGGTAATTGAGGTGGGGGGCATTGATGATCTCGAACGTGAAATCTTCGGCCCGGTTCTGCACGTGGCCACCTTCAAGGCGCGGGATATCGACAAGGTCGTCGACGATATCAATGGCAAGGGCTACGGGCTGACCTTCGGCCTGCACACCCGCATTGATGACCGCGTGCAGCAGATCGTCGAGCGCATCCATGTTGGCAACGTCTACGTCAACCGCAACCAGATTGGTGCCATTGTCGGCTCTCAGCCGTTCGGCGGCGAAGGCCTTTCTGGCACCGGCCCCAAAGCGGGCGGGCCGCTCTATATCACTCGTTTCCGCCGTACTGCCGCCGCTGAGCACAGCGACGCGCCCCAGGGAAATGAAGTGACACTTCAAACGCTGCAGGCCGTCTTCGACGGGCTGGACTCACGCAACTGGGCGGTGCGCCCCAATCGAATTGAGGTACTGCGCAAAGCGCTCGCCGGCAAAGGCGGCGTGATCCGTAAGGCGCTTGCCGAAACGGCAGCGTTGGATATGACACCGCAAACACTGCCGGGGCCAACGGGTGAAAGCAACCGCTTGGCGATGTATCCAAAGGGAGTGATTCTGTGCCTCGGGCCGACCCTGGATATTGCCATTGCCCAGGCTGCTCAAGCCCTCGGCACTGGCTGTGCAGCAATCGTCGTCGCGCCAGGCGCGGCTCAAGCAGTTCAACCGCTGATTGATGCGGGCGCACCGGTGGCCGGGCTTGATGGGAGCGTCTCCGCTGAAACGCTGAGCGAGATCACAGGCATTGCGGCGGTCGCTGCAGTTGGTGCCAGCGATTGGACGCGTGACCTGCGGGTTGCGCTGGCGAAGCGCGACGGAGCCATCATACCGCTCGAGACCCAGACCATCGCGCCGGATCGTTTTGTGGTGGAGCGTCATCTGTGCATCGATACGACCGCAGCGGGCGGCAACGCTAGCCTGCTGGCAACGGCCGAATAGGCCTGTCAGCTTTTCATTTTGCAACAGAGCTGCGGGTGAATATCAACATATCGTTCGCTAAACGAGCGCGGATTCCGCACTTAAATTAGCCAAACGATCGGTTTTTCATGAGGCCTTTCCGTCATCGCGGGAGGGTCTCATTGATTTCAGTGACGCCCATTTAATTGTGACGACTTCTCCAGGCTTTCCAAACCACGATAACCAGCCTAATTAACAGCTTTCAGCAAAGACTCCCCACAGGCTATTCAAGCCCGCTCGCACAACTATTCAGGTAGCTTTTGTAATACTTCTTAGCGCTCTTTGCCCTAGGTCAATAACTGCTCTGCTACAAGTCGATAAGCTTCTTACTATGATTTGACCCATTAATGAAGTGACTTAATCCGCTAGGAGCAACGCTATGCGCCACCGTACTGTACCTACCCTACTTGCCGCTGGCCTCGCGGCAGCTACGCTGGCTACCAGCAGCCAAGCCTTCGCCTACGGCGCCGGTGATTTCTTTACCCGTGTGGGTGTGGCGCAGGTAACCCCGAAAAGTGATAACGGCTCACTGGCGGAAGGCGCCTTTTCGGTCGACGTCCAGGACAAAACTGATTTTGCTTTTACTCTGGGCTACCGCTTCCACGATAAAGTTGGTGTTGAGCTTCTGGCGGCACTGCCGTTTAAGCACGACATCGAGCTGAATGGCGACAACCTAGCCTCAACGAAACACTTACCGCCCACCTTAACGCTGCAGTACTACCCGCTGGGTGGCACCAATGCACGGGTACAGCCTTATGCGGGTGTTGGAATTAACTATACGCGCTTCTCTGATGAGAGCCTCGCGATTGGCGACCTGGATTTAAGCAGTTCCTGGGGAGCAGCAGGCCAGCTAGGCATCGACCTGTTAATCGATGATAACTGGGCGCTTAACGCCGCAGCTTGGTACATCGATATTGATACAGATGCAAAAATTAACGGCGAGACTGCTGGTACCGTAGAGATCGACCCAGTCGTCGTCATGGCAGGTATTAGCTACCGTTTTTAACGAGTGCGCCACTAGCGCTTAAAACGCTAGTGGTAACATCGTTGACACCTAACGGCTGTAAAAATGCCCAGCTCGCGCTAGCGTGAGCTGGGCATTTTGCATTGGGTGCAACAAGCGAAGGGGAAGTTAATTTTCAGTGACTAAGCGGTCAACCTTTTCAACCGCTCGCACTACCAGTATCTGGTCACTGGCACGCACCTTCTCTTGGATTAAATACGCGGCCATCGCCGGCGCTATCTCGCATTTAGCAGGCATGGCGGCCTTGGCTTCAATCAGCGCATTTAGCCGGGCAATGAACACAAAACGAACCCACTGGGGCAATGACATCGTATCGATACAAAATGGTTCCTGGCTAGCAAACGCATCTGCTGCAGGGGTAGGCATACGCCATAAGTTGGCGGCCTTCATGGAGGCTTCAAGCTCAAGAAGCGCGGTTTGAAGCTGTTGATGGACGCTCATAAATACCTTAGCAATCATCGTGAATATGGAACACTCTACTGACTATTATCCCAACTCTGTGGGTAACTTGCTACTCGCTTACCGGTAAAAAGAGCTTATTCACAGACTCACAGAAAACCTGCAAGAGACTGTGGATAAACTATGGAAAGGTGTCGCAGCCGCTACTCCCATGGGGCTTTAGCAAAGTTGCTCAAACTTTAACCACTTGATGATAATTGCGGCGATTTTTCTGCCCTGACGGCTGACACTGCTAGAACAGCAAGGTAGAGTGCATGCTTGTAATGTGGAAGGATGTTATGCAACCAATTCAGTCCCTTGATGATTTTTTTACCCGCAGCGGTGCAGACGTTTCGCTATTCCACATGGGTCGGCGAGTTACCTCCTGCCCCCGGGAAACGCTTCGCGCGTTCGAAAGCGGTGACCAGGCTTGGCCAGAGCCCTGGCAGCACCAAGCTCGTCTGGGCATCGTTTTTCGTTTAGGCGATATGCCAGAACCTGCTATTTGGTTTTTAGCTCTACCGTTGGATGAGCAAGGCATGCTCTCGCCAGCGCAGCGAGATGGGTTCATAAACCGCCTGCTGGAAACCTTAGGCCGTAATGTGGCTACTGTTGGCACTGAGGCGTTTGAGCGTAAACAAACGGCAGACGTGGATCATTTAATGAAGGATAATCCTCTCGCTTTTACGCCTGACATAACATTTCAGGCGATGCTAAACGCTCGGGCAACATTTGCCTTAGGGTTACCTGCCAGCCAGCACTTAGAACCGGTTGAAGCTTACTTCAGCGGCCAGCAGACTATCGACTGGCAGGCATTAGGGCTGCAGGGGGTTGCCGACTATGTGGTCCGCATGGAAACCACCGAGGCTGACGCACTAGCGCTTCGGCTGACCACACTGCCCACCGCCGTTATTCATTCGTTGTGCTACTGTTTAGAACATCAGACTTTTTCTGAGGCGTTAGTATCAGCGCTTGTTAGTCGCGGTGAAATAGCCGCGCAAGAAGGCGATATAGAGACGTTGAGCGCCTGTATACGCGCAGTGGGTAGTGCCAATGAAACATACGCTGGCGAGTGGTACAGCAGCTTATTAAAAGACACAGCAGCCAGTGGGCCGGATGTATTAGCCGCCATTGCAGGCCGCGGCTGGCAATATCTTGAAGATGGTCAGCGTTTACCGCTTTTTTTACAGCGTTTAGCTGAGGATGAACGCACCGATTTTGCTGCTGTGATAAGAGACATCGCCCTAATACCTCGTCTACGCTTACCGGTGATGATGGCGCTGCGCGATGCGCCACCGGGATCAGCTATACAACAGCGATTAGCCAACATGTTGCCCCGCACTTAACCAGCGGGCGACGTTTTGATGGATTACCCGCAAGGAGTGAGCCGTGAAGGAATTACCCTATCAGGCCAAGGCAGTCATCGGCCGTCGCGAGATGGTGACGTTACCTGAGCTAGGGCTTCACCTCTGCTGCAAGGCCGACACCGGCGCGCGCACGTCAGCGCTCCATGCCGAGGAGATTGAAACCCATGAAGATGCCGAAGGCCAACTATGGGTGAGCTTTATTACCCACAGTGGAGGCCCGGAAACGCCGGCTCACCGCTACCGCCTTCACTTGCACGACAGGCGCCGGATAACCAGCTCCAATGGCCACAGCGAATGGCGCTATGTTATTCGCACCCCAATGCAAATGGGCGATTTAAATTTTCCTGTTGAACTGACACTGACTGACCGTAGCAATATGCGCCACGCGATGCTGCTAGGACGCCGCGCCATGCGCCGGCTGCTCGTTGCACCCGGTGCCGCATTTTTACACGGTGAACCGTAACTTTTTATATTCGCCTTTTGCTAGGCTTGGAGCCCCCTTCATGCATATCGCTTTGCTATCACGCAATCGCAATTTGTACTCTACCCGCCGCCTGGTCGAAGCGGCAGAGCAGCGTGGTCATACCGCTCGCGTAGTAGACACACTGCGTTGCTACATGAGCATTACCTCGCATCACCCATCGATTCACTATAAAGGTGAAGAGATTGAGCATTTTGATGCCGTTATTCCCCGCATAGGCGCATCGGTCACTTTTTACGGCTGTGCTCTCCTGCGTCAGTTTGAAATGATGGGCACCTACGTTCTTAACGATAACGTCTCGATTACCCGCTCGCGGGATAAGCTGCGCTCGCTGCAGCTGCTTTCCCGTAAAGGCTTAGGCCTACCGATTACCGGCTTTGCCCACTCCCCCGACGATATCCCTGATTTGATCACCATGGTAAAAGGCGCACCGCTGGTGATTAAACTGCTGGAAGGTACACAGGGAATTGGCGTAGTACTGGCGGAGACCAATCAGGCGGCTGAATCGGTGGTTCAAGCCTTTATGGGCATGAAAGCCAACATTATGGTGCAGGAATACATCAAAGAAGCGCGCGGCGCTGACATTCGCTGTTTGGTGATTGGCGATAAGGTTGTCGCTTCAATGAAGCGCCAAGCAGCGGATGGTGAATTCCGCTCTAACCTGCATCGAGGCGGCACCGCTAGTGTGATTCGCATTACCCCCGAAGAGCGCTCAACCGCTATTCGTGCGGCAAAAGCCATGGGACTGCGTGTCGCGGGGGTTGATTTATTGCGCTCTAATCACGGCCCAGTAATTATGGAGGTCAACTCATCCCCCGGCTTACAGGGTATTGAGAGCGCTACCGGCAAGGATATTGCGGGTATGATCATCGAGCATATTGAAAAAAATGCCACTCCTACGCGCAAAGCACCGCCCAAGCCTAAAGGTTAAGGACGAAACGCAAAAATAATCGCCTTTGGGGGTGGCAAATCAGAGCGCCCACCCCCACAATCTGCGTCACCGAAGGAGGTAGACGCTCATGTTTCTCGACAATCGCCAAGTGGCGATGGACAGCGTGCTGGAAGCGCTGGCCGATAGTATTGATTATTTCCAGGACAATATCGAACGCCTGCGCCCGTCGCTACGTGACGCGCTGAAACCGCATTATACTGAGCGGTTAAAGCAGATGCGTACGCTCCAGGAGCTTGCCCGTGCGCATTTAAAAATGCTGCCCAGGGATGCCGACGTGGAGCGCGATGACTTTTTATGGCTCTGGAGTCGT
The DNA here is from genome assembly GCF_017515565.1 of Halomonas sp. GTDB lineage: Bacteria > Pseudomonadota > Gammaproteobacteria > Pseudomonadales > Halomonadaceae > Vreelandella. The sequence goes on from NZ_JAFWFN010000061.1 coordinate 61,070, forward strand.
CTTAAAAGCTTCGTAGGTAACGATAGTCAAGTTTTAATCAATGAGCTGTTGGAACAAGAGCGCGTCCTTATGCAAGCCCTCTCAACGCTATTTACCCACCCACTGCCCGATCCCATCGAGCCAATTGTGGAAGAGTGCATGCAGGGCTGCCGCAAATTAATACGCGAGCTGTATAGCTTGCAGAAACGTAAGACGCGTCGTTAGTAACGTTAACGACCACCGATGATAGGCGGGTAGTAACGACGAATAAGGTCAGCCGTGGCATCCGCACGTTCGCTACTGTTTTTTGGCTGGCTACGTTCTGGCTGGCTACGTTCTGGCTGGCTACGTTCTGGCTGGCTACGTTCTGGCTGGCTACGTTCTGGCTGACTACGTTCTGACTGGCTACGTTCTAGCTGACCATGTTCTGACCGGCTATCCTCGTATGTATCTGCACCCGGCTTATCATCTGCACGATGCAGTTCGATAGGCTCTGGCGGGCCGAGAAAGTAAGGCTCTCTGCCCCAGATATAAAGATCCCCAAGGGTGGCCACCCTCGCCACCCATTCGCGTACGATTAAACGCCACTCCCCCGCCACCCGTTCCTCTTCAGCGACACACCCAGTGACCTCCATACCCAGCGCGCGGGCAATAAAAATTGCGCGTGGCAAATGCCAGCTCTGGGTCACCAGCAGCGCTTCGTTAAGCTGGAACACATCTCGAGAGCGCACTAAGGTGTCATAGGTACTAAAGCCGGCAAAATCCATAGTCATCTGAGAGGCAGGCACGCCACGCCGGTAAAGCTCGCGCCACATAGCGCGAGGCTCGTTATACGCCTGCGTGCGGTTATCCCCCGAGAGCAGTAGATGACTCACACGCTGCTCTTCGATTAAACGCGCAGAGGTGCGCATACGGGCATAGAAATGCGGATTTCTTAAGCCGCTTCGCGTCCAGTGCGAAGTGCCAAATACAATCGCGAGATTATTGGGCCGGCACTCTTCCAGGTGACTATCAATGTAACGGGCAGTGCTGGCAACGACCCAGAGATTGCCAGCTATAAATAGCAATGTCGCCAGCAGCAACAAAGCAGCCAGCGACATGAACAAACGCTTGATAAATACTAATATGATGCTGTACATCCCGCTCCCCAGCCGGGGTTAGAACATGCCGAGCTCAAGCTTGGCCTCATCGCTCATCATGTCACGGCTCCAGGGAGGACTGAAGACAATCTCAGTGTGCACCTTATTGATTTGCGGTGCGCCTAAAATTTTATTGCGTGCATCAGCGGCTATAACATCCCCCATACCACAGCCTGGGGCGGTCAGCGTCATTCGGATAGTAACCATACGCTCACCGCTGATTAATCGCTCAAGGCGGCAGCCATACACTAGCCCCAGATCAACAATATTAACCGGTATCTCAGGGTCGAAACAGGTGCGAAGCTGTTCCCACACAAATGCCTCAATTTCGTCGTCACTGGCACTTTCCGGCAGCGTGGGCCGCGGTAATGGCTCTAATCCCAACGCATCTAGATTGCGCCCCTCAATAAGGTAGAGGCGGCCCTCAAAGCCCACACTCACCGTACTACCCTTGGCTTGCATGACGCTCACTATACTGTCTTCAGCCAAGGTATCCGTTTTACCAAACGGAATAGCAATGGCCTCCACATCACGCTGGAGCGGCAATTTCTGGCCTCGTTCGAGACTGGCAACTTGCTCGATATCCATAACTGTCCTTTAGTAACCGCCCTTAACGCACCATGCCAATGACACGATTTAGCGCTGCGACAAATACATCCACCTCTTCGAGGGTATTATACGCAGCAAACGACGCACGACACGTGGCATCCACGCCAAAATGATGCAAAAGCGGCTGGGCACAGTGGTGACCAGTGCGAATAGCCACGCCTAACTGATCAATCAGCAGGCCTATATCCTGAGAGTGGGCTCCCTCAACCACAAAGGAGAGCACCCCGGCTTTATGAGGGGCAGTGCCTAAAATACGCAGTCCATCTACCTGACTAACTGCTTGGGTAGCATGGTCTAACAATACGCCTTCCCAGGCACTAATCGCCGCAACGCCCACGCCTTCCATCCACTCAAGCGCCCGGCCTAATGCAATCACTTCAGCGATGGCGGGCGTGCCTGCTTCAAACTTATGAGGAATCTCAGCGAACGTTGTACCGATATCGAAGGAGACCGTTTTAATCATCTCTCCGCCGCCCTGCCAGGGTGGCATAGCGTCTAAGAGTGCTTTTTTGCCATATAGCACGCCAACACCGGTGGGGCCGTACACCTTATGGCCCGAGAACGCATAGAAATCGGCATCGATATCTTGCACGTCTACCTGCTGGTGAGGCGTAGCTTGGGCGCCGTCGACCAAGATCAGCGCACCGTGCTGATGGGCAAGCGCCGCCATCTCTTTCACCGGATTAATAGTACCCAGCGCATTGGAGACGTGATTCACCGCCACCAGCTTGGTGCGCTCGCTAAGCAGCGCGCGGTAAGCCGCCATATCCAAAGCACCCTGGGCATCAACAGGGATCACTTTAATAGTAAAACCCCGCTCAGCCGCTAGAAGTTGCCAGGGTACGATGTTGGAGTGATGTTCTAGCAGCGAAATCAGCACCTCGTCACCTGCGGCCAACGCAGTGCGCCCCCAGCTTTGCGCCACTAGATTGATCGCTTCGGTGGTGCCCCGAGTGAAGATAATTTGACGCGCGTCTTCCGCATTGAGAAAAGCCTTCACCCGATGGCGAGTACCCTCAAACGCCGCCGTGGCTTCATCCGCCAGGGTGTGCAGGCCACGGTGAATATTGGCGTTGTAACGCGAATAGTAGTCGTTAAACACCTCAATGACCTGACGAGGCGTTTGGCTAGTCGCTGCATTATCGAAATAAACCAGCGGTTTACCATGCACTTCCCGGTTCAATATTGGAAAGTCTTCGCGCAACGCTGTTACATCAAAGGGAGCACTTGTACGAGCTGACGGTTTCTCAATCACGGAATGGGGCATCGATAGCTCCTTAATTAATCGTTGAGCGAAACGGCCGCTTCCACCAAGCCTGCTAAGTTGAAGCGCTCTGGCAGTTTACCCGCCACAGCCAGTTCAACCCTCTCGGCAATTACGTCAAGCGCTACTTGCTCAAGCACTTCCCCGGCAAATGCTAAGGTCAACAGGCCTCGGGCAGTTGCCTCATCAATACCACGGGTACGCAGTGCATAGATCGCTTCTTCGTCTAGCTGACCGGTGGTAGTGCCGTGGGAGCACTTCACGTCGTCAGCGTAGATTTCAAGCTCGGGCTTGGCGTCGATCCGCGCACGGTCAGAAAGCAGCAGGTTCTGATTGCTCTGGAAACCTTCAATCTTCTGGCTATCGCGCTTCACATAAACTTTGCCGTTAAACACGCCGTGGGCACGGTCATCGAGAATGCCCTTGTAGTTCTCATTAGAGAACGTTAGCGGCGCATTGTGGTTTACCTTGGTGTGGTTATCCACATGCTGGCGGCCCTGGCCGAAAAACAGGCCATAGAAGTTGGTTTCCGCCCCTTGACCGTTCAGATCACTGATAAGGTCGTTGCGCACTAGTGCGCCACCCAAGTTCAAGTTATAGGAGGTGTAGCGGGTATCGCGATTTTGCTCCACATGGATACTTGCCACGTGCATATCACCCAGGGGCGCTTCCTGCAGCTTGTAGTGATTCAGAATCGCGCCACGATCAAGCATAAGCTCGGCTACTACGTTGGTGAAATTAGCCGCATCGGCTTCACCGGCGTAATGCTCAATTATCGTGGCTTCGCTGCGCCCTGCCGCTTCTACCAAAATGCGCGGGTGGCACATAACGGGCGAGCCAGCTCGAGATAGAAACTGAAGCAAGATGGGCTTTTCTACCACGGTGCCCGGGGCGATACGAACCACTGCACCCTCTTCCGTAAACGCCGTGTTAAGCGCTGCGAACGCGGAGAAGTCAACCCCGGTCAAACGGCCCAGCGGCCCACCGACGGCTTCGTGGTTCTCGCTCAGCGCTTTGGAAAGTGGCATTACCTGAACGCTGCTCGGCAGCGCTTCCAAATCCGATAGCGCCGAAGAAAATACGCCATCCACAAAGGTCAGCCGATAGGCATCTAGCGGGAGTGTTAGCGTAGCGGCAGTCGCCTGGGAGAACTCTGCATGATCCGCTAAGGCAAAGTTACCCTGGGCGATAGTGCGAACATCGGTATATTTCCACTCTTCATCGCGACGGGTAGGAAACCCCAAGGCTTCAAAGCGCGCGGCACCGGCTTGACGGCGCGCAGCGATCCAAGTGGGCTCCGCGCCGCGCTGTTGGCTACGCGCTTTTAGCGTGTCCAAAAACGTTTGCGTATCGCTCATGCCACAGACTCCTCAATACCTTCGTAACCGTTAGCTTCCAGCTGCTTGGCAAGCTCAGCGTCGCCGGTTTTAACAATGCGCCCATCAACCAGGACATGTACTTTGTCAGGCACGATGTAATCAAGCAGGCGCTGGTAGTGGGTCACCAGAAGAATGGCTCGCTCTGCGCCGCGCAGGCTATTTACGCCGTCTGCGACAACTTTCATGGCATCAATGTCAAGACCCGAGTCAATCTCGTCCAGCATGGCCAGCTTGGGCTGAAGCACCAGCATTTGCAGAATTTCGTTGCGCTTTTTCTCGCCGCCAGAGAAGCCTTCATTAACGGCACGCTGTAGAAAACTGGCATCCATTTTCATATAGCCAAGCTTCTCTTTGACTAGCTTCATAAACTCGGGGGCAGGCATTTCACCTTCACCGCGGGCCACGCGCTGAGCATTGAGGGCAGACTTCAGTAAATAGATATTTTTCACCCCTGGGATTTCCACCGGGTACTGGAAGCCGAGCAGTAAACCCGCCTGGGCGCGCTCTTCAATTTCCATTTCCAGTACGTCTTTACCGTCAAAGGTAATGGTGCCCTGGGTCACTTCGTAGCCATCTTTACCGGCAATCACCGCCGACAGCGTGGATTTACCGGCGCCGTTAGGGCCCATAATGGCGTGCACTTCACCTGCATTGATGGTGAGCGTAAGGCCTTTGAGGATTTCTTTACCATCGACGGTGACGTGTAAATCATTAACTTGCAACATAGTAATCGCCTTATAAATTCTTTCGGGTCGCTGTCGCGACGCGCTTAAATAATTAGCAATGAACCGGAACCGGTTACCCCACTGCGCCTTCCAGCGTCACGCTGAGTAGCGCTTCAGCTTCAACCGCGAATTCCATCGGCAGCTCTTGGAATACATCTTTACAGAAACCGTTAACAATCATGCTGACCGCGTCTTCCTCAGAGATACCCCGACTCTGGCAGTAGAAAAGCTGGTCTTCACCGATTTTTGAAGTGGTCGCTTCGTGCTCGATGGTAGCGGTGCTGTTAGCTATTTCTTGGTAGGGGAAGGTATGCGCGCCGCATTTATCGCCGATCAGCAGCGAATCACACTGGGTGAAGTTTCGAGCACCCTTGGCGCGAGGGCCAATTTTGACCAGGCCACGGTAAGACTGGTTACTTCTGCCCGCAGAAATGCCCTTGGAAACAATGTAGGAACGGGTGCCTTCACCGATATGAATCATTTTGGTGCCCGTATCCGCCTGCTGGCGACCATTAGTCACCGCGACGGAGTAAAACTCACCAATGCTGTCTTTACCGCGCAGTACGCAGGAGGGGTATTTCCACGTAATCGCCGAACCGGTTTCTACCTGAGTCCAGCTAATGCGTGAACGATCGCCGCGGCAATCACCGCGTTTGGTCACGAAATTATAGATACCGCCTTTACCGTTTTCATCACCGGGGTACCAGTTCTGAACCGTGGAGTACTTGATGTAAGCATCATCCAGCGCTACGAGTTCTACCACTGCGGCGTGGAGCTGATTTTCATCGCGCATCGGCGCGGTACAGCCTTCCAGGTAAGAGACCTGAGCGCGGCTTTCGCAGATAATCAGCGTGCGCTCAAATTGACCGGTGTTGGCAGCGTTGATACGGAAGTAGGTCGATAGCTCCATCGGGCATTTCACGCCTTCAGGCACGAATACAAACGAGCCATCGGTAAACACCGCCGAGTTCAACGCAGCAAAGTAGTTATCAGCTACCGGCACAACCGTACCCAGGTACTGTTTTATCAGCTCAGGGTAATCACGGATCGCTTCTGAAATAGAGCAGAAAATAACGCCCGCTTCAGCCAGCTCTTTTTTGAACGTAGTGGTTACTGAAACCGAGTCAAAAACCGCATCTACTGCAACCCCCGCAAGGGCCGCACGCTCATGTAACGGGATACCCAATTTCTCATAGGTTTCAAGCAGCTTGGGATCAACCTCGTCCAGGCTTTGGGGGCGGTCTTCAGGGCGTTTGGGCGCACTGAAATAGGAAATTGACTGGTAATCGATCGGCGGGTAGTCGAGGTGTGCCCAGGAAGGCGACTCCATCTTTAACCATTGGCGATACGCGTCTAGGCGCCACTCCAGCATCCACTCCGGTTCGCCTTTCTTATTCGAAATAAAGGCGATGGTGTTTTCATCCAGGCCAGGTGGCAGGGTGTCGCTTTCAATATCTGTTACAAAACCATCTTTGTATTCGCGACGAACCAACTGTTCCATTTCTTCGCTTGCCATGGTGATACCCTCCGGGGCAGTTGGGTGGCGAGGCTAGCTCGCCGTCAATTAGTAATAAAGTATGTTTGCTGCGCTTACTAAGCAGAAGCAGCTGACAGATTGATAGTTTGGATAGGTAGCTGAACGGGTAACTTTATGGGCGTGGTGTCTGCCAAGTGCGCCAGAGTTACGCTCTCAAGCAGCGTTCGAATAGCGAGCGAGACACGCTGCCAGTTATCCGCCACCCCGCAGGTGGCCGCTAGCTCGCACTCGCCCTCTGCTTGGCTGCACTCGGTCATCGCCACTGGCCCCTCAATAGCTGAAATGATCTCAGCTGCCGTGATGTGCGATGCAGGGCGTGCTAATCGGTAGCCGCCTTGGGCACCTCGCTGGGATTCCAGCAAACCTGCTTTCACCAGCATTTTGAGCGTTTTGCTAACCGTTGGATGAGGAAGCTGCACCGCCTCTGCCAAACCAGCCGCTGTATGCGAGGCATGGGGATAGCGGGCAATTTGCGCCATTACCACCGCTGCATAATCTGTCAGCCGAGAAAGCTTAAGCATGTGAACTCCCGTTCGCCGTCATATTGGGCTTAGCCGTTAATTGGGTACCATTTTAGTCCTGTATAAATTTGATGTGAAGCCCTAGAGCAAAATCGTTATCAATTTGTGCAAAATAACAGCACGTTCGATCCTAATCGCATCAAAAACAACAATCATTATCATTTAAAAAAGCTATTACTTACGCCTCGGTTTACACCGATGCCCAACGCCTGATAGCGTCATGTATATAGATGCCGTAACTGTGTTGGGCATCGAGAGAGAAAAGGAGGCATTATGGATTCGGCGGTTAACAATATGGTAAGCGCATCAATGGCGTTGCAGCAGGTACAGGTCGCACAGCAGGCTCAGCTCAGCGTTTTTAAAGATGCGCTTGATGGTCAGGCAGCGCATATCACTGCGCTAATGGACACTATTTCGTTGGAGCCACAGTTAGCAACAAGTGGCAGCGTGGGCACGCTCATTAATACCACTGCTTAAGCAGGTTTTTTGGCAGGTGAATCTCGTAGATATACACAAAAATAGCCCCTTGCGTTAAGGGGCTATTTTTTGTCTACTTTTACAACAATGTATTTTCAGCCTATCAACGTTCCGATCAAATATTTTAGGCATTAAGCTTTTTTAACAAACTCAGACTTCAGTTTCATTGGGCCTATACCGTCAACTTTACAGTCAATATCGTGATCACCATCGACTAGCCTGATGCTTTTCACCTTAGTACCCACTTTAACGACCAGCGAACTACCCTTCACTTTCAGATCTTTAATCACCGTCACACTGTCACCATCGGCAAGTAAGTTACCGTTGGCATCGCGAACACCAGCATCTGTGTCTTCTGCACCCTCTTCTGCCACTTTCGACCACTCGTTGCCACACTCTGGGCAAACGTACTGCAGACCATCATCGTAGGTAAATTCTGAGGCACAAGCGGGACAGTTAGGTAAATCACTCATGTAAGGCTCCAGCACAAAGAAAGCGATGGAGCCTACACGGCTTGAGCAAAATGCTCCAGCTAAGGGCTTCAATCAGTCCCTCTGAAAAGTACCAACCAAGCGATTCATGCCTAACAGGTTCGGCTCAACCTCTTTAAGCAACTCAGCCAACGTCAATCCTTCTGGCAAGTTGGTTTGGTGATCCAATGCCAGCACCCAGAAGTAGTACAGGTGCGGGCCATGGCCTTCGGGTGGCATGGGGCCACCATAACCCTGATTACCAAAATCGTTGGTACCCGCTGTGCCCACCGCCGTTTTCTCAGTTAGCTCAACCAAGTCGCCCGGCAAGTTATACAACACCCAATGGACAAAACCGTAGTTACCCTCTTTAACTAATGGAGCATCAGGGTCATGGCAGATCACTGCAAATCCTTTGGTACCTTCTGGCGCGCCCTGCCAAGCCAGCGCTGGTGAAATATCATCTCCGGCGCCAGTATATTGAGTGGGAATCGCCTGATGATTCCCAAACGAGCTGCTAGTGACCTGCATTGAGGATAGTGCAAATGCCATGTTGCTCTCCTTTATTGCCAATGTCGTGTACGTCGTTAGCGCTATTGAATGTAGCCAAGGTACTAAGGGGAATCCAGCTGGGCGGCGTGCTGCTGCCACCACTGCCGGGCAATCTGCGTATTTTCGGCATTTCCAGCCGGGTCTAGGGTGGTTGTCAGTTGGACATAGTCACCCCGAGTTCTAGCCATCAACAGCGTGTCTTGAGTCGCTAACTGAAGTGCATAAAGCGCCAGCATTAGCTCATACTCATCTTGGGTATTGAGTCGTGCAAACAACAAGGGAACGGCTGGCTTGCCAATTTCCCCCAGCCGCTCAGCGGCGATGTACCACGTTCGGGGGTTGTCACGGTCTCCGTAGCTGGATACAAAGCGCCTGTCTGCCAAGCGGCTAACATAATAAGCTGCTTCCTCTTCGGGGCTTATAAACAGAGGCGGCACCCAATCTGTGGCAGAACCCGTGCCTGGCTGGCTTGGCTGGCCCAGCGCGGAGGGTGGTGTTTCCGGCGACACGGGTGCGGCTAGCGGCTCAGAAGGCTGTTGCTCGGAGGTTGGGGTCTGCCCTGCGCACCCCGCTAACCCAGCCACCAGCATGCATGCTCCAGTAAGCCTCATCCATTTAGCCTGTTGCTTCATCGTTCAATTCCCTGTTGAGTATCTTCACTTATTCAGCCCAGCGCCCTTCACGTTTTAAGCGCCGCTGCACCCATCGATCATAATACCAGCGCAGCCCCGCTTTAATGCCAGGCAAACCTATGAGCCAAGCGATTGGGCGAAAAAGGGGAATACGCGCCATCAGCAGTTGATAGGCCTCTATTCCTTCGATGATACAGCCATCGGCTTTTTCAATATGCAACGAACGCAGCGCCGCCTCTGGCGCCACCCCCTTTTCACGTAACGCCTGCTGATGCTCAGTCACATCGCACCACTTTATATCCTTGGCACGCTTGCCAGCCCAGCGCTCAAATCGAGCGCGGTCTTTACGGCAGCCGGGGCAAATACCATCGTAGTAGACGTTGATAAACGCATGATTAGGCATATAGGCTCTCGTTAAGGCTGTGCCTAACAGTGTGGCACTTCCGCCATACGACGCAACTCAGCAGGTTTGACCATGAAACGTCTATTAATCATTGCCCATGCACCTTCTGATAACACCCAAAAAATGCGTCAGGCTGTTATCAATGGCGCGTCTGATTCCGAGATAGAAAATGTGGAAGTGGTCTCCCTTAGTCCGCTTGAAACACAGCCTGAGCATATTAACTCAGCCAACGCCATCATACTGGGAACAACCGAAAACCTGGGGTATATGGCAGGCTTGATGAAGGATGTGTTCGATCGATGCTACTACCCATGCTTGGAGAAAAACGAAGGGCTACCGTTCGCCTTTTATGTGCGAGCCGGTCACGATGGCACGGGAACCCGCCGCGCGATTGAGGGTATTACCTCGGGAATGCGCTGGAGATTAGTGCAAGATCCTCTTATCTGTAAGGGTGACTTTCAAGCAGCCTTTCTTGACCAGTGTGAAGAGCTAGGAATGTCGATGGCTGCCAGCCTTGAAGCCGGCATTATCTGAGCCAAATGGAAACATACGTCTAAATTTAACGTTTAGTGTCGATAATCACATTGTATAACGCTGATAAGCCTGCCTTACTGTAAAAAAGCATGGCGCGCTCGTCGCATCAGCAGCAGCTGACGATACAGCCACCGTCATTGCTAATATCCAACGTATGTATTTCAGGTAGCTATTATGCATAAAGTCATCGCTTTTTATGACGATCGCGTACTGGCTCACGAGCCTAACATTGACGCAGATTTTTTACCGGAGCGGATTGATAAGCGCATTCGTCACCTCCTGGCAGGACTGCCTATTCCATGGAAATATCCCGAGCACCCTGGCCGCTTGAAGGCCATACAACTGCTGCTTGAGAAAGCGCCAATTGAGGGCCTGAAAATTGAAGGCGGCAAAGCCGCCACCGCGGAACAATTAGCCCGTGTTCACACTACCTCCTACTTAAGCGACATTTTTAGCTTAAGGGGCAAAAATGCTTGGCTAGATGTGGATACCACGGCGGTGTCACCAGGCAGTGTTGATGCCGCCGAGGTCGCCGCAGGAACCGCGATTGCCGCAGTGGAAGCCGTTATGGAGAAACGCACCCAAAGTGCGTTTGCCCTCATTCGGCCGCCCGGCCATCATGCCGAACCCGTGCGTGCCCGGGGGTTTTGCTTATTTAATAACGTTGCTGTTGCCGCGGCCCATGCACGCAGCGCCTTAGGCTGTGAGAGAGTGCTGATCATTGATTGGGATGCCCATCACGGTAACGGTACACAAGATATCTTTTGGGCCGACCCTGACGTGATGTTTTTCGATATACACCGCGCCGCCCCCTTTTACCCAGGCTCAGGCCACCTGGAAGAGGTCGGTGCTGGTTTAGGGGAAGGCACTACCATCAATGTCCCGCTACCCGCCGGGGCCGGGGATGAGGCTTACCTCAAAGCGTTTCGCGACATTCTGGCGCCAGCTGCCGCGTGGTTTAAACCCGATATTATTTTAGTCTCAGCGGGCTTTGACCCGCATTGGCACGATCTAGCGCTCAATGTTTCCTACGAGGGGTTTGGCGCCCTCACAGGGGCCCTACAACAGTTAGCCGACCAGCACTGCGAGGGCCGCTTGGTGTTTGTACTGGAGGGTGGCTATAACCTGGAATCGCTGGCCAATGGCACCCGAGCAGTACTTGCCGTCTTAGCGGGTCATACCGTGCCCGTCCCCGATACCTGCGGGATTGCGGAAGTCCAGGCAGCCGCTGACTTTCATCGTAATGCGTTTCAAACGAAATAACCGAGCAGCAATAAAAAACGGCACCCGTAGGTGCCGTTTTTACTGGAAAGCGCCGTGTTTATTTCAAACGTTCAAACACGGTCGCCACCCCTTGCCCCATACCAATACACATAGTAGCAAGGCCAAGGGTAGTGTCGCGCTGCTGCATGACGTTAAGCAGCGTGGTGCAAATGCGCGAGCCTGAACAGCCCAGCGGGTGGCCGAGTGCGATAGCGCCACCGTTGAGGTTTACTTTTTCATCCATGGCATCCAGGAAGCCAAGGTCTTTTAACACTGGTAGACCTTGAGCCGCGAACGCTTCGTTAAGCTCAACGGTTTGAATATCCGCAGCGGATAACCCTGCAGCTTTCAGCGCTTTTTTAGACGCGGGCACCGGACCGTAACCCATGATAGAAGCGTCACAACCAGCAACACCCGTTGAGAGCACTTTAGCAATTGGCTCAAGTCCCAGTGCCTGGGCACGCTCATAGCTCATTACGGCCATGGCTGACGCCCCTACCGACAGCGCTGACGAGGTACCAGCAGTAACGGTTCCGTTGCGGGGGTCAAATACTGGCTTGAGGTTTGCCATAGACTCAAGGCTCGCCTCGGGGCGAATCACTTCATCATTCTTAAACAGAATTTTAAAGCCGCGCTGATCGTGACCTTCCACACCGATAATTTCGTTATCGAAGTAGCCTTTCTCCATGGCTGCCTGAGCACGCTGGTGAGAGCGCACGCCAAACTTATCCTGATCTTCACGAGAGATGCCGTGCATCTTACCCAGCAACTCGGCAGTCAGGCCCATCATCATCGCGGCTTTCGCAGCGTGCTTACTGGCAGCGGGGTTAACATCAACGCCGTGAGCCATGGGCACGTGCTCCATGTGCTCTACCCCGCCGATCACGTAAAAGTCGCCCATGCCTGCTTTGATATTGGCAGCGGCGATGTGCAGCGCGGTCATTGAGGAGCCGCACAGACGATTGACGGTTTGCGCCGGCACCGAACGCGGAATGCCGGTCATAATCGCGGCATTACGGGCGATGTTCATGGACTGCTCAAGGGTCTGGTTAACGCAGCCCCAAATCACATCATCCACTTCGGACGGGTCTAGGTTGGCGTTGCGGGCAAAGAGTGCCTGCATCACCGCAGCGGACAGATTCTCAGCGCGTACATTACGGAACGCGCCGTTTTTAGCTTTCGCCATGGCGGTACGTACACCGTCAACCACCACGATATCTCTTGGGTTCAAACTCATTATCTATCTCCTATGCGTGGTGGTTAGGCCTGGTTACCAGCGTAAAATTGCTCATTATTCTGAGCCATCTGGCGCAACTTCTCAGTCGGCGCATATAGCGGGCCCAACTCATCCGCAAGGTTTTCAGCCAGCTTCACAAACTCAGCAACGCCCATCGCATCGATGTAGCGTAGCGCGCCACCGCGGAAGGGAGGGAAACCAATACCGTAGATCAACGCCATATCCGCTTCAGCAGGCGTCTCAACGATGCCATCTTCCAAGCAGCGAACGGTTTCCAGACAAAGCGGTACCATCATGCGAGCAATGATGTCTTCATCAGTAAACTCTTTCTGCTCTTTGACGACTTCTTTGACCAGCGCGTAGGCCTGCTCGTCGGTGACTTTCTTCGGCTTGCCTTTCTTGTCTTCCTCGTAGGCGTAGAAGCCTTTATCGTTTTTCTGGCCTAGGCGCTTGTTGTCGTACATCACCTGAATAGCGGTTTTGCCATCCCGCGCCATACGATCGGGGAAGCCCTCTGCCATCACTTCGTTAGCGTGAACAGCAGTATCTAGGCCTACGACGTCCAGCAGATAGGCGGGGCCCATGGGCCAACCGAACTTCTCCATTACCTTATCAACACGCTGGAAATCAGCCCCTTGCTCTACTAGGAAGCTGAAGCCACCAAAGTAAGGGAACAGAACGCGGTTAACCAGGAAGCCAGGGCAGTCGTTAACTACGATGGGGGTTTTGCCCATGGCACGCGCATAAGCAACCGTTGCCGCCACAGCAGCGTCTGAAGTCTTCTCGCCGCGGATAACTTCAACCAGCGGCATACGGTGTACCGGGTTGAAGAAGTGCATGCCGCAGAAGTTTTCAGGACGCTTAAGGTTTTTCGCCAGGCGATTGATAGAAATCGTCGAGGTGTTAGAAGTCAGAATGGTATTTTCGCTGACTAGGCCTTCCACTTCGGTCAATACAGCGTCTTTGACCTTGGGGTTTTCAACCACGGCTTCAACCACTAGGTCGACGCTATCGAAATCACCATAAGAAAGCGTGGGACGAATATTGGTCAGCTTCTCGGCCATTTGCTCGACCGTCATCTTTTTACGCTCAACCTGCTTGGAGAACAGCTTACGCGCTTCTTTCAGGCCCAGCTCAATGGCTTCCTCATTGATGTCTTTCATTACAATGGGGGTGCCTTTACTGGCGCTCTGATAGGCAATACCACCGCCCATAATACCCGCGCCAAGCACTGCCGTTTGCTTAACCGGCTGCGACTGTTTCTCGTATTTGCTGCCTTTCTTCTTAACCACTTGGTCGTTAAGGAACAGACCCACCAAATTAAAGGCAACGCTGCTCAGCGCTAGCTTGGCAAACGCTTTTGCCTCAATAGCTTGAGCACGGGCACGGGTTTCACCGGCACCTTTTTGGATAACTTTGATTGACTCTACCGGCGCTGGGTAGTGGGGGCCAGCCTTACCGGCTACAAACCCTTTGGCGGTTTCAAACGCCATCATTTGCTCAATTGCGTTGAGGTTGAGCGGCGCTTTCTTTTCATCACGGCGCGCTTGGTAATCAAGCTCACCGGCATTGGCACGGTCAAGTATGTCCAGCGCGGCTTCTTCGAGAAGTTCATGGGCCACTACCGCGTCAACGGCACCAACTTTAAGCGCAGCGTTAGCACGGTTTTCCGTACCACCCGCAATCCATTCGATTGCGTTATCGGCACCAATCAAGCGAGGTAAGCGTACACAGCCACCCCAGCCAGGCAGAATGCCAAGTTTGGTTTCAGGCAAGCCAATTTTGGCTTTTTCACTCATTACTCGGAAATCGGTGGTCAACAGCACTTCACAACCGCCACCCAACGCTAACCCATTGATCGCTGTGACGGTGGGGAAAGGCAGGTCTTCAATGGCGTTGAAGATATCGTGTACCTTGAGGTTCATCTCAACCAGGTACTCTTCGCCTTTATCAAAAAGACTATGGAACTCAGTAATATCGGCACCAACGATGAACGCCTCTTTGCCACTACTGATGACTAAGCCCTGTAAACCGCTTTCGCCTTGAAGCGCTTTAACGGCTTCCCCCAGCTCTGCGACTACACCGCTAGAAAGTTTATTGACGGACTCATCTTTCAAATCGAAAGTGAGTTTTGCGATGTCATTGCCACCTTGGGTATCACGACGCTCCACCGTGATGGCATTGCCTTGATAGATCATCCGCGCTCTCTCCACAAGTTCGGGCTGGCGCCTTATTTCGGGCCTGCCTCGCATTTCATACGGTCGTTTGATTGCATAAGCTTGGTTGAGTTACTCCAGAACGTCAAGCCCTGACTTTCGGCTAACATGCTTAGCGGCTATTAACATGCTTAGCGGCTATGACTCAGCCTGGTGTGCGACGTTCAGTAGAAAAGCCTCGCCTTAACGCTAGGTAACCTGACACCATGCAATGTTCGCTCTAAACCTACCACCATCATGCTGTTTTACTGTGAGTCACCCTGCTATGAGCGCCCTGCTTACCCCTTCGCGTATTACCTCTATACAAAATCGCGTTGAGCGCTTGGTCGAGCGCTTTAAACCATGGAGCTGGCTGTGGCCGCCGATGGCGTTTGCTGCTGGCCTGGGCAGTTTTTTCCTTGTTGACCGCCAGCAGTGGCTGGGGGTGGTATTGGCGCTAGGGCTTCTCTTCGCTTGGCTGCTGCTACTTTCAGAAAGCTTGATTGGCCGTTGGCTTGCAAAGCGTGGGCACCCCCCGCTAACTCGGGGTGTGACTACGTTTATCGCCCAAATGATCCACCAGGAAACACTCTTCTTTACCCTACCGTTCATTCTGATCACTACCGTGTGGAATAGTGGCCAAACACTATTTGCCGCGCTGGTAGTGGGCATGGCAGCGCTATCGATCATTGACCCGCTCTACTACAAGCTAGCGGGTCGCTGGCGTAGTCTCTACTTTATTTTTCATGCCCAGTGCGTCTTTTTGGTCGTCCTGGTGATTTTGCCGATCATGTTTCACCTCACTACCCGCCAAAGCCTGTTACTAGCGCTTGTGATAACCGTACTCGTGGCGCTGCCTAGCTTTTGGCATTTACTGAACAAACGCTCGCTAAAGCACTGGTGCCTATTTTTTGGGCTTACGATGATATTGGCGTATGCCGCATGGTTTGGTCGTATTTGGGTGCCACCTGCAAGCCTATGGATGACCAGTAGCGCGCTTTCACCGGCCTTTAACGTCCAACAGCGCCAGCCGCAAGGCTCTATTGCGCTTACGCCACAGGCATTACAAACCAACGGCCTATACGTTTATACCGCCATACGGGCACCCCGGGGCTTAAGTGAAACGATCTACCATGCATGGCACCACAATGGCACGCTCATCGATCTGGTGGAGCTTTCAATTAATGGTGGGCGTGAACAGGGCTACCGGGCCTGGAGCCATAAACTCAATTTCCCCGCTGACCCCTCGGGTAACTGGCGCATCGACATCATGACCGATGGCGGACAGCGGCTAGGCTTACTCCGCTTTAACGTATCAGATGCCCCTGGCGAGGCCTCTATTGCCGACGGTCGTATTAACCCCAGCGGTTTAAGCGGTCTCAATTTACGACGCTTTATTCCTGGAAGAAGCAGCGACGTTGAGTCGTCAAACGGGAACTGAATGACAGAACACCTTGCATTCAGCGGTTCAGCTAATGACAATTCTTCTACTTACACTTACTGGTAGCCAATTGCTATGCCATCATCCATTGGTTTTCGTCTCGCCCGCTTGCCGCACTTGTGGCGCTCTATCATTGACCGCAGGTTAGCCCCACTGGGGCTAACACAAACCCGCTGGGTCACGCTTTACCATCTTTGGAAACTTGGGGAAGGCAACCCTCAGTGCGATCTTGCCCGTGCGATTGGGGTTGAAGCCCCTTCATTGGTGCGCACCCTTGGTCAGCTGGAAGAGCAAGGCTTGGTAGAGCGCCGCGCCTGCGACAATGATCGCCGCAGTAAACGCATCTACCTCACCCCTGCGGCCATGCCGCTGCTAGAGCAAATAGACAGCGTCGTTAAAGAAGCACGCAAAGAGATGCTGGCAGGGCTTGGTGAAAATGAGCTGGAAAAACTAGATGGGTGGCTTGGACTAATTGAGTCTAACGGGCTTGCCATACAAGCACGGGATCAAGACAGCCCCAGCGAATGATCGATGAATAGCGCCGCTACTAGCCGCCACTTACTAAAAGCGGCGCTCTGGGTATTGAGTGCCTAATGGCTTACTAACGGGTTTATCAGATAGCCCGCCGAGTGCACTTTTTAACTGGCGAAAGTCATCTAAGTAAGTGCTAAAACGCTCGGCGTTTTGAGACTCCCACCACCATAGGGTAAGCGAGCGCGGGGTAGATTCGATAACTAGCGCATCTTGAGGCAGGCGCTCCAACAGTGCTTTGAAAGGCTCGGTGGCGTTATCAGGTAGCGTTCGTAAGGGCGCGATGCGCCACCTCCACCCAGCGTGATAAAGCTCAAGCGCTTCGCTGGCACTCCCCTCCCTTAGCAAAACAAATGTCGGCCCTGGCGCATCCTGCGGATAGTACCAGCGGTATGCGGGCATAGTGCCGCGGAAATGATGCAACGGGGGCTTATCCATTTTAATGGTCACCCCTTGTTTTCTGGCGCGCTCACGCAGGGCCATCTGGCGCTTCTGCTTAGGGCTTGGCTTAAGCCACATCACCGGCGCGATCACGAACATCAATATCAAAACAATGATTAACCATTCCATTCTAACCCCACCCTTTTCGGACAAAATGCGTTAGCTATCTGAAAAAACCATGATACAGGTCGTTGTTAAGAGAGCCTGTGAAGCCTAAAGTAAAGGGCATCTAACAAAGTTTCTTCTTTGTTACTTATCACTAAGGAGAACAGCCATGAGCTATCGCCATATTCTAGTAGCCGTTGATTTAACCAAAGACTCGCACAAGGTTTTAGAGCGTGCTGTGGCTATCGCCGAGCGCAACCAAGACGCTAAAATTTCCATCATGCATACGCTTGAACCCCTGGGCTTCGCTTACGGCGGCGATATCCCCATGGACCTCACCAGCATTCAAGACCAGCTAGACGAGCACGCTAAAAAACGTCTTGCTGAAATTGCGGCGCCGCATATTTCTCAAGCCGACCAGCATGTCGTGGTCGGCATGCCAGACACCGAAATTCACCGCTTTGCCGAAGAGCACGATGTTGATTTAATCGTTGTAGGCTCCCACGGCCGACATGGCTTTGCCCTGCTACTGGGCTCCACATCCACTGGCGTTCTGCACGGTGCGCAGTGCGATGTACTTGCGGTGCGTGTGGGTAAAAAAGGCGAAAAAAGCGACGAATAAACCGTTAGTGTTTACACGCCAATTAAAAGAGGCGCCCTTATGGGCGCCTTCTCTGTAGTGAGGCACTATTCGCCGTTAGCCATGGCCTCTAGCTCCATCCAGCGTTCCATAGCCACTTCAAGCGCTTGCTGCACGCCTTCCAGCTGTTGCAGCTTAGCCGTCACGCTACTGGCGTCCTGCTGGTAAAAATCAGGATTGCCTATTTCTTGCTCTAATGCCTCAACCTCACTTTCTAGCCGCTCTATTTCTCCAGGCAACGTATCTAGTTCCCGCTGCAGTTTGTAGGAGAGTTTAACGGTTTTCTTAGCAGGCTCGACCACTGGTGGCACAGGCGTTTTTTCCACCGTTTCGCTGGTCGGTTCGGTATTCTGGCGCGCTGCGCCATCCCAGGGCGCAGGTGGCAACTTGCCCCCTTGGCGAATCCAATCCGTGTAGCCACCAACGTACTCCCGCACACAACCCTCACCCTCGAAGGCCAGCATGCTGGTGACAACGTTATCCATAAACGTCCGGTCGTGGGAAACCAGGAGCAGCGTGCCGTCGAAGTCCAGCAGCAGTTCTTCAAGCAGCTCCAGCGTTTCCATATCCAAGTCGTTGGTCGGCTCATCCAGCACCAGTACGTTGGCAGGCTGAGTAAACAACTTGGCCAGCAGGAGCCGATTGGATTCACCGCCGGAAAGTGCTTTCACCGGTTGGCGCACACGGTCCGGCGTAAACAAAAAGTCCTGAAGGTAGCTCATCACGTGGCGATCTTTCCCGCCAACGGTTACCCGATCGCTGCCTTGGGCAACGTTATCGTAGACGGTTTTTTCCAGCTCCAGGCCAGCACGCAGCTGATCGAAGTAGGCCACCTGCAAATTAGTGCCCAACTGGACGCTACCTTCGGTTGGCGCAAGCTCGCCTAGCAAGATTTTCAGCAGCGTGGTTTTGCCTGCGCCGTTGCGGCCAAGGAAGCCGATACGGTCACCGCGCATCACTTCAAGGTTCACATCACGCAGAATGACCTCATCTCCAAATCGCTGCGTGACGCCTTTTAGCTCGACTACCCGCTTGCCGGTGCGCTCGCCGCTATCGACGTTGAGATTGGCCGTGCCTTGACGCTCTCGGCGCTGGCTGCGCTCTACGCGCATTTGCTCAAGCTCACGCACTCGGCCTTCGTTACGGGTACGCCGTGCCTTAACACCTTGGCGAATCCAAACTTCTTCCTGGGCCAGCTTCTTGTCAAAAAGAGCGTGCTCGCGGGCTTCTACTTCCAGCTCGTGCTGCTTACGCTCTTGATACCCAGCGTAGGTGCCCGGATAACGGCCTAACTTGCCTCGGTCTAACTCAAGAATATTGGTCGCCAGCTTGGATAAAAAAGCCCGGTCGTGGGTAATCAGCAATACCGCGCCGTTAAAGGCTAACAATTGCTCTTCCAACCACGCGATGGTGTCTAGGTCCAGGTGGTTAGTAGGCTCATCAAGCAGCAGCAGGTCTGGCTCTGAAACCAGCGCACGCGCCAACGCAACGCGGCGGCGCCAACCGCCGGAAAGCGCGCTCATCTCAGCTTCGGGCGGCAGCCCTAAGCGGGTGAGAACGACATCGATACTCTGGTGGAAAGACCAGCCGTCAATAGCCTCAATGCGGGTTTGCAGCTTGGCCATGCGATTCATATCAGGGTCGGGGTCATTGATTAAGTGCTGATATTCAGACAGCAGCTCCCCCGCCTCAGGCAACCCTTGGGCGACCATATCAAAAATCGTCATACCAGAGGATTCTGGCAGCTCCTGAGCCAGCACGCCGATTTTCAAACCCGGCGCGCGCCAAATCGAGCCATCATCGGCTTGAATATCGCCCGCCACCAATTTCAACAACGTTGACTTACCGGTGCCGTTGCGCCCGACCAGCGCCAGCCGCTCGCCTTTTTCAACCGTTAGGTCGGCGCGGTTAAGTAGTACTTGGGTGCCATAGGCGAGTTGCAGCTGTTCGAGTCGTAACAAGGTCACGCAGTATCCTCCTTCGTCGTGAGGCGCACAGTGTAACGCATGCACTGCATAAGAGGGGCAACCTTGTAGAGGCGAAGATCACATCGTGCTAACGTCGTGTGATTATTCAACAACCATTACGTAGCGTCTGGGACGTTATTGGGGCAGGTGTGCAGTGACAGTGACTGTTTCGATGCACTTCGTTAACGAGCTGCTGTATGGCTTACCGGAAAGCGTGCAGTCTCAAAGCCGCTATTTAGAGCAGGCGGGGATTTCTCCTTTTTTGTTAAGCGCGCCCAACGGGCGGGTGACTGTTGAACAATTTGCTGAGCTTTATCGACTTATCGCCCTTGAGCTAGACGATGAGACACCGCGGTTTTTTTCACGCCCGCTGCGCTGCGGCACCCTGAAGCTACTCTGTTTAAGCTTGTTAGATGCCCCCACGCTGCACGTCGCCTTGCACCGCTATACACAGTTTTTCAGAATCATGCTGGACGATTTCAGTTACGCTTTTTCTGTTAACAATGGCGTGGCGCGCATGGCGTTAGTTGAACATACCCCCTTGTCGGGTAGCCGCATTCTAGTTCATGAGCTAATGCTGAAGCTGTTCCACGGCATTGCTTCGTGGATGATCGCCCGCAAAATTCCACCTGTATTAATGGAGTGTAATTACGCGCCGCCCTCCTATAACGCCGATTACCTTTATTTCTATCCTGGTAAGGTGCGCTTTAATCAACCCCAAACCGCCATGTCGTTTGATCAATCGCTATTGAATCACCCTATCCGCCAAACCAAACAGCACTTAGGCGCGTTTTTACAGCGGGCCCCGGCAGACTGGTTTTATGTCTCGTTTGAGGAGCAGCTGTTAACTCACCGGGTGCGTGAACATCTAAGGCGACATTTACCTGCGGCGGCCAACGTTGCCCATGTGGCCGATGCGCTGCATATGTCGGTGCGCACGCTGTCACGCCGACTAAAGTTGGAAGGCACCCATTTTCAAGCGGTAAAAGATGAGTTTCGCCGCGATTATGCGGTTCAGGCTTTAACCCGCAGTGCTCAGCCGCTTGCCTCTATTGCCGATACGCTCGGGTTTGAAGACTTAGCCTGTTTTAGCCGGGCATTTAAACAGTGGACCGGCAATTCGCCCGCCGCCTATCGCAAAGCGCGTGCGGCGAGCGTCAAACGGTAATTCCTTATATTTCTTCCCTTATATTTCTGTTCGGATGCGCTTTTTATCCAGTTTGCCGACGCTGGTTTTAGGAATTTCATCGACCATACGGATAAGCGATGGAATGCCCCAGCGGTTGATGGTGCCCTGCTCGACGAACTGCTCCATAAAGGCTTGCACCTCCTCTGCCGTGGGCGGGTTCTTCAGATCGCTGGGCACCACTAGCGCGGCGGGGCGCTCACCCCATTTATCATCGGCAACGCCAATCACAGCCACTTCAGCAACGCCTGGGCACTGGCTGATATAGCTTTCCAGCTCAAGTGATGAAAGCCACTCACCGCCGGTCTTAATAACATCTTTAATGCGGTCACTAATGGCTAAAAAGCCGTGCTCATCAATGGAGCCTACATCGCCAGTATGTAGCCAACCATCACGCCACAACTCTTCGCTACGCTTTTCTTCTTTGTAGTAGGCCTGAGTGAGCCAGGGTGCTTGGGCACGTACTTCGCCGACACTTTGGCCATCATGGGGTAGCGGTTTGCCGTCGGTGTCGACGACTTGCAGCTTCACCAAGGGCACTGGCAGACCGGCCTTGCAGCGCCAAGGAAGTTGGGTATCGAAATCCGCCTCACCCACCTCCCGCGGCAGAATATCTGCCGTGAGCAGCGGGCAGGTTTCCGACATGCCGTAGGCGCTGCGCGTATCAATACCCAGCGACCAAGCGCGGCTGGCCAGCGCTTGGGTGAGAGCACTGCCCCCTACCAGCACCTTCCAGCCGCTTAGATCCACTTGTTTTGTGGCAATAGCATCGGCGCTGACCACCATGTTCAACAGCGTAGGCACGCAATGGGAGAAATCGACCTTTTCGTTTACTAACAGCTTGACCAGCATCTCGGGCTCGTATTTGCCCGGGTACACCTGAGTGGCCCCCATCAGCGTCGCCGTATAGGGAACCCCCCACGCATGCACATGGAACATCGGCGTGATGGGCATGTATACCTTGTCACGATTGAGCAGCTCAAAGCCCGGTGCCTGAAAGATACTGGCTTCGCCCAGGGTATGCAGCACTAACTGTCGATGCGTAAAAAACACCCCTTTCGGGTTACCGGTAGTGCCTGTGGTGTAAAACAGCGTGGCCACGGCGTTTTCATCAAAGGTGGGGAAATCGTAATGACCTGGTTGCTCACTTAATAACGCCTCAAACTCCCCCACCAGAGGTAACGACGTGTTGACGTCTCTCGCCTCCTCCTGGCACAGCATGTAACCGTGAATATTGGGTAACTTATCTGCTAGAGGTTCAAGCAGTGGCACAAAATCTTCGTGCACCAGTACGAACACATCTTCGGCGTGCTCCATGGTGTACAGAATCTGCTCGGGTGCTAAGCGCACGTTCACCGTGTGCAGCACAGCGCCAATCATGGGAATGGCGAAAAAGCATTCAAGGTAGCGGTGGCTATCCCAATCCAGAACGGCGACCACATCGCCTGCTTTTACGCCCTTAGCCGTTAGCGTATGAGCAAGCTGATGCACCCGTTCACGAAAACGTCGGTAATCGTGGCGGCACTGGTCGCGATAAACAATTTGGTTACTGCCCGCCATACGCACGCCTGACTCAAGCAGGTCGCCGATTAATAGTGGAGAATTAGTCGCGGAAGGC
>NZ_JAFWFN010000062.1 GCF_017515565.1 Halomonas sp.
TAACGCTTCATCCTTTGAAACCGTGCGGCCTTTTTCGAACTGTTTCCAATGCAGCAGTGCTTTTTTCAGCTCAGCCACGTCATCCAATGACGCACCTTCAATAATATCAGCAACCGCTTTTAGCGTTTCTTCATGAGGCTCAGGCAGCGGGCCTTTTAACCCCAATATATCGGCAATGGCAACTGCCTGCGCCTCTTGGGCACCGTGGGGCTTCTTCACAACGCTAAATTCGTCCACCCATGAGGGTTGCCCTTTGGATAGCGTGGCTGCCGTTTTGTTATCGCAGCTTTCTGTGACCATTGCCCTTCTCTCTTATTTGGTTTGATGTTAGCAGGGCCTACTATTTTATTAGGTGTTGCATAGGTCGATAGTGATACGCATCAACAACCATCAACGACAACACTTACGTGCGTTGTTAGCTCACTCAATATTCTGAATCTGAATATTGATAATAAAAATAAATTTCAATAAAAACAGTATATTAATGTGGTTATAAGAAATAAATTTTGTACTTACCCCCCAATCAACTCCCCACATTGCATGGGCATAGGATTATCAGGAGAGGTATTTCAACTAGAGGTGTTTGCGAACGATAAGATAGCTAGCCATCGCAGGGAAGACCAACATAGTTTATCGAAACGGTGATTGCCTTTAGCGATATTGACTATTACACATTCCATGAATTATCAGTGAAACCAAGTAACTTTGGGGAACACGCCTGCTATTTATTATTCACCCACAGCAACTTGGTGCTGGCGGGACGGTGCCAACGTAACAAGATGGAGCCAGTGTCTCATTAATCGGGCCTGGCGGTCGCCCCAACTGCCAGGGAAATCAAGCTACTTGAAGTGGTAAAAAAGTGACCACAGACGCGAAGAATGCGCCACGCTAAACGCTTACCCGCTCAAAGATGAACTGCATGAATATTCATTAAAGTTTATTAAACTCCTGCCGATACAGTTGACGGGTGTAGCCTTCCTGCACCCGACAGGGAACTAATTCTAAGGGGAAAACATGCAGTTACAAAGGGCACCACTGGCCACCGCTATTTCATTGGCCGTATTTGCTAGTACAACAAACGCAGCGCCAAGCTACGACTACGTTCCGTATTATGAGTATCAGTACTTCACCCAAGAAGAGATAGTGAAAGACGACTTCCTTCCATTGCTTGGGCCCAATCCCGGCGGGAAATATCTTACAGTCGATGCCTCCCAAAATACGCTGAATGATCCACTGTTCCTTGTGGTGGGTACTCAGATTGAATCGGCCTATGAGCGCCAAAACCCTACCGACATCATTGCTGAAAATCGCAATGCTTTAACGGTTGATAACGATACGTGGGCAAAAGCCATTGTTGTCAACACTAGCGACATCAGCGCTACTGGCACCGTTCGTTACCCAGAAGATGATGAAGATGAGAAGAGTGAGGTCGTCGGAGCGATAGACATCCATAATTTGCACCTTGTCGGCTTAAAAGCATCAGACCCAAATGCAGCACGGCTCGATGGCCTGCCGGTATTTGCGAGTGGCGAAGAGCAGGTATTCCTCTACAACTCAGGCACCATTATGAGTGATGCCTCAACCATTCTGTTGATCAGCGATAAAACCGGCGAAAATGGCAATATCATCAGCGACCCTGCGGTAATAGAAGGTAGCTTAGTTAACCTGGGGCTGATCGAGTCGAGAGGGGGTTACAGCAGCGAGGAATATGAAAACGCGGAAAGCTACGCTCTTGGTATATTCAACGCAGAGCTATATGGCAACATCGTCAATGGCTTGGCAGCTGAGAATGGTCAGGCTGTTATCCGAGGCCGTGATGGCGCTATCTATATGCTCGAAGGCTCGGTACTGCAAGGCGATATCGTCAACCGTGGCCTGATGGAAGGCTATGACACTATCCGCATCGAAGATAGCGAATTCAACGGGCGCATTATTAATCATAAGAGTGGCGAAATGCGCGCCAACAACGGCACTGCTATCTCCATTGAAAACACCTCCGGGGATATTTTCATCGACCAGCGCGGGACTCTACATGCTCTGCGCTACCTGGATGACTCCGTTTCCACCACCACCGAGCTTGGCCAGGCCATGTACCTGCAGGGGCAGAACGTTCACGCTCGTCTCTCCGATGGCAGCGTGATCGGCGATATCGATCTCGACGGTGCCACAGTGACCCTGGCCGGTGGTGAATACCAGGGCACCATCACCAACCGTGGCGGTGTGTTCGTGGTTGATGGTATCCGTACGATTGATGGCAGTTACGAACAAGACGCGGACGCCACGCTGCGCTTTTCCAGCCAGCAGCTCAGTAGTCTTAGCGCCGAGCGTATTACCCTGGCGGATGGTTCGACACTAGTGTTCGGCAATAGTGAGGCCTACCGCGACGGCAAGCAGTTAGTGGCTCTAGAGGCCACTGAGCTCGACTTTGATCTTGAAGCCCTTAACCTGAAAACCGACTCTGGGCTGTATCGAGTTAGCAAGGTGGAACTCAGCGACGATGGTAGCCAGCTGTTGGTCACCTATGGCGGCCAAGATGGCGAAGAGATCGCGCGTCGCGCCATTGATGCCAGCAATGCTACAGGTGCCCAGGCGCGTCAACTGCACGGGCTCGGCAATGCCCTTAACCGCATCCTGGCTAATAGCGCCGATGAAGCCGCTGTGCGTTCCCTGATCGATGCGATCGGTGACGGGGAACAGCTTGAACAGCTGTTGCCCGATAGCAGCGGCGCCGTAGCCGGTGGCACCGCCTCTGCCAGCCAGAGCAGCAACAACGCGGTTTCTGCACGAGCCCGTGGCGTGGCCGCTGGGGATACCCTGGCGGCTCAAGGCGTGTGGATCAAGGGCCTCTATGGCGAGGTCGACCAGCGTGCCCTAGACGGAGTGGAAGGCTTCGATAGTGAAACCAGCGGCTTCGTTCTGGGTGGCGATGTTGAGCTGAATAATGGCAGCGTGCTGGGCCTAGCCTGGTCGCGTTCCACCACCGATGTGGACGGCAAGAACGGCCTGGTTCGCAGCGATATCGATTTCGACCAGCTCACCGCCTATGCAGGTCGCAGCTATGGCAACTGGCTATTCGATACCCAGCTTTCCTATGGCTGGGGCGATAACGAAACCTCACGCCGAGTTCTGGGTAACGCTGCCCGTGCTAATTTCGACAGCGAACAATTCAGCGCCGTGGCCGCCGCCGCTTACGAGTATCGACTGGATAGTGCTACGCGCCTGACCCCTCGTATCTCCACGACCTACTCTAATCTGGAGCTGGACGCCTATGAAGAGCGCGGAGCTGGCTCACTCAATCTGCGCCAGGATGAGCAGCGCTACGAGCGCTTCGAGCTGGGCTTGGAAGGTGAGCTTGCGCACACCATGCCGCTGGGCAGCCTAATGGCCGAGCCTCGCCTTACCCTAGGTGCCTATCATGACTTCCAGGGTAAAGCGCGCAGCAACGTTACTGCCTTTACCTTCGCACCGGAAGAGACCTTCATCGTGGAGGGGCCGAAGCCCGACAAGACTCGCTACAGCGCGGGATTGGGGGTCGACCTCTATAGCGAGGGTGGCTTCACCACCTCGGTGGACTATGCCTATGGCTGGTCGGACAGCATGAGTTCACAAGCCGGCAGTCTACAGGTTCGCTACGACTTCTAAGTAGTCCGGCACGACGGCGGGTGCCTATGATGGGTGCCCGCCTTTCTCCCTTCCCTAGCCATCTCAGTAGCCCGCACAACCTTCCAAGAAGTCCTGGATGCGCGGCCAGTTAAGTTGCCACGGCCCTGCATGCTCGACACTATCTAATACTAGGTGTGACTGACAGCTATCGTCGCGCGCTTTGAGCATACGCTCGGTCAGCTCAGGAGGCACGATCCTATCCGCCCCTCCGCTCAGGCTCCATAACAGTACTTCCGACATTCCTTGCGGCACATGACGAGGCGCTGGCAAACGATGGTGCTCGGCGAACAATTTATCATCCAGGTTACCCGCCACTGTCACTACTCCTTCGATCTCTGGTAAGAGAGGTGCCAACTGTAACGCCAAGTGTGCGCCACCGGAAAAACCTACCAGCCGAACAGGTTGGTCGCCAGCTATCGTCTGGATGGTTTCTAGCAGCCATTGCTGTGCCTGTTCGCCATAGCGTTCATCTGTCCATATCGCTGGCTGGCAGCTATCCGGTAGCGATGTAAACCACTGGCAAGGCCTCGCGATATACGCCACTCGCTGCGAAGTATCCTCCAGGGCCATCCATAGCGCCACGGGCGAGCGTGGCGTTGGATTCGGGCTGGGAACACCGCCACGCAGCCACGCATTACCATCTCCTTCCAGATAGAGATGCCAGGGGGCTGTCTCGACGGAACTCTCGCGCACCCAAGCCCTGAGCGGTGCTTGCAGCTTGACCGGGTCGAATCCAGCCTGCGTCAAGGCATTCAGGGGTGCGCGCTGGTGATCTTCGATGGGAGCGGCGCAAGCCGTCAGTAGAGTGCATAGCAGTAGCCCCATGGCTAGGTAGCACTGGCGGCTCCACATTATTTCACTACTCAAAAGCGATTCCTTTTCACCGCGCTACTTCTGAAATGGCAGGACATCCGCTCGGGTAGCTCGACCAGACCTTACAGTAGTGTGCTTGAGTTTGAGAGGCACCACGTTATCGCCAGCATTTGGCTGAACACTCAGGAAACCAGAGCGTAGACTACAAAGCATCTCAATGGTTTCTGGCGGCAATCCAATCTGATACACCAATTCAGGGCGCTCGAAGATGCCGTTATCTACCAACAAATGAGCGCCGCGCATCATGAGCTTGGGCTGCTCGAAAGCGAAGGTATCGTCGCCTGGCTCACCCTTCGTCCATTTACGTGCAGAGCGTCCTTTCCAAAGCCTTAATTCAAGCTGATCCGAAAGCAACGATAGATCGCGACAGCGTACGATCATTGACGCCACAGAGACTTTCCAGCGAGATTTAAGCGAGAGCAAGTTATCAAGCGTTGGCCATACAACCTCCTGCGCAAAGCTCTCAGGAGGCATCAAGAAAGCACTGGCAAACCGGTGTGCCTGCACTTCTAAAAGGTCGTAAAGCTCATTTTTCGCATATTGCGAAGCCGGGATTTTCGAGTGTAGTACAACGTGCCCCAGCTCATGCGCTGCGTCGAAGCGGTTGCGAATTGCATTCGCTTTGTCTTCAGCGATCAGCACATAGGGTCGACCGTCCAAAATAGAGACATGGGAGACGCCGTCCATTTTGACATGCCCCAGGGTCGCACGAGTACAAATGATCCCAGCGTTTTCCATTACTTGAATAACATTCGGAATAGGGGCAGTGCCGAGATTCCAAGCCTCACGGCATTCGCGGGCGATATTTTCTATCTCGTCATCACTGATCAGGCGGCAGTCGTCAGCATCAAGCATAGGCACATTGACCTCAGGCCACTCCATTGCATCCTGAAAGAAGTCTGAAATCTCTTGAAGCCATGCCAAATACAATCGCGACCGCTCTCGGGCCTGTTTGTGAGCAGATGCTTGAGAGCGGAAAAAATGGGGGCGTTGTTCCCCCTGGAAAGCTAGCGGTATGGGCTTGAGAAACCACATACGTGAAACATTAAACACGTGACATAGGCGATCGAAGGACTCAGCCTCAGGTAGCTGAGCCCCTTTTTCCCATGCAGAAATCGTACTGGAAGAGCGTTCAATTTGCTTTCCCAGCTCCGCCAGGGTCAAATTTTGGGCCATACGCAGCTGGCTCAGCCGCTGGCCTTGAAATCCATCAACCCCTGTTCTCATGTCACTCGCTTCCGCCTTCGTTTTGGTCTCGACCTTCATCGCGACGCATGCTAGCACGCAGCTTCGGATAAGCAATATCACCGAGACCATCTATTTCGTCGTAATACTGTAAAAGCTCATCAGAACTAATTCGCAAGTGAAACCCTGCGCTTGGATCACTGTATGGAATGGCCACCACAATACCTAAGGGAGAGCTGTGATCACCTTCTGTCCACTTTGCTGTATAAGGCAGTAATAGAGCATGTAACGAGTCATCATTCGGGCCGAGAGGAGGCGTAGCAGATTGAAACAAGTCAAGATGCTGCGCTTCCAGCCTTTCATTAATAGCGCTGAATTCACGCCGGTGTTTAGCCGAAGTAGGCTGTGCCTTATCCTTTGTCACGACACTGGTAGTCATTAGCAGAGAACCAGCCCGAATGAGCGCGTAATGCCCACCTGCTGGTCGAGTAGAATAATTGCTCACTTCGAAGCTTTCATCGCTCTGCAAACCAAGAAGCGCCTCTTGCACCGTGTAGTGATGTAACTGCGGCCCTGGACCAGCCAGCGGTACATGCTTGAAGGTCTCTTTAAGATGGTTATCGCTATTCTTAAAAGCTACTTCAATGCCTTCAAGCAATTGGTTTAGATGATGACGAGGTAGTTGCTGGCAGATAAAGCGGCACAGTTCATCTCTGTTCGTTTCTTTTTGGCTCACGAATGCCCCCAAGGCGCTGTTTCGGTAAAGCAGATTATAGACCCATTTTTTCCTGTTATCCACGCAGCAATTTTTTTCACCTGCTTATCAAGGCAAACCAGCCGCTTTAGAAGTTACCCTCTACAAAGGGTATTATGTCGCCATAAGCTAAGCCCGAGTAACACGCTGCTAAGGAACACACGAGTACATGCCCATACTGCGATGGTTAACCCGAGACGAAGACGTGCGCGCCGCTGAAAAGGTGCCCTATCGCTTGATGGAGGAAGAGCCCGAGCTTGGCTACGGTGACCAGAACCCAGGAAACATGCTCATCCAGGGCGATAACCTCGACGCTCTTAAGGCACTGCTGCCCTACTATGCTGGGCAGGTTAAGTGCATCTATATCGATCCGCCCTACAACACCGGCTCCGCTTTCGAGCACTACGACGACAACCTAGAGCATTCCAAATGGCTCGCGATGATGTGGCCCCGCTTGGAGCTGTTGCGTGAGCTGCTAGCTGAGGATGGTTCTATCTGGATAAGCATTGATGACCGAGAAAGCCATTATCTCAAAGTCATCATGGATGAAGTTTTTGGACGAAAGTGCTTTCTCGCGAATGTAGTGTGGCAAAAGCGCTACTCGCGTGAAAATCGTGGTGTTTTGGGTGATGCACATGAGCACATACTCGTTTACGTAAAAAATGAAACACTGTTTAGAGCTAGAGCCAACAGAATACCCTTAGATGAAAGGCAGGCTAAAGTTTATAGAAATCCTGAAAACGCACGTGAAACTGACCCTACGAAGAGGTGGCGTGGGCTTCCAATGACTGCGCAAGGCTATCGTCCAAACCAGATGTACAAAATAGTCGCACCTAATGGGAAAGTTCATTACCCACCAGAGGGGCGCTGCTGGTCAATGGTTGAAAGTGAATTCAAAAAAAAACTGGCTAACAATCAAATATACTGGGGTAAAAATGGGGATGCAGCGCCGAGTGTAATCCGCTATCTATCGGAAGTTTCTGGAGTCGTGCCCTGGACATGGTGGCCACACGATGATGCCGGTCATACAGACGAGTCAAAAAAAGAGAGCATAAGAATATTTGGTGGTAGCAATACTGCTGACACTCCAAAACCAGAACGCCTGATACAGCGCGTACTACAGATAGCATCAAACCCTGGCGATCTCATTCTTGATAGCTTCCTTGGCTCAGCCACTACTACCGCTGTCGCCCACAAAATGGGCCGTCGATACATTGGTATCGAAATGGGCGAGCACGCCGTCACGCACTGCGTCCCCAGGCTCAAAAAAGTTATTGATGGCGAGCAAGGCGGCATTTCTGAAGAGCAAAGCTGGCGGGGAGGAGGAGGCTTCCGCTTCTATCGGCTAGGGCCCCCCGTATTTACGGATGATGGGCAAATTCAGCCCGACATCAAATTCCCGGTGCTGGCAGCGCATATCTGGTTTACCGAGACGGGCACTTCGTGGGCAAAACCGCATGATCAAACACCGTTCCTCGGCAGCCATAACGGCCATGGCTATGCCCTTCTGTACAACGGTATTTTAGGTGATAAAGCAGCTTTCAACGGGAATGTGCTTACTCGCAAGACGCTAGCCGTGATTCGCGCTGCACAATGCAATTTTAAAGGCCCTATGACCATTTATGGCGAGCGCACCATGCTATCAGAGGCAACGCTTAACGCTGAGCAGATCGAGTTCAAGCAAACCCCTTATGATGTTAAGGCGCGCACATGAAGTTAAAGGATTACCAACACGCCTCGCTCGACACACTGAAAGCCTACTTGGAAGAAGCGCGGATTATTGGCCCGCAAGAGGCGTATAAAACAATTACCGAAAAGCCTGAAATAGCGGCGCGGCTCCGAGGTTATTCAGCAAAATATAAACCGATCAAAACGCTGCCTAATACGCCTTATGTATGCCTACGCTTACCCACCGGCGGCGGTAAGACAGTTCTCGCCGCTCACTCAATTGCGGTGGCCAAAGATGCTTGGGTAGAAAAGGACTTCCCCTTAGTGCTGTGGCTTGTTCCCACCAACACCATTCGTACGCAAACGGCTGAAGCACTCAAGAACCCTCGGCACCCCTACCGCAAAGCACTGGACGAGGCGTTTGGTGGGCGCGTGCGAATCTTTGATATTGGCGATTTTACTCACATCAAACCGCATGACCTACGATCCAATCTCTGCGTGGTCGTCGGCACGGTACAAACGCTGCGCGTAAGCAATACCGATGGGCGCAAAGTCTATGCCCATAACGAGGAAATGGAGCCACACTTCTCTGCGGTTTCTCCTCAAACGCCAGAGCTGGAGCGCACTGAAAAGGGCAATATTAAATTCAGCTTCGCTAACCTGATGCACCTGCACCAGCCATTAGTGATCATGGATGAAGCCCATAAGGCTGGCTCCAAGCTCAGCCAAGAAGTTTATGAACGGATTAATCCGACCGCGCTCATCGAATTCACCGCCACGCCCAAGGTCTTCAACAATCTGCTTCATTCAGTGACCGCCCAGGAGCTGAAAGATGAAGAGATGATCAAGATGCCTGTGGTGCTGGACGAAGCTGAGACATGGCAAGGAGCGGTTAACTCAGCCATTTTGAAGCGTGCCGAGCTACAAGAGCATGCTGAACGCGACCGAGACGCTTATATTCGCCCTATCGTGCTCTTTCAGGCACAAAAAAAAGGCGAAGAGGTCACCGTGGAGGTGCTGAAGCAGCACCTGATCGACAATGAGAATATTGATCCAAATAAAATCGCCGTGGCCACTGGCGCGCAACGTGAATTAGACGGCATCAACCTATTCAAGCCCGATTGCCCTATTGAGTACGTCATCACGATCGAAGCGCTCAAAGAAGGCTGGGACTGCTCTTTCGCCTATGTTTTCTGCTCGGTGGCTAATATTCGCAGCTCTACCGACGCTGAGCAGCTCTTGGGCCGCGTGCTTCGTATGCCTTACGCCCAGAAACGTAAAGAAAAAGTGCTAAATAAATCCTACGCCAAGCTGGTTTCAAAACGCTTTATGGATGCCGCCCACAGCCTTCGGGATAAGCTCATTGATATGGGCTTTGAAGAGAGCGAGGCAGAGGACAATATCGAAGCTGAACAGCTCGGCCTTGATGATGGGTTGTTTGGACGTCAGCCTCGGCCCACTCCGACGATGAAAGTCGCTATTCAGGCTAGTCAGGAAGAAGCCAGCAAAATGAACACGGCGGTGCCATCGAAGGTACAAGTGACTTTTGATGAGAGCGGCAAGAGCCATGTAGAAGTAAAAGGCTTCCTCAAGCCTGAAGAAGCCGACACATTGATCAGCTATGCCCCTGAATCGCTTAAACCCCAGCTTAAGCAAAGCATCAACGAGCACCACGCTAAATACCAGCACGAGATACCACCTTCACAGAAGGGAGAAACCTTCACGCTGCCTCGCTTGATGGCCCACATGCAGGGGGAGATGGTATTTGGTGACCCTGATATTTTCATGGAGCAACATGAGTGGTCGCTTGCTGACCACCCTGCTCGCTTGGAAGCGTCCGAATTCAGTATCGTGGATACCACGAACACATTTGAAATTGATTTGGACGGCAATCGCGTGACCATTGGCACTGGCGATGCCGCTGAACAGCTCACCATGAACGTTGAAGTAGACGACTGGACGCCAAACAGCCTAGTGCAATGGCTAGATCGCAAAATACGTACACCGTGGCTGAGCCAAGCTGAATTACTGGCTTGGCTGAGCGATGTCGTGACCTATTTAACACGTGATCGAGAGCTGAGTTTATCGCAGCTGATGCGCTGCAAATTTATTCTCGCTCGCAAGCTGTCTGAAAAAATTCAGGGCTTCCGCCAAGCAGAGCGTGAGAAAGTCTACCAAGCCAACCTGTTCGGGCCAGACGCCCATGTTGAGGTCTCTTTCGACCAAGGCTTTACCTTCTTCGATGAGATGTATGCGGGCGTTCCGAAATATCGCGGCACCTATCGGTTCAAAAAGCACTTCATGGGTCCCGACGATGTGCCCGTCTTTGATTCCAAAAAGGTCAATGGCGAGGAAGAGCAGTGTGCGTTCATGATTGATTCGCACCCGAGGGTAAAATACTGGACACGTAACGTCAGTAGGCACCCAAATTCGTTCTCACTACCGACCTCCACCGATAAATTCTATCCAGACTTTGTCGCTCTACTCGACGACGACCGACTGCTTGTCGTGGAATACAAAGGCAAAGACCGAACGCCCGAGGAAAACCGCGATTCACGTGAGAAAAACCTCATTGGCCAGCAGTGGGCAAAGGCTTCCAATGGTAAGGCTGTCTTTGTGATGGTCACTATTGAAAAGGGTGATCCGAAAGAAGTGCGCTTGGCGATTGATGAGGCGCTAAAACTAATAGCGCCTAAAAAAGCATAGATCGATCAATAAAAGTAGGGGTTCAGTCCAATGAAATTATCCGTGTTGTCGTAACAAACAGGGCCATCACACCAGTGGTTGTCCCCTTGCTCTTCATCAATACTTGCCATTTCAAGATGATCTGGGAGTTCGTGATGCAGCACGAGTTCACCATCAAGACGGCATTCGTCTGTCATGGGATCACACCAGAGATCGACGTTGTTGGCAAAGCCTTCAGGAGATTCCCATTCACTCCCTGAGCTAGATTCGATGGTTGCTTGTTCCTCTCCATAAATGTAAAACGGCGGAAAATCATTGCCTTAAGGTCCGGTGCCACGTCGATAATAGAAGTTCTCGCCTGAAGCGTGACTAACAAAGTAGTAGCCGATAGGATAAATACCGCGAACACGACCATCGTGCTCTATAACGCCTACCTCATAACCTTCAGTATCGTTGCAATAACCCTGCCCACAGAATACAAAGTCATACATTTCGACTCGTTCAATCTTGTTTTCATAGCCATTAGTAATCCTGACTGGCATTACGCCATCAATACCGACAAGCCTACAATCGGCACTAGGACAATCGTAGATATCTTTGTATGGCTCTTTCATCGTTGGCAATGGTTCAGCGTAGAACCATTCTTCTTCGTTTGAAAAAGCTACTTCTCCAAACACCGTTAAAAGCAGACCAACCATCACAATAGCAAACAGCTTTCTACTATTTTCTCTTTTCATCCAGAGTCTCCAAGACATTGATATTTTTAGCTAAGAATCATAATGACCCCCAGCTTTTCTAACCCATTATTATATCGGTATTAAAAAACAAAACTTTATAGCCAACCTATTTCGATAAATGATCGATATCCTGCAGACCCTACCACCACATGATCAATCACCCGTATATCCATCAACCCAAGCGCCTCTTTCAGCCGCTCAGTAATACGCCGATCTGCATCGCTAGGCTCAGGATCACCACTGGGATGGTTATGAACAAGGATCACAGCGGCGGCATTGTAGGCCAGCGCGGCTTTCAGCACTTCGCGTGGGTAAACGCTTGCGGTATCGATGGTGCCACGAAAAAGCTCTTCGAAACGGATAACGCGATGCTGGCTATCCAGGAATAAGACGCTGAACACCTCATGCTCGTAGTCTTGCAGCAATAATTGCAAGTGCTCAAATGCTTGCGAGGGTCGGGTAATCTTGCGCCCTTTGGCCAGCTTGCGGCGCGCGAAGCGCTTGGCCATAGTGATGATATCGGTTTCAGTTACGGGCGAGGTAACGTGGTAGGTACCCGCCACTTCCCCCGCTTTTAGTTTCGAGTGCGTCATGGTTGCCTCCAAAAAAAGAAAACGCCGGGGTGGTGGCCCCGGCGCCTATGTCGTTAATGGTTGATTGGAATATCTGTGAGAGTGAAGTGTCACGCGGCCATCACTTGGCTCATTCGCCGCTCCATCTCTTCATGAAAAACGTCGACCCGCTCAGCGATGGTGCGAATCATGAGGTCGTCTCGGTAGGCTCGCTTGATAAACAGCGGCATACCGGGCCAATAGCTCACAAAGTCGATCCATTCCCTCTCGCTAACCCACAGTCCACCTTGGCACTGAGCAACGTGTTCGGCGGGAATCTCACCGCTCAGCAGCACCTCTATCTGGAACTTGGGCAATTTGGTTTTGATTTCCAGCAAGCCGTTATCGCCTACTAGGCTGTCGGGCGAGTAGCCCACGTTGTGATTGATAATAATGCCCACTTCCTGTGGCTCTGGTTCGCCAGTGGCGTCGCGGTATAGCTCTCTTGCCACGCCTTCTAGCTCATGGCCACGGCGGGTATGCACGTTACCCTGAAACGGTTCAGCCAGTTCGCCAGTAATCCGCTCGCCAATCAGCTGGTGCATATAAGAAAAGGCCCCGGTGCCAAATCCACCAGGGCCTTTGCCGTTGACCAGCAGCGTTTTTAGCTCCGACATGGTGACGCGCCCTAAACGCGCCGCCAGCCATTCGGGGGAGCCTTGCTCCATAGTGAGTATCTGCATGAATGTCTCCTTAAGAATTAAGGGGATAGCGCGATTATTTAACTGCCCGCTTGGCAAGGGAGGCACGCAGTTTGTCGAAATCTGCCTGAGGCACCTGCACCGCCACTCCGTACTTGCCGCTGAACCATTCCTGGGTCGTGGCTGGGCATTGGCTGATCAGCCGCTGAATCTGGCCTGCCTGAAACGGTGTCACGAGCCTAACCCCACCGGCAGCGTTGCCATTATCGTCTTGGCCACGTGTGGTGATGTTAAGCAGTGCGGACAGCACATAACGCTTGCCATAGCTGGTAGACGAGCCGAACGCCTGTACCGCGTTCTTGTTGCCGCTCATATCCGCAGGCAGCAGCATGCTGGTTTCTTCGCGGTGGCCATCCTTGTGCATTAGCACCCCCGTTACCTGGATACCACGCTCCTGCGTCTGAATACGAAAGCTCACCGCAAAACCATGCTTCTGCATGATCGGTCGCACGGTATCGACGATATCTTCCAAGGTAGCGTAACAGCCGTTGTTGGTTTTGCCGCGTTCTTCAATGCTGGGCAGCTCGGTCTGCATTGCTGCCATGGCGGTGCTATAGGCCA
The DNA here is from genome assembly GCF_017515565.1 of Halomonas sp. Taxonomy (GTDB): domain Bacteria; phylum Pseudomonadota; class Gammaproteobacteria; order Pseudomonadales; family Halomonadaceae; genus Vreelandella. Next base: position 13,439 of record NZ_JAFWFN010000062.1, read on the forward strand.
TCATGGCCTGACGATCCATGACGCGTTCCTGCATTTCAAGAAGTCTTTCGAGCTTGTCGATATCGACGTCAGGATTAAGTGCAGCACGCTCGATTACCTGGATGATTGCGGTGCTTTCTGCGGTAGAGGACGACTCAACGGGAGATGCTCGTACAGCGGTGATGGCGGCGTCTTTGGTAGTGGTTTGGGCCGTTATCGGACGGGAAGAAGAATTTACCACATTAGAGGATCGTGCCATGGGGCACCTCCATTGAAACAAGAAATGGTGGTGATGCCGTGTAGCCAGGCATCGTTATGAAGTGATCGCGGCATTACTCCGCTAAATGCTGGGCGAGCTCATCGGCTTTAATAGGCACTAGCCATACCTCAGCTCGATAAAACGTGCCTTGAGCGCAGACCACGGTGTCAGCGCGGTGGGCATGGTTGGCTATTAGCTCCTCAGTCAGACGCGTTAAAGCAACTTCAATGGCATGGGAAATAAACGTCATGGCAGTACCTCGCGGCATAAGCCCCACAGCAAAACGCCCAGCCTTTGAGGGGCTGGGCGTCTATGCCGGGGAGATGGTGAAGATCATTGGTTTGGAAAATCGCAGTAGGGGGTAGGACGAAGCCCAACAGATCGGTTGGTTAGGACACTAAGGCTAACGCGGCATCCAGGGCTTCCTGCTTGAGTTGGGCGCCTTGGCCGAACCACGCCGAATCCATACGGGTGTCGTTGCTGCGTGCCCGTTTGTCATGATCTACGTACTCGGTCACGGCATTCAGCAGGCCCCAGGCCGTGTCTTTAGCAGTAACCAAGTGAGAACCTCGACCTTCACCGTGGTAGAGCTTCTGCACTTTATTCAGGGCCCGGTAGTTGGGCAGCTTAGAGGGATCATCTAACGGCTTCTCAGCCCCACAAATCACCGATTGGAAATAGTGCTGTGCTTCATGATGATCAATCTTGCGTTCTGCCAATGCCTTCATGCGGTACATGAAGTCATTCCACTGCGAGACAGAAATACCCAGCTGGCTCTTCACCGCACGCGGGTCGAACTCGGAACGGTGTGGCACTTTTACCGCCTGCGAGGTGCCATCCACGGCAATCTGCAGCGTGTTATTACACACCACCCTTACCGTGGTAGGTGTGGCCATCGTCGCCAAGGTGCCATCACACGAGGTCGCCAGTAGTAAATAGTCGTTTACTTCATCCTGGCCTTTCAGCGATGTGCTTAAGCCACTACGTGCCAAGGCCCAGAACTTACGACCGCCTTTTAATACCCCAGCGGTTTCCAGTTCATACCCGGCATATTCGGTGAGGTCCCGGTAGAATTCCAGTATCTCTTCGGGCTGAACCACCTTATAGCGCTGGGACACCACCGAGAGCGGTACCTTGGTATCGGAGCGGTAGAGCACCTTCTGTTCAGGGAATGAGTGAATGCTGCCCAGGTGGCTTGCGCCTTCGGCAATAAAGCGTACCGGGGCTTCTTCAATATGCCAGTTCATACCGGCCTGTTGCTGCCAGACTTCTAGCGGTTGATGACGTGAAAGTTGCTGCCCCAGTCCATGCCAAGGGGTATTGCCAACGTAAGCCATTTGTTCAACGAGATGAGCCATTACAAACTCCTTTAGGATTTTCAACGTTAATGAGCGCGCACGGCATAGCGGCCCGCCCTGAATAAGGCGGGCAAGCGAATGCGTGTAGAGGTAGTCGTCGTATTAAGCGGTAGAGAGGGCCGCTGATAGGCGGTTATTCAGCGTGGGGACGAAAGGTGCAATCACAGGCACCGCAGGCGTAGTTATCGAGCATTTTCTGATCAATATCATGGCCCAGCTTGGCACCGGCAACACCAAAGGCTGTGCCGCCTAACAACCCGCCAAATACAGCACCGGATAAGCCACCAATCGTAATGCCTGCTGGCCCGACTATTGCGCCGACCAGCGCACCTGCTTTGGCACCACTAAGGGCTCCGGCAGCCCCAGACGCAGCCCCGGCGGCGGCCCCAGTGGCACCGCCAACCTTTCTTCCTAGATTGCGAGATATAACATTTGGGGAGCCACACTTTGGACAGTGGGGTGTCATGATGATCTTCCTCCATTAGCAGTGAATGGATGCGTATCAAGCCATTCCTGATAGCTTCATGGGGGTAGTATGTGGCTGAGATTTTTTTGAATTAAATCGATTAGAACTAATCTTGGCTATAAATTTTTGACCTACCCATAACCGTCAGCCTCCTTCTAGATGAAATAGCAAGCTTTGACTTTTTTAATGGCTTATGTTCTTGCCGCGGGCAGTATATCTGGTAGTGCTACGACGGCACCCCTTGGCATGGGTTTAGCAAATAGGAATCCTTGCAGCAAATCGCAGTTACGTCGGACTAAATCCTGTTGTTGCTCTCGCTCTTCGATGCCTTCTGCCACCACCACTAAGTCCATGTGGTGGGCCATAGTGATAATTCCCTGCACGATGGCGGCATTATTGCGGCTAGTGACTATATCTTTGATAAAGGCTCGGTCGAGCTTCACTTTATGAATAGGCAAGTCGCGCAAATAACTTAGGCTTGAGAAGCCGGTCCCGAAGTCGTCCAGAGCCACCTTAATGCCCATCAACTTCAGTTCGTTGATCAACGCTATGGCCTGCTCGGCACCATCTAACAGCACACTTTCGGTCACCTCAAGCTCAAGGAACTCAGGCGGCAGCCCGGTCTCGGCTAACGCCCGTTGAACCTCCTCTAGGAAGCCTTCACGTCGAAACTGAAGTGATGAAATGTTCACAGCCACTGGAACTACTCGCTCATCTGCAGCAAGCATAGCGGCAGTATCTTGGCAGGCGCGACGAAGTACCCAGCGACCTAAGGGAATAATTTGGCCTGTTCGTTCAGCTAGCGGTATAAACACGCCAGGCGAAATCATTCCTCGCTCGGGGTGATGCCAGCGTATCAGCGCTTCTAGACCTCGGATACGGCCATTTACTGCCTCCACGATGGGCTGATAATACAGCTCGAACTGCTCTTCATGCAGTGCTGTATGCAGGTCGTGGCGCAATAGCACAGCCTCTTCCGTGATCCGTTGCACGTCTCCCTGATACCAATTCCACGTATTCCGCCCCTGTCGTTTGGCATCTCCCATGGCCAAGCCAGCGCGCTGCATTAGCTCATGGGCGTGTTCAACGACACCGCAATTGCAGGTAATACCCATGCTGGCACTGATATACAAAGACTTGCCATCAATCTGGAAAGGCCTTGTGAATGCGTCCAGAACACGTTCCGCAAACACGTTGCCTGCCGGACGACCGTCCAGGTTAGCAAACACCAGAGCGAACTCATCGCCTGTTAGTCGGGCCAAAGTATCGCTCGGTTCAATGAGACGCTGTAGGCGCTCTGCCACCGCTACTAATAACAAATTACCGATGTGATGCCCCAGCCCATCATTCACTGTTTTGAAGTCATCCAAATCAAGGTGCATGACCACTACCATGCCATGCGACTGTTGGGCGTGCTCAAAGGCTTCCTTTAAGCGTTCATCTAGCTGGGTTCGATTAGCGAGTCCAGTCAGTAAGTCATGAGTCGCCTGGTAGGCGAGTTGCGCTTCTTGTGCGCGATGCTGGGTGATGTCCTGCTGAATGCCAATGTAGTGAGTGCAAACACCTTGTTCATCGAATACCGGACTGAGTGACACATAATTCCAGAAGGACGTACCATCCTTGCGGTAATTGAGTAACGGTGTTTCAACCGGCCTACGTTGGGCAATTGCCTTACGTAGAGCCAGTACGGCCTCCGGATCCGTGTCCACCCCTTGCAAGAAACGGCAGTTGTGGCCCAATGTTTCCTCGGGGTTATAGCCTGTTAGGCGATAAAAGGCATCGTTAGCATAGATCAGCGGCATATCAGGCTTGCTGGCATCCGCCATCAGCACTCCATTGGGAGTGGCCTGTATGCCTCTTTCCAGCAAGCGTCGAGACGCCTCTGCACCTTTAAGAGCTGTAATATCTCGGCATATGCCATAAACCCCGACAACTTCACCCTCAATAGACACGGGAAAGTTTAGGATTTCGAGATAATAGGCATGTCCATCGTGGTGTCTGCCCATAGTCTCGTATTGGCAATCGCCGCCCCGTCTGGCGATATCATAGCTAGATTGGGTGAGTACCTGATAATCAGGTTCAATAAACTCATTAAAGTGACGACCAATTAGCGACTCTGTCGGGTAGCCAGTAATGCGTGACAACGCAGCGTTACCGCGCTGGAAGCGCCCCTCTAAATCAAACTCATAGACGCCGTCTGGGTGGTTCACAAACAGTGAACGGTGCCATTCAGCTAAGGTGCGATGACTTGAAGTGTCGCGATCACATACGATGGCGAGCGCTACTAGCCTCGCCGCTAAGAGCAAAAGATTTTCACTCGTTTCATCAGGACAGCAGGGCTGCCGGTAATAAATGCCGAAAGTGCCTAACAATTCGCCACTGGTCGTCATCACTGGGTTTGACCAGCAGGCGCGCAGCCCCTCTTCCGCTGCGGCATCGCGAAACGCTAGCCAGCGAACATCCGTGCGAATATCTTCGGTAATTACCTGTTCCTGCCGGTAGGCCGCACAGCCAAAAGAACCCGAACTAGGGCCGATAGGGATGTCTTGCAGCTGGTTGTGATAACGTCCAGAGAAGCGCAGGCTGGGATAGAGACTTAGCGATTGACGATCTGGGTTGAAGCGCATGAAAGCCACGATGGCGTCTGGCAACATAATCTCAATCCAGCTGGCGATAGCATCCAGCGTTTGAAAGAGAGGCGCTTGTTGAGCAATCAGCTCATGCACATCGCATTGAGCCTCTATCATCGAGCGTTCGTTATACAAGGCAGCGTCCCCGTGCGAACCGAATTAATTAGATAGCCTTCTAAGGATTTGGAAGAGAGTGGACTAATTGCCTAGTGCAGGCAAGACGGGATTGCATGGCACGCTGCAAGCACAAAAAATTACAAATCCACTTAATGTTTTGCTAATTAAATTCTATATAGTCAGCTGTAAAATATAGAAAATTTTTGTTCTTTGTATAGACAAATAATTATTACTAGCGCATGCGCAGGTATTCTAAATGGCGGCTTCACCAACCCTGTACGAAAATCCATCAGCAAGCGTGATTCGCTCACTGCTTCAACACACGCATGAGCTATCTATATATTCCAAAGATATGCCCTATGCCTTAAAGACAGACGTTATCGAGTTGAGCCTTAGTAGCGGCCGCATGGTGCTGGAGGTGGAGTACGCAGGAAGAGATATAGAGCGCTATGTCGCTACTGGCAAACTGAACTTTGATCTAGAGGCATTGAAAGGGCCTCACAGTAATGAACGAGATACCTACAGCCTCAGCAATGTTGCCGCCAAGTTAATCAAGACAGATAGCACGCTATATCGCCTGGAATGCCAACTACCGGAGACGGTGTTCGTTAATGAGAACCGAGGAGCCATTCGTATCCCGTTCATTCTGGGGATGCAGGCTCGGGTCGGCATCGAAGTTTATCTTCATGAACTCAACGTACCCGGTAAGCTGCGTAATCTGTCTGTTGGCGGTTGCTTAGTCGACATTGACTTAGCGGACAGCATTGCCATGGGCGTAGGAAAAGACATTCCTGGGGTAATGCTAGAGTTTCCTAACGGTGACAGTTTTTTTGCTGAAGGAAAAATCCGTCATTTACGCCCCTTCGGTAACCACGGCTATGCGGCCGTCGGTATTCAGTTCATCAACTTGTCGACGCCCCAAACTGAAACGTTGTTTCACTACGTGAATGAGGCAGAAAGAGAAGCCGCCTTCCGTACCGGCACGAATGACAAAATGGTGTATCACTCCCCTCTTTTTATTCCTAGTACCAAGGAGAAGAAAATCCAGCAACGGGAAGCCCAGGAACGTGATAAGCGCTCTCGCCAGTCACCCATGGAACGCGGTGTAATAGACGTGTCTCATCAGCTACAAGTGGGCCTGATGTACATGAGCACTCGGCAGCTGTTCCCCGCAGAAATTTTCTACGATTGTGTTGATACACTGCGCTACCTAGTGGAGCAGGATCGCAAGGCATTTCTATATGCTCTTGCGTTTTTACGTGACGAGCCAGACTGGGTAAGACACGCAGTACAAGTCGCTGGACAGCTAGCTGACATACTGCTGAACCGTGACCCACATCACCCTCAGGTGCGGGAAGCGGTGCTGGGTGCCTTGTTACATACCCTGGGAAAACCGCTACTGATCAGTGCGGAGCTGCCGTCTCTCAAGGTCAACATGAATCCCGCGCAAAAAGTGATTCTTAGCGGCCATGTGGTGGCGCTACGAGAAAAGCTTGCCGAACTTAGCTTGGAGCTAAGTCCCACCTGCCGCGATGTCATTGAGAATGCCAATGAACGCCTGAATGGCTCCGGTTACCCGGCAGGTAAGTGCGGCGAGCAGCTATCCGACCTAGCGCGACTCGTGTCGGTGATCAAGGCGGTTAATAAACTACGCCATGCGCGTAACGGAGAATCTCCACGCTCACCACTCGACGCCTACCGTAAGGTTCATGAAATGGGCACGGTTTATGACCAACAGGTGTTGGTGGAGTACATCCAAATTTATGGCCTGTACCCCATTGGCAGTCTGGCTAAATTCTCGGGTGGCTTTCTTGGCTGGGTGATGGACATCAACGGAAAAGGGATGCCGTGCCAAGTTCACGTGATCAAGAACCTGCGTTTTCCTGATACCAACATCAGCAGCGTTATCAACCAAGGCGACTTGTCGCAGACAGGCAAGCTTGAAGGGATTGTTAACCCTTCAGATTACGGGGTGAAGGTGCTTAAAATCTAGAAGTACTAGGCTCTAAAACTGCCTTAGTTCATAAGACCAGCCTGAAAACAAATATAGTAATGATATTTTTTTGAATCGACTTCCCCACCAGAACAACACGGCCATCAAGACCCGTATTCCCCGCTCATACGTCAGCCACGGAAAAAGGTGGGGTTTTACGGCCTGCGACGGCCACTACCGAGGAAAACGGCCAGGACGAAGTAATTGTTTACCGCCTTCCCGAATAGGATGCAGCGAGTCGTGACGTTATCTGTCACGGTGTCTTGTGTCGGTCACTCAACGGAATTTCCTGATAACGTGTCTTTTGAGACGTTGATAGGGTTTCACTGGGGATTGGGAAGCAAAGCATAGACGGAGCCTTGCCTGTCGGTATGTCTCATTCGAGGGTTTAGTATTATAGGAATTCAAGAGGGTCTTTATGAACTCTTATGGGCTCACTTGTGATAGCCCATTCAGGGCATTCAGTATCCGCCAAGACGTGGGCCCACACAGCCCACGGTGAAGTCCTCCCCACGCGTGAAAGACCATCACTTATCACGGGTAATCAGGCGTGTTGAAGACGTCTTCTGCACTGCCTGTGGTGTCGTAAAAGGTGATTCTTAACATCGCCATTCTTACTTCCCCTACGCCACAAGACCACCGCTGCGGATCGTTCTCTCAACCTATCCGCGAGGTGTACCCATGTTTGACCACCATCCATTGCGTCATCCCCTAAACGATAAGCTCCGCCTGTATTACGACAATATCTACCAAGGGTTCGACGTCAGCCAGCGTAAGAATGGTCCATTGATTGAAAACTACCTGGAACGTGCCTTTCTGACCTTGAACACCATCTGCAACCTTCAGCGAGAGGTCTTTGTTTTTCGTATTGATCTTCGTTTCCCTGATGCGATGCAGCGGTCATCGATGCACGACAATAATGACGTCCTGGCGGCCTTCTTCCGCTACTTTCGCTACGAGATTCGCAAGGCCAACACCAAGCACCAGACCCCGGTGCGCTACCTCTGGGCACGGGAGCAGGACACCAGCGACAAGCCGCACTACCACGTGATGATGTTCGTCAACAAGGCGGCCTTCGACAACCTCGGGTACTTTGCCCCGGACGAGTACGGTATGTACACGCTGGATAACCTCTATCACCGAATGATGCGAGCATGGTTGAAAGCCATGGGGTTTGATCCTGACGATTCCTGGTTTAAACAGCTGGTGCACGTCAGCGAGAACCCGGTGACGGAGGTTCCCTGGTCGCGCATTCTGCACCGCCATGATTGGGTCAGCATGGATGAGACGATGTATATGGCTAGCTACCTGTGCAAGGCCTACAGCAAGACGATTGGTCAGGGCATGCACGTCTTTGATTACAGCCGTGCCTAATACTATGCGTGAGGGCCCGTCACTGGCGGGCCTTTTCTCGTTTGATCTGTTTCTCCCTTCATCTCAAGGAGTCATCCTATGACGTCTTTTACCATGCACCGTCCGTCACCCTGGAGGTCACCGCTGGGCGCTCAGGCACCCACAGCCTCTACCAGCCCACGCCTTGCGACTGATCCCTTAGGGGATCATCGCTTGGCCATGCTGGCACGCAAGGAGCCGACCCGGCGCTTGGTGCGTGACGTAATTGGGTTACGCCGATTGCGCAAGCTTAGTCAGTCAGCGCTGGCCGCTGAATTGGGGGTGAGCAAGCGCACGTGGCAGGAGTGGGAACAGGGCCGACGCCTGCCTTCGGGGGTGGGTAGAGCGTTGCTTAATCGTTGGGCCCACGAACAGCCAGAATGGCCGGGGAATACAGCGGATGATTCCTCCCCCTAGTAAGGCACAGCGGCAAAGGTTGATTAGAAAATATGGGCTTAAAATTTATTGTTAATTAAAAAAATACTTCGATTTTCTCAATTATTCGAGATAATCGCGTATATTTTTAAAATTAATATATTTTTTGAGGCATTCACATGACGTCAGCAGACACTATCAAACCGCTTGAACTACCCAGCCTGTATGATGATTGGCCACGCCTTCCCGAAACCTCACGACTGCAGGCGATGGTCGACTTGGTGGCAATGGAAATCGAAGTGGCACCGGAGATGGTGCTCACTGCGGCTTTAGGTGCCTTGTCTGTAGCCTGCCAGGCGGGGTATGTCGTCAAGATGCCGGGGAGGAAGGTGAAACATCCCGTGTCACTGATGCTGCTGACGGTAGCCAATTCTGGTGAACGAAAGACTGCGGTTGAGAACACCGTGTTTTCAAGCGTCCGTGCTTTTCAAAAGAAACAGGAAGCCATCAATCAAAAACTCGTTCGCGAGCACGACTATTCATTGGAGATATGGAAGCACAAGAAAAGCGCGCTTATCTCAACACTCAAGCGTGCCGTGAAAGAGGATGATGAAGAGGCAATAGAAACGGCAGAGCAAAAACTTGATGCTTTGGAGGAGGAGAAACCGGAAGCGCCTTCTACCATCAACCTGTTGTATGAAGACACGACACCTCAAGCGCTGGTCAAAGCAATGTACGACAACCTTCCAGCAGCCTGTGTGGTATCCAGCGAAGCGGATGGCATCCTGAACGGTTTTGCCATGCAGAACAATACGCCGCTCAATTCATTATGGAGCGGCAGCGATGTCACGGTTCATCGTACTACACGTGAAAGCTTCACGTTGAGCAAAGGTCGGCTCACGATGGCATTGATGACGCAAGAAAGCTCCGTCGACGAGTACATGCGCAAACGAGGAAAGCGCGCCAGAGGATCCGGGTTATTGGCGCGTTTTTTACCCGTTTACGCCACCTCAACCATCGGCACACGTGAAGGTAATAACAGTGAAAACGATAACAGTGGCTATTTGTCGCGATTTCACGAGCGCATTTCAAAGCTATTAAATGCAACCTTACCTAGAACGAAAGGGAAGCTCAGCGAGCCCATTGTTCTCACGTTTACCCCCTTAGCGCAAAAAGAGTGGGAAACAGCCTATCAGGTCATAGAGAAGCAGTGCCTTTCTGGAGGAATCTACGAAAATGCCGTCGATCATGCCAGCAAGCTCATTGACAACATAGGCCGTATAGCCGCCTTAATCCATCTTTGCGAACGCAAGGATGACACCACAGAAATTAGCCTGGAGACCTTCGAATGGGCACGTGATATTGGAATGCACTACTCATTACACTTCCTGAAATACTTTAGCGTGCCAACCCAAGTCCAGATCGATGCTGAAAAAATTTATCAGAAATTGTTCGCTAAACTGGGCAACACACAACAAGCCTTCAGCCTGAGCTATGTGGCCCAATACACCCGCCTTCCCGTCAATGCGATAAGACAAGCAATCCCCTTGCTAGAAAAAGAGGGCCATGTCGCACTTTACAGCAAGGATCGTTACCAGTTTTTCCCTGCCCCCGATCCGAATGATCGGATGGCACTGGGCGGCAGCCCCTTACGACGCCTCCATAAAGCAACTAATACCACGCACCCAAAATATTCTTATTAGGGCGCTCAAAGACACCGTCATGCGCTTACCCACATTTAATTGTGCAAACGGCTAGTACCAATAGGGCATTGTGGTTGTATCTTTCAGCTAAGAATTTTTCATGCGGCTTTTGCCCGATTTTCACGCCAACATGCTCATGACGCAGCGCGTACCGTTACCTTAAGGCGCGCATCTCACGGCAGAAGAGAACGCCAATGGCGCTAAAGCGCCCTGCACCCTGCAGGTTTCGGTTATCTGCGAACATTCTAATGACTGCTGTCATCCCGAGATTAACCGGGCCTGTCCCCTGCATCGCCTAGCGCAGATCAAGCGTGTTACCCATCGCATCATCAGGCAACAGTGGAAAGAGCTGATCAAGTGCCAAACGCTCATACTCGATAGCCTCAGCAAAGTCTTCGGTTGTCTCTATCATCGCTTTCTCCTAGCAGAACTTCTTCAGCCTGAACCAGCTCACGCTGTAGGTACCTGGCAATAAACATCCAACCGCTATTATTTGCGGCTACCTGTAGCGTCGGCGACACGCTATTGCGGGTCTGCCCCTCCCACGTCACCACTGAATGAATGAAACGGCGTAACCACATGAAATCTGCATCTACAGGCACCAAAGACCGTGCCGTCAGCAATTCTTCGCGTGACCGATACGCTTCACCTTGAAGCTCATCGAAAGTCTTCCAATTGGCACACACGAAGTGATTATTGAGCGCCGCTTCCTTGAATTCCCGTACTGCTGACTGCTGCGGCCACTGAAGCGCTACTGCTTTCCAGTCGGGCTCTTTACTAACATCCTGAAAATGGGCAAGGTTTTTGGTTGTCGCATCGGCCAGGCGGTTGAACGTCTGCTGTAGAGCCTCACAGCAGCAAATCATGTCACGCACTTGCGCCGGACGAACGTGGGTCTGATAGCTGACGGGGGCAGAAGAAATTTTCATAGCCGCTAAAATGCCTAAAAGATTAGTAGTTTATCCAAAAACGATACCCCACGCCTCCCAGGCTTTATTCCATAAAGCTAATAGGTAGCCAGGTAACGGCATAGAAAGCCGCCCACAGCGGCTGAGGCCGTTATTCTAGGTACGACGTGATAGGCGAACAACAGATGGCATTATGGGTAAAAGCAAGCTTCAGCGCTCAGCACTAGCATCCGGCAGCAGCTGCTTTGCCAATTCGTCCACAGTCTGCAAGGCTTCATGCCAGGACGCAGGCTCATCGTGATAAACCAGCGGGCCGATAAAACGCACGTAGCGATCCTGATGGATAGGATCGGTCTGTAAGCACCCAAGGCCATATCGCAATTCATCTGCAGGGCTATTGGCAAATTGCGCATGTTGATTACCGAACTGAGCTAAGTCGGTCTTTACGACCGCATCTACCAGCGTGCGTAATGCGGCCATGTCATATCCGCCAGATGTCGCCATGTGAAGATCGTAGACGTGCCTCACCAGCGTTTCATCGTCTTTTCGGGAAGGATCACGATTCACATGAGCTGTACGGCGCAGTAATGCCACCAGCTTTTCGCTGATCGTGGCATTTAGGCTAACCACCGGAAAGGAAGCTACCTCTGGCGGTAGCTGAAGAGCATTGGCATACAAAGAGCTGACAGAGCAAGCCACGGCGGGCTCGTATAGCTCTGATGCAGTGACGTCTAGCTTCAAGTCAGGTCGAAGCGCTGAAATGCTGCCCTGGGTACGGGGATAGCGAACGGTAAACTCCGCATAGCGGTACTCGTTACGCTTGACGACCTCACTATCGGGATCAATTGCCAGGATCTGGGAACGACTGATGATTGCTTCTATTTCAGACAGAACCGCTTTTCTTGCTGCCTTAAGCGCCGTTCGAGACATGCCCGTTGCTACCCCATCGCGGGGAACAAGCTTGATATCGATATCCTCGGACATACGGAAAAGCTTGTGGTGGGCTTTTGCCAGGCTGGTACCGCCTGCGAATACCAGCTCAAACGTTCCCGAATGCAGCGCTGAAAGCAGACTCAGTAACTGGACAGCATATACATCTTTTTCCACGATAGCGGGGCTATCAATGCCCAGCGCATCGGCCACATCGGGAAACAACCCCGGATCGATGTTCATGCAGAAGCACGCTCAATACCCAAGCGATATTTCCCGTAGGCAATCTGGCGATGAAACGGGCCTTTCACTTTGACCATCACTCGCGCGGGAATTTGCGTGCGTCCCGCCTGATAAGCCTTTTCTGCACTGGCTGGCTCCCACTGAACCCCTAGGCGATTCAATGCCTCTTTGGCGGCTTGATCAAAGCCACCGGGCGCCGCAATCATTGGCTTACCCGTGATACGGTTTTGGCGCGCTTTGGCATATAGCCCCTTACCAATACGTACTAATCTTCCCTGCGCTTCTAATTGCCGAAGCACACGTCCAACTTGGTCGTAACCACCCAGAGCAGCGAAATCATCACGTAGAAATACCATTCGCCGACTTTTGCGAATTTTGTCACGAATGCGTGACTCGAGTGTTGGAGTGGTCATGTAACGCCTCCAGTAGCTGGGCAATGACTGGAATTACTCTATACCTTCAGGCTTTAAAATACAAAAACACGACATTAACAAAAAATAAAATATGTCTTTTAACCATTAAAATCAAAATATTACTGATAAAAATAAAAATAACAGCTGCCGCAAATCATCCTCGCCTCCCCCTTATTGTGAACCAATCACGGGTAAGCTCACCATGTACGAAGCGATATCTACACCTTGTCTTTAACTTCATGTTTTTTATTAGTTTTCCCGCTAAGCTTATCTGCAAAACTGGTCGGAATCAGTTCTTGCGTTGGCTCACCTGGCAAAGCAGAACTACCGGATCTCGCTTCAATAAGCTCCACAGCGTGTCGTTGTATGGTAACGGTAAGGTCACTGACGATTGGGACATAATCAATTTTAATACCCTGGTTTCTAAGGCTATCAGCCATAGTAAAAAACCTGGGTTCTTGCATTTTATGATCAGGCCTCTCCCCACGTGTCACTAACGGCTTGGTCAAGCCTACCTGGTCTGCAAAAGATTGTTGGCTGATATTCAATGCTGCACGGGCCACGCGCATTGCCATGGCGTCAAGCATCTCCCCTTCTGCGTATAGCCTGACGCAGTCAAGCGTACTGAAGACATCAATTTCTACCTTCTCTTCCCGCATGACGTAGACAAGCCTTACCAGCGTATCCGCTCGCATCGCCATATCTGGCTTTTCATTACGAGTAATGACGCTTTTTGTGACGCCTAACCTGTCAGCCATCTCTTGCTGGGTCCATTGGCAAGCGGCCCGCGCCATCCGTAGGGCGATCGCTAATCGTGTTGTTTCGTACATATTGAGTTGACTCCGTCTAGAATCGGGCTAGAATGTCACCATATAAACACATCAGTTAATTTTGTGACATAAAAACCTGGAGACATTCATGAATATCGAGCCCTACCGCAGCACCACTCAGCCATACAAACACGGAGGATTTACGTCTACCTGTATGCTGCGAATCAACGACGTCAAGGTAAGAACGGGGTTGTCCAGATCTACCATCTACAGCAAACTTGATCCAAAATCATCGGCTTACGACCCTACTTTCCCGAAGCAAATCAAGCTTGGAGCAAGAGCTGTTGCTTGGCTAGAGGAAGAAATTAATACCTGGCTGCAACAGCAAGTAATGATGAGACATTGATTCTAGCTCTCATTGCTTTGGCCTAAACGGCACAACGCGTCTCCGGCATAACAGGTATTAATATTTTGAATGCTCGGCATTTGGCCTCCAGGGTTTTGGGCAACACACCCGCCAAGCCTATGTCTGCCATGGCAGCCACGCTTAAATTGCGCGGGTTCCTTATAGGCTGGCCCTAAAAGGTCTTGGACTCAGAAGCTTCAATCATAGGCCCCACCAACGAAGCGACCTTATCTAACGCTTGCTTGCGCTCTTTAAAGTAGTCATAACGGTCGTAAATTCCTTCGACCCCTTTTAATTTGTGATTCAAACAGCGTTCAGCAACATGACCAGGCACCCCAGCTTCAGCTAGCAAGCTGCGGCAGGTACGTCTGAGGTCATGGACCGTAAACATTTGTGTCTCGCCCATTTTATTCGCTGGCTGCTTCTTTTTTCCTGCCTCATGACCAAACTGCTTGGCAATGGCACGATTGAGCGTGTCTTTCCCCATAAAAGGCTGTTTGCTGCTTCGGCGATTCGGAAACACATAAGGAGAGCCACATGCACGTACATGCAGCTCCTCAAGCCATGTGACGGCAAGGCGCGGGAGCGGTATGATGAGCCCTGTTCCCGATTTACTGCGTTCACTGGGCAGCTTCCAACGCTGGTTTTCTAAATCGAATTCTGTCCACGGAGCTTCAATCAATTCCGTTTTGCGCACTCCTAGCACGAGCAACAAAGCACAGGCTAAATAATTCTCACGGCTAAAGCTGTCGTTGTTATCTCTGAAGATTTTGAAGACGTGATGGAGTTCATCAATGCTAAGCGCTCTATCCCTGCTTTTCTCGACACCACCTGCGTCATTTACATTAAAAGCCGATGCTGGGTTATATGTCAGCAAGCCCAGTTTGATGGCATGATTAAACAGCTGCTTAAGATACATCAGGGTATCGTTAGCGATGGTAGGGCGCCCACTTGCTGAGACCTTTCTGATGATGTCGCGAACATCCATCGGAGTAACGCTATCAACCGTCATGCTACCAAGGGACGGCGCGATCTCTTTGTTAAAAATTCGCTCAGGGATGCCCGGATGCTTCAGCCGCTTTAGTAATTCTTTGTGCCAATCTAAAAACAGATCATCGACCGTGCGGATCGTGATTTGCTCTTCACGCTTACGAGCCTCGATGGGATCAACCCCTTCACGAATCAAAACCTGAGCTTCGACTGTCTTTGTGCGGGCTTCCGCTAATGACACATGCGGGTATTTACCAAGTGTCAATTCTCGACGCTTGCGGTTAAGCGTATAGCGCAGCATCCAGTAGGGAGCGGCACCCCCTTTAGGAATCTTGAGATAAAGGCCATTACCGTCGCTGTAGCGGCCTGGCTTGCCATCTTTCACATATGCTTGTACCCGTCGGGCTGTAAAGCTTCCCATATAGCGTGTTCCCTATCTCTGCGCCTGAGCCACCCATAACCTATTGATTTTTAAAATCATAAAAAATTATGGAATTAACGCAACCATATAAAAAATATAGATTTTTTATTGAAAGTGGGGAGTATATTCTTATATTTTACTTCATTTTTTGGGGAGTAGCCCTACCTACTCCCCAATCTACTCCCCACTTCATGCTGGCTTAAGCTAGATATTGCTGGACATAACTGGACAAAAATTATAAAAATATTAATAAAAACAATATTTAATACACGATACTGGATTTAACTGGAAATCACTCAATATTTTGAATCTGCTCCCGCATCTGCTCAATCAGCACCTTAAGCTCCACCGCGCAGCGGGTAGTTTCAGCGACCACGGATTTTGACGAGAGCGTGTTGGCTTCGCGGTTAAGCTCCTGCATTAAGAAGTCCAAACGGCGGCCTTTGGGGCCTTTCTGGGCGAGCTGGTGGCTCACTTCTTCGATATGCGCCGTTAGGCGGTCTAACTCTTCATCCACATCGGCTTTTTGGGCTACCAGTACCAGCTCGGCTTCCAGGCGCTGGGGGTCGAGTTCGGTTTTAGCGACTTCTAAACGTTCTAGCAGCTGGGCGCGCTGGCGCTCTAAAATTTGCGGCAACAGGCTGCGCACGGTGGTTACCTGCTCGCTTACTGCCGTCAGGCGGGTGGTGATCATCTCAGCGAGCTTTTCGCCTTCACGGGCACGGGCGTCAATTAGCTCATTCAGCGCTTGGTCAAATAGCCCTTTGGCGGCGGCTTTAATAGCGCCTTGGTCTAGGTGCTGGGGTTCCATCACGCCGGGCTGGTTGAGTATCGCCAGCGTATTGGGCGGTATCGCACTGGGTACTTGCTCTTGAATAGCTTCTAGAGCGTCGGCGATCTCTTTGAGCCGTTGGGCGTTTACGGCGGGGGCTAGATTGGCTTCGGCAGCCTCAAAGCGCAGGCTGCACTCTACTTTGCCTCGTGCTAGTCGGGTGCGTAGGGCGTCCCGCAGCAGCGGCTCTAAATCACGCAGCGCATCAGGCAGGCGAAAATGCGGCTCTAAATAGCGCTGGTTTACCGAGCGGATTTCTACCTGCAGCGTGCCAAAAGCGGCTGCCTGCTCGGTGCGGGAAAAGGCGGTCATGCTGTGTACGCGGCTGGAAGTGGCCATAGTGCATCCTGATAGTGGGCAACGGTTATTCACCAGTCTACCCGATAGGCCAATCAGCGTGCGCCTAGACGTGTACAATGGTCGGCTTTTCCCTGAAACGCGTTTATTGAGAGGTGCTATCTGTGAGCAGTGCTAAGCGTCCTGATGTTGTTCGCCCCAGCGGTCGCGAAGCTGGCCAGCTCCGTGAAATTCGTTTAACCCGCGACTTCACCCGCCATGCAGAAGGCTCCGTGCTGGTGGAATTTGGCGATACCAAGGTGCTGTGTAATGCGAGCGTGGAAGCAGGCGTACCGCGCTGGCTGCGCGGTAAAAATCAGGGTTGGATCACTGCTGAGTATGGCATGCTGCCCCGCGCCACTCACTCGCGCAGTGGCCGTGAAGCTACTCGAGGTAAACAGGGTGGCCGGACCTTGGAAATTCAGCGGTTAATTGGCCGCAGCCTGCGCGCCGCGGTGAATTTGAAGAAGCTGGGTGAGTTCACCATTACCGTAGACTGCGACGTTATCCAAGCCGATGGGGGTACGCGTACCGCCGCGATTACCGGCGGCTGCGTGGCCCTAGTAGATGCTATTCGCTATCTACAGCGCGAGAAGAAGATCAAAGGCGACCCCTTTAAACAGCTAGTCAGCGCGATTTCGGTGGGTATTTATAAAGGCGTACCGGTATTGGATCTGGACTACCCGGAAGACAGCAAAGCCGACACCGACCTGAACGTGGTGATGACCGAAAGCGGCGAGCTAATCGAGGTGCAGGGCACCGCGGAAGCGGGTGCGTTTAATCGCGCTGAGCTAAACGCGATGCTTGATCTAGCCGAGAAAGCAGGCGATGAGCTGCGCGAAAAGCAGCGTGAGGCGCTAGGGATTCGTGGTTAATCACGCAAAGTATTAACGCGCGCATACGCAAACAGGCCAGCTTATAAGCTGGCCTGTTGCTTGTTACCATGGCAGAGCGACGCGGGAAGTAGCTAACGCTTAGAGCGCTAAATCATACTCAACGATTAGCGGTGCGAACTCAGAGAAGGTCGCATCGTAATCAATCCACGCGTCGACCACGTGACGGCGGAAGTTAGGGCCGACCAGTTGGTAGTCGATCCGCCAGCCTTCTTGGCGCTCACGGGGCACGTCTTGGTCGAGCTTCGGCCACCAGGTGTATTCGCCAGCGTCGCGATTAATTTCGCGGAAGGTGTCGATAAACCCAGTTGGGCCGAGCACCTGATCCATCCAGGCACGCTCTTCCGGGCGGAAACCAGAGGTGAGCTGGTTGTCCGACCAGTTGGCCAAATCGACGGTTTTATGGGCAATATGCCAAGTACCACAGATGATGTATTCGCGACGTTTACGCGACATCTTCGTCAGGTACTCTTGGTACTGTTCCATAAACGCTTGCTTGGCTTTTTGATCACTCCCGTCAGGCATCAGGAAGGTGGCAATACTGAAGCGGTCATAATCCGCCTGCAGAAAGCGCCCTTCATGGTCGCACTGAGGGAACCCCAGGCCGTACATAATGGCCTTGGGGATTTTGCGGCAATATAGCGCCACACCGGAAAAACCATCTTCTTCGGCATCCAGGAAGTAGCCTTCATAGCCTTCCGGATAGAGAATATAGTCGTCCAGTTCAAAACTTTTTGCCTTGATGTTCTGCACGCAGACCACATCGGCATCCTGCTGAGCCAGCCAGTCCAGGAAACCACGGTCGACGGCGTCACGTATACCATTGACATTAATGCTGGCAATTTTCATAAATCGTCCCTTTTGCGTCGCTGCTGTATGATACCCGACGTTTAGACGTTTGGGTAAATAGACAAACCTAATCTTGCTACTTAGCCCTTTTATATTGTTGTGTTTGACTTACCTTTCTATTGACAAGAGAAAACCGCCGTGGCCAACACTCTACAACCCTATCAGCGCGATTTCATTGCCTTCGCTATTGAGCAGGGCGTACTCAAATTCGGCGAGTTCACGCTTAAATCGGGGCGAGTCAGCCCTTACTTTTTCAACGCAGGCCTATTTCAAACCGGTCGCGCGCTAGCCAAACTGGGCCGCTTTTACGCCCAGGCGATTGTCGATAGCGGCCTAAAAGCCGACGTGCTGTTTGGCCCGGCGTATAAGGGCATACCGCTGGCAGCGGTTACGGCAGCCGCTCTGGCCGACCACCACGACCGTGATATGCCCTACGCGTTTAACCGCAAAGAGGCCAAAACCCACGGTGAAGGCGGTAATATTGTCGGCGCGCCGCTTGCTGGCGATATTTTGATCATTGATGATGTGATTACCGCCGGTACCGCGATCCGCGAGGTAATGGGCCTGATTAAACAGAGCGGTGCCCGTGCAGGCGGCGTGATCGTTGCGCTAGATCGCCAAGAGCGCGGCCAGGGCGAGCAGAGCGCCATTCAGGAAGTTCAGGCCCAGTTTGCTATCCCGGTCGTCAGCATCGTCAATCTAGAGCAAGTGCTGACGTACCTGGAAGAGCATGCCGGAGGCGAAATGCTAGCTTACGCCGAGGCTGTGCGGGCCTACCGCGACCGTTATGGCATTTAACATATCGTTGACTACCCCACATTTTTTAGAAGCAACTGTATAGATTAGGAGCGATCGATGCCACGTTGGACACCTCTGCTAGTAGGAATAACTGCACTGTGGGCGGCAAGTACTGCGCAAGCAGGAAGTTTTGATCTTAACCTTGGTGATAACGCCATCGAGCTTAACCTTGCCGCGCCCATTGCCGAGGGTATCGCCATTGGTGCGGGTGTACTGCATAGTGAATACCGCGAAGATGCCACCATGCTGCATGGTCAAATCATGGGCGTAGAGCGTAATCGGCGCATGGACATCGGTGTAGGGGCGCGCTGGACTCAGTTTAATACTGATTACGGCAATGGTGGCGGGCTAGGCTTAGGCGGTTACGGCTATGTCTACTTACCAAATGCTCCTGCGGTTTCGGTTGGGGGTTACGGCTTTTTTACGCCCAGTGTGGCCACCAGTGGCAAGCTTGATGACAGTTTTCTGGCTGGCGCTCGTGTGCGCTACGATTTTACGCCTACCGTTGATGGCTATGTGGGATACCGTCGTATGACCGCTGATTTTGACGACCAACGTAGCTCGCGCACGCTAGATAACAGCGTGCACGTCGGGGTTAATTTACGTTTTTAATCGCCTGCGCCAGCAAATTCATGCTGGCGCCACGCTTCATAGCTAACGATAGCCACCGCGTTAGAAAGGTTAAGGCTACGGTTATTGGGCTGCATGGGAATGCGCAACTTCTGTTCGGCGGGCAACGCTGCGTGCACCTCAGCAGAGAGCCCAGCGGTTTCTGAGCCAAACAGCAGCACATCGCCAGGGGCAAAGGCGGCGTTGCTGTGGGCATGAGTACCCTTAGTGGTAATCGCCCAAATGGTGCGCCCCTGCATCGCGGTTTGAAACGCCGTAAAGTTTGCGTGGCGTGTCACGTTGGCTAGGTCGCGGTAGTCTAAGCCCGCGCGACGCAGCTTTTTCTCCTCGAGATCAAAGCCTAGCGGTTCAATTAAGTGCAAACGGCAGCCATTGTTGGCCACCAGGCGCATAATGTTGCCCGTATTGGGGGCCATTCGCGGTTCAAATAGCGCTACTTCAAACATCACCACCTGCCTATTATTGCTCATTGTGCATTCGCCAACGCCGCTGATTGTAATGGAATTTGCCCAGAAACACTTGTAGAGGTCACCCTTCGCCATGACGCCCCAACCGCCAATGAGCATCCTTAGCCGTATTAAAGGGCTCAACCCGCGCCAGCAGGAAGCGGTGCGCTATATCGATGGCCCCTGTCTTGTACTGGCGGGCGCAGGTTCCGGTAAAACCAGCGTGATTACCACCAAAATTGCCTACTTGGTGCAAGAGTGTGGCATGAGCGCGCGTAAAATTGCCGCAGTGACCTTTACCAACAAAGCCGCCCGGGAAATGAAAGAGCGCGTTGGGCAAATGCTGAAGGGTAAAGAGGGCCACGGGCTAACGGTGTCGACGTTTCACAATCTGGGCCTGACGATTATTCGCGGCGAACTGAAAACGCTGGGCTACAAGCCGGGCTTTTCGCTGTTCGACCCGGAAGATGCCAAAGCACTGCTGCGCGATTTGATGAACAAGGATGCCCAGGTAGACGCCGAGCAGATCAACGCCGTGCAGAGCAAAATTTCTACCTGGAAGAACGATTTAGTGCTGCCCAGCGATGCGCTCTCGTTTGCCGCGGATGATGACGAGCACTTTGCCGCCAGGGTTTATGAAGCCTATGTACGCCACCTAAAAGCCTATAACGCAGTGGATTTTGACGACCTCATTCTATTGCCAGTGGTACTGCTAAGCCGCGACCCGGAAGCGTTGGAGCGCTGGCGGCGTAAAATTCAGTACATGCTGGTAGATGAGTACCAGGACACTAACGTTTCCCAGTACCTGCTGGTGAAACTGTTGATGGCCGAACGGGCCACGTTTACCGTGGTCGGCGACGACGACCAGTCAATTTACGCGTGGCGAGGCGCGCGTCCAGAAAACCTGGTGACCCTGGGTGAGGACTTTCCACGCCTGAAAGTTATCAAGCTGGAGCAGAACTACCGTTCTACCGGCACTATTTTGCGGGCGGCTAACACGCTAATTGCCAACAACCCGCACGTTTACGATAAAACCTTGTGGTCAGATATGGGCGATGGCGCGCCCATTCGTGTGATCGTCAACCGTCATGAAGAAGCGGAATCCGAGCGGGTAGCCAGCGAAATGCTGACTCGGCGCATCAAAGAAAAAGCCGAATGGCGTGATTTTGCGGTGCTCTATCGGGGTAACTTTCAGGCGCGCTTATTAGAGCTCAAGCTCCAGCACTATCAAATCCCTTACAAGCTCTCTGGCGGCACGTCGTTTTTCTCCCGCAACGAGATCAAAGACACCATGGCCTACTTGCGGCTGCTGATTAACCCCGCCGACGATAACGCCTTTTTACGCATTGTGAACGTACCGCGGCGAGAAGTAGGCCCCGGCACCGTGGAAAAACTCGCTAACTACGCCACCGAACGCTCTATTTCGCTGTTTGCCGCCTGTCATGAGATGGGGCTAGAGCAAACGCTACCCACCCGGGCCGTGGAGCGGCTAGCGCGCTTTACCCATTTTATCGACGGTGTGCGCAGGCGCATGGATCAAGACGATGCCATCGCCGCCATTCGTGACATGCTGCGGGATATGGATTACGAAGCGTGGCTCTATCAAAACGCCAGCGCGCCCACCGTGGCTGAACGGCGCATGGCCAACGTGTGGATTTTAATTGATCAGTTGGAGAAGTCACTCAACCGCGACCCAGAAGATGCCGATGATTCCACGGCTACCGAAACAGACGGCGTGGAAGCGGCAATTTCCCGTTTAGTACTGCGAGATATTCTGGAACAGCAGGCGGAAGAGGATGACTCCGACCGGGTACAGCTACTCACCATGCACGCCTCAAAAGGGCTGGAGTTCCCCCATGTCTATTTAATGGGTTTGGAGGAGGACTTGCTGCCCCACCGCAATGCCATAGAGATGGGCACCGTGGAAGAGGAGCGGCGCCTAGCTTATGTTGGCATTACCCGGGCGCGGCGCACGCTGACATTAACGCTAGCCCGCCAGCGCAAGGCCTACGGAGAGCTGATGGACTGCCAACCCAGCCGCTTTTTAGACGAGCTGCCCGGCGATGATTTGGAGTGGGAGGGTCGCGCGGATAAAGAGGACCCGGAGAAAAAGCAGGCGCGGGGCAAAGACGCTATTGCTGGGCTACGCTCGCTGTTGGGCTAAGTGACCACTAGGGCTATCAACAAAAGTAATAGGCAAAAAAATATCCACAGGGGGTTTTGAAAACCCGCCTGTGGATAACACTCAATGTACCGCTGGCTGCTATGAATTACTCAACTTCAGCAACCATGTAATCAACAATGGCCATGACTTCTTCATCTTCAAGGCGCATGTTGCCACCTTTGGGCGGCATAGCACCGATACCACCAATAGAGTTAGCGTACAGCGTGTCGATGCCTTTATCGAGGCGCTCTGCCCACGCATCTGCATCGCCTAGCACGGGAGCACCCGCTACGCCGTTGTTATGGCATGCTGCACAGCCAGCGGTGCCGTAAAGCGCTTCACCGTCAAAGCCGTTGCCAGCACTGGCGACTTCTTCTTCGCTAGCGGCGGCGGTTTCATCAGCGGCTTCTTCGGCAGCGGCTACATCTTCGCTAGCGCCTTCATCGGCCGTGGTTTCTTCAGCCGTGGATTCTTCAGCCACTGCGTCATCGGCTGCATCACCACCGCCTAGCTCGGGCACATCCATTACCGGCTCAAGTAGATAAGCCGTTGAGGCTTCCATCTCTTCATCAGAAAGGTTGGGGTTACCGCCACGGGCAGGCATTGCGCCAATACCGTTGATGGAGTGTTCCAGCAGCGTGGCAAAGCCTTGCTCGATGCGCTCAGACCAAGCCGCTTCGTCACCGCGAACCGGTGCACCGGCAGCACCTGTTTCGTGACACGCCATACAGACACGGTCATAGATGCCGGCGCCATCAATACTGTCGCCGCCATTGCTAGCCGCCGCAGGGGCTGCTGCCGTACCGCAGTCTTGGCCCTGTAAACAGAGCTGGCCTGCGGGTGCTAGGCGCTGGGCCATTGCGTCACGTGCAGCGTCGGCATAAGCACTGGATGTGCCTACCATGACGCCAAGGGCTGCCAGCCCGCTCATGATCAGCTTAGATTTCACTCTCACCACCTCTTGAGTATTGTCATAAAACGTTTGTGCTTAACCCCTGTGCGCACCGACCAGTTCCGTCGAGACGCCAAGACATGCGTATCGGGCTAGTATACCGAGAACCCAAAGAGTAAGAAAATGCTACTAAGCGCCGCAATTTAACCTACTTCAACCTTATTCACGAATGCTCTCCCAAAAGTGGCTCATTCCGGCCGCTCTTCAGGATGCCAGGCTAATAACCGCTGCTGGGCGTAACATGTAAACCTGCAGCGTTCATAAAGGCGCTTGGCAGGCACGTTGCTAGCATCCACCGTTAATACTAACTCGTTAGCCCCCATTTGCGCCGCCAGCGCCAAGGCGTGCTTGATGATTTCCTGGCCGAGCCCCCTTCCCCGCCATGCAGGCAGCAGCCCCATCAAGAGCAGTTCACAGCGCGGGGTGGTAGGGTCAGGCGCTAGCAATAAGACGCCTACACACTGTTTTTCAAACCCTATTTCACACGCTTCTTGATAGTGCACCTGATACCAATGATCAGGCGCTTGGGACGCCTTGGTATAAAAGCCAGCCAGCAGCTCATCAATTGAAAGCAGCTGGTGCAAAGCAGGACAGTCTAAAGAGTCCTGGCTAACGTCCTCCACTAAGGCTAGCTGCTGTGCGGAAGTTAGCGCGCTGAAAGGAACTAAGGTTATCAACGATGTAGGAGACTGCCTGCCTCTACTGCTACATCGAAGATGCTCAAGTTCGGCCAGAAGTCGCATACCCTGGGCTACCAACGGCGCTTGCCACGCAAACTGCTGCGGCGCTAACAGGGTATGGCAGAGCGTAATCCTTTGCTGCTCTACCCATTGGCACGCCACTTTTATCAGCGCAAGGCCCGTACTATCCAGCATCTTCGGTAACCATAGCTGAGCAGTGCGGTTTGCTAACGGTTGAACCCACACCGCCGCCTCAATTCGCCCGGCCTGCTGGGCTACCCATAGGCCTTGCCAGTTAAAAGTGGGGGTCTCCTTCACCTCCGCTAATGCTTCCTGCAACCCCGGCTGCAAGGTAGGGTCGTGTACTGCGGCTAAATACAGCAGCGCTTCCCGCCGCTGGGCGGCGGGACATTCGACAAGCGTAGCGTTCAAAAAACACCTCGCTGTGGAACTTGAAGTAATTACTCGACGGTTACGCTCTTAGCCAAGTTACGGGGCTGATCCACATCGGTACCTTTCAGCACGGCAACGTGGTAGCTGAGGAGTTGCAGCGGCAGAGTGTAGAGCAGCGGCGCCAGCGCTTCATGCACCTGGGGCAGCTCCAGTACGCGAATATCATCTTGCTCACTGATACCCACGCTTTGGTCGGCAAACACAAATAGTTGACCGCCCCGGGCCCGTACTTCCTGGAGGTTGGATTTAAGTTTTTCCAGCAAGTCATCGTTGGGCGCGACCGATATTACCGGCATTTCACTATCTACCAACGCCAACGGCCCGTGTTTAAGCTCGCCGGCTGGGTAGGCTTCAGCGTGAATATAGGAAATTTCTTTCAGCTTGAGCGCGCCCTCCAGAGCAATGGGGTAATGGGCGCCACGGCCTAAAAACAGCGCGTGGTGCTTTTCAGCAAACGCCTGCGAAAGCGCTTCAATTTGGCTATCCAGCGCTAGTACCTGCTGGCAGAGCGCGGGCAGCTGACGTAGTGCCGTGACGATCTCAGCGATCAAGTCGGTTTTTTCTGGCTGACCTTTGGCTTTGCTCACCGAGAGCGTCAGCAGCATCAGGGCAACTAACTGTGTGGTGAACGCTTTGGTAGAAGCTACGCCAATTTCCGGGCCTGCTCGAGTCATCAGCGCCATATTGGACTCACGCACCAACGAGCTGCCCGGTACGTTACAAATCGCCAATGTGCCTACGTAGTTAAGCGTTTTGGCAAAGCGCAGCGCGGCCAGCGTATCGGCGGTTTCGCCCGATTGGGATAGGGTGACAAAGAGCGTGCCTTCGGGCACTACAGGGTGGCGGTAGCGGTACTCGGAGGCCACTTCTACCTGCACCGGTACGCCGGCGTAGCGCTCAAGCCAGTAGCGCGCCACTAATCCCGCATGATAGCTGGTGCCACAGGCAATAATATGAATATGGCGGGTGTTTTCAAACAGCGCCTGGGCCTCTGGACCGAAGCTTTCCACCAGCACGCTGCTAGCACTTAAACGGCCTTCTAGGGCAGCGTTGATCACATCCGGCTGCTCAAAAATCTCTTTCAGCATATAATGGCGGTAATCGCCTTTACTAGCGGCGCCGTCGCCGTGCTCAAAGGTATGAATGGGCCGTTCTACCTCGCTGCCCTGGCGATCCACAATGCGAATAGACCCTTGCTCGCCAAGTTCTACTAAATCTCCCTCTTCTAAGTAGATAAAGCGGTCGGTGACTTGCAAAAGCGCCAGCGGGTCAGAGGCTAAAAACGCCTCATCAATTCCCACGCCCACCACTAGCGGGCTGCCCTGGCGTGCGCCAACGACAATGCCCGGCTCGACAGCACTCATTACGCCCAGTGCATAGGCGCCGCCCAAACCATTCACAATCTGCTGGGTGGCATCAAACAGGCCCAACCCACTTTGCAGTTTGTCTGCCAGCAGGTGGGCGATCACTTCGGTATCGGTTTCTGAGGTAAAGGTATAACCGCTCGCTTGAAGCGTTGCCTTAATGTGTTCGTAGTTCTCGATAATACCGTTGTGCACCACGGCAACTTGATCACTGCTGTGGTGGGGGTGAGCATTGGCTTCGGAAGGCTTACCGTGAGTAGCCCAGCGGGTATGGGCGATACCGGCGACGCCGGGCAGCGCCGACTTGGCTAGCTGCTCTTCAAGGGCTACCACTTTTCCCAAAGCGCGATGACGGGTTAGCGCGCCGTCATGAAGCACCGTCATGCCAGATGAGTCGTAACCGCGGTACTCTAGGCGTTTAAGCCCTTCTAACAAGATTCCTTGCACATTACGTTGCGCAACCGCAGCGACGATGCCACACATAGACGATTCTCCTTGGCGTTTTAGCGCGCTTTTAGAACACTAATAAAGTATATAACCGACCGAATTAATTGGTCTTTTTCACCGGACGCGGCCAATCAGCTTTTTCCAGCTGCCGGCTACGGGTGACAGCCAACGCCTGTTCACTAACGTCTTTGGCGATGGTGGAACCAGCGCCCACGGTAGCCCCTTTACCCACCGTTACCGGCGCAACGAGCGCACTATTGGAGCCAATAAAGGCGTTATCACCAATCACCGTGCGGTGCTTATTGGCGCCATCGTAATTACAGGTAATGGTGCCCGCGCCTACGTTAACGTTACGGCCTAAATGGGCATCGCCAATGTAGCTTAAATGGTTGATCTTGCTGCCCTCTCCAACCTCGGTATTTTTGGTTTCAACAAAATTGCCGACCTTGGCTTTGACCGCTAATCGCGTGCCGGGGCGTAGCCGTGCATAGGGGCCTATCTGGTTCAGCCCGGCGGCTACCGTTGTTTCAATAACGCTGTGGCTCTCAATCACGCTTTCAGCGCCAATCGTGCTGTTTTTAATCACGCAGTAAGGGCCAATCCGCACACCTTCGCCAAGCGCTACTTCCCCTTCAAACACACAGCCCACGTCAATAAATACATCGTGACCACAGGTCAGCTTGCCACGTATATCAAGCCTTGCCGGGTCGGCAAGGGCAACCCCTTGCTCCATCAGCTTATCGGCCAGCTGCTGCTGATAGGCACGCTCTAGCCGGGCCATCTGAGCGCGGTTGTTAACCCCTTCAACCTCTACCGCGGTGGCCGGTTGGGCGGTACATACTTTAATGCCCTCTTTAGCGGCCATGGCAATCACATCGGTTAAGTAGTATTCACCCTGAGCGTTTTCAGCGGAAAGCTGGGGTAGCCAGCGTTTTAGCTGGGCGCTGGTCATCGCCATAATGCCGGTATTGCATTCGGTAATCGCCAGCTGTGCGGGGACGGCATCCTTTTGCTCAACAATGGCTACCGCGTCACCTGCCTCGTTACGCACAATGCGCCCGTAACCGGAAGGGTCGTCTAGAGTGACGGTTAACAGCCCCATATGCTGCTCATCCACCTGGGCTAACAGGGCATTTAACGATTCGCGTCGAATCAGCGGCACATCCCCATAAAGCACCAGCACGTTACCGCTACCCAGTTGGGGCTGCGCTTGGGCAACCGCGTGGCCAGTGCCTTTTTGCTCGGCTTGAATGGCAAAAGAAACGGCGCTTTCAGCGAGCGCTTCGCGCAGTTGTTCAGCGCCATGGCCAATCACGACGTGGGTACGCGTTGGGTTAAGCCCTGCGGCAGTATCCAGTACGTGCTGTACCATTGGCTTGCCTGCCAAGGTGTGAAGTACTTTGGGCGTTTGCGAGCGCATGCGGGTGCCTTTTCCCGCGGCGAGGATGACAATATCAAGGTCTTGCATGTTATTCACCTGTGGCCGTTTGGCGTGTGGCAGACGGGTCTTCCCAGGCATCAATACCTAGTTCCTCCACCAGCGCGTCACCGAAATAGTTGATAAATGCGGGGGTGCCGAGGCTTTGCCATTGGCCTTCTTCATTTTTGATTAACAACAGCGCATTTAGATCGTGCTCCAGTGCCAGCTGCATACCGGTTTCACTGCCGGTTACTGCCAGCGCGGTGGCCCAGGCATCGGCCCACGCATTAGAGGGGTGAAACACGGAAACAGACGCTAAGCGATTATTGACCGGGCGGCCGGTGCGCGGGTCGATGGTGTGCGAGTAGCGCTCGCCATCTTCCTCAAAATAGTTGCGGTAATCGCCTGAGGTAGCCACCGACATGCTTTTTAACGGCAGTATGTGCTGCGCCTGCTGTGGGCCCGTGTGAGGCACTTCAATGCCGATGCGCCACGACTCTTGTGCCTCTGGGTCACGGTAACCGCGGGAAATGAGGTCGCCGCCTAAATTCACCAGATAGTGCTCAATACCTTGCTGATCCAGATACGCCGCTACCCTGTCGGTGGCGTGTCCTTTGGCGACCGCAGAAAGGTCGGCAAACACATCCCGAGTACGCCGTGCCTGCATGCTTTGGGTGTCTACGTCGATCGCGTCATACCCTGTGTTGGCTAGGCGCTCGTTTAGCTCAGCTTCAGAAGGAACTTCTTTAGGGCGCGCTTCTGGGCCAAAACTCCATAAATTGACCAAACCGCCCACGGTGATATCGAACGCACCCCCACTCTCCTCGGATACCGACCGACTAATAGAGAGCACTTCAATCAGTTCATTAGAGAGTGGTTGCCACTCGTTGATGGGAGCTTCATTAAAGGCAATTAGCTCTGCATCGTCACGATAGGTCGACATCGCTTGATCGACGCTTTCAAGCTCTGCCAGGAACCCCTCTTCAAGCGCGTTGGCCTCGCCTTGGGTCAGCGGGTCCATCACCGTTACCTGATAGAAAGAGCCAAAGATAGCGCCTTCAAAACGAACGGGAGCATCCAGAGGGCGATCGTTTTCTGAACAGCCTGCAAGTAGGAAGGTGGCTAGCAGCACTACGCCAACGGCACCTGACAAACGGTGGTAGCGATTCATCATAGGTTTCCTTGAACAGTATGCTTGGGTATTAAAAGTGGAAAAACCACAGCAGCCAAGCACCAAACAGCACCCGATACACCACAAACGGCTGCATCCCCAGCTTCTTAATAACAACTAGAAAGTAGTGTATACAGAGGTAAGCGCTAATGCCTGATAGAAGCGTTCCCACTATCATCGCAGGCCAATCTATCGGCACAGGGGAGTTTACTAACCCGACAGCCTCTAACCCACCGGCAAGCACAATCACGGGAATAGAGAGTAGAAAAGAGAAGCGCGCCGCGCCTTCTCGGCTCATGCCCACCAGCAGCGCAGCGGTAATGGTAATGCCGGAGCGCGAGGTGCCTGGAATCAGCGCCAGCGCCTGGGCAAAGCCAATTATCAACACATCTTTAAGGCGCAGGTGATACTCACTTCGGCTGCCTCGATTTTTCCAATCAGCGTAGCCTAATACCAAACCAAACCCGATCAGACTTATGCCGATGATCAGCGTCGAGCGCATGTGACCTGCGATAAGGTCACGCCCTAGAAATCCGATGATACAGACAGGAAGCGTTGCCAACACCACCCAAAGCGCCAACTTGGCGTCTTCATTAGCGCCTTTGCCCGTGATGGCATCAACACTACTAACGACCATCCGTAAGATTTCATGGCGAAAATACAGCACAACTGCGGCTAAGCTGCCTAAGTGAAGCGCAACGTCAAAGGCGAGCCCTTGATCTTCCCAGGTAGTCAGCACCGGCACCAAAATCAGGTGAGCAGAGCTCGAAATAGGTAAAAATTCCGTTATTCCTTGTACAACTGCCAATACCACTACCTGGAGCCAATCCATAGGTCATCCTGTATGCTTTTAAACTACTTAACGCCGTTTAATGCTATTGATGCATTTACTGTAACGCTAAGGATACACATCCATTAATTCGTTGTCCGCACTAGTAAACTAAGCACCTGATATTCAGGCTATAGAGCTAGCGCTGCTGTACGCTACAATGGGCATCTATTGGAAGGGTGCGTCCCTGCAAGGTACCTCATGACTCAGACCGTAGAAACGCCAGTGGTTCCCAACCGCGAGCTAGATAGCCAAGAAGCTAAACGGGTCACTTATATTGGCGCGTGGCTTGATGGCATTCTCAGCGTGGTCAAGGTAGTGGTCGGCTTTATGGTTGGCTCAGCGGCGCTGATCGCCGATGGCATTCACTCCCTTTCTGACTTAGTGACTGACGGTTTTGTACTGGCAGCTATTCACTATGGGCGTCAAGAACCCGATATTGACCACCATTACGGCCACGGCCGTATCGAAACCCTGACAACTCTGCTGCTCGGCAGTGTGTTGATCTTCGTTGCCGGGGGGATTGCCTGGTCAAGCTTAGACCGCCTGTTCAGCGGCACCGAGGTGGGTGCGCCCGGCATTGTTGCGATTGTAATTACCGTTATCGCCCTGCTGAGTAAAGAGTGGATCTTCCGCTACACCATGCGGGTTGCTAAACGTGTGCAATCAAAGCTACTAGAGGCCAACGCATGGCACTCGCGCAGCGATGCACTTTCCACCGCGGTAGTGCTGGTCGCGCTGATTGGTGCCCAGTTTGGTTTTGGCTGGTTAGATGCAGTGGCCGCCATTATTGTTGGTTTACTGGTGGGTAAAGTAGGCTGGGATTTGCTGTGGGAGTCAGCCCGGGAGTTGGTGGATACCGCACTGCCCGAACAGATTCAGCAGCAAATGCACGATGTTGCCTGCAGCGTTCCAGGAGTCGATAGCGTTCATGATTTGCGTACCCGGCAGTCCGCAGGCTGGGTGATGGTCGATTTGCATGTGGTCGTGGGCCCTAAAATCACCGTATCGGAAGCCCATGAAATTGGTAACGAAGTTAGCCGCCGCCTGCGCAACGGGTTTCCATTGCTCACCGATGTTATTTTCCACGTCGACCCCGAGGACGACGCCGGGGAAGGCGACCCCAGCCGTCTACCGGGCCTGCCACTGCGCCCTGAAGTGGAAGCGGCATTGAATGAGCGCTGGTATGGCCATCCTGTATGGCGAACATTAAGTGAGCTACAGCTGCACTACCTGGACGATAAAGTATCGGTCTCTTTGATTATTGGTGACGCAGTGAACCAGCCCCCCCAATGCCTTGCCAGCCAGCTTAAAGGCTTAGCTAGCGATATCGAGTGGCTGGGCCACGTGGAGATCCTCTTCATTACTCGCGCTGCGAGTAATGCACCTTAATACGCGAAAAATAAGCAGGTGGCTTAGGCAGTGGCAGCCGCCCCCCTGGCCGGCCATGTTACTACGCGTAGCCTTCTACAGTGGCCTGTGGTGGGTCATCACGGAAGGTAACGGGCATGTCGGGTTAGGCGTTGTGTTAGCGCTTCTCATCGCCCTGTGCGCACCGCTCAATGTAGCCACTTGGCCGAAGCAACTACGTTGGTGGAAGCTGCCGGGCTTTATCGGATTTGTACTCAAACATAGCCTTCTTGGTGCGCTGGAAGTGGCACGATTAGCATTGGCTCGACGCTATCAGGCCAATACGCATACCCAACACTATCGCTTTCGCCGGTTAACGCATCACCCTCAGCAATTGCTCATGGCCAACCTGGTCAACCTAACCCCTGGCACTCTGACGTTACGGCTTCACAGCGATAGGCTCGCGATTCACATTCTCCACCATCACCCGCAGGTAGAAGCGCAGCTTCAGATGCTTGAAAGCCGCATCGCAGCGCTCTATGGTCTGGGTGATGAACCTTGAAAATAGGATTTTTAAAGAGGGGTTAACGATCGTTTATTTACTGGCCAGCGCCGTGCTGCTGGCAAACGCTGTGGTATCGCTTTGGCGGCTCTACCGGGGGCCTACCAGCGCTGACCGGATGCTGGCGGTGGAGTTTTTTACCACGTCGGCGCTGGCCATCATACTGCTATTTAGCGCCTACTTTACTCTTCCGGCCCTAGTGGATATTGCCCTGCTTTTTGCCCTACTGGCCGCGCTTGGCACCGCAAATTTCGTTGTGCGGCACCACCCGCCCCAGCGAGAGGAGCCAGATAACGATGCGTGAGCTGCTGGGCGCTGGGTTTATTCTTCTGGGTATCCCCTTTTTTATTGCCAGTACCGTGGGCCTGCTGCGCTTTCCTGATGTTTATACCCGCCTACACGCCCTTACCAAGGCAGATAACATTGGTTTAGGGCTAATCTGTTTAGGCCTTGCGGTACAGGCCAGCAGTGTCGCGGTCGCCCTTAAGATAGCGCTGATTTGGGGGCTGATTCTGTTAGCGTCAAGCACGGGTGCCACCTTGATTGCAACCTCCGCCATACGCCACGGCCCCGCCCCGCTGCGCCGTAATGACGACGACACCCATGCTGGCCGTTGACCTGCTACTCGCCCTAGCGGCACTCGCCACTGCAGGCCAGTGCCTACTGTTACCCGGCCTATTTCGGGCGGTGGCCAATTTGATGGCATTTGGCCTTGTAATGGCGCTTATTTGGGTGCGTTTGGAAGCTCCTGATGTGGCGCTAGCCGAGGCTGCTATTGGCGCAGGCATTACCGGCGCCTTGCTGCTTACCGCCCTGGGGCAACTGCCTGCTTCCCGGCGCAGCATTCAACCTACGCGCGACCGCCCTTTGCGCCAACTCATCCCAATAACGGCTTTGGTGCTGTTAATGGCCGGTGTGCTCTGGGCAACTGTATTGGCTCTCCCTAAACCCGGTTTGGTTGAAGAAGTAGCAGCGGTACTTCCAGAGAGCGGTGCTGAGCATGCGGTGACCGCGATTCTGCTCAACCTGCGAGGTATCGATACCTTGCTAGAAATCGCCGTTATGCTTTGCGCAGTTGCCGCTATTTGGTCACTCCAACAGGCGATCCCTCCGCCTGCCCTGGGCGACCACTACCCAGGCCTGCCGACGCTGGCGCGCTGGCTCCACCCTCTGTTTTTATTGATGTTTAGCTATTTTCTCTGGCAAGGTGCCCATGCCCCGGGGGGCGCTTTTCCCGCTGGCGCCGTACTGGGTGCCGGAGGCGTGTTGCTGCTGTTAACCGGAAGCATCGCCTGGATGCATCAACGAGATTTTAACCTGCTGCTACGCTGGCTGCTTACAGCGGGGTTATTGCTCTTTCTAGCCAACGCGTTAGGCGGTTTGCTAATGACCGGTACACTCTACGGTTTACCGCCTCAATTAGCGGGCTACTTTATTATGGCCATTGAAGTAGCTACGGCCCTCTCTATCGCGCTCATGCTGATGGCCTTTTATCTTTTTGGGCGACCAGGAGCGCAGCGATGACGCACCTATTCAGCAACATAGCGCTGACCACCGAAACGCTTTTCGCCTTGGTGGCCTCTCTGCTGGTGGCGCTGGCGCTAGTGAGCGTGTTTACCGCGCGGCACCTAATTCGGCGCCTACTGGCGCTTAATATCCTCTCAAGCGCGGTGTTTTTGCTGCTGGTATTAATAGCACGTACCGCCGATGGTACTGATCCAGTTCCCCACGCCCTGGTGCTAACCGGCATTGTTGTGTCGGTTAGCACAACGGCGGTCGTGCTAGCGCTCTATCTGCGTCGCTACCGTATGAAGCCACCATGCTGATGCAGCCCTTATTCGATTTCCCATTAGCTGCAAGCGGCATACCCGCGCTATTAGTCATCGTCCCTTTACTGCTCTGCATAGCGGCATTTACCCGGCTTTTATGCGTTAGGCATCAGTTGGTTATTGGGATATCGCTAATAGCCCTAGGCAACGCCTTAGGGGCCTGGCAGCTTGGCCTTAGCCCCGCGTGGACTCTAGGCGGTTGGGCGCTACCGATAGGCATACGTTGGCACCTTGACCCCGCTGGACTTGCGCTACTTAGCTTAACCACCGTGGTAGCTAGTGTCGCTAGCCTGACGGCCTACGGTGAAAAAGCCAAACAAGGCGAATACTGGACACTGTGGTGGTTAATGTGGGCGGCACTTAATACGCTATGGCTCACCCAAGATTTGTTTAACGCCTATGTGGCGCTTGAGCTATTAACCTTAAGCGCCGCTGGCTTAGTAGCGCTGTCGCCCAAAGACCCCTACGGCTTTTCCGCGCTTCGCTACGTGATGGTGGCGCTTATTGCGTCGCTTTTGTACTTGCTGGGGGTGGGGCTTATGTATGGTACCCACGCCACGCTAGACGTCAATGTACTCAGCGAGCGGGCGTCTTCTGACATGCTGCATGGAATAGCGGCACTGTGCATGACGCTTGGGCTAATGATGAAAGCGGCGCTTGTGCCGTTGCACAGCTGGTTACCCCAAGCCCACACCCGAGCCACTCCGTCGGTAAGCGCCATGTTGTCGGCAGTGGTGGTCGCGGTCGCGCTTTATTGGCTGTGGCAACTCTGGCAAGGGCCTTTCCAAGGGCTTTCGATGCAGCCACTGTTTGCCTTTTTAGGCGGCCTTTCACTGCTGTGGGGAGGGGTTAATGCGCTCCAACAGACTCAGTTAAAGCGCTTGATTGCCTACTCGACAATTTCTCAGATGGGCTATGCACTGCTGATCCTGAGCCTTTCCCCTGAACTGAGCACTTACCCTGTGGCACAGCAAGGGGCTACCACGCTGCTGGTTGCCCATGGATTGGCTAAAGCCGGACTATTTTTAACCGCAGGCTACCTGGTGGCTTATCACCAAAGCGACCAGTTGCAGCAACTTACCGGCAGTGCCTATCGGCTGCCCTGGCTATGGGCAGGCTTTGCCCTCTCAGCGGCCAGCTTAATAGGGCTACCGCCCAGCGGCGGCTTTGTCGGTAAATGGTGGCTTTTTATAGGGCTTTGGGAGCAACAACGCTGGTTAAGCGCCGTCGCTTTTCTCCTGGGAACACTGCTGACCGCCGCTTACTTAGCCCGCGTGCTTACCATTGCGTTGCGCCCTGTGGCGGGCACTCAAACAACGCTGGCCCCCAGCGCTCTGTTAGCGCTCGCTCCCTTACTGCTCGGCGGGTTAGCGTGGTGCGTGGGTATTATTTTATTAATTCAGCATGGTTACCTTTCACTGCCTCACATTGACCGTACCAGCGGTTTTTTTGCGCTACCGGCACTGCTGATTTGGCCGCTAGTGCTCGCTTGGCAGCATTGGCGCCCCTCACCACCCTCGCGCTTCTTCAACGTACTGCTTTGGCTAAGCGCACTGCTCCATGCCGTTGCTCTCACTGCCCAAGAGTGGCTGACGTTTTATACCGCGCTGGCTTGGCTGGGGGTGATGGGTTGGCTGTTGATTTTACACGGCACAAACCGTGCCGCCGCACGCACCTATTTAGCCATGATGCTGATGGCCGAAGTGCTGCTCTTCGCGGCTGCCGCCAGCCTAGCGCTCCACGGAACACTTGCATTTGGCGACGCCACCTTTGCCACGCTTTCGGTGGACGTCGCCCTATTTATAGGCGGCGGCTTAGCCATTAAAGCGGGGTTATTAGGTGTTCACGGCTGGCTACCCATTGCTCATCCCGCCGCACCTGCACTGGCCAGCGCGCTGCTTTCGGGTGTGATGATTAAGCTGGGTATTTTGGGATTACTGAGGCTCACGCCTGACAGCGCCCCAGGCGTCGCCGTTGGGCAAATGCTGTTTTATTGGGGAGTGCTTGGGGCGCTATACGGCGGCGTACGGGGCGCTTGCGCCGCCACGCCTAAAACTGCACTGGCATGGTCCAGCGTGGGTCAGATAGGCCTACTTTGTGCGGGGTTAGGGGTGTTGCTATGGGTGCCAGAGAATGCAGCTCTGCGTACCACGCTTATGCTTCTGGTGGTTAGCCACGGGTTAGGTAAAGCCGCATTATTTATAGGTGCAGGAGAGTGGTGGTGGCTTTCCAGCCGCCAACGGCTATTTATCGGCAGTGGCATGGCCGTCGCCGCCCTTTCACTGGTGGGCGTACCGTTTAGCGGTGGGCTATATATTAAAAGCTGGCTGACCTACACAATCAATAACCAAGACCTCCCAGGAGAGCTGTTAACCCTGGCCAGTTTAGCAACCGCAGGAGCAATGCTGCGGTTCGGCTGGCTACTTTTAAAGCACTCGACTGAATCAGCACACAGCATCACAACGTCCGAACACCGCTGGCTTTGGGGGGGATGGTTGATGCTCTGCGCCAGCGCTTGGCTAGTGCCGCTTATTTGGTGGTGGTGGCTGCCCTACCCCGGAAGCTGGTTAGCAGCCAACATGAAAGCCCTAGGGATAGCCATGGTCAGTGTAAGCGCTGCCGTGGCAATGGCGTACCTGCGTATAACCGACGCTTTTCAACTGCCTTCATTTCCGCTGCCGCAATTCATACCACAGTGGAACCAGGCAAGCCGCGTTCGGCTTGCCTGGCGCATTGAGCGCCAGCTAAGGCACTGGCCCGTCATCGGTCTTATGTTGCTCATCGTATCTGGGCTTTTTTTAGGGGTATACCTAACGCATAGCGTTTGAGGTTATAGCGGTTAGCTACATGCTCACATCAGCCAAAATGACGGTAGCAATACTGAAGTAAATTAGTACGCCCGTGGCATCAATCAACGTGGTTACCAGCGGTGCTGATGCCGTCGCCGGGTCGACTTTAAAGCGCTCTAGCAAAAACGGCAGGCACATACCAATTATGCTGCCAAATATCACAATCGTGACCATACTAAGCGCGACGATAATACCCACTGCTTCACCGCCGCGCATAACGCCTATCGGTGCTACTGCTAACGCCATTGTCAGGCCCAACGACCCTGCTACCAGCAGCTCACGGCCAAGCATTTTACTCCAATCTTTGACACCCACATCACCGGTTGCCATACCGCGCACCATCAGCGTTGCTGCCTGGGCACCCGCGTTACCGCCACTACCAATCAGCAGCGGTAAGAAGAAGACCAGCGCAACTTGGGCAGCAATGGTGTCTTCAAAGTAAGCAATACCCGCGCCTGAAAACAGATTGGCAAACACCAGCAGTACTAGCCAGAAGACCCGTTTACGGTAAAGACTCCATAACGGTACACGGCTAACGCCATCTTCCAACTGGCCGATCGACATCCCCTTGTGGATATCTTCAGTGGCTTCTGATTCGGCGACGTCCATCGCGTCATCGTGGGTGACGATCCCCACCATACGACCGTCAGCGTCGACCACAGGCAAAGCGAGTAAGTCGTAGCGGGCCACAATACGCGCGACTTCTTCCTGCTCTTCATCAACGGGGGTGTGGATAACATCTTTAATCATGATGTCATCCACCAGCGCACCTGGGCGGGCCACCATTAACTGACGCAATGACATCGTACCGATCAGTTGCCCGTCGCTATCCAGCACATAAAGCTGATAAACCGTTTCCGCATCGGGAGCGGTTTGGCGCACCCGCATCATGGCTTGCGACACCGTCATGCCACTGGCTATTGCCACATAGTCAGAGGTCATGATGGCGCCTGCGGTGCCCTCTTCATAACTCGATAGGCGCTTTAGGTCTTCCCGCTCTTGATGGGCCATACGGCGCAGCAGCGCCTCGCGTCGATCTTCATCAAGCAAGTTGAACAAGTCAGCCCGCTCATCAGAGCCCATCTCTCCAAGAAGCTTAAGCACCTGGGTATCCGACAGCTCACCGACTACTTCAAGCTGGCTTTCACCCGGTAAGTAACCCAGTACGTTGGCGGCTCGCTCGGTGGAGAGAATATCAAGTACTGACAGCGCTGCAGGCAGCTCCTCATCATCTTCGATGAGCTCTTCAAGCACTTCACCAATATCTGCTGAGCGTATTTCCGACAGCCGTTCGGAAAGCAGAGCTTTACTCGGCTCCTCTTTAACCAACTCGTCTAGGAGCTCATTTTTTAATTCCTGCAAGGTTTCATCATTCAATGACATCGCTATCTCCCTTTTTGCAGGCCCTTTTTAGCCGATAAAGTACCGCAGACAAGCATCAATGACTGCATACGCAGCTTATACTAACAGACAAAAAAAACGCCCCTTAAACCCTAACGGGTTCAAGGGGCGATTTATACACGCCGGAGGCGTGTTTTTAGCCTTTACCAGCCTTTTTACGCAGCTGCTGGATCGTACGCAGCTGGGCAACGGCTTCGGCAAGTTCAGCAGCGGCGCGGGTATAATCCAGCTCCGCTGACTTCTCGTTAAAGGCTTTCAGCGCTTGCTGACGCGCATCTTCAGCGGCGGCCTCGTCGAGGTCACCCGCACGCGCCGCAGCGTCTGCCAGGATCGTCACGACGGTCGGCTGGACTTCCATGAAGCCACCCGAGACAAAGAAGTTTTCTTCCTTGCCACCATCGAGGATCACGCGGATCGGGCCCGGCTGAAGCTCGGTCAGCAGCGGGGCGTGACCCGGCAAAATGCCCAGGTCACCCATAATCCCGGAAGCTACTACCTGCTCAACTTTACCTGAGAAGATAGATGCTTCAGCGCTGACGATATTGCAAGTGAAGCTATTCGCCATAGCGAATCCCCCTAATGGACGGGATTACTTCTTCATCTGGTTGGCTTTGTCGACAGCTTCGTCGATGGAGCCGACCATGTAGAAGGCCTGTTCCGGCAGA
>NZ_JAFWFN010000063.1 GCF_017515565.1 Halomonas sp.
GGGAAGTCAGCGACAATAGAGGCTTTATTATTTCTGTTTTCAGGCGAGGAGCACCCCCATGCCGTCCCGTTTTGAGCTGGCCAATGCCATTCGCGCCCTTTCCATGGATGCTGTTCAGAAGGCCAAGTCTGGCCACCCTGGCGCCCCCATGGGTATGGCTGATATTGCCGAGGTGCTGTGGAATGACTACCTCAAGCACAACCCCGAAGACCCCAAATGGGCTGATCGCGACCGGTTCGTGCTGTCTAATGGTCACGGCTCCATGCTGCTCTACTCACTGCTGCACCTTAGCGGCTATGAATTAAGCTTGGAACAGCTGCAAAACTTCCGCCAGCTGCACTCACCCACCGCAGGCCACCCAGAGTACGGCTACGCGCCGGGCATCGAAACCACCACCGGCCCGCTGGGCCAAGGGTTTGCCAACGCCGTAGGCTTTGCGATTGCTGAGAAAACCTTAGCCGCGCAGTTCAACCGCCCGGGCCACACCATTGTTGACCACACCACTTGGTGCTTCTTAGGCGATGGCTGCTTGATGGAAGGTATCTCCCATGAAGCAGCGTCATTAGCCGGCACTCAGCAGTTGGGTAAACTGGTTGCTCTGTATGACGACAACGGCATCTCTATTGATGGCGACGTTAAGGGCTGGTTCACCGACGACACCGCTAAGCGCTTTGAGGCTTACGGCTGGCACGTGGTACCCAATGTAGATGGTCACAACCCTGAAGAGATCAAAGCCGCAATTGAACTGGCTAAGAGCCACGACGACAAGCCTAGCCTGATTATCTGCAAAACCATTATTGGTTTTGGCGCACCGAATAAGCAGGGCAAAGAAGAGGCCCATGGCGCACCGCTAGGTGACGAAGAAGTGGCCCTGGCGCGTAAAGAGCTTGGCTGGGAGCACGCGCCGTTCCATATCCCCGAGCCGATCTACTCCAAGTGGGATGCGCGTAATGCGGGTAAAACCCGCCAGCAGGAGTGGGAAGCACGTTTTGCACGCTATTCTGAGGCATACCCAGCAGAAGCGCGTGAATTTAAACGCCGCATGAAGGCGCAGTTGCCAACCGACCTGTCCACAGAAGCGCTGATCGAGCAGGCCCAAGAGAAGGGTGAGAGCATTGCCTCACGCAAAGCCTCCTTTGAAGCACTGAACGTGATTGGCCCACAGATGCCCGAACTGCTGGGGGGAAGCGCTGATCTTGCGCCTTCGAACCTGACGTTCTGGAAAGGCGCTAAAGCGATTACGCCAGAAGATGCCAGCGGCAACTACCTACACTACGGGGTTCGTGAGTTCGGCATGGGCGCGGTAATGAACGGTATCGCCCTGCATGGCGGCTTTGTGCCTTACGGCGCCACCTTCCTGATTTTCATGGAGTACATGCGTAACGCCGTGCGTATGGCAGCGCTAATGGGCCAACAAGCGATTTACGTGTTTACCCATGACTCTATTGGCTTGGGTGAAGATGGCCCGACCCACCAGCCAATCGAGCAGCTGACCAGCCTGCGCACCACGCCCAACCTGAACACCTGGCGCCCGTGTGATGCCGTTGAAACCGCCGCTTCCTGGGACGCGGCTGTTAAACGTCACTCGGGCCCTACTGCATTGGTTCTATCGCGTCAAAGTCTGCCGCATCAGCCGCGCACGAAAACGCAGCTTGCGGCTATTCAGCGCGGCGGCTACGTGTTGAAGGATTGCGAAGGCACTCCAGCGCTAATTTTGATTGCTACTGGCTCTGAAGTGGCGCTTGCCATGGATGCCGCCGCTAAGCTTAGCGAACAAGGCAAAGCGGTACGGGTTGTTTCCATGCCGTCTACCTACCGTTATAACGGCCAAGATGCTGATTACCGTGAAAGCGTGCTGCCCAAAGCCGTTACAAAGCGTATCGCCATCGAAGCGGGCCACGCCGATTACTGGTACAAGTACGTCGGTTTGGAAGGCCGTGTGATTGGCATGACCACCTACGGCGAATCCGCGCCAGCAGATGAGCTGTTCAAGCATTTCGGCTTTACCGTTGAGAATATAGTTAAACAGGCTAATGAACTGCTTGGCTAACGCCTTACAGACGCACCTAGCGCGGGCCATGCAATGCCCGCGCTAAATGGTCTGCTATGGCTAATTAGTTACTGGTTAATCGGAGAGGTGGTGATCCATTTCTCCGGCCTACCTATTTCTTCTGGGGTGGTGGGCATGCTGCTGCTATGCGCCACCCTCGCTATGCTTAGGTGTGTACCAGCAAGCCTTGCGGCCGCTGCTCAACCGCTAATTGCCCTTCTCGCCATGCTGATTATGCCCGGCGTAGTCGGGGTGTTTTTTATGTTGGATGAGCTGGCTGGCGAGTGGCTTGCAATTCTTACGGCGCTCCTGCTGGGCACTCTGCTTAGCGTCATTACCACGCTATGGCTGCTCAAACGACTCATTGGACGCCCGAATGCCCGCTAGTCTACTGAGCACCTTAACGGCTACCCCCTTGTTTGCTGTGGGGCTAACATTGGCCGCCTTTTTACTCGGCAGCGCTCTCTTCAACCGCCTGAATAAGCCCTCATGGCTACCGGCTATTTTAATTGCGGCGCTGCTCTTAGCAGCCACGCTCGCTGTATTCGGCGTGCCCTACGCAACGTATCAGCAGGGGGCTGCCTGGCTCACCATACTCTTAGGGCCCGCAACAGTTGCCCTGGGCATGCCACTCTACCAGCAGTTGCCGCGTATCCATGAGCTATGGCGCCCACTTGTGGTCTGCCTGCCTATCGCTGCCATGCTTGCCGCCTGTTACGCCCTATTGATTGGCTGGTTAATGGGCAGTAGCGAGCAGATACTCGCTTCCATTGCCGCTAAATCGGTGACGGCCCCTATTGCCATCGGTATTACCGAACAGCTGGGTGGCAGCGTAGCGCTACTTATGGGAGCACTGTTGATGACGGGCGTGGTCACCATTCCCTTCGTCAGCCTCGGGGCAAAACTATTAAA
This sequence comes from Halomonas sp., assembly GCF_017515565.1. Taxonomy (GTDB): domain Bacteria; phylum Pseudomonadota; class Gammaproteobacteria; order Pseudomonadales; family Halomonadaceae; genus Vreelandella. The sequence continues at coordinate 2,963 of NZ_JAFWFN010000063.1, forward strand.
CATCGACGATGAGCGGATTATCGGTTTTTCACTTGGGCTTAACGGTCATGCCATTGGCACCGTACGGGCATTTGAACTCAGCCCAACAGCAGGTGCCTTTGCCTCTCTAGGCATGAGTTTAACCGGCATATTAACCGCCCTGCTGCTACCGCTTGCTTGGCGGCTCCTCGGCATCGGCAGTTGAAATACGTTATCATCGCGCAACTTTTTTTAAGAGCCGTTCTGTCTCATGGCTAATTCAACATCCAGGTATCGTATCGCCATTAACGGTTATGGGCGCATTGGTCAGTGCGTGCTTAGGGCGCTGGTTGAGCGCAACCACCCCGAGCTTGAAGTAGTGGCCATTAATGAGCTCTCAGACCTCGCGACCATTACCTACCTGACCCGTTACGACACCACCCACGGCCGTTTTCCAGGTGATGTGGAGAACGACGGTGAAGCGCTGCTGATCAATGGCCAGCGAATCCAAGTACTTTGTGAACCCGATCCTCAGGCGCTGCCCTGGGCAGCACTGGATATCGACTTAGTACTCGAGTGCTCCGGCAGCTTTAAAGATCGCCTCACCGCAGAAATGCACTTGGCCGCGGGCGCCAAACGGCTGCTGTTTTCTCAGCCTGCTGAAAGCGATGTGGATGCCACTATTGTCTGGGGCATTAATGAGCACAAGCTAGCCCTCTCCCAGCGTATCCTGTCGGCAGCTTCCTGCACGACCAACTGCTTAGTGCCGCTGCTCACCGTACTGGATGAGGCGCTTGGCCTTGAGCACGGTGTTACAACCACCATCCACTCAGCCATGAACGATCAGCCGGTGATTGATGCCTACCATCAAACCGACCTGCGCTTGACCCGCTCCGCCATGCAGTCGATTGTCCCTGTAGACACCGGCTTAGCCGTGGGTATTAGCCGTTTAATGCCCAGCCTAGCCGGGCGTTTTGAGTGTTTGCATGTGCGTGTACCGACCATCAATGTTTCCGCCATGGACGTGGCGCTAAGTGTCCGCCGCGATACTACTGCCGAACAGGTCAACGCTCTGCTACGCACCGCAAGTGCGCAGCGCCTTGCCGGTGTACTTGGCTATACTGAAGCCCCCATGGCCTCGATTGATTTTAATCATGACCCACGCTCTGGCATCCTAGACGCCACCCAAACGCGCGTTGCGGGCACACGCTTGATTAAACTGTTGTGTTGGTTTGACAACGAGTGGGGCTTCGCCAACCGCATGCTGGATATCAGCCAACGCTTGGCCTCTCTAAAAGCAGGTCGCGCTGACTAGGGCTGCATGACTACTTTCCACCTGTTTGAACACAAGGAAACCGCTCACATGAATGTGCAAAAAATGACTGACCTGCCCCTGGAAGGGCAGCGTGTGCTGATTCGTGAAGACTTAAATGTGCCAATCAAGCATGGACGTGTTTCCAGCGATGCGCGCTTGCGGGCAGCGCTGCCGACCATTCAAGCGGCGGCCAAAGCAGGTGCAAAAGTCATGCTGATGAGCCACCTAGGCCGCCCCACTGAAGGTGAACCTAGCGAGGAGTTTTCCCTAGCGCCAGTGGCCGAGCGCTTAGGAGAGCTTCTGGGCCGCCCGGTTACACTTATTAGTGAGTATTTAGACACCGCGCTGGACCTAGCCAACGGCGAAGTCGTACTGCTTGAGAATGTGCGCTTCAACACTGGCGAAAAGAAAGACGATGAGCAACTGGCCAAGCAGTATGCGGCCCTGTGTGACGTGTTTGTGATGGATGCCTTCGGCACCGCCCACCGCGCCCAGGCCTCAACCCATGGCGTTGCCCGCTTTGCCCCACAAGCCTGCGCAGGGCCCCTGCTTGCCCAAGAGCTCGACGCCCTTGAAAAAGCACTGGCGAATCCTGCTCGCCCCATGGCAGCGATTGTCGGCGGCTCTAAAGTCTCCACCAAATTGGATGTGCTCACCGCGCTGGCTGACAAGTGCGATCAGTTGATCGTTGGCGGCGGCATTGCCAACACTTTTATTGCCGCGGCAGGCTATAATGTGGGCAAATCACTCTACGAAGCGGATTTAATCGGCCAAGCAAAAGCCTTGATGGAAAAAGTCGCCATCCCGCTGCCAACCGACGTAGTGGTTGCCACCGAATTTTCAGAATCTGCCGAGGCGGTAGTCAAGCCAGTTGACCAGGTCGCTGATAACGAAATGATTTTGGATATTGGCCCAGACACCGCCGCCCACCTCGCCAGCTTGCTGAAAGATGCAGGTACCATTTTGTGGAACGGCCCAGTGGGCGTATTTGAAATTGACCAGTTTGGTAACGGCACCCGGGTAATCGCTAATGCTATCGCCGATAGCGCGGGTTTCTCGATTGCCGGCGGCGGTGATACCTTAGCAGCCATCGATAAATATGCCATTGCTGACCGTGTTTCCTATATTTCCACAGGGGGCGGTGCGTTTCTTGAGTACGTTGAAGGCAAGCAGCTGCCTGCCGTCACCGCGCTCGAAGCAGCTGCCCAACGCGGTTAATACTCATCGCGCTGAACCTGCACGCTCATAGCATCTGTGCACGTAGACAACCCCGATTCAAAAACATACATAAGGTGACCCCATGGCTTTGATCAGCATGCGTCAAATGCTCGACCACGCTGCCGAATATGGCTACGGCATTCCAGCATTCAACGTTAATAACCTTGAGCAGATGCGCGCCATTATGGAAGCCGCTGATGCCACCGACTCTCCGGTGATCGTGCAAGCTTCTGCTGGCGCACGCAAATACGCCGGCGCCCCTTTCCTGCGCCACCTGATTTTGGCAGCGGTGGAAGAGTTTCCGCATATTCCGGTGGTTATGCACCAGGATCACGGCACTAGCCCTGCGGTTTGCCAGCGCTCCATCCAACTGGGCTTCTCGTCTGTCATGATGGACGGCTCCCTGGGTGAAGACGGCAAAACCCCCATGGACTACGACTACAACGTCGACGTCACGCGTCGTACCGTAGAGATGGCGCATGCCTGCGGCGTTTCCGTCGAGGGCGAGCTAGGTTGCCTAGGCAGCCTGGAAACCGGCATGGCCGGTGAGGAAGACGGTATCGGCGCCGAAGGTAAGCTAGACATGGAGCAGATGCTAACCGACCCAGAAGAAGCCGCTGAGTTTGTAAAAGCGACCCATGTGGATGCGTTAGCGATTGCCATCGGCACCAGCCACGGCGCTTATAAATTCACTAAGCCGCCCACTGGCGACACCCTCTCCATTCAGCGCATTAAAGAGATTCATGCGCGGATTCCTGATACCCACTTGGTGATGCACGGCTCCTCCTCAGTGCCCCAGGAGTGGCTGGAAGTTATCAATCAGTACGGTGGCAAAATCCCGGAAACCTACGGAGTGCCTGTGGAAGAGATCGTCGAGGGCATCAAGTACGGTGTGCGTAAGGTCAATATCGACACTGACCTACGCCTAGCCTCCACCGGCGCAGTACGCCGCTTCCTGGCCGAAAACCCCTCTGAATTTGACCCCCGCAAATTCTTGAAAGAAACCGTCTCAGCGATGCGTGACCTTTGCATCGCTCGCTACGAAGCCTTTGGTACAGCAGGCAATGCAAGCAAAATTAAGCCTATTAACCTAGAAGCGATGTTCGAGCGCTATGAGCGCGGTGAATTGGCTCCCAAGGTAAAATAAGCGTGTAGTCAACGTAGCTTCGAAAAGACGACCAGCGGGTCGTCTTTTTTTGGTCAACACTTTTTTAATAACACAGGTTATGAGCGAAAAAATAGATGTTGCAACGCAGCATTAATGCACTAACACTAGTGATAAGCCACACAGTTTCATGTTCCAGCAAGGAGGCAACAGCGCTTATGAAATCCACAACCCCTCTTTCCCTAATGCCCAATTCACCAGTAGCGATGCTAGATATCTGGAAAGCGGGTTTTATGGCGTTTGAGCTTTGGAGTTCTTCATTATCGACCATCGCCATGCGCCAACAGCTGTGGCAAACACAGCCATTTTTCAGCCCCTCTATGATGCGTGAAAACCAGCGTATGGTGACTGAAAAAATTGAGGCCAGCATGGAAGCTGGCCTCGTCGTGCAAAAAACGCTGTTTAGCGCCATGAGCGGCAATTACGCTCCGTGGTGGGTAACCAGCCAAAAGACCATGAAGCCCTACCAGCGTCGTAGTAGCGCCAACTCACGGCGTTTATCCCGCTAGCGCTATTCGCTCATTTCATCTTCACCCTCTTCAATAGCATCTTCAGCACTACCCGTACCGCCGGTACCCCCTTCAGCATCCTCTTCCTCATCACTGCCATTATCTGTGGAAGTCTCTTCAGTATCGCTGGGGGTGGGTTCCTCATCGCGCTGCACTGCTCCTGCCTTAATGCCGTACTTCTCTTCTAACGCAGCGTCGTCTAGCGCTTCATGCTGAGTTTCGTCTGATTCCGTTTGCTCAGCTAAAGTAGGCCCTGCTACTAACAGTAAGCCGCCCAACGTGATTGAAAGCAACCAAGGGGTAAGTCGCATAGGGAGTCTCCTTTTTATGGTAATAACAGCTTAGCCTATACAGCGTATGCCTTCAGGGGAACGCCGAAAAAAGCGCGTTAAATCTTACCTGTTGCATAACCGCCAACCAGCGTTATCGTATAAAAATTATAAAACAGTGTTCACAAAGGGCGTAAAATCTCGTTCAATAGCAGTGTGTCGGTTTCAACTAACATGGGTAGCGCCTTTTGCGCTCCAAGGAACGACAATGCCGCTTCCACTTTTGCTGTTTGACTGTGATGGCACCCTCGTTGATAGCGAGCCTCTTTTAGCTGAAGAGATGGCCATTGGCCTTAACTCTGTCGGCTTGCCGTTTGCTGCTTCTGATTATCTTGGGGAGTTTCGCGGCACCCGCTTCCGACGTATCGTGGCTGAGCTCCAACATCGCTATGGTGAAATAGATACCGAGCGGCTCGACCATATGGAGCATAAGATGCGCGCCAAGCTGGCTGAACGACTGGCCACAGATTTGACCACTATCCCTGGCGCCTGTGAATCGCTGGACGCATTAAGCCACTTTCCTAGCGCGGTTGTTTCTAATGGCCCAGAGAGTAAAATTCGTACTGCCTTGCAAACCACCGGCCTCACCCACTATTTTGGTAATCGGCTGTTTAGTGGCTATACCGCCAATTGCTGGAAGCCAGAACCCTGTTTACATCTCCACGCAGCCAGTATCATGGGCTATGCTGCGCGCGACTGCATTGCCATAGACGATGCGCTTGTCGGCGTTCGCGCCGCGCTGCAGGCGGGCATGACGGTTATTCATTTAAACCGTTTTCCGGATGCCGAAAGCACCCCTGAAGGCGCTATTATGATTAGCAGCATGTATCAGCTACCCGCTGTGGTGGAACAACTGACACATGAATGGCGGCAGGCAGCAGTGCCTCAACACTCAACAGGGAACTAGCATGGCTTCTTTACGTGACCAGCTTGGAGGGCTTGTATACTCAACCGAGCACGGAAAAACTTGCCCGGACTGCCGCGAGTCCATGGATGACTGCCGCTGTGAGATCGCCAGCGAACAGCAGCGCCTCGCTACACTGGATGGCATTGTGCGTATTCGCCGTGAAACCAGCGGCCGTAAAGGCAAAGGCGTCACGACTATCAGCGGTATACCTCTGAATAACACAGAGCTTAAAACACTCGCTAAGACATTGAAAAAACGCTGTGGCACCGGTGGTGCCGTTAAAGATGGCGTGATCGAAATTCAGGGCGATCACCGCGAGACACTGCAGCAAGCGTTAACGTCGCTCGGCTACCAAGTAAAGTTGGCGGGCGGCTAACACACCTCTATGATGTCGGTTTACGTAAGTAAATCGCTAAAGGGCAAGGCACTGCAATGGTTTGGCTGGAATACCTGCTACCGCTCATCTTTCTGTTCCCCATGGCGGCTATGGCTGGCATCGTATTAGCACTGCGGAGCTTACACGACGCACGCGTTCACTCGCCGTTTGACGCCCCACTGCGTGAACCTGGACAGGCGCTAAGGCACCGTTTGGACAAAGCTTTCTCCAGCCTCTTCTTGAATGGCGCATTAGGCCCCATTGTGAGCCTTGCGCCATTGGTTTATGGCATGGGCCGAATGCTATTTGTTGAGCAGCAGGACTGGGTGGAATGGGCACTTTATGGCTTACTTAGCACGCTGTTGGTTTTAGCGTTTTCCCTGCTATTAATTCGCGATTACCAGCGTATTCGTCGGCTTAAGCTTGGCCTAGCCTGCGAGTTAGCCGTTGGTCAAGAGCTAGAGCGCTTAGTAAGGCCCGAAGCGCACCCTTACTATGTCTTTCACGATGTCCCTACCGATAGCTTTACCATCGACCACGTAGTGGTGACACCGCATGGTATTTTTGTAGTAGAAACCAGGGCTCGGGCGCTGGCGATCGGTACTGATGGTAAAGAGATAAACAGCGTCGCGGTTGAACGCGAGCGTCTGCGCTTCCCTCATTGGCAGGAGCGTCGCCCCTTACATAAAACACGCCAAGGGGTCAGTTGGTTAACTCAGTGGCTAGAGCGACGCTGTGGTGTGCCTGTACCCGTCAGAGGAGTGCTTGTATTACCCGGCTGGCAAATCGATACCAGCGAAGCATCGCCAGATATTTTAGTGGTTAGCGGCGAGCACCTTGCCCGCCAGTTGACAGAGTTAACCCCTGGCCAGATGAGCGATGCAATCCACGATCGAGTGATTCACATTCTCCTCGAGCGTGCGCGACTGATGGAGCTGAAGCATTTACGCGAGCCCTCGGTATAGGTATGCGTTAGTAGCCGCGTAAACGGCCTCCCATCTCCTGGGCTAGATCCACCGCGTAGTGGTCCGTCATACCACCGATAAAGTCCAGCATTCGTCGGTAACTGTCGTATAGCGTCCAAGACGGCAGCGGTGTGTTTTCGCCAATTAACGCCAACACTCGTTGATGTTTGAAAGAGCTGTTCCCGGTGTGGTGCAGCTCGTGTGCTGCTCCGATAAAGGCTTCCAACAGAATACCCAGCGTGGTGTATGCACCAATTTCCAGCTTCGCTTTACGCTCATTCTGGAAAATACGCTCACGGGCTAATTGTTTGGCTGCCCGCACGCCCCAGCTCAAATCTGGGTGACACAGTTCAAGCAAGTCCTTCCCTAGCGTTCCACTCAACAATGCCTGCTCATACTCTACAAAGACAGCACCTACGTCGTTCACAGCACGCTCCATGGCTGCCCCTCTTAGCAGCGCGATGCGTCGACGCTGGGAAACCTGTCTACGCTCCATATCTGCGTATTCAGGCGGAAATTCACCGGCAATTTGCCGCAGAATTTCAACCACCTCTTCATAGCGCAAGATCCCCATTTCCAACCCATCTTCCAGGTCGAGCAAGGCATAACAAATATCATCGGCTGCTTCGACAAGCCATGCTAACGGATGACGACACCAACGCTGCTCCCCCTGGGGAAGCAAACCAACGGCGTCTGCCACTTCTTTTAACAGTGCTTGCTCAGATTGATAGCAGCCAAACTTGCCTGCTCGGCCGCTATAGCGCACTGTCCAAGGGTATTTAAGCAGTGTGCCGAGCGTTGCCGCAGAGAGCCGCATCCCTCCATTGAATTGGTTGTATTCAATTTGGGTAATTACCCGAAATCCTTGGGCATTACCTTCATAGGTTAATAAGTCTTCCCGCTCAGCCTCTGAGAGTCCATCTAGCAGGCCGCTTCCCTGGGCGCGTCGAAACCAATCGCGTATGGCATATTCGCCAGCATGACCAAATGGTGGGTTGCCAATATCATGACCTAAGCAGGCGGTTTGAACGATTACCCCAAGATCAGCAGGGGTTATCCAATCAGGCAGACGATCGCGTAGCAGCTCTCCGACGATCATACCCAGTGAGCGCCCAACGCAGCCGACTTCCAGTGAGTGGGTCAGCCGCGTATGGATATGATCATTTTCAGTTAACGGATGCACCTGGGTCTTTCGCCCAAGGCGCCGGAAAGAGCCAGAGAATACAATACGATCATGATCTTTATGGAAGGGGCTACGGCCTATTTCACGGGTGCTATCAGTGCGGTTATCGTGAAGGCGCTGGGGGGAAAGCAACTGATTCCACTGCATTTGTGTCATAGCATTCCTCCTTGAAAGCTACATTTTGACATAAAACACCAGAAAACCGCACGTTAGTGTGAGGCGTGGCATTTTCGACTCACGATTCCCCCTTCTCCCCTTATTTTTTCTTCCACGCAAACAAAAAACCCAGCCGATTGGCTGGGTTTTCTGCGGTATAAGTGCCTGACAATGACCTACTCTCGCATGGGGAGACCCCACACTAC
>NZ_JAFWFN010000064.1 GCF_017515565.1 Halomonas sp.
ATCGCGCATCGCTTGCAGGTCTGGGTGACGGTACAGCGCATTGCTGTCGAGGCCCAGTTTGGCGTCGAGGCAGTGCAGATTGCCTTCGTCGGTAACAACCAGCGGGTTGATTTCCAGCAGGGCCAAGTCTTTTTCATGGAACAGCTTGGACAGACCCAGGAAAATCTTGGTGAACTGTTTAATCTGGTCGCCTTTCAGGCCCAGCGCAAACGCTAGCTCACGCGCTTGGTAGGGCTGTGCGCCGACCAGCGGATCAATCTCTGCTTTAAGAATCTTTTCCGGCGTCTCTTCAGCAACCGTCTCGATTTCTACACCACCTTCGGTAGAGGCCATAAAGACCACACGGCGGGTAGTACGGTCTACCACGGCGCCAAGGTAGAGCTCATCGGCGATGTCAGTGCAGGTCTCAACCAAAATCTTGGCAACTGGCTGACCTTTTTCGTCAGTCTGGAACGTCACCAGATTTTTACCCAGCCACTGCTCGGCAAACGCTTTCGCTTCAGCTGGATCCTTAATCAGCTTAACGCCGCCCGCTTTACCACGGCCACCGGCGTGAACTTGGGCTTTAACAACCCACATATCTCCGCCGATTTTTTTACACGCTTCTTCCGCTTCTTCGGGAGTGTCCACGGCAAAGCCTTTGGACACTGGCAGACCATAATCAGCAAACAGCTGTTTGCCTTGATACTCGTGAAGGTTCATCGATTCATGCCATTGGTTGCATGTGACTCGAACGATGACTAGTTACTTTGAAAGAACTGGTCATCCCCGTTCTTTTGATCCTTGTGTTTCATTACAAGGCCAAAAGTGTGGCGCCACCTAGTAGGTGGCGCTTCGTTATTACTAATGGATTATTTACGCTTCTTGCGATTAGCCATATGTATCGCATGGCCTTCTACCGCAAGCGCTGCTTCGTGCACCGCTTCCGACATGGTCGGGTGTGCATAGCAGGTTAAGGCCAGGTCTTCGGCACTAGAGCCAAACTCCATGGCAATCACGCCCTGGGCAATCATTTCACCCGCGTGCTGGCCAACGATGTGCATGCCAAGAATACGGTCAGTTTCCGCATCAGCGATGATCTTGGCACTGCCTTCGGTGGCATTATTAGCCATTGCACGGCCGCTTGCCGCAAAGGGGAAGCTGCCAGTTTTCACTTCAATGCCTTTGGCTTTGGCATCTTGCTCAGTCATACCCACCCACGCCACTTCCGGGAAGGTGTAAATCACATTCGGGATAGTGTCGTAGTTCATCTCGGCTTTGTGGCCTGCGATGATGTCGGCGACCATAATGCCTTCTTCAGATGCCTTGTGTGCCAACATGGGGCCACGCACACAGTCACCAATGGCGTAAACGCCGGGCACATTTGTACGGCACTGGTCATCAACGAAGATGAAGCCGCGCTCGTCAAGCTCGACGCTAACACCGTCAGCAATCACGCCTTTGGTGTATGGCCGGCGGCCAACGCAAACGATCAGCTTGTCGAAGGTCATTTCCTGTTCGCCGTTGCCGTCGGTGTATTTGACGACAACTTCTTCGCCATTAACTTCCGAACCGGTCACACGGGCGCCCAGTTTAATATCCATGCCCTGCTTTTTAAGCAGTTTTTGGGTCTCTTTGGCGATCGCCGTATCGACCATCGGCAGGAAGGCGTCCATCGCTTCCAGAACGGTCACTTCAGAACCTAGTCGGTTCCAAACGCTGCCCAACTCCAGGCCGATAACGCCAGCACCGATAACGCCAAGACGCTTCGGCGTTTCTTGGAATTCCAGCGCGCCGGTAGAGTCAACAATCAGGCCTTCGGTTAGCGGCGTCGGCGGAATTTCAACCGGTACTGAGCCTGCAGCAATGACGATGTTATCGGCGTCATAGGTAGTAGCGTTACCATCTAAGCCTGTCACTTCGACTTGCTTACCGGAAACCACTTTACCGGTACCTTCAATAGCAGTAACGCCGTTAGCCTTAAACAAACCAGAGATGCCGCCGGTCAAGTTCTTAACGATCTTGTCCTTGCGAGCCATCATCTTTTCGACGTCCATAGTGACGTCGCCTGCCTGGATACCCATATCGTCGAAATCGTGCTTGGCTTCGACGAACTTGTGTGAGGCTTCAAGCAATGCTTTAGACGGGATACAGCCCACATTCAAACAGGTGCCGCCGTGGACGACATTACCTTCTTTACCGATCCATTTCTCAACGCAGGCGGTTTTGAGGCCCAGTTGCGCAGCGCGAATAGCGGCAACATAACCACCAGGGCCTGCACCAATAACGATCACGTCAAACTTGTCAGCCATGTTGGCTCCTTTAGCTTGGTTGCCTCTGCCCGATTGATTTAAACCGGGCTAGAGGCAGTGTGCGATTGCATAAGAACGTTAGTTAAAACAGAGCAAATTAACGCGCTTTGTTAAACGTCCAGCAACAGACGTGCAGGATCTTCAAGTAACTCTTTGATAGTTACCAGGAACCGCACTGCGTCTTTACCATCAATCATGCGGTGGTCGTAAGAGAGCGCCAGGTACATCATTGGGCGAATCTCGACCTTACCGTTTACCGCCATCGGGCGATCCTGGATCTTATGCATGCCCAGAATAGCGGTTTGTGGCGGGTTGATGATCGGCGTCGACATCAGCGAGCCGAAGGTGCCACCGTTAGTGATAGTAAAGGTGCCGCCGATCATGTCGTCCATGCCCAGCTTACCGTCACGACCACGCTTACCGAAGTCCATGATGGTCCGCTCAACATCGGCAATTTTCATGCTGTCAGTATCACGTAGTACCGGAACCACCAAACCGCGGTCGGTAGATACGGCAACGCCGATATCCTGATAGCCGTGGTACACAATGTCGGTACCGTCGATAGAGGCGTTGACATCCGGGAAACGCTTGAGCGCTTCAGAAGCGGCTTTAACAAAGAAGCCCATGAAGCCCAGCTTAATATCGTGAGCTTTTAAGAACGTATCTTTGTACTGAGCACGCATGGCCATGATTTCGGTCATGTCCACTTCGTTATACGTGGTCAGCATGGCAGCGGTTTGCTGGGCCTGAACCAAGCGCTTGGCAATGGTTTGACGCAAACGGCTCATAGGCACGCGTTTTTCAATACGCTCGCCTTCCGTTGCCGGGGCGGTGGCCGCAGCGGCTTTTGCCGGCGCAGCAGACTTAGCCGCTTTCTTAGCAGAGCCAGCGTTAACTGCTTTTTGCACGTCTTCTTTCAAGATGCGGCCACCTTTACCGGTACCTTCGATCTTGGCAACGTCTAGGTCATGCTCAGCGACCATTTTACGTGCTGCCGGGGCGAGGATTTTGTCACCCACTTTCTCATCACCCGCGCCATCATCCGCTGATGCCTCAGGGGTCTTATCAGCAGCAGTGCTTGTATCTCCTCCTGCGCCTTCAGCAAAGATAGCTAGAACCGCTTCAGATTCAACTTGGCTGCCTTCTTCGGCTTTAATTTCAGCCAAGGCGCCATCAGCAGGGGCAACCACTTCAAGCACAACTTTATCGGTTTCGATATCGGCTAGCACTTCATCGCGCTTAACCGCTTCGCCAACTTTCTTGTGCCAAGTCGCCACGGTGCCTTCCTGAATGGACTCAGGGAAGCTCGGGGCTTTTACATCGTGCTTTTTACCACCGCCGCTGCCACCGCTGGCTTTCTTTTCAGCGGTTTTTTCTTCGGGCTTCTCTTCTGACTTTTTCGCACTATCGCCAGAAGATTTGTCTTCTTTGCTGCTTGATGCACTGGCTTCGCCAATTTTGCCCAATACCTGCTCAGACTCGACGGTTTCGCCCTCTTCGGCCATTACGTCGGTCAAGGTACCCGCTTCCGGTGCGACGACTTCGAGCACAACTTTATCAGTTTCGATTTCAACAATCAGTTCGTCACGTTCGACGCTGTCACCCGGCTTTTTATGCCACGCGGCAACAGTGCCCTCGGCAACGGATTCCGGAAAGGTTGGCGCTTTGATATCAATAGCCATGTCGTTTCCCTTATATGTTCTCTAAATCTGATGGGCGCTTATAGGTTAAAAGCGTCTTCCACCAGCTGGCGCTGCTGTTCAGTGTGGACGGACATATAGCCTGCTGCCGGAGCAGCCGAGGCAGGACGTCCTGCAAATTTCAACTCACGTCCAAAGCCATCTTTAAGTATATCGGCTACGGCACGCATGTGGTGCTGACTGGAGTACCAGGCGCCTTGATTCAACGGCTCTTCCTGACACCACACAATGTCTTCCACATTGGCATACGCCTGGAGCACATCCAGAAGCTCTTCTTTCGGGAAGGGATAGAGCTGCTCAAGACGAATAATCGCCGTATCGTTACGCTCGTTTTCAGCACGCCAGTTGGCTAAATCGTAGTACACCTTACCGGCGCACATGATCACGCGGGTGACCTGCTCAGCCGCAAGCTCTGCCTGATCCGGCAGTACCATATTGAACTTACCATGGGCAAGGTCTTCAAGGCTGGACACAGCGTCTTTATGGCGTAAGAGCGACTTAGGCGACATTACGATCAGCGGTTTGCGCAGTGGGCGAATTACTTGGCGGCGCAGCAGGTGGTAAATCTGCGCCGGCGTGGTAGGCACACATACCTGCATGTTGTGCTCAGCACACATCTGCAGGAAACGCTCCAAACGCGCTGAGGAGTGCTCAGGGCCTTGGCCTTCATAGCCATGGGGTAGCAGCATGGTTAAACCACACAGACGGCCCCACTTGGTTTCACCCGAGGAGATGAACTGGTCGACCACTACCTGGGCACCGTTGAAGAAGTCACCAAACTGGGCTTCCCAAATGACTAGGTGATTCGGTGCGGTAGTAGCGTAACCGTATTCAAAGGCTAGCACGGCTTCTTCGGAAAGGAAGGAGTCGTGGATAGTGAAACGCGGCTGACTGTCGGCCATGTTCTGCAGTGGTACGTAGGTAGAACCATCTTTCTGGTTATGTACTACCGCATGACGATGCGAGAAGGTACCGCGGCCAACGTCCTGCCCCGTGATACGAATCGGGTGGCCTTGGTCAAGCAACGTGGCGTAAGCAAGGGTTTCAGCGAAGCCCCAGTTAAGCCCCATGCCGCCCGCCTGCATCTTACGGCGATCTTCATAGATCTTCGCTACTTGGCGCTGCACATCGACCCCATCGGGGATGTCGCACATTTTTGCTGCGAGCTGCTGCAGACGCTTCATATCAAAGGTAGTGTCTGCGTCGCCGCTCCACTCATGCCCCAGGTACGGTGCCCAATCCACAAATAGCGTGGTGTTAGGCTCTTGAACCAGCGCATTGGCGACGTGATTACCCGCCACTAAGTCATCGCGATAGGTTTCGACCATCGCTTTAGCGTCTTCTTCAGAAATAACGCCCTGCTCGACCAGCCGCTTGGCATACACAGTACGCGAAGAGGCGTGGTCTTTGATTTTGGTGTACATCATCGGCTGGGTGCCTGACGGCTCGTCGGCTTCGTTATGGCCGCGACGGCGGTAGCACACCAAGTCGATCACCACGTCTTTCTTAAACTGCTGGCGGTAATCCAGCGCCACTTGGGTCGCGTGAATGACAGCATCGGGATCATCGCCGTTAACGTGGAAAATCGGCGCCTGAACCATTTTGGCGATATCGGTACAGTATTCGGTAGAGCGCGCATCCAGCGGGTTCGATGTTGTGAAACCCACCTGGTTGTTAATCACGATATGAACCGTGCCGCCGGTTTTGTAAGCGCGGGTTTGAGACATCTGGAATGTCTCCATAACCACGCCCTGTCCTGCAAAGGCAGCATCACCATGAACGTTGATTGGCAGTACTTTGCTGCCCTCTTCGTCATTGCGGCGGTCTTGACGTGCACGCACCGAGCCTTCAACCACCGGCGCCACAATTTCCAGGTGCGACGGGTTGAAAGACATGGCCAAGTGGACTTCACCACCAGGGGACATGACGTTAGAACTAAAGCCCTGGTGGTATTTGACGTCGCCAGAACCACGCTCAATCACTTTTTTGCCATCGAACTCGTCGATCAAGTCAGTTGGGTTTTTACCCAGAATATTGACCAACAGGTTGAGGCGACCGCGGTGAGCCATACCGATAACGACTTCTTTGGTGCCATAACCACCGGCACGCTGAATGAGTTCGTCCATCATCGGAACAAATGATTCGCCGCCTTCCAAACCAAAACGTTTGGTGCCTGGGTATTTAGACGCCAGGTAATTTTCCAAACCTTCAGCAGCGGTTAAGCGCTCAAGTATATGCTTGCGCACGTCATCGCTAAATTTGGGGGCACTGCGAACCGACTCAAAACGCCGCTGCAGCCAGCGTTTCTCTTCGGTATCAACGATGTGCATGATCTCGCAGCCGATGGAGCGACAATACGTCTGCTCCAGCGCATCGACGATTTCACGCAGCGGCGCTTTATCGATACCTAAGAAAAACGAACCGGTCTGGAACTCGGTGTCTAGATCAGCTTTTGAGAGCTGATGGAACGACAAGTCGAGGTCGGGAATGGGGGTGGGATTACGCAGCCCTAGCGGGTCGATATTAGCCTTCTGATGACCACGGAAGCGGTAGGCGTTAATCAGCTGCAGGACTTTCACCTGCTTTTTGTTTTCACCACTATCAACAGCGGCGACTACCTGCCCAGGACGGCTTTCCCGGCCTAGCTGGTAGAACTGATCACGAATCGGGCTTAGTGGAACATCGTGGGAGGCACTGCCCTCAGAACGCGGCAGCTGGTCAAAATAGCTGCGCCACTCGTCGGGGACAGAATCGGGATCGGCGAGGTACTGCTCATAAAGCGCTTCCACGTAGTGGACATTGCCGCCACTAACGTGAGAAGAACGCCACATCAAATCCATTATGCCTTGTTGCATCTCTCGGTCACCCTGCACTGATGGGGTGGTATCGGCATCGCTGCACTAACGCAACGACATCGCTATTGCCCTGCCGGCGGGGCGGGACATTTGCCGGCGGCGCCGACCGGAGGCCGGAAGCCCTGTTCATCGTACGTTTTTCATGACGCGCTATTTTATTATCAGTTCATGCTCAAAAGCCGGCACTTCCAGCACCGGCTTTTAAGCTTGACTCATCATGGGGTGCGACGCGTCGCCGCACAACATGATAGCCCCTATGATAACAAGCGAAGCGCCACGATTTAAGTAGCTTTGTAGCTGAACTTAAGTGGCACCCGCTTTTTTCTCATACTTTAGGCATTTACGTAGCGTCTGCCAGCAACATTTCGCGAATTTTACCAATTGCGCGGGTCGGATTCAGCCCTTTTGGACAAACCGCTACACAATTCATAATTCCACGGCAGCGGAAAACGGAGAACGGGTCTTCCAGGCTAGTTAAGCGCTCGCGCGTTGCCGTATCCCGTGTATCGGCCAGGAAGCGGTAAGACTGCAACAAACCAGCTGGGCCGACAAAGCGTTCCGGGTTCCACCAGAATGATGGGCACGACGTAGAACAGCAGGCACACAGAATACACTCGTACAGACCGTCTAGCTTATCGCGCTCTTCCGGTGACTGCAGGCGCTCGATGGCCGGTGCCGGGGTATCGTTCTGCAGGTACGGCTGAATGCGCTCGTACTGCTTATAGAACAGACCCATATCGACAACCATATCGCGGATAACCGGCAGGCCAGGCAGCGGACGCAGGGTCAGCTTGTTGCTTTTCACAACGTCTGACAGCGGCGTGATACATGCCAGGCCGTTTTTGCCGTTCATGTTCATGCCATCGGAACCGCATACGCCTTCACGGCAGCTGCGACGAAACGCCAGTCCGCTATCCTGCTCTTTCATCAGGTGCAGAACATCTAGCACCATCAGATCGCGGCCCTTAGTATCGACCTGAAACTCCTGCATGTAAGGCGCGGAGTCGGTTTCCGGATTATAACGGTATACGGATACCTGAAGATTGGACATGGTGACTCCCTCTCGTCAATGCGGAGATTAGTAGGTACGAACCTTAGGCTCGAAGGTATCAACGGTTTTCGGCTTAAAGTTGACGTCGCGCTGCTTCAGCACTTTCGTTGCTGGGAAGTAGAGCGAGTGCTTCAGCCAGTTGACATCATCACGGTCAGGATAGTCGTAGCGTGAGTGAGCACCACGGCTCTCTTTACGCTCTAGGGCAGCAATCGCCGTTGCTTCCGCCACTTCCATCAAGTTATCAAGCTCCAGCGCTTCAACACGTGCGGTGTTAAAGGCATTGGACTTATCTGGGAGGTGCGCATTGGCAATACGGGCGCGCAGCTCATCCAGCTTTTTGACACCGTCTTGCATGTTTTTCTCTTCACGGAATACACCGAAAGAGTTCTGCATGATGTCTTGTAGCTCAGCTTTGAGCTCGGGGATGCTTTCGCCGCCTTCTGACTCGTTCCAGCGCGTGATGCGTTTCATGGCTGATTCGATGTCAGACTCAGAGGCATCCAGGTACTCAATACCTTCGTTCAAAGCGCCTTCGATAAACATACCCGCTGCACGGCCAAATACGACCAGATCAAGCAGGGAGTTACCGCCCAGACGGTTAGCACCGTGAACCGATACACACGCCGCTTCACCACAAGCAAACAGACCGTTAACGATATGGTCTTTGCCATTCTCGTCTTGGGTAATCGCCTGACCATGAACGTTGGTCGGAATGCCGCCCATCATGTAGTGACAAGTAGGCACGACCGGAATTGGGTCTTTAGCAGGGTCAACGTGAGCAAAGGTTTTAGATAGCTCAACAATACCCGGCAAGCGCTTACCAAGGACGTCTTCGCCCAAGTGATCAAGCTTCAAGAAGACGTGATCGCCCTTCTCACCGCAGCCGCGGCCTTCCAAAATCTCCATCACCATGGAGCGGGCTACAACGTCACGGCCTGCCAAATCTTTGGCATTCGGCGCATAACGCTCCATAAAGCGCTCGCCGTCTTTATTGACCAAGTAACCACCTTCACCACGGCAACCTTCCGTTACCAGGGTGCCCGCACCATAAATGCCGGTCGGGTGGAACTGCCACATTTCCATATCCTGCATCGGGAAGCCAGCGCGTAGCGCCATGCCGATGCCGTCGCCTGTATTGATCAGAGCGTTAGTCGTAGAGGCATAGATACGACCCGCACCGCCGGTCGCCAGTACTGTGGCTTTCGATTTAACGTGAACAACTTCGCCAGTCTCGATGCACATGGCGATGCAACCAACCACATCACCGTTAGCATTTTTCACCAAATCAACCGCGTACCACTCATTCAAAAACGTGGTGTTGTTCTTGAGGTTGTTCTGGTAAAGCGTGTGCAGTAGCGCGTGACCGGTACGGTCAGCTGCCGCACAAGTACGTGCGGCCTGGCCGCCTTCACCAAAGTTCTTTGACTGACCACCAAACGGGCGTTGATAGATACGGCCATTATCGAAGCGAGAGAACGGCAGACCCATGTGCTCAAGCTCAAATACCGCTTTTGGGCCTTCAGAACACATGTATTCAGCCGCATCCTGGTCAGCGATGTAGTCGCCGCCTTTAACGGTGTCGTACATGTGCCAGCGCCAATCATCGTCCGGGTCGGCTGAGGCGATCGCACAGGTAATACCGCCCTGGGCAGAAACGGTGTGAGAGCGCGTCGGGAACACTTTGGACAGTACCGCTGTCTTTTTACCGGACTTAGCCAGCTCTAAAGCAGCACGCAGGCCAGAGCCACCGCCACCCACAATGATGGCGTCAAACGTCAGGCTACGAAGGTTAGACATGTATCAAGCTCCCCACAGAATTTGAATGCCCCACACCAGGTATACGAAGATGGCCAGAATAATCAGCGTCTGG
>NZ_JAFWFN010000065.1 GCF_017515565.1 Halomonas sp.
CATGGCCAAGCGGTGGGCACAGGAAAGCCCCGCAGGTCCTGCGCCCACCACGGCAATATGACGGCCGGTGGTGGCGGCGCGTTTGAATGGGTGACCGTCAAACTGCATGTGGTCGGTGGCGTAGCGCTGCAGCAAGCCAATTAATACCGGCTGGCATTCGGTATCGTGGTTACGCACGCAACTGCGCTCGCAGAGGATTTCCGTCGGGCACACCCGAGCGCAGCTGCCACCGAGAATGTTGGCTTCCAGAATGGTTTCCGCCGCACCGTTGATATTGTTTTCGCCGATTTGGCGAATAAAACTCGGTATATCAATATCCGAGGGACACGCCTCGACGCAGGGTGCATCAAAGCAGTAAAGGCAGCGCTGGCTTTCGATGATGGCTTGGCGCGGGGTTAACGGCGGGTGTAGATCGCTAAAGTTACTGTCCAGCGTGTGTGGGTCGTAAGTGCCGACCTCTTTAGCGCTGGGTAGGTGATCAAGTGAATGGGTCACGGTTTTTCTCCATTGCTCTGTTCTTTCAGGGGCAGGGCTTTAGCGCGTTACCGCAACGGGCGCATTAAGCTCGGCGCGCTTGGCCAGCAGCTCGAATACGCCGGGGTAGGCGGGGCGCTCTAAGTAGCGGCCTGCACCCCGCTCGGCGTGTAGCTCGCCGTCTCGCCATGTCCACTTGCCTTGGCTGATGGTGTGGCGTGCGATGCCGCGTACCGTTTTGCCCTCAAAGATATTGAAGTCGACGTTCTGGTGGTGGGTCTTGGCAGAAATCGTCCGCGTACCGTTAGGGTCCCAGACCACAATATCCGCATCAGATCCCACCTGAATCGCCCCTTTGCGTGGGTAGAGGTTGAAGATTTTGGCGGTGTTAGTTGAGGTCACCGCGACAAACTCCTGGGGCGAGAGCTTGCCGGTGTTGACGCCTTCATCCCATAGCACCGCCAGACGGTCTTCCACTCCGGCGGTGCCGTTGGGGATTTTGGTGAAGTCATCTTTACCGGCGGCTTTTTGCTCTTCACAGAAGCAGCAGTGATCGGTGGCGGTGGTTTGTAGGTTGCCTGACTGTAGGCCGTGCCAGAGTGCTTCTTGATGGCCTTTGGGGCGGAAAGGCGGGCTCATGACGTGGGCCGCGGCGGTGGCCCAGTCCGGGTGCTGGTACACGCTGTCGTCAATCACCAAGTGACCCGCTAAGCACTCGCCAAACACCGGATGGCCTTGCTGGCGGGCGTAGGCAATTTCATCCACGGCGTCTTTAGTGGAAACGTGAACCAAATACACCGGCGCGCCTAAGGTGCTGGCAATACGTATGGCCCGGCTGGCCGCTTCGCCTTCCACCTGGGGTGGGCGGGAAAGCGGGTGGGCTTCCGGCCCGGTGATGCCTTGAGCCAGCAGTTTCTGCTGCATGTGATACACCAGCTCGCCGTTTTCAGCGTGAACGGTGGGGATGGCACCCAGCTCCAGGCAGCGCGAAAAGCTCTCCACCAGAATGTCGTCGGTGGCCATGATCGCGCCTTTGTAGGCCATAAAGTGCTTAAAGCTGTTAACCCCGTGCTCGCGCACTAGCGTGCCCATCTCCTCTTTGACGCTCTCGTCCCACCAGGTAATCGCCACGTGGAAAGCGAAGTCTGTCGCCGCTTTTTCCGCCCAGCCCTGCCAGGTTTCAAAGGCTTCCAGCAGTGATTGGCCGGGGCTGGGAATCACGAAATCGATAATAGTGGTGGTGCCGCCCGCCATGGCAGCAGCGGTGCCGGTGTAGAAGTCTTCACTGGCGACGGCGCCCATAAACGGCATTTGCATATGGGTGTGGGGGTCAATGCCACCGGGCATCACCAGCTGGTCGCTGGCATCGACAATCTCGCAGCCCTCAGGGAGTTCTAAGTCGGTGCCAATAGCGTGGATTTTACCGTCGACACACAGCACATCTGCGCGATAGGTGTCGGCATGGGTGACCACGGTGCCGCCCTTGATTAATAAGCTCATGGTTTGCTCCTTAGGAAATTGTTTAACAGGGCTTATTCGCCGTCGGTCAGGCGGGTGTAGGTCTCTGGGCGGCGGTCACGGAAGAACTGCCAGTTGTTGCGCACCTCGCGCACCATGTCCAAATCGATCTCGTGTACCAGCAGCTCGTCTTCGGTTTCGCTGGCCTGGGCTTCGATTTTGCCGCGGGGGTTCACGATGTAGCTGGAGCCGTAAAAGTCGCCGATGTTCCACGGGGCTTCAGTACCTACGCGGTTAATGGCGGCAATAAAGCAGCCGTTGGCGGCGGCGGAGGCGGGCTGCTCAAGCTCCCACAGGTATTGGGAAAGCCCCGCCACGGTGGCGGATGGGTTAAAGATGACCTCTGCGCCGTTGAGCGCCAGTGCTCGCCAGCCCTCTGGGAAGTGGCGGTCGTAGCAGATATACACGCCAATTTTGCCGTAAGCAGTATCGAACACCGGCCAGTTGGATTTGCCCGGTTTGAAAAAGTATTTCTCCCAAAAACCGGCCACTTGGGGAATATGGGTTTTGTGGTATTTGCCTAAGTAACTGCCGTCAGCGTCAAACACAGCGGCGGTGTTGTAGTAAACGCCGGTTTCGGTTTCTTCATAGATGGGGACGATGATTACCATGCGGTGCTTGGCCGCCAGCTTTTGCATCATCTGACAGGTGGGGCCTTCCGGCACTCGCTCAGCGGCGGCGTACCACTTTTCATCTTGGCTAGGGCAAAAATAGGGTTGGTTAAATACTTCTTGAAAACAGAGTACCTGTACCCCTTGCTCGGCGGCCTGCTCAATCATTGGCAGGTGCGCTTCGTTCATGGCATCGCGAATTGCTGCAGGGTCTAGGTCAGTAGTGGTTTTAAGGCCCATTTGAATTAAGCCAATCTTCATTTTCTGCATATTACAGCCCTCTCTTTTCATACGCGCCAACCGCATGCGGGCGCATGGGTTCGTTACCGGTCAAGTGGGGAGTTATTGTTTAACTCCTACCAAGTACGATGGCTGCGTGGCGTGCAGTGGCGCTGCCCTTCGCTTTTCTATAAAGCGTGAGAGGCAAGCGATTATTGTTATTTTCTAAAGTTGTCATATTTGACAGCTTTTTGAACATAGACTGTTATGCGGTGTGTTTTCAAGATTTTTTTGAAATTCATTTAACTCTTTGATTTGTTAAATTTTTTATGACGATTATTACTGTTTTTACTAAATTGGTGAAAGCATGCACATTAATGGCGTTTATTTTAAAGTCATATAAAATAAGTAGTTAGTGAATTTTTTACGGATTTTTTTAATTTTAATAGCATCTTTTTGGTGCGATTTTTTATGGAAGAACTACGCTGATTAGTGGTTTGTATAACCACAAGGCGAATAATAACAATCACGCTAACAGTGTCTGTATGCCTGTCGGATAAGTCAGCTTCTTGATCAATAAGTTAATGGCGTTGTCGTTGTTTTAGGCATGCTTATTGCTCTGCATAAGACTGATACCGTGAATGTAACGGGCAACAGCGCTGCTGAGGAGAATAAAATGACTGGCTCAACCTCCCAAATGGTGGATAGAGAGGGATTAATTGAACTCGATGTAGGTAAAGACGTACGCGATAGCCCGCGCTTTAACGAGGATATTGCCCCCACTCAGGCGAGTGAACGAACCTGGAGCAAATGGAACATTGCTGCACTGTGGGTGGGTATGTCGATTTGTGTACCGACCTATACGCTGGGCGGCGTGCTAACCGCCTATTTTGGCTTAAGCGTTGGGGAGGCACTGTTTGCGATTTTGCTGGCGAACATCATTGTGCTAATTCCGTTAACCCTTAACGCCTTCCCCGGCACTAAATTTGGTATTCCCTTTCCCGTCGTACTGCGCTCATCGTTCGGTATTTTAGGCTCTAACGTGCCGTGTTTAATACGCGCGCTGGTAGGCTGCGGATGGTTTGGCATCCAAACAATGTTTGGTGGTTTAGCCATTCACCTGCTGCTTTCCGCGTTATTTCCTGCTTGGGCAGCCTTGGGTGGCGTAGGTGAAGTTATCGGCTTTTTTGTCTTTGGCGCGATGAATTTGTATGTCGTTATTCGTGGAGCCGAATCGATTAAATGGCTGGAAACACTGGCCGCGCCGCTGCTGTTGGCGGTGGGGATTGGGCTAATGATGTGGGCATGGCCGCATATGTCGATGACTGAGATTTTAGCCCAGCCGCCCTCGCGGCCCGAAGGCGCTTCCGTTTATGGCTACTTCTTTGCTGGTTTAACCGCCATGGTGGGCTTTTGGGCGACCCTGTCGCTGAATATTCCCGACTTCAGCCGTTTTGCCAAAAGCCAAAAAGATCAGATAGTAGGCCAAGTAATTGGGCTGCCGCTGACCATGTTCTTCTTTGCGGCTCTTGGTGTAGTGCTCACCGCAGCGTCTGAATCATTGGTAGGACAAACCATTGCTGATCCGGTCAATTTGATCGGGATGATCAATAGCCCATTCTGGGTAGTGCTGGCGATGATATTGATCATTATCGCGACACTTTCCACGAATACGGCCGCTAATATTGTTTCCCCCACTAATGACTTCCAGAATATTGCACCGAAGTGGATTAACCAGACCCGCGGTGTGCTGTTAACGGGAGCGATGGGCGTGCTGCTGATGGGCTATGACCTTTTGCAAAAATCCGGGGTGATTACCCAGGGGGTATCGTTAGAGCAGATGTACTCTAACTGGCTGTTGGGTTACTCCAGCCTGCTGGGCCCAATTGCGGGCATTATGGCAGTGGATTACTTTCTGATTAAAAAGCAGCGTCTGGATGTGCCAAGCCTGTACATGGATAACCACGCTTATCCTGCGGTGAACACTGCTGGGTTCATCGCTTTCGGTGTGCCGGTGGCACTGACGTTGCTTTCACTATTAACCGGCACCATGAATTGGTTCTACGACTACGGCTGGTTTACCGGCTCAGCGCTGGGTGCAATTGTTTATTACATTGCAAGCCAAGCGTTAGCCACGTCATCCCAGGTGGGGCCTACGCCGCTAGCTGCAAGTGAAGCGGTAAAACAGCCATAAAACGTTACTAACGTTTTATCAGCAAAGACAGCGCTCGGCCCTTGGCTGGGCGTTGTCGGTTTAGTCTGGCTGTTTGAGAAAGCTCAAAAAAGCATTAACCACTCGGTTGGGACGGCGGTCGCGGCGGGTGATTAACACAAAGGGCGTAAGATAGTGTTGGGTGGCTGCATGGAGCGTGCGCATTTTGCCCGCTGAGACCCATTGTGCTGCAACGTGTTCCGGTAAAAAGCCGATAAAGCGTCCAGTGAGAATCAAAAAAGCAGCGCCTTCGCGGTCGGAGGCCGACGCCTGTGGGTTGAGCGTGTCGTGGGCTACACGCGCATCGCTTGGCAATGGGTAGCGGGGCGTGATGGCTGGCGCATGGGCAATCTCTGCAGCGCTTATAGCGTCGTCAGGTTGTTCATAAAGCGGATGATCGGTTGAGCAGTAAAGATAGGAGGGTTCATCGTAAAGTAGGCGAGTTTCCAAGCTGGTGGGCAGGTTTACCGCAGGCACCACGCCAACCTGTAAGTGACCGTCCATCACTCCGCGGATGACCGCATCCGAGGGTTCCATATGAATATTAACCGTGACGCTGTGATGGGGCGCGGTCAGCTTCGCCAGTGCATGGGTAACGTGCATATCGGGCAGGGTTACTAAATTATCGGTAATGCCGATATTCAGCTCGCCCTTGATGCTGTGGTGCAGGGCGTTAACATCGCTTTTAAACGTCTCCAGCGCCGTCAGCAGCGTCAGGCCTGCCTGATAAATCTCTTTGCCCTCTTCGGTTAAGCTGAACCCTCCGCGCCCGCGTTGGCAAAGCGAAAAGCCTAAACGGCCTTCTAGATCGTTCATGTGCTGGCTAATGGCTGAGCGGCTAATGCCTAAGGCAGTTTCGGCTGCGGTAAAGCCGCCGCACTCCACTACGGTTTTAAAAATACGCACCAAGCGTATTTCATAGTCGCTCATTTGGCCTAGGGTGGGCATGGTGCTGTTTTATCCTTTAAGAAACCTAGCAAAATTAGCTCTTTAATGGATCTATTGCATTGTAAACTAAGCCTATATCCAATTTAATCGTAAGTAGAGCTGTACGCTTGACGTTATTCAGTGGGTTATTGTCCCTGTGCAAAAGAGGGCTTGCGTTCCCGTTGCGAACATAATTATAAGGATTTTAAGGCACTATGCCGCAGAGTTTGCCGCCGTCATCGTCTTTGTCTCCCAACGCTTTTCCTTTATATCGGCGTCAGCGCTGGGGGAGCATTGCACTTTATTATGCGGCCATGGTGGGGTTGCTGGTGCTCTTTACGTGGGCACTAAGTGACCAGTACCGCCAGGAAGTCAACTCCTCTCGCGAGCGTAGCGCCACGCGCGCTGAGCTGGTGGCGGAGTGGGTGAACAGCACCTTCGTGTTAAGCAATCAGGTGCTGGTCGATGTGGCTCAGTTAGTGGAGCTGCCAGTAGCGCCTGTTGTCGCCGAGTTGCACGATTTCGACTTTGAGGAGCTTCTGCGCAAGCGCCGGGATAGCTTGGCGATGATTCACGAGATCGAGGTTATTGATCATCAGTGGCAACGGCTGGCGAGCTCTAGTGCCAGCCAGCCGCTAGGGTTAGAACCTAGCGCCAAAGAGTTCCTGGAGAAATTTGAGCAGGAGCCGTGGCGCGAACAGCTAGTGACACCGCTCTCTTGGTCTGCTGCTTTCAACGACTACCATATTCTTCATGCGCGTCGAGTCCAGGGAGCTGAGAGCCGCTTTAATGGCCTTGCTTTGTTGTGTGTAGAGCCACTTGTTTTCAATCAAGCGTTGGATCGCCTGAGCATGGGGCCGGGTGAGAGTATCGCGATTATCGATACCGAAGGGCAGCTAGTTGCTCGTCGCCCTGGACTTGGGCCGCAAACGGTGCTCGGTACACCAATTAACCACGCGCGTATTACGCAATTTTTAACCGGCAATACACCCAGCGACAGCGTGCAAATGGTCTCGCCGTTAGAAGGCGATGAGCGTTTGTTTTGGCTGCATCGCGTTGAGGGATTGCCGTTTGCCGTGGTGGTTGGGGAGAGCATGCAGCAGGTGCTGGCGGGCTGGTGGCAGCGGCTATGGATACTCAGCGCCATTTGGGTGTTGATTGGCCTGCTGGGGGGCTGGGGCTTACGCCACTATCTCAACCGCCTACAGCTTGAAATGCAGCTTTATCAGCGTATGCAGGAGCGAGAGCTGGCACGGGCAGAGGCGCAGCAGCGAGAAGCGCGGTTACAGGCGCTGGTCTACTCCATCCAGGACATGATTTTTGTGTTTGATGGCCAGGGGTGCATGAGCTACGTTCACGCGATTCATCAGCACCGGCTGCTTAAGGATGTCCACAACATTACTGGAAAACACTACAGTGATGTGCTGCCTGAGGAGGTGGCGAAGGCATTTTCCAGCGTTTTTTATCGCGTACGGCGCCATCGGCATGCTGAGGAGCTTGAATATTCGCTGACATTTGAGGGCGAGGTGAGATATTTCACGGCCACCATCAGCCCGTTAAGCGATGCTAGCGGTGGTTTTGATGGGGTGTTGGCGCTGGTGCGGGATATTACCCAGGCCAAGATGGATGATGTGCAGCTACGCATTGCCGCGACTGCGTTCCAAACACATCTGGGTATGCTGATTACCGATGCCCAGGGGTGCATTTTAAAAGTGAACCGGACCTTTACGCGCATTACAGGCTACCAAGAGAGCGATGTGCTGGGGGAAAACCCGCGCATGTTCAGCTCAGGCCGTCACGATGCCGATTTTTACCGCACGCTGTGGGGTAATGTCGCTAAATCAGGCAACTGGGAAGGGGAGGTTTGGAACCGGCGTAAAAATGGCGAAGTATTTCCTGAGTGGCTCACCATCAGTGCGGTTAAAGATAATGACGGTGTGTTGACGCATTATGTCGCGACGCTTAGCGATATCACCGAGCGTAAAGCGGCGGAAAAAGAGATCCACAAGCTAGCGTTTTACGACCCGTTAACCGGGCTTGCGAATCGCCGTTTGTTTATGGATCGCTTGGAAGCCACTATGAAGACCCGTCCGCGGAACCCGCATCACGGCGCGCTGCTATTTATCGATTTAGACAACTTCAAGCAGGTCAACGATACCCTAGGCCACTACGCCGGAGACCAGTTGCTTCAGCAAATGGCCACGCAGCTGCAGGCGGTACTACGGGAAACAGATACCCTGGCGCGCTTAGGGGGCGATGAGTTTGCAGTGGTGATTGATACGCTCAATGAAGATGCCGAGCAAACGGCGCTGCTGGCGGAGGGTATTGCCCAAAAGCTGCTGGTCGCGATTCGTCGTCCGGTGCTGCTGCGCGATGAGACCGTGATGGTAACCGGGAGTATTGGTATTACGGTGGTGGATGGCAGTGCACCAAGCGTCGATGACTATTTGCAGCAAGCGGATATGGCGCTATTCCAGGCCAAAGAAGCCGGGCGCGATACGCTGAGCTTCTTCGACCCCGCCATGCAGTCAGAGCTGGTGCAGCGTGCGCGGCTTGAGGCAGACCTTCGCCATGCCTTGGCCAATCAGCAGTGGCGGCTGCACTATCAGCCCCAAGTCGACGGCGACGGTGTGCCAACGGGGGTAGAAGCGCTACTACGTTGGCAGCATCCTGAGCGCGGCATGGTGTCTCCTGGGGTGTTTATTTCACTACTGGAGAGCACGCGGTTAATTAACGAAGTGGGCGATTGGGTGCTGGAAGAGGCGTGCTGCCAGCTGGCCGAATGGGCGCAGCAGCCGCAGTACGCGCACTTGGAAATGGCCGTGAATGTGAGCCCACTGCAGTTCCGTGAGCCAGACTTTTTAGCCCGCACCCAAGCTATTTTGCAACGAACCGGCGCGCCACTGGAAAAGCTGAAACTTGAAGTCACCGAAAGCCTGTTTGTAGAAGCCCGTGATGATGCCCGGGCTAAAATGGAGGCGTTAAGAGCACTCGGCGTACGCTTCTCTCTGGATGACTTTGGCACCGGTTACTCATCGCTTGCGTACCTGGCAAAACTGCCGCTGGATCAGCTGAAAATTGACCAGAGCTTTGTGCGTGAAATTCTGCAAAGCCCCGCCAATGCGGCGATCGTGGAGAGTACCATTGCGCTGGCCAAGAGCTTAGGGCTTGAAGTGATTGCTGAAGGAGTAGAAACCGGCGAACAGCAGCGCTGGCTGGCCGAGCACGGCTGCTACTGCTACCAGGGGTATCTGTTTGCACGGCCGATGGCGTTGTCTGGGTTAACCCAATGGGTCAGCCAGCAGGAGGGGTAGCTGAAGGCGGGTTGCTAGCGCGTCGGGAACAATCACTTCCAGGCGCGAATCCTGGCGCCAAGCGCTGCTCTCTACACT
Source organism: Halomonas sp. (assembly GCF_017515565.1). Taxonomy (GTDB): domain Bacteria; phylum Pseudomonadota; class Gammaproteobacteria; order Pseudomonadales; family Halomonadaceae; genus Vreelandella. Next base: position 9,354 of record NZ_JAFWFN010000065.1, read on the forward strand.
GAGTGTGCCGTCGGCGCGATTAAGGCGCTTCCAGCCGCTGTCGGTATGAAACACTCCTTTTACCCGTGCCGCAGCGGGGAGTTCGCCCAACCAAATTGCTAAGCGGTCAAGGTCAAAGCGCTCACTAGGGTGCCAGCGCACCCCCGTGCTGGTGTAGCCAAGGGCGCTAGCGGTTTCTTGCTGGGGTTTGCCAGGCGGAGGGGGAAAGTCAAAAAAATCGCCTTCCAGACTAGGAGCGGTGGCGGGCTGCTGATGGGCCACGGGTACGTCAGCACGCGTCGAGGTGGCTTTGCCGCTGTTAAGTAATCGGGAAATAGGCAGTTGTCCAGCGTTAGCGTGGTGAATCCATTTGCGCGTTGGCCAAAGCGCGTCAACAAACTGCTGTGCATTTTCAAGTTGCTCAGGAGCTGACTGTTCCCGCATGGTAATCACTACCGCGTCGGCCATGGCCAACTGGTCTTGAAACGTTTCGTGGGCGCGCACGCGCGCTTCATCCAGGCGGCGAGGGTCGAGCGTAGCGATAATGTCGTGGATATCAACGACGTCTTGAAACGCCTCGCCTCGCAGTAGGTCAAGTAGCCCCGCCGGATGACCCAGCCCCGAGGGCTCGATAATCACTCGGTCAGGTTTGCTGCGCGCCAGTAGATTTACCTGCGCTGCCTGGAGCACAAACGCCAGCTGGCAGCACAGGCAACCGCCGGGCAGGCCTTTCACTACCACATCCTCGCGGTGGTCAAACATCGCTTGATCGATGCCAATTTGACCAAACTCGTTGACCAGAATTGCCCACGTTTCATCCACAGGCTTTTGTTCAAGCAGGCTGTGGATAAGCGTGGTTTTTCCGCTGCCTAAAAAGCCGGTGATGATATGCACCGGTACTTTTTTTAAAGCTGCCACGCCCTAGCCCCCCGTCATGTTCATAAAGCGCACCACCTGAACATCGCCATCGGTGGTGAAATGATGGCGTTCAGGCTTCAGCGGCAGCGCATTGATAATGGCAGTTTTCAGTGCCTGCATATCCCCTGGATAGCGGCGCAGCACAGCGCGCAGATCCACCGAGTGCTCGTTGCCTAGGCAGAGCAGCAGGCGCCCTTCAACGGTGACACGAACGCGGTTGCAGGTGTCGCAAAAATTGTGGCTATGGGGCGAAATAAACCCCACGCGACTGTCGCTATCGGCCATTTTAAAGTAGCGCGACGGGCCGGGCGTCGTTTCTGTGGTAGGGGTTAGCGGGTAGCGAGTTTCAATCAGTGCCTGCACATCGTCGCTAGAGTAGAAGGTCTCTGCCCGGGAGTGGTCAGAAACGTCGCCCAACGGCATCTCTTCGATAAAACTAATATCGAGCCCTTCTTGGCGGGCAAAGGCAACGAGGTCGAGCACTTCATCGTCGTTACGCCCTTTCAAAATCACCGCGTTGAGCTTAATGCGCTGGAAACCGGCCTCTTTGGCGGCGTGGATGCCGTCAATCACCTTGGCTAAGTCACCGGTGCGGGTCAGTTGCTTAAAGCGTTCCGGGTCGAGTGAGTCCAGGCTGATGTTCAACCTGCGCAGGCCGCCCGCAAACAGCTGTTTCGCGTGTTTGCGTAGGCTGGCGCCGTTGGTGGTCATGGTGAAGTCGTTAAGCCCTGGCAGCGTGCCTATTTCATCTACTAACTGCTCAATGCCTTTTCGCACCAGCGGTTCGCCGCCTGTGAGGCGGATTTTTTCAACGCCTAGCTCGGTGAAGGCACGGGCGACCATCGCCAGCTCTTCCAAGGTGAGCACTTGCGCGCGAGGTAGAAACACCATCTCCTCGCTCATGCAGTACACGCAGCGGAAGTCGCAGCGATCGGTGACAGAAATCCGCACGTAGCTGACACGGCGGCCAAAGTCGTCAATCAGTTGTTTGGCAATCTGTGGATCGGTCATTGCCACCCCGTTAGTGGTTGAATGGATACCGTTTCGCCGGGCTGAGCGCCTGCCTGATCGTCGCCCAGCTCAATCAGGCAGTTGGCCGCTACCATCGAGGTCAAAATACCCGACCCCTGAGCACCGGTCGTGCGCACGTGAAGTACTCCTTGCGGGTCGCAGCGGTACACGCCACGTAAAAAATCGGTGCGCTTCAAGCGGCTTTTTAGCGGCGTTTCCGCGATGGCCGTTAAGCGTGCAGGTGGTGAGGGGGTTTGCCCTTGCAGGCGTTGCAGCAGCGGCACCACAAACTGGCTAAAGGTTACCATGACCGCCACCGGGTTGCCGGGCAAGCCAATAAACGGTGTGTGCGATTGGCCAAGCCTGCCGCAGGCCATGGGGCGCCCAGGGCGTAGCGCTACCCGCCAGAAAGCTAACTGCCCAAGCTGCTCTAGCGCTTGGCGTGTGAAATCGGCATGGCCGACGGAAACGCCGCCGCTAGTAATCACTAAATCGCTGTTTTCGGCAGCTTCTGCCAGCGCGTGCTGAATAGCGGTTTGATCATCGGGCAGAATCCCTAGGTCGACGACCTCGGCGCCTTGTTCGGCGAGCAGGCCCATCAAGGTAAACCGGTTGGTGTCGTAAATAGCGGCGCTGGGTAGTGCTTCGCCAGGGGGAGTTACTTCATTGCCGGTGGAGAAAATCGCTACCTTGGGGCGTTTAAAGACCGCGACGCCGGCGTAACCCAGCGATGCAATAAGCCCCAAACTAGCGGCATCTAGCCGAGTGCCCGCGGCCAAGGCTACCTCGCCTTCAGCGATATCTTCCCCCGCTTGGCGAACGTGCTGGCCGCGTAGCACCCGCTCAGGCGCATCAATCACCACGCGATCAGGGTGCTCTACTAGCTGCTCCCGCATAACCACGGTATCAGCGCCTGCGGGTAGCGGGGCGCCGGTAGTAATGCGCACGCACTGGCCTGCAGGCACTTGGCCTGCAAACGCGTGCCCCGCAAAGGCGTCGCCTGCAATGGGCCAGCGGGTCTGAAAAGGCGCCGCTTCTGGCCAGGCAAGCGCTACCCCGTCCATTGCGGCATTGGTGTTTTGCGGCACATTAATAGGGGCGGTGATATCAACAGCGAGTCGCCTGCCATAGGCCTGACTGAGCGCGATGTGCTCACTCCCCACTGGGCGCTCAACCAGTGTCATAAGCGCTTCCCGTGCGGCGTCAACAGGGAGCATGTGTTCGCCTAGCTCAAAGCACGACAGGCTCATGGTCTCTCCTGGGCGGCAGTGGCTAGCGCCAGCTCCAAGCGATGTTTTTCTTCCTCAGTATTTAAGTTGGCAAACGCTTCCGGGCAGTCGGACATATCCACCTTGCACCACGCGTGGCGTGCGAACCAGCGGTCGATTTTGCGCTCGCCCTGGGCAAGGGCGTCGGCAAGGTCGTCGGCTAGCGAGGTGCGCAAGAGGACGACAACCGGGTGAAGGCGCTCACCGTCAAAAGCGACGGCGATATCCTGCTCGCCGCTTTCTGTCATGATGCCTGCGAGCATGCGTGGCACGAGGTCGCTGGGTAGAGCAGGGGAGTCGCAGGGGGCGACCAGCAGCCAGGGCGTTTTAGCCGCCCGTAGCCCGCTATAAATTCCCATCAACGGCCCTTTAAAGCCGCCCTCAGCATCTTCTATCACCCGGTTAGCAAATGGCGCGTAGCCGTCAATATTGCGGTTGGCATTAATCAGTAGCTCGGCCACGCGGCCTTCCAAGCGCTTTGCGACATGGGCCACCAGCGGCAGTCCGGCGAAGGGCTCAAGGCCTTTATCGCGGCCACCCATGCGGCGACCCTCACCGCCTGCCAAAATCATGCCGGTAATATCGTGTGTTGCGATCATACGCCCGCCTCCTTTGATGTGCGCGCAGTCGGGGGTTTGGCGGGGATAGCGTCAAGCGTTAAACGGCCATTAGCATTGATTGCCTGAAAGTTTTTGCCCTTGGCGCGGCCAATCAGCATCACGCCGAAGCGCTCGGCCAGCTCCACGCCTTTTTGGGTAACGCCAGAACGCGAGACCAGCACGCTAATGCCCATCTGCGCCACTTTTAGCACCATCTCGGAGGTCAGGCGGCCCGTGGTGTAAAAAATGTCGGCGTTAGCGCTCTCAGCTTGCTTAAGCCACTGGCGGCCTGCCAGGGTGTCCACTGCATTATGCCTGCCAACATCTTCCACAAAATCAAGCACCTCGGTTTGGCGGCATAGCGCACAGCCGTGCACCGCGCCTGCACTGCGGTACGTCTCGTTATAAGCGTTAAGATTGCTCAGTAGCTGGTAGAGCGTTGACTGCGTTAGCCGTGTTTCAGGCAGCGCGGTTAATGAGGTTTGGGCGAGCAAGTTTCCAAACACCGTTCCCTGACCACAGCCGGTGGTCACCGTGCGAGTACTTAAGCGCGCCTCTAAATCTTCCGGCAAGTGGCGTGTAACCACAACGGCCGCTTCCACTTCCCACTCCACTTGAACGGCGGTTAAGTCCTCGGCCGAGCGCAGCAGCCCCTGATTGCGCAAATAGCCCACCACCAGGGCTTCTGGGTCGTCTCCCAAGGTCATGAGCGTAACGATTTCGCGTTTATTGAGGTAAACCGTCAAGGCGCGCTCGGCGGCAATCGCCTGCTGGCGTGTCTCGCCATAGGCATCCATGACGTTGATAGTAGTGGTCGCTGGTAACCGGGCTCGGCTTAATTGAAGGGCGGGCATCCGCAATCCTCGCTGGTACTTAATCAAGCGCCTGAAAAGCAATACCTGAAAAACAGTACCTAAAAACAATAATAGTTGAGTAAAACACTCTGAGTTGACGATGATGGCGCTCGGGGGGCTTACTTGTCTACCCATTCTAGGTCTAAGGTAATTAGCAAAGAGGTCTCCCGCTATGACGGATAATTTACGCGCATTGAGTATTACCTTGGTCGCTGAGCCTAAACAGGTGAAGGGATTTACCCTGACGCAGTGGCGCATTGCTAGCCTGGCGCCCGGAGATCAGGGCGAGTGTGTGCTCGCGCTTCAGCTCTCGATGACTGAGCGCGCTGCCTACCGCTTTAACCTAACGTCGGCTTCTCCTCGGCTATTCGTTCGGGCAGGATTTAGCGGCCAAACGCCCAAGCCCGATGCCATCACCGCGAGTCAGGATGTGGCGGCCGGCTGGCTGGATGGCGAGCAGCAGGTGCTAGAAGCGTCGATGCCCATGGCGATTCAGGTATGGCTTGAAAATTACCTTGCCCGCCACGGCGAGGCGCCACTGGAGATGCGTAAGAAAAAACGTAAAGGGGCTGGGCGAGCAAAAGAGCTGCCCACCAAGGAGCAGCCGCAGTGAGCCGATTAGAGCGCTGGTCGCGCAAAAAGCGGGGTGAAGAAGTTGATGAGCAACCGCTGGAAAGCGCGGCATCAGCAACAGTGGAAGAACGGTCCCGGGAGAGTGCGCCGATAAACGATGGCGCAGAAGAGCAGGCTCTGCCCAGCGAGTTGTCAGCACAGCAAGCGGTTGACGAGACGCCCGCACCGGGAAGCTTGGACCATACGTTACCTGACCCTGATGCGTTGCCCCCAGGCAGTGACTTCAGCGTGTTTATGGCCTCTGGCGTTAGCGCTGCGCTGCGTCGTCGGGCGCTCAAGCGGCTATGGGCTACGGGTAACTACAACGTGCGCGATGGCTTAGACGACTACGATGCCGACTACCGTCAGCAACTAAAGCCCATGGCGAGTGAGCTAGCGAGTAAATTGCGGCGTTGGGCCAATAAAGCAGAAGAGCGCGTCACTACTAATGAAAAAGTCGTAGATGAAACGATCACAGCGGAAGAAAAAACGGGTTTAGAAGAGCGTTCGGCTGCGTTGAATGCCCGTGAAGATGAGGAGCATTTAGCGCAAAATGGCAGGCTAGACGACCAGTCTGATAGAGTAAGTGCCCCATCAGGAACAACGCCCGAAAAGCAATAAAATTATTTTTATACAATGGGTTATAAGTATGTTGATGACTTAGCGTTGACACTTCAGTCGCTAAGAGAGTGGCAAAAAAGACCATTGGCCCATACGCTCAAGGAATAGAAAGCGTTAAGATAAGTGTCTGAAACTAAAAAATGACATTTCATTATAACAAAAAATGACTTCCTGACCGTGAGCATGCATGAACCAACGTATCCAACTGGCGTCGTTAGACGACCAGCGCAATGTCGCCGCCCGTGAGGCGGTGCGTCAGCGCATCTCGTGGCCGGCCAATTTAACGCCGGCTAATGTCACCTATCATAGTCGTGGCCATGTGCTGTTGCTGGGCAGCGCTCATACTGCGTACTCCGCCGCCCGCCTTTTACAAGGCCGCGGGTTAGCTTCGCTGACCCTGCTGCTGACGGATGAGCCTGAGCAGCAGAACGCGCTTTCCGGTGGCAGCGAGCCTTTGATAGAGCGCCGCTTCTCTACTGAGCAGTTACAGCAGCTTCACGTGTCTGGTCACTTAGGGGCTTTTCACGTTGAGCTTCGCCCCGTTGGAGGTGAAGTGCTTAACCTAGCCCAAGCGCTGATTGAGCGAAGTGACTTTGACGTGGTGTTGGACATGACCGGGGCCGAGTGTTCGATTAACACGCCTCCCTGGGAGTTGCCTCCACCCGGCTACGTGGCGCTTGATTGGGCAACGGCCAGCAATCCTGGTGAGGTGCTAGACAGTGTTGCTGAGCTAATCGGCGAGTTTGATAAACCCCGTTACTTTCAGGTCAATAGCGACCTGTGCGCCCACTCCTCCAGCGGTAATGTCGGCTGTACGAGCTGCCTGGATGTTTGCCCCGCAGACGCCATTTCCAGCCATAAAGGGCGGATCGAGTCGCGCATTGAAATTGATCCCTTTCTTTGCCAGGGCGTTGGCAGCTGTACCAGCGCCTGCCCCACCGGCGCCATTGAGTTCCGCTTACCGGAAACCCGTCGGCAGCAGGACACCTTGTCGACGTGGCTGACCGCCTATCGCGAGGCCGGTGGCCAAGTGCCGGTAATGCGCTTTATTACCCAAGATGCCCTCGACGCTGAACGCCAAGCGGGCGTCGTCACGCCGGGCTTCGTGTTGGATGCGCCTCTCGAAGAACTTGGCGCTGCGGGTCACGACCAGTGGCTCACCGCGCTGGCAAATGGTGCCGCTGAAGTGCGCATCCATCTGCACGAAGCAATGCCACCACGCTTAAGCGCCTTTTTAACCGACCAGCTTACTCAGGCCCACAGCCTGCTTGAAGCGTTGGGTCATGATGCCGCGCGTATTCAGTTCATTGAGCCAAGCGATAGCGACGCCCGCGATGCACTACCCGCCTTAATGCCGCTAACCGATGCTGCACTGGCCTTGCCTGAACCCGATAAGCGCCAGCGGTTAAATCGTGTGCTGGAACACTTAGCCACTCTTGGAACACCTAGTGGCGAACGCCACCCGATGCTAAGCGGTGCTGCTTATGGTGCTATCGAGGTAGATATTGTCGCCTGTACGCTCTGCTACGCCTGCGTCAGCAACTGCCCAACCCCTGCGTTGAGTGCCGGTGGCGATACGCCTTCGCTTAGCTTCCGCGAAGCGGACTGTGTGCAGTGCGGCTTATGTGAAAAGGCCTGCCCTGAAGACGCTATTAGCCTGTTGCCCGGATTTTTAGCCGCCCCAGAACGGCACGTGCGGCATGTTTGCCATGAAGAAGCGCCGTTTGAGTGTATTAACTGTGGCAAAGCCTTTGCAACGGCCAGTACCGTGGCGACGATTAAACAAAAACTCGCCCACCACCCCTACTTTGCTGGGGAGGCGATGGCACGTTTAGAAATGTGTGAAGACTGCCGGGTGAAGGACGTTTGGAAAACCATGATCCGCGACCCTGACGCGCAATTAAAGGTGTAAAGCCATGAGCGATGCGATGCCCACGCTGAGTGATTCAGAGGCACTCCGATCTGATATTTATCAGCTACTAGCCAGCTTATTGCGCCAAGCGCCGGACACAGAGTTGTTGCAGTGGTTAGCAGCCCTTGAGATCGAGCAGGATGGCAGTCGACTGGCAGAGTGCTGGGCGGCGCTATCAAGCACTGCCCGTGCCAGTACTCCTGAGGCGTTACAGCGTGCCCATTTCCGCCATTTGGTGGGCGTCATTCAGGGCGAAATAGTCCCTTATGGCTCCTGGTATTTAAACGGCGAGTTAATGGAAGCGGCGTTGGTGGCGCTGCGCCACGACCTGCGCGCACTAGGCTTTGAGCGTCGCGAGTCGGTGCGTGAGCCAGAAGATCACTTAGCCGCTGTATGCGAAGTCATGGCAATGCTGGTGGCCTCGCAAAGCCAAGAGCAAAGCTACTTTTTTCAGCAACATATCAAGCCCTGGGCCGGTAGCTGTTTTGCTGACCTTGCCAAGGTAGACACCGCTTTCTATGCAGCGCTTGGGCAGTTGGGTGGCGCTTTTATGGAAAGCGAACAGGCTAGCTTGAGCGATCAAGCGGCCTATCAGCCGGTTCGTATTGTTGAGCCATAAAAAGAAAGGGCATGAAAGAGGAGACCCCCCATGCAAACGTCACATAACTCTGAGCGCCGTCGGTTTATCAAAACCGTAGGATTAGGAACCGCTGCCGCGGGCGCGGCCGCTGCTGTGGGCCATGTAACCTTGGCTCAAGCTGATAACAACAAGCCGGTGGAGCGCGAAAAAGCGTCAGTCAATTACCGTGAGACTGACCATGTTCGTGCTTACTACGCGTCGCTGCGCGACTGACGGCTAAACGCCAGGAGAATTGCCATGCGTCTAACACGCAAAACAACAGCCCCCAAGGCCCCAGGTCTGGGAATTTCCCGCCGTCAGTTTTTGCAGCGCACGGGTGTCGCAACCGGTGGCGTGGCGGCCGTAGGCTTTATGGGCGCGCCGATGATGCAGCGTGCCGAGTCGGCCCAGAAAACCCCGGTGCTAGACTCCCCCGTAGAGACTAAGCGCACCATCTGCACGCACTGCTCTGTAGGTTGTGGCGTTTATGCGGAGGTTCAGGAAGGTATTTGGACAAAACAAGAGCCTGCCTTTGACCACCCCATTAACCGTGGTGCCCACTGTGCCAAGGGCGCCTCGCTGCGCCAGCACGGCCACTCCACCCGCCGTCTCAAGTACCCGATGAAGCTGGTGTCAGGTGAGTGGCAGCGCATGAGTTGGGACGATGCGGTCAACGAAATTGGCGACAAGCTGCTTGAGCTGCGCGATGAGCACGGCCCCGATAGCGTTTACTGGCTAGGCTCGGCCAAGTTCAATAACGAGCAGGCGTATTTAATGCGCAAGCTGGCCTCTATGTGGGGCACCAACAATACCGACCACCAGGCGCGTATCTGTCACTCCACCACGGTGGCGGGTGTGGCGAACACCTGGGGTTACGGGGCGATGACTAACTCGCTCAACGATATGCAAAAAAGCAAATCCATACTGTTTATTGGCTCTAACCCGAGTGAAGCCCACCCGGTGGCGATGCAGCACATCTTGATTGCCAAAGAGCGCAATAATTGCGACATCATCGTTGCCGACCCGCGCTTCACCCGCACAGCGGCGAAAGCCAATAAATTTGTACGTATTCGTCCTGGTTCGGATGTGGCGTATATTTGGGGCTTGCTGTGGCACATTTTTGAGAACGGCTGGGAAGATAGCGAATATATCAGCCAGCGCGTTTATGGCATGGACGATGTCCGTGCTGAAGTGGCCCAGTTTACCCCGAGCGTTGTAGAAGAAGTTACCGGCGTGCCGGAAGCGGATATGTTTGATGTGGCCAAACGCCTTTCGGACAACCGCCCAGGCTGCGTAGTGTGGTGTATGGGCGGCACTCAGCACACGACCGGTAACAACAATACCCGCGCTTACTGCATTTTAGAGCTGGCGCTGGGCAACATTGGTAAATCTGGTGGCGGTGCCAACATTCTGCGCGGTCATGACAACGTGCAGGGCGCTACCGACCTTGGACTGGGCTGTGACTCGCTGCCGGGCTACTACGGTTTGGCCGAGGGTGCCTGGCAGCACTGGTCAACCGTATGGGACGTTGACTATGAGTGGCTGAAAGAGCGCTTTGACGACACCGAGTATGCCGACGGCAAGCCCATGTACTCCAGCGGTATTACGGTATCCCGCTGGGTGGATGGCGTACTGGAAGAGGATGAAAATATCTCCCAGCGGACGGCGCTTAAAGCGATGTTCTACTGGGGCCACGCGGTTAACTCGCAAACCCGCGGCGTCGAAATGCAGCAGGCAATGAAGAAGCTTGAGATGATGGTCATCGTTGACCCTTATCCCACCGTTGCCTCCGTTATGCACGACCGCAGTGATGGTGTTTATCTGCTGCCTGCGGCTACCCAGTTCGAGACTACCGGTAGCGTAACCGCCACCAACCGCTCCATTCAGTGGCGCGATAAAGTGATTGAGCCGCTGTTTGAGGCTAAGCCCGACCACGAGATCATGTACCTGTTCGCCCGCAAACTGGGCTTTGGTAATGAGTTCGTCAAGAACTTTGAGATGAATGGTAACGAGCCGCTTATTGAAGACGTACTGCGGGAAATTAACCGCGGCATGTGGACGGTGGGTTACACCGGACAAAGCCCTGAGCGGCTCAAAGAGCACCAGAAAAACTGGCATACCTTCAGCTTTGAAAACCTGCGTGCCCAGGGCGGCCCCGCTGACGGCGACTACTATGGCCTGCCATGGCCCTGCTGGGGAACGCCGGAGTTTCGTCACCCTGGCTCACCCAACCTTTATGACACCAGCGTGCCGGTCATGGAAGGCGGTATGGGCTTCCGCGCCCGCTTTGGCATTGAGCGCAACGGCGTCAACCTGCTGGCCGAAGGCTCGGCACCTGTAGGTGGGGATATCGACGATGGCTACCCCGAGTTCAACGATCAGTTGCTGAAAGATCTAGGCTGGTGGGATGACCTGACCGACGCTGAGAAAGTGGCCGCTGAAGGTAAAAACTGGAAAACCGACTTCTCAGGCGGTATCCAGCGGGTCGCGATTGAGCACGGTTGCGCCCCTTATGGCAACGCCAAAGCGCGCGCTGTGGTGTGGACCTTCCCCGATGAAGTGCCAAAACACCGCGAGCCGCTTTACACCACGCGCCGTGACTTGGTTGAACGCTTCCCCACGTGGGACGACTTCGACTCCATCATGCGTCTGCCTACGTTGTACAAAACCATCCAGGATCGGGATAACAGCGCTGACTACCCGATTATTCTGACCTCGGGCCGACTGGTTGAGTACGAGGGCGGTGGTGAAGAGACGCGCTCCATGTCGTGGCTGGCGGAGCTCCAACAAGAGATGTTTGTTGAGATCAATCCGGCCAATGCCAACGACCTAAGCATCAAAGATGGCGATGATGTCTGGGTGGAAGGTGCAGAAGGCGGGCGGGTAAAAGTTAAAGCCCTAGTCACGCCTCGCGTTGATCGTAACGTTGCGTTTATGCCATTCCACTTCGGTGGCATGTTCCAAGGCGAAAGCCTGCGCGACCGTTATCCGGACGGCTCTGATCCGTACATCATTGGTGAAGCAGCGAATACCGCCACCACCTATGGCTACGATCCGGTGACACTAATGCAAGAGACTAAGTGCACCATTTGCCGCATTGAGCGCGCCTGAGTCTTGAAAAAAGGCCGACCGACCTGACAGCACGGCGGTGCGGAAGCCATCCCGCACCGGCATGAGGAGAACACCATGGCTCAAATGAAATTTATGTGTGACGCCGAGCGCTGCATCGAATGCAACGGCTGTGTCACCGCCTGTAAAAACGCTAACGATGTTGAATGGGGCATTCAACGCCGTCGAGTGGTCACGCTTAACGACGGTGAAGCAAGCGAGATGTCTATCTCAGTGGCCTGCATGCACTGTGACGACGCCCCCTGCATGGCCGTTTGCCCCACCGACTGCTTCTACAAAACCGATGACGGCATCGTGCTACACGATAAAGACCTGTGCATTGGCTGTGGCTACTGCCTGTACGCCTGCCCCTTTGGTGCGCCCCAGTTCCCCAAACAGAATGCCTTTGGTGAGCGTGGCAAGATGGACAAATGCACCTTCTGCGCTGGCGGCCCTGCTGAGAGCAAAGAAGAGGAGTATCAGAAGTACGGCTCTAACCGTATTGCCGAGGGTAAGCTGCCGCTATGTGCCGAGATGTGCTCAACCAAGGCGCTACTTGCGGGTGATGCCCAAGACGTGGCTGACATCTTCCGTCAGCGTGTAGTACACCGCGGCCACCCAGACGGTGCCTGGTCCAATAATCCTCAGGCCAGTGCCGATAACTTAGCCTACGATGCTGCCCGTAAAGGGTGAGGAGGCGTGTCATGAACCTGTTGACTGCACAGGCACCCGTCAGGGTGCCGCGCTCAGGTAAAGGGCTCGCCCTGGGCATTTGGCGCTTGGTGATGGTGGCGCTAGTACTGATGCTTAGCCTTGGGTTCACCCAGGTAGCGGTGGCCCAGGCGGAACCTGATCGCGAAATGAGAACCGCTGCCCCCGGCATTACGGCCGATCAGTGGCGCCAGGTGCGAAGTGGCGAGACGGATGCAAATTTCCGGGATTCTCGTCATGACAGCAACTACAACCTGATCAACGCCAGTGGTGAAACATGGCGGACTCTGCGCAACCGCTGGGTGTCGCCATTTGGCCTAATCGCTGTGTTTGGCATGGTGGGCATTATCACGCTGTTCTATCTGATAATCGGCCGTAAGGAATTAGCAGAGCCGCGTACTGGCCGCAAGCTGTTCCGCTGGTCACTACTCATGCGCTCGTTGCACTGGACCGTGGCCACCCTGTTTATCACCTTGGCGCTGACCGGTTTAAACTTGCTGTACGGCAAGTTCGTATTCCGGTCGCTTTTCGGTGATGCTTTTTGGGGGTGGATGATCTCGGCCTCGAAAGTTTTACATAACTACTTGGGGCCGCTATTTGGCATTCTGCTGGTTGTGCTACTAGTGAAGCTGCTTAAAGATAACATTCCCAAAAAGCACGACCTGCAGTGGTTCAAGCAGGGCGGTGGGCTTGTAGGGAAAGGCCATCCGGATGCAGGTTTCGCTAATGGCGGGGAAAAAGCCTGGTATTGGTTGCTGGCTACCGCAGGCATTGTGGTTGTTGCTAGTGGCTTTGTGCTCGACTTTCCTAACTACGGCCAAAGCCGTGACACCATGCAGTGGGCGAATATTATCCATGCGGTGGGTGCCCTTGGCTTAACCGCAGTAGCGCTTGGCCATATCTACATTGGCACGGTGGGCACCGAAGGGTCGCTTGAAGCCATGACCACGGGTTACGTGGATGAAGCTTGGGCGAAAGAGCACCACAACCTTTGGTATGAAGAAGTGAAGGATCAAGCGATCTCGGAAGAGGAGGTTGCCGCTCGCAAGTCGGGTGACAGCAGCAGTGACGTTTCAGCTTCTCGACCTAGCTAGCGACGTAAAGTAATGCCCTTTGACACCGCCTACGGGCGGTGTCTTTTGTTATGCTGCCCTAAACTCACTTTAAAGAGACATCAACATGGCAACATTTGACGAACTGGATACTACCGCGCGTACCGAGCTTGAAGCAGCCGCTTTTCGCCGCCTACTGAAGCATTTAGACGACAACAAAGACGTGCAAAATATCGACCTGATGATCCTGGCTGACTTCTGTCGCAACTGCCTTTCCAAGTGGCTGGTCACGGCAGCAGAGGAGCAGGGTACTTCGCTTGAGATGGAAGCCGCCCGAGAGTACGTGTATGGCATGCCCTATAGCGAGTGGAAAGAGCACTACCAAGGTAAGGCAACGCCCGAGCAGCTCGCTGCGCTAGAGGCGCGTCACGCTCAGAAGAAAACCCAGGAGTAGCCCATGGAAAGCATGGTGGCGTTAAACGTAGCGGTGTTAACGGTGTCGGATACGCGCACGGAAGAGACCGATCGTTCGGGCCAATTCCTAATAGAGCGACTCACCGGTGCGGGCCATAACCTGGTTGAAAAGCGCATCGTGCAGGATGATGTGTATCAACTTCGCGCGGTGGTGGCCCAGTGGATCGCCGACCCAGCGGTTCAGGTGGTGATTACCACGGGGGGAACTGGCTTTACCGGGCGTGACTCCACCCCCGAAGCTATCTCGGTACTGCTGGATAAGCGCATCGAAGGCTTTGGTGAGCGCTTTCGCCAACTGAGTGGCGACGAGATCGGCAGCTCCACGATTCAAAGCCGCGCCTTGGGCGGGTTCGCCAACGCCACCGTGGTGTTCTGTTTGCCCGGTTCAACCGGCGCGTGCCGCACTGGCTGGGACGGCATTCTGGCCGAGCAGTTGGATAGCCGCCATAAGCCGTGCAATTTTGCCAACTTAGTGATTCCAGGCCGGGGGCAGCATGGCTGAAGGTGTGCTCTACTTATAATCTATGAGCAGTATGATACGGCTTTGCGAGACACATGGCCTGCTTGGCAGGCCATGTGATGGCTTTTGTCGTGAATCCGATAAATCTCTAATAGAGATTTTTTTGAAAATCCACAAATACGTCACGGATATTTCCTACTGAACCTAGTTCGCTCACCGCATCTCGGATGGTGTGATACTTCAACTCAATCAGCAGCGGAAGTTTGTCAGGATCTAACTCTCCAACACCACGCTCCACGTAATGACCTAGAACAAAACGCAGGAATTCTTGCTGTTGATAGTCGTACTCACGGAAAATCGCTTCCCGGTGTGAATCCACGCGTTCGGTGCGTGTGACGGGGGGATGATTAAATGCAATGTAAGCTAGCACGTCGTAAATATCGCTTTTGTCGGCCTCAATCATCTTGCCGACATCAAGTAATTGTTCGATGGAGTATCCCTTTTCTTCCAGGCTAGCCATCAACTTCTTCCGCGTATCTGGACTGCTCCACAGTTCCCGTAGTTTGTCCTCATCAGAAAACCAAGCGGGTAGGTCGCCATAAAGGCGCTTTACGAACTCAGCGGCCGACATCGGCGTTCCGTCAGGACTCCAGAAACTGGTGGCGCTCATGTGCTGTAACGTGCGCTCCTTCCCATCGGCTAACTTAATTTTTACTTTTGTTTTTTTCTGACAGATACAGGGACTCTCGCCACATTCAGAGCATGGTTCAGTTGGCTCTTTCTTACACGTGCAGGGGCGTTCGCTGCACTCAGGGCATGGTGCCGGTGGTTCAACAGCACACTGGCAAGGAATTTGGCCGCATTCCTGACAAGGCTCTGGCGGTAGCGGCTCACCGTCCCACTCTGGGTCATTAAAGTGCTCATGAGCTCTGACAAAGTCGTAGATGGTGAAATAGTCTTTACCATCAAACAAACGCGTGCCGCGACCGATAATCTGTTTAAACTCAATCATTGAGTTTACCGGGCGCATCAACACTATATTGCGCACATTGCGGGCATCTACGCCGGTCGAAAGCTTTTGTGATGTGGTCAGAATAGTAGGAATCGTCTTTTCGTTATCCTGAAACTGCTTTAGGAAGCGTTCGCCCTCAGCGCCGTCGTCAGCGGTGACGCGCTCGCAATAATGGGGATTATTACTGCTTTTCATTTGGTTGATCAGGTCACGAACCGCCAGCGCATGCTCCTGAGTGGTACAGAAGACGATGGACTTTTCACGCTGATTAATCTGCTCCATGAACAAACGAATACGATATTTCTCTCGGGCCTTGATTTCGATAACACGGTTAAAATCCGTCTCGGTATATCGGCGACCCTTTTCTATCTCACCCTCAATAACTTCGTCATCACTGGTATAAACATAG
This sequence comes from Halomonas sp., assembly GCF_017515565.1. GTDB lineage: Bacteria > Pseudomonadota > Gammaproteobacteria > Pseudomonadales > Halomonadaceae > Vreelandella. Next base: position 24,973 of record NZ_JAFWFN010000065.1, read on the forward strand.
TCATCTAACGTAGTCGCAATCTGCTTTACCTTGAACGGGGTAAGATAACCGTCGTTAATGCCTTCTTTAAGTGAGTATACATATACAGGTTCACCAAAGTAGGCGTAGGTATCAGCGTTGTTATCACGCTTTGGCGTTGCTGTTAGCCCAAGTTGCACTGCTGGTTGGAAGTATTCCAGAATGCCTCGCCAGTTGCCTTCATCATTAGCACCACCCCGATGGCATTCGTCGATAATGATAAGATCGAAAAAGTCCGGAGGGTAATCACCAAAATGGGGTGCCGACCCACCATCTTCATCGCGGCCCGTCATAAACGTCTGGAAAATAGTGAAAAAGATGCTGCCGTTCTTGGGCACACGGCCTTTTTTGCGGATAGTGTCTGGATCGATACGCACTAAAGCATCTGGAGGAAAGGCCGAAAAGTCATTGAAAGCTTGGTTGGCGAGGATGTTGCGATCAGCCAAAAATAGAATACGCGGCCTGCGTCCTGTCTCGCCTGTCTCCTGGGCAGCAAGACTCCACCGGGAGTGAAATAGCTTCCAAGCAATCTGAAAAGCAATAGCCGTTTTGCCTGTTCCAGTGGCAAGGGTTAGCAGAATCCGGCGTTGGTCATGAGAAATCGCTTCCAATGCCTGGGTAATCGCGTTGTGCTGATAGTAACGTGGTTGCCAGAACCCACCCTTATCTTCGAAGGGAACGGCACCAAAGCGCTCGCGCCAGGCATTCTGTTCAGCGAAGGTCTCCGCCCAGAGCGCTTCCGTTGTGGGGTAGCTATACACCAAGCCCTCTTCACCGGAGTAGAGGTCTACACGGTAAATACCCTCTCCATTAGTGCTGTAGGCAAAGCGGGCCTGAAGGCGTTCGGCGTAGCGCTTTGCCTGGGCAAGACCTTCTGTTACCGGCAGCGCGCGCTTTTTGGCCTCAATCACCGCTAACTTCTGGCCTTTATAGGTCAGCACATAGTCAGCAATATCCGAAGGGCCTCGGCGGCCACCGCCTTGCAGTCGCCCTGGAGCAATCACCTCGCGCCGAACCCGGCTGGCATCAACCACACCCCAGCCAGCGGATTTCAGCGCCGGATCAATCAGTTCTGCTCGGGTTTCTGCCTCGTTCATAGGCTTCCTGCTAGTTTGATGGCCTTGGCTGAAGACGGAATCAAGAATGAATCAAGAAAATATGCCGCCGTTAAAATATTAAATTATTGATTTATAATGTTTTTATAAGAAGTGACTTAACGGCTGGCAGTGTGAAATCAAAACCCGATCAAGAAATCAGGCCCACCAGGGAACGTAGCCGGCTCTCGGGTGCTCGGAATCTGCTTCTCTAATCAGATTCGCTTCTTTTGCCTTCTTGATAACAACAGAGGCTTGTGACGCATTCCTACTTTCAATACCGAATCGCTCACACAGTGTTGCGTTTTTCATGCGCTCGCCGGTTAAAAATTTAAGAACTGCATGGTGATAACATGCCCGTGTGCGCTCTTCTGGGGTCATCTGGGCAAAGTTTCGCGGCCCATAAAGTACCACCTGCATGGCATTACCTTCTTCCCGAAACAGCGGTGGTGGCAACTGGAACATTTCAACGGAAGCGATCACTTTATCTAAGCCGCTGCCCTGCTCTTCACACATGCCCATCCGGCGCATCAGTGAAGCCAGCGCTTCATTTCGTGAACGGGGCGGGAGGTCAATCATTCGGTCAGCGGGCACCAACGGCTTACCGGGATTAGTTATCTCCATGCGATCCTGAAAAACCTCAACCTGTGGGCCAGCTCCGGAGATAGTCATGTCTTGATGAATCAGCGCATTGGCGATCACTTCACGAACCGCGATAGTAGGAAATAGCGGCTCTTCGGTGCGCAGCGCTACATCAATATGCTCATTTTTAGGCAGGATACCGTTAATAAATTCAATGAGCCCTTCAAAGCCCACTGCATAGCCTTTCTTACCTTCAACCCGATGGCTGACCTGAGCCGCTCGATTTTTGCCTGCATAGGCAGTAAAGCGAACGGCCTTACGGGCTAAAGCACTATCAAACTGGGTAAGGTCAGAAGCAAAAAGAATGGCACCCAGATGGGTGATGTTCCAGCGTTCACCGACATCCTGCTGAATCAAACGTTCGGCCGCTAATTTATCGAAAATTCCCCGTCGATTATCCGGCAGTGGCTGCTTCGTAAGTTTGAAGTAATTGCTGTAATCAAGCAGATCCAAGACTTCATCGCCACTAACATACTGACGAGCTATCGCATGCTCCCAGGTATAGGGGCGCAGCCGCTCAATTAACTGTTGATAGCGCTCCGGGTAATCCGTCAGTTTAGGTGTTGCACTGCCAATGCGAATGTAGGGGATGTTTTTGAAAGCAACTGGCGCAGAGGTAGCTGCCGGTATCTCCAGAATCACCACGTTGCCACCCGGATGCTCGACCCGCCTAAATTGGAACGCGATGCTAGGCTGTAACTCTCGAGCCAGCCAAAAGGCTAGTTCTTGCCCATTGGATTTCTGGGTATCTGGGTTGAAACTTGAACCGATGACTTGAAGTGAGGCGTCGTCAATGCCCCAGAGCATATAGGCGATATCTTTGCCCACAAGGCGAGCGGCATTAGCCAGTGCAGAACAGCGAACGCCGATCATGCTGGGTTCAACATTATCTTTCTTGAACTCCAGCCAGTCTGTTTCTGCACCTTGAGCTAGCAGCTCGTTGACCAGGTCAATATCGCGTTGCTGGCTCATAGGGCAAGACTCTCTTGCCCAGTCACACGTTTACCGCGCCCTCGGGGTTCCAAGCCATTGTGGCGTAGCTGAGAAATGGCAATGCGGAATTGCTCCTCTGAATACTTAAGCTTATCAGCATGCCAGTTTTCACGCGCTTCGTGAATGATGGCGTGCTCTGTAGGCTCAATACCTTCAAGGAGCAAGTTGTTCCATGCCGCATAGACCGTCGCTAGAACTTCCGTTTCTGCGGTATTGAGTGGCATGAGTACCTTAATCACGCGCTTCAATACGTGCTCATACGGCGCCAGGGCTTGCATGGCTTCTGCAACCAGTTCCCCATAACGCGCGCCTTTTCTAAAATCGAAGCCTCGCTGTGCAGTAGGGCGCTTAACAAACTCAAAAAAGCCATGGTCTTTGGCCCAGTCTTCTGCTCGTTGCATATGTTGAAAATCATTGGGGCCAGCGGCATCTTTAATCGGCTGACGCCCCAGGTCGATATCCGCCAGTGACTCCACCAAATGAAGCGTTTTCTGTGCCTTAACCCGACCAAAGGTCTTTCCGCGATGCTCTGAAGCATGCCAGTGATAAGCGGCTGCCATAATATGAGCAGCAAATTCTGGAGAGTTGGTTTCTATCAGGGTCGTCGGCTGTTTTTGTTTAGTGATCTCAACCACATTATTAGCGGTGAGCTCCCCAGAAAAGGCTTTTTTAAGAAGGGATTGTTTTAGCTCTTTTAATACCATGAGTTTTTGTTGATAGATATCTTCTAGACGACAAGTTTCAGCACTTACTTCATCAAGCTTGGTAATAACTTCACTCTGTTCTTTAAGTGAAATATCAGGAGCCTGAAATCCACGTAGAGCTTTTAAGGAAACGGTTTTTTGTGCGGTTCCAGTGGCCTTTTCAAGTGCTTGGTTCTTAATTTGCGGAGATAATAGTAAGTAATACATCCACTTGCTATTAACAGAATTTTTAGGCCTCACTAAACCGATATGGCGTTGAAAACAAAAGAGTGCATCGCCATCAACCATTACGGAGATGCCGAAAGAGCCAGTAACGGTGTACAAAATATCACCTTTTATTGGCTTGCGATTATTTTTCAAGTTATTAAAATATTCAAGGCTCACTCGGAAGGCGTTATCAAAATCAATTTCTTTTGTTTTTTTGTTTATGTTTTTTATTGTAATAAAAGGAATGCCCGATGCACTTTTCGGTGGCGGCATATGATCGCCATCAGTAATATCAGATGCTAATTCAGACAGCGTAACAACATTATTGGATAAGTAAGCAGTGTTGAATGCTGAATGCAAGTGGCTCTCAAATAACTCCTTAATATTAGCAAGGTTCTGCTCGGTGTTGGCAATAGCTGCATCAATGCTCGTAAAGGCTTCGTCGAGAATGGCGACGATGTGCTTTTGCTCAGCGAGTGTCGGAAGTGGGATAGAGTGCTTCTCGATAAACTCTTTTGAAACACGCTTATGCCCAACAGCCCCTGACATCACCCTTTCGCCTGCATCCCGAAAACTGTTCTGCGCCAGGTAATAAAACAAAAACTCAGGATCTAGACTGTCTTTCGTACGAAAAACAATAAATTCACTTGAGCCAAACCCGATGCCGTTCGTGAGTCCACGCGCAATTCCTAGTTTTCCATTCTCAAAGCATGGCGTAATCTTCGCTAGCAGTACATCACCATCGGCAAAGTAAGTATAACTACCAGAAACCTTCTCTAAGGCTTTCTCTTCCACTGGTGAAAAATATTTCTCTCTTATACCGAGGGCATTCATCGGTACAAAAGAAACCAAGTCTGTTTTTCTTAGTTGCTCTTGGGCCTCTTTTTTAGGAGGTTTTATCTTGCATGCCTCGCTTAGAGGAACGTAAGTCCAGGTTTCTTTCATAACAGCCCCCGAATCCCTTCCAGAATGGCCTCGCTTTCTTTATCCAACGTCTCAATCTCGTTGATGATGACTTCTGGATCGCGAAGCGGTGCCTCATCGGCTTTGTTTGGGTTCTTCACCGACAAATCGAAAGTAGTGGTATCGATATCGTCGATACTCACCGTCCATGATTGATCAGAATCCGCAAAACTAGCTTGGCGGGCGACAAAGTCCTTGAGGTCATCATCATTCAGCGGGTTGGTTTTGCCCAGGCTACGGCCTGGCTCTAGCTGGTAATACCAAATGTTGTGCGTGGGTGCGCCTTTCTCGAAAAACAGCACAACGGTTTTTACCCCTGCCCCCAGAAAGGTGCCGCCGGGACAATCCAGAATGGTGTGCAGGTTGCAGCTTTCCAGCAGCTCTTTACGCAGTGCTTTTGAGGCGTTGTCCGCGTTAGACAAAAAGGTGTTTTTAATGACCACCGCCCCACGACCGCCAGCACGCAAATACTTAATGAAGTGCTGCATAAACAGGAACGCGGTTTCCCCGGTTTTAATAGGGAAATTCTGCTGTATTTCCTTACGCTCTTTGCCGCCGAAAGGCGGGTTAGCAAGGATAACGTCAAAGCGGTCTTTCTCCTGAATATCATTCAGGTTTTCAGTCAGGCTATTGGTATGAACGATATTGGGCGTTTCAATACCGTGCAGGATCATGTTCATGATACCAATCACGTACGGCAGGCTCTTTTTCTCTTTACCGTAAAAGGTGCGGGACTGAAGAATATCAAGATCCGATGTGGAGAGACGTTTGCCGTCCTGCTCGCCTTCTGGCCCGTAGCGGAGGTAATCGTGGGCTTCGCATAAAAAGCCTGCCGACCCAACAGCAGCGTCGTATATACGCTCGCCAATCTGCGGATCAACCACCTTGATCATGGCGCGGATCAGCGGGCGTGGGGTGTAATACTCTCCGCCGTTACGCCCAGCATTGCCCATATTCTTGATTTTGGCTTCGTACAGATGGGAGAGCTCATGCTTCTGAGCCTGAGAGCCAAAGCTGAGTTCATCCACCAGCTCTAGGGCATCGCGCAGGCTGTAACCACTAGCGAATTTATTGCGGATCTCGCCAAAAATTTCGCCAATTTTGTATTCAATCGTGTCACTGCTCGTCGCGCGCTCTTTGAAACCATGCAAATAGGGGAAGAGTTCAAAACTGACGTATTGAATCAGGTCATCGCCAGTTAGCGCATTGTCATGGTCAAAGCTACCGTCCTCTTTTTTTGGTGCTGCCCAGCGTGACCAACGATGCTCTTCGTCGATAATGAACTCGTAGGCTTGGCCGCGCAGTTCGGCCTCTTGTGAGCGCTCGAACTCCAGGTCGTCGAGGTACTTCAGGAACAGCATCCAGGATGTTTGCTCGGTGTAGTCCAGTTCGCTGGCGCAACCAGCCTCTTTCCAAAGGACGTTATCGATGTTTCTGAAGGTTTGTTCAAACATGTAGATTCCGGTGGTATCAAAGTGCCTATTGATGAAAGTAAGTAAGACGCCAACAGGCTGTTTCTGTCCGTTGATCGTGGCATTCTACCTATACCGGTTATCTAATTCTTGGGTTTCACGACTCTGGTTTTCCTGTTTTTAGAGGCGACTATGCCATCAGTTCTTAATTCTCAGTGCATGCTTAACAACTTAGTGATTCCAGGCCGGGGGCAGCATGGCTGATTTACAGCCGATCGAAACAGCCCTTGAAGCGCTGCTGGCAGGGGTGGTGCCGCTGGAAGCTGAGCCGGTGCCGCTGGTTCAGGCGGCGGGCCGCGTGCTGGCCGATGTTGTTTATGCGCAGTTGGATGTGCCGCCGTTTGATAATAGCGCCATGGATGGCTACGCCCTGCGCGCCGCTGATGCGGGGCAGTGGCTGCCGGTGAGTCAGCGCATTGCGGCGGGCACGCAGGCTCAAGCGCTTGCGCCTGGAAGCTGCGCGCGTATTTTTACCGGCGGTGAGATCCCGGCTGGGGCGGACTGCGTGGTGATGCAAGAGCGCGTAGAGGTTGACGGCGAGCGCGCACTGATGCCCGCGGATATTCCAGCGGGAGATAATGTGCGCCGTCAGGGACGCGACGTGAAAAGTGGCTCTTTGCTGCTAAATGCAGGTGAGCGGTTGGAAGCTGCTGCATTGGGTCATTTGGCTGGGCAAGGCGTCACCGACGTGAGCGTACGCCGTCGGCCCCGCGTGGCGTTACTCTCAACCGGCGATGAGATTATTGACCCCGGTAAGCCGTTAAAGCCCGGTCAGCTCTATAACTCAAACCGGCCAATGCTCAAGCGCCTGTTAGAAAACTTTGGGGCTGACGTTGTGCAGCTGGTTAGCGTACCGGATGACTACGCTCAAACCGTTGAGCTATTACGCCAAGCAGCGGCAGAAGCTGACGTAGTGATTAGTACCGGCGGCGTAAGCGTGGGTGAAGAGGATCATGTCAAAGCCGCGCTGGAATCGCTGGGCCAGCTCGATATGTGGAAGCTGGCGATTCGCCCTGGCAAGCCGCTGGCGCTGGGCCGTTTGCCCCGCGAAGATGGCAGCCAAGCACGTTTTGTAGGGCTGCCGGGGAACCCAGTATCTAGTTTTGTGGGGGCATGGCTTTTTTTGCGCCCACTAATGGGCGCACTACTTGGCTGCCCTGCTTTAAAAGCTCTGCCCAATATGACTGCCAGCGCTGGTTTTGCTACCTCAACCGGCCCCCGCGAACACTATATGCGCGTGACGCTAACGTTCACACCCAACGGTGTGACGGCGGCGGCATTTGATGACCAGAACTCGGGGGTGCTCTCGTCGTGTATCAACGCCGATGCCTTAGCGGTGATCCCGCCTAATAGCGAAATAGCTAAGGGCGATGAGATCCGCTGTTTATGGTTGATGAGTTAGGGGTTGAGAAGGCTAAGGAGTAAGCTTGTGCGCGTCCAGTAGCAGCACGAGTTGCTGTTGTTCAAACGTGAAGCCGCACAGCGCCATTGAAAATCGTCGGGAACGCAGCAGCTTAGGCAGCGGGTAAAGCGTGTTGGCAGGCAGTTGCCGAAGGGTAATGTCGCCGCTTACGCCCAGCTGCCAAGTGCTGTTTTTTTCGCTCTTTACTTGAGCGTCGCGCAGGGTTAGCCAGCGGCTAGGCGGCGTCGGTTGGTTGCGTTCTTCATAGAGCAACGAGTGAGCGCTGGCGCTGCGCAATGCCGTCGGTTGATCGGTCATGGCGAGTACATGACACGCTTCCAGGGCAGCACGGTAAGGCCCTACGCGAAACAGCACCATCGCCACCTTGGCTTGCTCGTAATGATCTCGATGCTGAGGCACCTTAACCCAACCCTTGCCGGTAGGCGTCGAATAGCGCCTCTGGCTCAAGCAGGGCAAGCGCTTGGCGATCATCTATTTGCCACAGCGCGCTAACATACGGGCGCAACGTGCTGGAAAGCGTTTCGGGGGGCGCTTGCAGCATGCTTTGGGTCACGTCGCATACATCGTCTAGCTGTTCTATACGCACGCCGCTACTCATGCCCGCCGCATTGACTAACAAAATCATGCCTTGGTCAGAGGTCTCGGGTGCGGGCAGGCCGAGTAGCTGATGCAAGCTAATGACAGACTCAATGTGGCCACGTAGGTGCAGTACGCCTTCAGTAGAGGCGGGTAGCCCCGGTACGTAATAAACGGGCTGGTCGCTGGGTAAAATCTCACTCACTGCGCTGCCGGGTAGTGCAAAGCGCTGGCCATTGAGCCGAAAAAGCACTAGCTGCTGGGTGGGCTCATCAACATCTACCACTGTATTAGCATCGCCGTGTGCCGCTAACGCCTCTTCCAAAGAGTGGCTGTCGCGTGGCGTTTCAGCAGTCATTGGCTTGCTCCATTGATACGACTACCTGATTGCGTCCTTGGTCTTTGGCAAGGTAGAGCGCCTGGTCGGCGCTTAAACGCAGCGATTCGGTAGAAGGCTGCGCGGGGAAGCTGCTTATACCAGCGCTGAAGGTGCAGCGAAAACCGACGTCACCGGCGTGGAAATCGACCAGTGCAAAATCCTCGCGCAAACTATTGATTAATGTGGCGGCTTTCTCGGCGTTGACACCTTTTAGCAGCACAACAAACTCTTCGCCGCCGTAGCGGCCGATAATATCAGAGAGCCGCAGGCGGCTCTTTAATAGCCTCGCCAGGGTGATAATCACTTGATCGCCCGCCAAGTGGCCGTGGGTATCGTTAACATGTTTAAAGTGATCGATATCAATCATCGCCATGGCGTGCTGGCTGTTTTCGCGGTGTGCTTGGGCGAGGGTTTTATTGATGAGTTCGGTGGTGGTGCTGTGGTTATACAAGCCGGTCATACTATCGCGGGTCATTAATGAGCGCAGCAGGCGTAGGCGTTCAGCGCGCAGCCGCACGGCCGAGACCAGCTCCTCAGCCTGCACGGGCTTGGTAAGAAAGGCTTCAACGCCCGCGGACATCGCGGAAATTTGCTTTTGGCTGTCGGTTTCACTAGAGAGATAGATGATTGGTAGCCCTAGGTACTCCGGCTGCTGACGAATAATCGTCGCCAGTTCTTCCCCTGAACACACCGGCATATACACATCGACCAGCAGTAAGTCGGGGCTAAAGCGCTCCATCGTAGTGAGCGCATCGGCGGGATGGTGAACTTGGTGAGCCATCATGCCGCCCTCTTCAAGCAGCAAGGCATGGTAGGCAGCTACTTCAGGCTCATCATCCACCACGAGTACCTTGAGCGGCTCTTCCGCCGCCGGAGCAGTGAGCTCATCCACCGCCAACATAAGATCCAGCGGCTTCACCGGCTTGATGAAGTAGCCGTCGCAGCCTGCGCGAACGGCGCTCAGGCGTGAATGAAAGTCGCTGTGGGCCGACAGTACGATGGCGGGCAGCGGTTGGTCGGTTAATTTGTTGAGGCTGGCCAGGGTTTCCGTGCCTGCTGTCTGGCCTTGGGGGAACTGTACATCCATGATCACCGCGTCGGGCCGACGAGTGAGTACGGCGTTAAAGAACGTTTCCGTGTCGATAAAATGCACCACCTCATGACCAAAACAGCGGAGATGGTGGATCAGTTGATCGACCTGCTCGGGCTCATCGTCGCACAAGTAAATCAACCGCTGGCGCTTATTGCGCAGCGGCTCCACTTGGCCGGTCAGCTCAAAGCTGTGCACGGCAGCCAGCGCTTGCTGCTGACCATTATGCGAACGCAAGTGCTGCTGTTCGCGCCCCAGCTGACGTAGCAGTTCGCTGATATAGGTGTCGATATCAGCACGCTGGGGGGAGGAGGTGAGCGACGCCTCAGCCTGGTCTGCTAACTGAGCAAGCCGCTCAAAGCCTAGTGACCTTCCGGTTCCTTTCAGGCTATGAAAGAAGCGGTGTAGTTCCGGCGTGAGCCGCGTTTGCTCTTCGGTTGAGGCGCAGCTCTGCTCCCACAGCTTGGCGGTTTGCGCTAAGCGGGCTGGAAGCTGCTCAATAAAACGCGCACGTAACTGATTTAGCTTTTCGTGCAGCGAAGGGGCGGGCTGAGACATCAGACTACCTACGTGATTGGTCGAAAGCGGCGATCCGTTCCATTTTATCCATTCCATCGCATCGAACATTGTTTAAGAGCATTCTTAGCCGTTGAGCGCCTGTTGAACGGCGGCTTCTAGGTTACCGGCCAGCTCGGCATCTTTACGCAAACAGGCGTCCAGCCCCGGTGTCTGTCGTAGTGCTTCATCCGGGGTGTCCCCGGTAAGTAAAATAAACGGCAGGTGATTGTCTTGCTCGCGCAGCATCGCTAGCAGTGCTGTTCCGCTGACAAGGGGCATGTGCATATCGCTGACAATCAGTTTGATATCGCTGTGAGTGTCTAACTGCTCGACGGCTTCCATTGCGTCATTGGCCATCAGGGTGTCATGCCCCTGTGACTCAAGCAGTGCCGCCGTCATTTCACCCGCTAGCGGATCGTCGTCTACGACCAGAATATGCATCCATGACCTCTTGATTGTTGTGTAAGTAACCTGCGCTTTAGCCCAGCAGTGCCTGGAGAGTCTCTACTAAATTGTTTTGATCAAAACTGCCCTTGACGATATAGGCATCGGCACCGACCTCAATGCCGCGTCGCCGATCAGACTCTTTTTCCCGAGAGGTGATAATAATAATCGGCCGATAACGATAAACCTCATTTTCGCGCAGTCGGGCAGTCAGCGCAAAGCCATCCATTACTGGCATCTCAACGTCGGTTAGTACCGCATCAAATGGTTCCGCCAATGCTTTGGCTAAGCCATCGCGACCATTTTCGGCCAGCGTGACGTGGTAGCCCCATGCTTCGAGTACGTCTTTCTCTATTTCGCGGGTATTCAGTGAGTCATCGACCACCAAAATGCGCTTCGCGAGAGTGGATGAGGGACGCTCATTACCAAGGTGCTGGACATTGTGCCGGGTCGCCTCCAGCAACGCAGGTATGTGCAGTAGGCTCACCAGTGCATTACGCCCCATGGAAACCATGCCTGAGACCAGCGGTAAATGACGTAGATGCACCGGGAGCGGCTTAATCACCATATCGCGCTCATCAATCAGTGAATCAATCATCAAGGCGAGCTTCTGGTGTCGCTGGTGGACGACCAGCAGTAAGGCGTTATCAGTGACGGACGTCGTCTCAGGTAGCTCAAGCAGTTGGGCCAGTGAGACCACCGGTACAAATTCATTGCGTAAAATCAGCGTGCGCTGTCCAGCAGCATCAATGAATGATTCAGGTGAACACTCCACCAGCTCGGATACGTAAGGCGCGGTTACCCCTAGGGTGACACCGCCAACGCTGATCAACAGCACGCGCATCATAGCCAGTGAGAGAGGCAGGCGCAGGGTAAAGCGCGTGCCGTTGCCGCGTTCGCTGGTAAGCTGCAAGTCGCCGTTAAGCTCGTCCATTACAGTGCGCTTAACCACATCCAAGCCTACGCCGCGCCCAGAAAAGTCGGTAATCATGCTTTTAGTAGAGAAACCCGGCAGGAAAATAAGCTCCAGGGTTTCCTGCTCACTCAGCGTATTTAGCTGCTCTTCACTGACCAGCTGTTTGGCGAGCGCTTTCTGACGCACCGCGTCCAACGCAATACCTGCGCCATCATCATGCATCTCAACCACCACCCAGTCCGCATCCTGCCACGCTTCAATCACCAACTTCCCCCGGGGTGATTTACCCGACGCCACGCGCTCGGCAGGTGGCTCGAAGCCATGATCCAAGGCATTGCGCAGCAGGTGAATGAGCGGGTCTGACAAGCGATCAATCATCTGGCGATCAAGCTCTATTTCGCCGCCTCGTACACGGCAGTCGACCTGTTTGCCGAGTGATTGAGCCAACTCACGGGACATGTGCGCGAGTGGATCAAACACCACGCTTAGCGGCAGCATGCGCATTTGCAGTGCTCGGTCGTGGAGGTCGTTCATCAGCGAATCGTGACTTAAAACGCTATCTTTCAGCTCACGGTGAAAGACGTGAAAGGGCGCCTGCTGCTCGGCAGGGAGCGTAGTGCTTAACGCGCGGGCTTGGTCAACCAAGGTATGTAAGTGGTGATGGCCGGAAAGTACTTCACCCATCAAGCGGATAACATCGTCTAGCCGGTCCAAACGAACCCGCACCGTATCGCTGAGGCGTAGTTCGCTCTCGGCGGTCTGCGTAGTGGAGGTAGAGGGTGCCGAAGGCGTAACAGAAGGCGCGGGTGCAGGCGTACTGGGCAGGGGTTGAGTTTGAAGAGCAGCCTGTTCAAGGGCGCTACACAACGCCTCATCAGCGGCAGGTAAGTCATCACCTGTCGCCCCCTGGGCTAGCCGACTGACAAAGTCAGAAAGCCCATCAACGGCTTGGTTAAGCAGGCTGGTAACCGTCGGCGATGCAGTTAGGGTGCCGTCGCGCAGGGCGCTGAGCAGTTCTTCCGTGCTATGGGCCAGTGCCGTAATGGGCGCCAGCTTCAACATGCGCGATGAGCCTTTGAGCGTATGCGCTGCGCGAAACAGCTCATTGATCAGCTCACGGTCAGCGTTGCCCTGCTCTAATGCGCTTATCCCTTCGCGTAAACGCGGCAGGTGGTCGGCGGCCTCCTCCACAAAACGCTGAATAAAGCGGCGAATATCCAGCGCCATGTTAACCCACTCCCTGTGAGGTGCTAGTTGATGCCAGCGTGGTGCTGTCCGTTTCTAAATAACGTTCGGCAAGAAAGCGCGCATCACCGGGTGGCAGTGGTGGGGCGATAGTGTCTAACCCGCCGCTGGAGGTGGGCGCGGTGGTCAGCAAACGCACCACCGCGGCATAGCGTTGCTTGCGCTGTAGCGGCTCGTCGGTCAATTCACCCTGGCGATACAGTTCAGCTAAATAGAAGTGCGCTGGCCAGCACTCTGGGGCAACGTAAATAGCCCGTTTAAAATAGTCGTAGGCCACATGGGGCTTTTGCTGCCAGCGGGCGACTAGCCCGGCTAGTACTAGCGTATCGATTGACCACGGCTGTTGTTTAAGGAGCGCCTCTAGTAGTGTTGCGGCCTCGTTAAAGGCATTTTGATTGAGCAACTGATGGGCAGTGTGCAGCTGGTGAGTGGAGCTGTCTGCTTGTTCGTTATCCGCCTCCTGGGCAAGAGATGCGTCGGGCGCTAAATCAGTGCTGCTCGTTTTACTGGCGCTCTCACTGATTTCAATACTGTCATCAGCTTTTTCGACCATTGTGAGCATGGGGGGCTCAAGGGGAGCCGTTGGTACTGTTGGGGACTGCTCTGCGCGGCGAAAGTAAAATACGCCCTGATCTTCGACCAGCTCAAATACGCCGAGATCGTTACCCAACGTTTCGGTAACACCGCAGAGTAAGATGCCATTCGGAGCCAGCAACTGGCTAAGCTGATGGTGAATACGCCGCCGCGTCTGCGGGTCAAAGTAGATTGATACATTGCGAAACAGAATCACATCAAAGGGGCCGCCCGGATGACTCTCATTGGCGTTTAAAAGGTTAAACGGACAAAACGTTACCCATTGGCGAAGTGATTCGTGAAGCTTGAAGCGACCCTGGAAAGGGCTAAAATAACGCGCTTTGAAGTCAGGCGAGAGTGCGCGAAACGCCATGCCGCTATAAATCGCCTGGCGTGCCTTGGCGAGAATTTGTTGATCCAGGTCGCCGCCGGTGAGAGTAAACAGTGATTTAGCGCGCTCGCCAAAGCGCTCAAACAGCATCATCGCTACGCTGTAGGGCTCCTCACCGGAAGAACAGCCTGCGCTAAAGATGGATAGCGGCGGCCCCCCTGCCGCTAAACGCTCAGGCAGATAGGTGCTAACTAACCAGTTCAAAGCATCTGGTTCACGGCAAAAATAGGTCTCGTTAACCGTTAACTGGCTGACAAAGTGATCGAAGAGCACTGTGTCGCTGGTTAATTGTTTAAGCAGCTGGGTGTTATCAGCTAGCCCAGTGAAGGCTTGCAAGCTGGCGACCGCCCGGGATAGCCGCGCTTCGGCTAAGCCCTCTAGGTGTAAGCCGCAGCGCTGATGCACCAGGGTTTTAAAGGGGGCATGGGTGCTCATGCTTGTGGCTCCGGTCGGCTATCTAGGTAACCGCAAACATTGTGTAACAGTTGACCAGCGAGGCGATCAAGCGGTAACTCATACTGAATAATGCCCGCTTTAACGGCTTCCTGGTTCATGCCATAAATAACTGAGCTGGCTTCATCTTGCGCGAAGGTGGTGCCACCTGCTTGATAAATAGCCCGCATGCCAATAACGCCATCGCGGCCCATACCGGTCAAGATAATGCCGATGGCATCTCTGCCGTAGACCTCTGCGACACTCTGCAACAGCACATCGCCGCTAGGGTGATAAAGAGAGTTATGGGGGCTGGGTTGAAGCTGGAAGCGGTGGCGGGGGGAGGCACATAAATCACGCTCTGAAGGTGATAGGTAAATGTGCCCAGGCCGGATCTGCTCGCCCTCTTTGGCAACAGTGACCGGCATGGCGCATAGCGATGCTAGCCATTCAGCCATGCCATCAATAAACCCATGGCTGATGTGCTGGGCGATCACAATAGGCGCTGGAAACCCGGCGGGTAGCGTTCGCAGCAGGCGCACTAGGGCTTGCGGGCCACCGGTCGAACAGGCGATTGCGACGACGTGTTGAAAATCCCGCGGTACGCCACTTGGGGCTGCGGGCAGGGTAGGCATGGTGATAATGGGAGCAGGTGTTGTGACGCGCCGCCGTAGTCGAGTGATCACCGCAACACCAGCGAGCAGGCGAACACGCTCCAAAAGACGCTCTGCGTCGGCCCCTTCTAATGTGGGTTTAGGCATTACTTCCAGCGCGCCCACTTCTAAAGCCTGATAAGCCGTTTGAGCATCGGAGCGGTCACTGACCACCAGGATGGGCACGCCCCTGCTATACATAATTTCTTCAATAGCGCTTAGGCCGTCCATCACCGGCATGTTGAGATCCATGGTGATCAGCTGCGGTGCAAGGCGTTTGACCAGCTCCACTGCTTCGCGGCCGTTAGTGGCTTCACCTACGACCTCAATATCATCGGCTCGGCTAAGGATATCGCGTAGCACGTCGCGGGCTACTTGGCTGTCGTCGGCAATGACTACCCGAATTACACTCATCCGGTATCCTTATCAGCGGTCTTTATGGGTAAGGGTGAACTCCTGCACCAGCGCGTTAAGCTCTGTCGACATATGGATCATATCTTGGCTGATATCGGTAATGCTGCGCACCGAATGGGCATTGCGTGAACTGGCTGTGTCGATGTCGCGCAGCGCCATGACCACCTGGCTACTGGCGGTTTTTTGTTGCTGAGTAGAGAGCGATATCTGCTGGGCTGCACTGCTGGTTTGACTTGCCGCTTTGAGCAGTGCGTCCAGGTCCTGGGCAGTGCTCATACTGGCTTCAACGCCTTGCTCGATTGAGGAGGCGCCTTTTTCAGAAGCCACGACTAAGCGATTAATAGCCGTCTGAATATCATCGGTATGCGCTTCGATTTCTTGGGTAGAGTCGGTCACGCTGTCAGCCAAACGGCGTATCTCGCTGGCCACAACCGAAAAGCGTCGGCCCGACTCCCCCGCGCTGGAGGCTTCCAGCGCGGCATTAAAGGCGATCAGCTTGGTCTGGGCGGCTAGCGTATTGATCAATTCCATGACTTTATTGATCTGCTTAGATTTAGCCCCCAGCGTCATGATCTCGGTCAGGCTCTGCTCGCTGTCGCTGCGGATATCCTGCATTTTTGACTGCAGAAGCTGCATGGCCGCACTGCCTTTGCGGCTGCGCTCCAGGGTTTGGTTGGCAACGTCGACCACTGACTGGGAGTGGTCAGCGATTTGGGTAGATGAGGTAGAAAGTTCTTCCATGGTGGAGGTGATTTCAGCGACCGAAGAGGCCATCTCTTCAACGGCTGCGGCCATGGTCTGGCTTGCTTCATTGTCAATATCGCTGCCGTGCACACCTGAAAGACCAGCGGTTTTTGCCAGCCGGTCGGCGACGTGCGTTAGCGCCATTGCGTTCTTGGCCACCGCCGCAATGGCGCGGGAGAGACGCTCAAGGAGCTCGTTAGTTTGATGGGCTAAGTCGCCAAGCTCCGCTTTGTCGTCGGTGCTGACGCGCCGCGAGAGATCTAAACTGTGGGTGATATCTTTCAGCTGGCGCTGGAAATCAATGAGTGGACGAATAAGGCTGCCGGTCAGTGGGTACAGAATCAGCAACCCGACAAGCAGTATGAGTAAACCTATACCGCTGGATTCCAGGAAGCGCACACGCGTGGATGCCAAGTAAGCCTCTTTATCAACCTCAACCATTAGGTAGCGCTGCAGCTCGGGTAGCCAGCGTGTGTTAACCAGCAGTGCGCTGCCATCGCGCTCAATTTCGTGAAACTGACGCCGTTCATCGGGCTGCAAGCGCTGCGACATTTGATTGGGCAGAGGCTCTGACGTTATTACGCCCTCACCGCTGTGAATGAGCAACTCACCTTCGGCGCTGATAAGCGAGGCGCGCCCGGTATTCCCTAAGCGGAAGTCACTAATCAAGCTGGCCATTTGGGAGAGATCAAGCCCCGCTCCGGCCACTACCAGCGGTCGCCCATTGGCAGCATTGATTTCACTGCGGTAGTTAACGTACACAAAGGCATCATCGGGTGAAAAAGTATCGCTATCTAAATTTAGCTCGTAAGCGTTATCGCTTTCAGTAAAGCGGTAGTACCAATCATCGTCACTGCCAGGCGGCTGGAGAGTACGCTGCAGGAGTTCGCCGTTGCGCAGTTGGAAATAGTAACCCCGCCCCTGGTACTGAGCGGCGATAAACAGTAGCTCGGTGTCTATCTGCTCCATCAGGCGCGTAAGGTAGCGGGTAATATCGTTTTGTTGTGCTTCAGGTAATCCGTCGCTAATCCACTGTTCAATAAAGTAGCTATTGGCAAGGCTTTCGGAAATGGCCAGATCCTGGCTAAGGTTAAGGTTTATATGCGCAGCTAATCCTTCGATCTGTGCCGGTAGCTCCTGATTAAGCAGATTATCCAGCCGCGCTTGGCTGTGGGAGCGCGCTTGAAGATAGAGCGCCAGAAGCATGGCTAGCGCTAAGACGATCCCAAAGGATAAAAATAGCCGAAGCCGTAAAGGTAGGGATTTCCAGCGCGCCATCATGTTCGCCGTTGCTCCAAAGTAGACGGTGGCCCTGAAGACGCAACGGCATTTAGCATTAACGCTGTTAGGCAACGCTCAGGGTAAAGAAGGTGAAGGGTTGATGCCCCCTCTACTCGCGGAAGTAATACTCGCGAAAGTAATACTCACGATAGTATCAATCAGTAATACCAATGATTTCAGCTTTTTTAGGGAGCAATGTCCAGCGCTAATAAGTCGAATTTGGTGCTTCTGTTTATACGATCGCGTGGGGAATAAAGCACGAGGTGTCTTTGGTGATGCGCCCCATGTCTTCACGAATGCCCATGCCGCAGGCTCGGTCACCCACTACCCAGCTACCGACTAGGGCATGATTATCACCAAAGCGCGGCATCGGGTGGTAAGCCTGACGAATCCAGGGGCTGTCAGTGTAAGGGCCATTTACCGCCTCGCGCTGGCCTGATGGGGTAATCAGCTCTATGTTACTGCCTTCCCGAGAGAAGAACGGTTTGCGCACCCAGCCCGCTGGTAGCGGTGGGCTGTTAGCATTTTCGAAAAAAGCCGGTAGCAGATTAGGGTGGCCCTCAAAGTGCTCCCAAAGCAGCGGCAAAATACCTTTATTGGATAGGATCGCTTTCCAGGGCGGCTCGAACCAGTGCGTGTCGAGTAACGGCAGCTGTTGGCCAAACGCATCGTCAGCCATCTCTTCCCAGGGGTAGAGTTTGAAGATTGCTGTAATGGGCTGGTTGTCTAAATCGACAAAGTGGGTGGCACCGGGTTGCAGGCCTATATCATCGGTATAAATAAAGGGCGTATTCAGCCCCGCTTGAAGGGCAATATCTTGCAAGTAGCTCACCGTTGCTCGCTCTTCATCGCTGCCTTTTACACAGGAGAAGTAGAGCGTACGCCTTTCCAAGCGGTCGCCTAAATGGGCCATGGCGTTGATTAAACGCTCTTGAATCGAGTTGTACTGGTCTGCCTGACGAGGAAGAATGCCCTGCTCAATGGCTTGTTCAAGCCACACCCACTGGAAAAATCCCGCTTCATAAAGCGATGTGGGCGTATCGTAATTCAGCTCTAACAGCTTCGCTGGGCCGTTACCGGAATAGGCAAAGTCCATACGTCCATACAGGTGCGGCTGGCCCGCTTTCCAGGAGTTATGAATGGTGTCCCACATAAACTCAGGAATCGCTAAGCGCTGCATTAACGCATTGGAGTGGCAGACGTTGTCGACCAACTCCATACACATCTCGTGCAGCTCCTCGGTGGGAGCTTCAATGTCCTGCTCTACCTGTTCCATGGTGAACTGGTAGTAGGCGTCCTCTTTCCAGTAGGGCGCACCGTCGATGGTGTGAAAATGAAACCCTAGCTCGTCGGCTAGGGTTTTCCACTCTTTACGTTCAGGTATATCTACCCGCAGCATAGCAATCCTCGAATACTGGCTATGAGCCCCAGGAGGCTGAACGTGTGCCCAGACCGCGTCGTGTCGTTGCTTGGCGGTTCTGAACCACCGAGCTTCGCATGGCCTCATTGCGCTGATTAACACGCTGGGTTGCTTGGGCGGAGGCGGTATTCCAATTGCCCTGGTTTTGGCGATTACGGTAAACCGGCTCTTGATAGACCCGCTCAATAGAACGACCACGGTTGGTGTTCGACAACATGCTGCCCATCATGTAACCCATCATGGCGGGCATAAACCAACTGCCGCCACCGCTAGTGGCTTGGGCTTGTTCCTCGGTAGGTGCCGTGCAAGCGCCTTCACCGTGCTCTGCTTCGCAGGCTTCCAGTGTGTCAAAGCGGGGAACAGACTCAAGCGATGCAGCGTGAGCATCTTCGCAGGCGTTGCGGGTATAAACGTTGGCAGCAACGCACTCCTCAACGCTTTGAAAGCTTCTGGGTTCATCGAAGCTGACTTCGGTCACGTGCTCATCTGGCGCTGACTCAACACAGGCAGTTAAGCCAAAGGCGCTGGTGCCCATCATTGCCAGGGTCAGGCGAGCGCTGCGCTTGCGACGGGGTAAATGTGCCGGGGGGGTATGCGTATCCAATGTCACTCTCCTTTACCACGTCATTGAGGCTGCATTAATTAAGCCGACCGCAATGGAAACGCTGCCTACCAACGTGCCGTAGGCTTGGTGGCCTTCGTTAATATGTTGGGAAAGGCTTTCGCCCTGCTGGCGCAGAAACAGCTTCAGCCCGAAGAAGGTCGCTAACTGCACTCCAAAGGCAATAATGCCCCAGAGAATAAAGTCGATATAGCTGACAGAGTTCGCCATGGCGCTATACAGCGGAATGGTAAAGCCCAGAATAGAGCCGCCGTAGGCGCGGGCGGCAGCGGCGTTGCCTTCACGAATCAGTGTCCACTCGTGGTGTGGCGTAATGCGGCTATAGCAGTACATAAAAGCAACTAATAGCCCAAGAGCGCTGATCAAGTAGCCAAAAAAGTGGGGGAGGCCTTGTAGGTAGTGCAGCATTGCGAGTCTCTTCCTGGTTAATAGTTGCGCCTGTAGATAAGCCCATTGTGACATAGCATAGCGCTATGTGGGGCTATCGCAGATGAAGATAAAGACGCTAAAGCAGCAGTAATATCTTTCTTGAGTAACTTCAAAAGCTGAACGCTGCATTTTCAACGACTTCATAGCTTGCTTGAAAAGGGTTCGCCTTATCTGTGCGAGTATGGGAAAACGGCAGCACCAAATAGAGGGTAGTTTTCAATGCTAGATAACCTAAGCCACAGTGTTCTGGCGGGTCAGCTCTTTGGCTTGGTGGCGCTGGTGATATGCGTGGTGGCTTTTGCCAGCAAAAACGACGACAGATTATTAGTGCTGCTGATTTCCGCCAATGTGGCCTTTGCGCTGCAGTTTGTCTTTTTTGAAAGCTGGACGGCGGCCGCGCTCACCGTAATGGTGATTGTGCGAATTGTGCTGGCCCGACGCTATATGGGGAGCAAAGCCGTTATGGCGGGCGTGCTGCTGGCCAGTGGTATTGCCGCTGCTTTCACGTGGCAAAACTGGGTGGATATTCTCCCCATGGCGGCCATGGTAATGGGAACCGTTGGCATGTTTTTGCTGCGCGGTATCGCCATGCGGGTATGCCTGGGGCTGGCCGCCTTCGCGTGGATGCTGAACAACCTGCTCATTGGCGCGATCGGTGGGACTATTGCGGAAGGGCTGATTGTGGTCACTAATATCGTCACCATCATCCGTTTAGTGCGGGCCAAGCGCAGATATCCTGAAGTATTCGAAGATCCGGATGGGCTTGATCCCATCACCAAGAAAAATCGCCCGACCTAGCATCTTAATACCTACCTGTTGAGTGTTGGCCACACACGCCTTCCAACCCGCTTTGAGCATGCAACGTTTACCGTTGGCGCGACTGCTATGCTGAAAGCGTGTTAATCATGGGAAGAGGAGTAAAGTCATGGCCGGTGGATGGGCAAAAGATGGCGCGGAACAAGAGCAAATTGAGAGCACGGTAGATGACGCAGTGCAGCGTGCCCGTAGCCAACTGCCCCGTGGCGAGAGCCTTGACGTTTGTGATGAGTGTGGTGACCCCATACCTGAGCCGCGCCGTAAAGCAGTTCCTGGGGTTCGTTTCTGTATTGTTTGTCAGGAAGCGTTAGACAAAAAACAGTCGGGCTTCAGCGGCTATAACCGGCGCGGCAGTAAAGATAGCCAGCTGCGTTAATGCTACCCGCCTTTACTAATTAATGGCGATGGCGACAGTGCCTTTGTTACCCTCCTCAAATTAACGTCTTTCAGTCCTGCTTTCGGGCATGCCTGCACGCAACAATTCGATGAGGATGGACCTTTGGTGACTGATCAACAGTACTGCGCGCTCAGTGTTGAGACACTTCCCCAGCGGCTAGGTGGCGTAGATGACGTCGCCAGCAGGGTAGGCGGCGATTCGTCAACCTGGCGAGTTCGCGAAGTGGGTGATGGCAACCTGAA
>NZ_JAFWFN010000066.1 GCF_017515565.1 Halomonas sp.
GCCAGTGAGTTTATTGAGAAGCTGCCCGAGGGGTACGCTACCGTAGTAGGGGAGAACGGCGTCATGCTCTCAGGGGGGCAGCGCCAGCGCTTAGCGATTGCCCGAGCGATTTTTAAAGACGCGCCTATCCTGATTTTGGACGAAGCCACTTCCGCCTTGGATACTGAGTCAGAGCGTTATATTCAGAAAGCTCTTGAGCGAGTATGTGAAGGCCGCACCACGCTGGTCATCGCCCACCGTCTTTCTACTATCGAGCGTGCTGATCGCATTCTGGTAATGGATCAAGGGCGGATTATTGAACAGGGCTCCCATCAAGCGCTTTTGGAGGCCGGTGGTGCTTACTCAGCGCTGCATCAGCTGCAGTTTCAGGAGAGTGAATGAGTCTGGAGCAGCGCTGGCTAAAGGCGGCCTATGGAGCTAGCCCATGGCTGACGCCACTCTATCCGCTGGGTAATTTATACCGTTACCTTATGGAGCGCCGTGAAGCTAGCTATCGCGATGGAAAGAAGCCGGTCTGGCATGCGCCGGTACCGGTGATTGTGGTGGGCAACATCACTTTAGGTGGTACAGGTAAATCCCCGTTGGTGGCGTGGCTTGCGCGCTGGCTGGTTAACCGTGGCTGGTCACCGGGTATTGTTACCCGGGGGTATGGGGGCAGGGCGGATGCTTATCCGCTATTAGTAAGCCCTGAGACGGCGCCATCCCAAAGTGGCGATGAGCCACTTATGCTTGCTCTGCAAACGGGCTTGCCCGTGATGGCCGACCCTCAGCGCGCTCGGGGTGGCCAAGCGTTAGTGGCGATGGGGTGCGATATCCTGCTCAGTGATGATGGTCTGCAGCATTTGGCGCTAGGCCGAGATATTGAATTTGTCGTTGTGGATGGCGCTCGGGGTCTTGGGAATGGACGCTGCCTTCCGGCAGGGCCTCTTCGGGAAGCCCCGAGCCGGTTAGCTCATGTAGATGCAGTGATTGTAAATGGCGCGTTAGTTAAATCGCTGCCGATAACCCCAACCCCAATGCAGTTGGCCCCCCAGCGCTGGCGACGCTTGAGTGACGGTCAGCACCGCGAGCTGGCACCGCTCCCTTTTAGCCTGCCAGTGCATGCCGTTGCGGGAATTGGCCATCCAGAACGATTTTTCAACACCCTGCATAGCTTGGGTGTTGAAGGAGAGATGCATCCGTTAGCGGATCATCAGCAATTTAATCCAGAGGCGCTACAGTTTGGTGATCAGCGTCCCGTGATAATGACCGCTAAAGATGCGGTTAAGTGCAAAGATATAGCGCCACCCGATAGCTGGGTGTTAGAGGTGGAAGCGGTACTTCCACCATCGTTTGAACACTGGCTGGCAGCCAAACTGTCAGCGCTTATTGAAAGGGGATGCACCAATGGATAAGGAACTACTGGCAATGCTGGTTTGCCCGTTGTGTAACGGCAAGCTTAAGTATGACCGTGAGGCCCAAGAGCTACGCTGCTATTACGATGGCCTTGCCTATCCCATTAGTGAGGGGATCCCGGTCATGCTGCCCGAGGAAGCACGGGTGATGGATGCCGATGAAAAACTGCATACGTCTCCAGGTCGAACAGGGGAAGCGTAATGGCAGCCGCTGAACCAGGTTTCATTGCTGTTGTGCCCGCCCGATATGGCTCCACTCGCTTGCCTGGTAAGCCGCTACTGGATATCGCCGGTGAACCGATGGTTGCCCATGTTTGGCGGCGCGCCTGCCAAAGCCAGGCTAGCCGCGTGGTAGTGGCTACCGATGATGCGCGTATTCGGGATGCCATGCTGCCTTATGGCGCAGAGGTAGTGATGACTCGGGCCGACCACCCGTCAGGCACGGATCGTCTGGCAGAAGTTGCTGAGCGGTTAGCCCTCGGTGAAGAGGAGCTGGTGGTGAATGTTCAGGGAGATGAGCCGTTAATTCCTCCTGTGCTGATCAACCAAGTGGCGCAACGTTTAGCCGATGACCCTGAGGCAGCCATCGCAACGCTTGCTGAGTCGATTAGCGATGTAGAAACTCTGTTTAACCCCAACGTGGTGAAAGTGGTTCGTTCCCTAACGGGGCGGGCGCTTTATTTCTCTCGTGCTCCCATCCCTTGGGATCGCGAACACTTTAAAGCGCAGCCTGCGCTGCTTGCCACCGATGCCTGGCTGCGTCATATCGGGATTTATGCTTACCGTGTGGGGTTCTTGTCCGCCTACCGTGAACTTGCTCCCTCTAGCTTGGAGCAGCTTGAACAGTTAGAGCAGCTGCGGGCATTGCAGCATGGCTATGCTATCCAAGTAGCGCTAGCCAGCACGGTCAACCCGCCGGGTGTTGACACCGCTGAAGACCTTGACAGGGTGAGAGCATTATTAGCGCAGCCAAGCGAAGGTGAGTTATGAAGCGCGTACTGTTTGTTTGTTTAGGTAATATATGCCGCTCACCCACGGCCGAGGGTGTGTTTCAGCACGCGGTGGATGAAGCGGGGCTAAGAGGGCAAATCCACGTTGACTCTTGTGGGGTAGGTGATTGGCATGTCGGTAAAGCACCAGACGAGCGGGCCCAGTTGGCGGCAAAGCGTCGCGGTGTGGATATTAGCCACCTGCGTGGGCGTCAGCTAAGTGCCAGCGATTTCCTAGCGTTCGACTATGTATTGGCGATGGACCATGCCAACTTACAGGCGATGCGAGCGCTTAAGCCTGCGGAGAGTCGTGCGCATGTGGGGCTGTTTTTAGCCTTTGCGGGCACCCCTGATGCGGAAGTGCCAGACCCTTACTATGGGGGAGATGAGGGCTTCGAAAGCGTTCTTAATATGATCGAAACTGCTTCAGCTGGGCTTATTGCCGAGTTAACGGGTAAACGGTAAGGCATGCTAACTATTCAAGCGCATGTTGATTTGACCGCTGCTAATACGCTGCGTCTGCCGTGTTATGCCGAGCGGTTTGCAGCGCCTCATACGCTATGCGCTTTACAGGCGGTACTTCGCCAAGCCGCTGTGCATCAGTGGCCTATCACCCTACTAGGTGGCGGCAGTAACGTACTGCTGCCGCCTCAATTGAACGGTATTGTGGTTCGCCCCTCGCTTCATCAATGGTGGATTGAAACCCAGGGTGATGAGGTAGTGGCCTACGTGGGCGCAGGCGTCAACTGGCATTCACTGGTGATGGCGTTAGCGGCGCGGGGGGTGTGGGGAACTGAAAACCTTGCGCTTATTCCCGGAAATTGCGGCGCGGCGCCGGTGCAGAACATTGGGGCTTATGGCGTTGAGCTAAATGACGTGCTGCTGGGCGTGCAGGTGGTCGACGTTGCGTCGGGTAATGTGCGCTGGCTGAGTGCTTCTGAGTGCCAGTTTAGCTACCGCGATAGTCTCTTCAAAAATGCATTGGCGGGCAGCGTTGTGATTACTCAGCTGGCGCTGCGCCTTTCAAAGCAGCCTAACCCGATACTGCATTATGGAGACTTGGCATCACGTTTGCCTTCCCAGCCCACCCCTTTGGCGATTGCCGAAGCGGTGTGTGCCGTGCGCCAAGCAAAGCTACCCGACCCCGAGGTACTGGCCAACGCGGGCAGTTTTTTTAAAAACCCGCTCGTTAGCTCGTCCCATGCTAAGCAGTTGCTTCAACAGAACCCTGCTATGCCTCATTTTCCCCAACCAGATGGGCAAATCAAACTGGCAGCGGGGTGGTTAATAGATCAGTGCGGCTTAAAAGGGATGCGTGAGGGGAGCTTTGGTGTGCATGCTCACCAGGCCTTGGTGTTGGTGCATTTTGGCGGAGGCGACCGCGCTGGCTTATTGCAGTTTGCCGAGCGAATTGTTAACAGGGTAGGCGCACGTTTTGGCGTAGAGCTTGAGCCCGAGCCTAGAACTGTATAACCAAAACGCCAGCCACAAAAAACCCCGCCGAGGCGGGGTTTTTTTAGGCGCTAACGCTTACTCTTGATTAGCATTTTGCGCTTGCTGCTTACGTAGCTCACGCGGGTCGTTGTGCGCGCGGCTACGGCGCCGACGGCTTGGCTTCGGTGTTTCTTCCTTAGCAGCCGTTGACTCATTCTTAGCTTCTTTCTGCTCTTCCACGATCGCCTCTTCAGGCTGCGGGGTGTCGCTTTGTGGTGAAGCCACAGGCGCTGATGTTTCAGTCACTGACGTTTCAGTGGCTGCAGCATCTTCTGCCGGAGTAGTTGTTGAAGCGCTGGCTGGAGTCGCTGCAGCTTCATCAGCATTCGTCTCGTTGACCTTCGCTTCATCAGGCTGAGTTTTGCTGGACAGGGCTTCGCTGGACTGAGCTTCGTCCGCTATCGGTTCGGCGATAGATGCCGTTTCAGTAGCGCGCTCTTCTGGTTCTGCCTCAGAGGATTTAACGTCTTCAACCGCCACTTCATTCTGCTGGGTTTCGGTAGGCTCAGATCCCTTTGTCGCTTCGGCAGGCTTCGGTTCGCTATCGGCCGCTGGCGCTGTTTCAGGCTGCACAGGCGCCTCGGCTGGCTGAGACTCTTCTGCTTCTTGAGGAGTCGCAGGCTTGGGTGTCTCCTCAAGCTCAGCTTTGGCCGTATCGCTGGGAGATTCATTGGCGATGGGTTGGCTCTCATCACCTGCTGGAGCCTCTTGTGCAGGCTGCTCTGCCTGTGGCTTACGACGCTGATGCGTTGCTTTGCGGGCCTTTTCGGCTGGCTTCGCGGGCTGCTCTGCTGTTGTCTCCTCGACGGTTTCGACAGCAGGCGCTTGAGCGGCTTCAGGCGCTTGGGTGCTTGCTGAGTCAACGGGTGCTGCAGGAGACGTCTCTTGTGTCGCAGAGACCGTTGGCTGGCTCTCAGTGCTTGGCGCGGCTTGGGTTGTGTCCTCTACTGTGGACACCGCTGTAAGCGCGGCCTCAGCCTGAAGCTTTTGCTGCTCGGCTTCAGACTGCGGGTTGATGGCCTGCTTGCGTGAGCGGTTGCGCGGGTTATTGCGTGTGCGCTTTGGCGTGCCATCATCCTGCAGGGCAGGGGGCTGCTTGCTCTCTTGCTTTTCCTCGCTGTCGGCAGCGTTGCGTGGTTCATCGCTCTTGGCTTTTTCATCACGCGGCTTGTTATCCCGTGGCTTGCTGTCGCGGGATTTCTGCTCTTTTGCTTGGTCGCGCTGAGTGTCGCGACGACTCTCAGGCTGAGCGGGCGCGGCCTCATGCTGAGCATCAGTGCTATTTGCTGACGGCTCTTTTGTGCTTTGGCGACTGCTCTTATTGCCACTGTCTTGAGGCTTGCCGTCTTCGTTCTGCGGATGACGGCGACGATTACGCGTACGGTTAGGGCCGCTACGCTTGTCGTTGGCATCATCTCCAGCAGGGGCGCTACGGGACTGAGTGTTGCTGCGCTGTTCGCTCTTCCCGGCGCTCTCGCTGCTTTCACGGGTTTGCCTGGGCTTATTATCGGTGTTGCGGGTGCTTTTGGGCGCGCTCCGCTCAGCCGACTTCCGCGGGGCGGGCGTCTCAGCAGCCGGTTGTTGAGTGCTGCTGTCTTCACCGCCCAACAGCTTGGCAAAACCACGAATGAAGCGGCCGATCACGCTGGGCTGCTCAGCGGCAGCAGCAGCGGGAGCGGGTGCCGCTGCCGGTGCCGTTACTTTTGCAGGCGCTTCTTCTGTCTGGAGCGAAACAGGTGCAGGGGCGTTATGAGTGACGCTCTTTACGGCTGCTTCAGCACGCTGGGTGGGGGGCGTGAAGCTTGGGTCGGGCTCTTTGCCCACATCAGTGTCTGTGGAAATTTCAAAGCTGGAAAGCGCCTGGCTGTCATCTTCATCGAGATGGTCATCGCGAAACCGCTGAACATCGTAATGGGGGGTGTCCATGTCAGGATTCGGTAGTAGCACTACGCGCACACCCTGGCGGGATTCGATATCAGCTAACACGCTGCGTTTTTCGTTTAGCAGGTAAGTGGCCACTGGTACCGGCAAAATGGCGCGGATCTGTGCGCTGCGCTCTTTCATGGCTTCTTCTTCGATCAGGCGCATGATAGAGAGTGATAGAGAGCGAACGTCGCGTATCGTGCCTTGACCGTTATAGCGCGGGCAAACCACGCCGCTGGTTTCGCCCAAGGAGGGACGCAACCGCTGGCGCGACATTTCCATTAAGCCAAAGCGCGAAATGCGGCCAATCTGAACCCGTGCTCGATCCAGTTTCAGCGCGTCGCGCATGCGGTTTTCCACTTCCCTCTGGTTGCGGGCTGGGCCCATGTCGATAAAGTCGATAACGACAAGGCCGCCAATATCCCGCAAACGCAGCTGGCGGGCGATCTCGTCAGCGGCTTCGGAGTTGGTTTGCAGGGCGGTTTCTTCGATATCGCTACCGCGGGTGGCGCGCGCGGAGTTGATATCGATGGAGACCAGCGCTTCAGTGTGGTCGATAACGATAGAGCCACCGGAGGGCAGTTTAACTTCCCGCTGGTAAGCAGTTTCTATCTGCGACTCAATCTGGAAGCGTGAAAACAGCGGAACTTCATCAACGTATAGTTTGATTTTCTGCTGATAAGAGGGCATTACCTGGCGGATAAAGCCCAGGGCTTCTGCGTGAATCTCAGGGCTATCGATGAGTACTTCACCAATATCTTGACGAAGATAGTCGCGCATGGCGCGAATGATGACATTGGACTCACGGTAAATCAGGAAAGGCGCTGAGCGTTTGCCCGCTTCAGTGGTGATGGACTCCCAAACCTGCACCAGGTAGTCCAGGTCCCACTGTAACTCTTCTGAGCTGCGGCCAATGCCAGCGGTGCGCACGATCAAACCCATCTTGTCGGGCACAGTTAACTGGCCCATAGCGTCTTTTAGCTGGCTGCGGTCATCACCCTCAATGCGGCGAGAAATACCCCCCGCACGCGGGTTATTAGGCATCAGGACTAAAAAACGACCCGCTAAGCTGATGAACGTTGTCAGAGCGGCCCCTTTATTGCCGCGCTCCTCTTTGTCCACCTGAACGATGACTTCCTGGCCCTCTTTAAGCACTTCTTTAATGCTGGGGCGGCCAGAGACATCTTTAATAAAGTACTCGCGGGAGATCTCTTTGAGCGGCAAAAAGCCGTGGCGCTCAGCGCCAAAATCTACAAACGCGGCTTCAAGGGAGGGTTCGACACGGGTGATTTTGCCACGATATATGTTGGCTTTCTTCTGTTCCCGAGCGCCTGATTCGATATCTAGGTCGTAAAGGCGTTGTCCATCTACCAGCGCAACCCGCAGCTCTTCTGGCTGGGTTGCGTTAATCAGCATCCGTTTCATAGTGTCTCGCATAGCGTTGCGTGCCGACGAACCGTCTAGGCGTGGCGTAGACGAATCGCTGGGTGCTGCGTGCTTGTGCTCGGCGCATTGCTATGCTGACGCATTAAGCCGGGAAGGCATCATTGCCGACCCGGCTGAAAGGGCGTTGAGTACGTGGCGGAGGCAAGACATGTTTCGGTGGCTGTCACGTCCATCCGGCCCTGCTGACACCGCCAACACCTGGCATTCATCGATTCGCCAACGCCGGCCATCAGCACAGCGTTGATCATTGCGCTCCGAGAAGCACCCTTTTATGACGTGCAGGGCTGCTACTGGGAGCGTGACGTTTGTTTAAACAAGCCTGCCATTACGGGCGAGGCTTAAGCGTATCTGACGCAGAAACTACGAGCGGCAGAGTGACTGTTTTCTCAATACGTTATTTCGGTACGTGTTTTTAATACGTTGGGGGGGTGGGCAATGCGTACACTAACCTATCACCCCATGCTCTGACCTGCATGTTAGTCGGGCAGGTGCTTGGCTTAATCGCGGAAGCTAACGTGTAATAATACGGTTATCTACACGTTATCCACGCCAAACCGATGAGCGTTTTGGAATATAACAGTAAAGACAACTACCAGCAATTGACGCAATGCCCATTGGTCTACGTTAGAATGCCGTTTTTAGCCTGACGTTAGAAAATCATACCAGGAGTGCGCGGCAATGGCCGAAGGGCGCGAAGTACAGTGGGTGGATATCGCCCCGGAGCAGGCGGGTCAGCGAATCGATAATTTTTTGATGACGCGATTGAAAGGAGCACCACGGGCACTGATCTATCGTATCGTGCGTAAAGGTGAGGTAAGGGTTAATAAAAAGCGCGTCAAGGTAGATTACCGCTTGCAGGCAGGTGATCTGGTACGTGTGCCCCCGCTGCGCCTAGCCCCACGAGAAGCAGTGAAAGAGGTGAGCGATAATTTGCGCGACCTGCTTATTGGTAGCGTGATTATGGAAGGCCCGGATTGGATGGTGCTCAATAAGCCCTCTGGGTTGGCGGTTCACGGTGGCAGCGGCGTAAAAATTGGCTTGATCGAAGCGCTTAGGCAAGTCCGAGACGATCTTACGTTCTTAGAGCTTGTGCATCGGTTAGATCGTGATACTTCAGGGTGCTTGTTGCTGGCTAAATCCCGCGATGCGCTGGTAACCCTTAATGAATCTTTGAAGAAGCATGCAATGGACAAGCGCTACCTGGCGTTGGTCAATGGCCGATGGCCAGCGCGGAAAACGTATGTAGGCGCTCGATTAGACCGTTTTGATGCCGGTAACGGCGAGCGTCGGGTGCGAGTCGATCCGAATGGCAAGGTGTCGCGTACCCTGTTCTCAGTCGTCGAGACATTCGAGAAGGCGACCCTTGTTGAAGCTGAGCCCGTGACAGGGCGTACGCACCAGATTCGCGTGCATGCCGCCCATGCGGGGCATGCGTTGCTGGGCGACGACAAATATTCGACCCGTGAAAGTGCGCATATGACTCAGCAATTGAAAGTGGATCGGCTGTTTTTACACGCGCGTGCTTTAACCTTTCCTGAGCCGGGCAACGGTCGGCCTGTGACGGTAAAGGCGCCGCTGCCAGAAGCGTTGGAAGCAGCGCTGCAGCGGGCTCGGCGATAAGGAGCCCGTATGCGCTACGAGCTGATTATTTTTGACTGGGATGGCACCCTGATGAATTCGGTGCCTAAAATTGTCGCCTGCATGCAGGCGGCAGCTGTGGATGCGGAGTGGGATGCGCTGAGCGTCAGTGCTATTGAGGATATTATCGGTCTGGGGCTACCCGAGGCGATCGATAAGCTTTGCCCAGGAATCGGGCCAGTACAGGCAGAACTGCTGCGGCAGCGCTATGCCCACCATTTTGTTCACTCTGATACCACCCCGATGCCGTTTTTTGAAGGCGTGGACGCCCAGATAGCGCGTTTGCGGCAGCGCGAGCAGCAGCGGCTAGCGGTGGCTACGGGAAAAAGTCGTCGCGGTCTTGATCGTGTGTTTGCCGAAACGGGCAGTGGTGGATGGTTTGACGCTAGCCGGACGGCAGATGAAACGCGCTCGAAACCTCATCCGCAAATGCTTAGCGAGTTGTTGGAGGAGCTAGCTATTCCTGTTGAGCGTGCGGTGATGGTTGGGGATACCGAGTACGACATGGAAATGGCCAGAGCCATCGGTATGGACCGTGTAGCGGTGACCTATGGTGTTCATACACCGTCTCGCTTAGCGCTAAGCCAGCCTCGCTGGGTGGCGCATAATATTAGTGAGCTTTTTGATTGGCTATACGGCTAACCTCACTCCGGCACAGTTAAGGGCAGTTTATGAGCGATGATCAAAAGCGCGGTAGCGATGGTGAGCGGCCGCAGGCGGTAGAAGAGCAGCCTAACGAGGCAGTGGAAGACCGATGGACCCAGGGCCCTGACGTCTCAAGGTCTGCCAAAGGGGAGGCGGCGTTAGCGGGCGATGCCAGCGATGACGCCGAAACCCTGCGCGAGCGCCAGCGGTTGGCGCAGTTGGAAATGATGGATCGGTGGATTGGTGGCGTTTTAACCGAGCAGCGCCGTACGCGCCGTTGGAAGCTGTTTTTCCGTTTATTGTTGCTGACCATTGTACTTGTCTCGTTAACGACCACGGTTTATCGCGTGTGGTGGGGTGAACCCACGGCCTCCACGCCAGCGCAGTCTCATTTGGCGCTGGTGGAAGTGCGTGGAGTCATTGCCAGCGATGCACCGGCTAACGCAGAGCGTATTATTCGGGGGCTAAACCGTGCCTGGTCGGCTGATAATGCCGCAGCAGTAGTGCTGCATATCGACAGCCCTGGCGGCAGTCCTGTCCAGTCTCAGCGTATTTACGCAGAAATCATGCGGCTACGTGAGCAGGGCGATAAGCCCATCTATGCGCTGATTGAAGACGTGGGTGCCAGCGGCGCCTACTACATCGCCTCCGCCGCTAACGAAATTATGGCTTCACCTGCAAGTTTGGTGGGCTCTATTGGCGTTATATATGCGGGTTTTGGTTTCCAGGAGGCGATAGACAAGCTGGGCATTGAGCGTCGGGTAGTCACAGCGGGTGACAACAAAGCGTTTCTTGACCCCTTTCAGCCCCTGGGTGAGGACGTAGAGGCGTTCTGGCAGAGTGTGCTTAACCAAACCCATGAGCAGTTTGTTAATGATGTGCGCGCTGGCCGCGGTGACCGCTTAGCTGATAGCCCTGAGGTGTTTTCAGGGCTGGTTTGGAGCGGCGAGCAGGCGCTAGCGCTGGGGTTGGTGGATGAGCTGGCTAGCCTGGAACAGCTAGCGCGTGCCGAGGTGGGTGGCGCTCACTGGGAAGACTATACGCCACGTCTGGATCCCTTTGAGCGGCTAACACGTCGGTTTACACAGGCCGCGGCAGAGGTGTTAGGCGTGCCATCGGCTAGCTCACCGCTGCGCTTTGAGTCTCCCTAGTGTTGAATGCTGCCACCCTTATTCGTTAAGCGTCGCCAAGGGGGTTCATGCCTACTTGGCGAAGCATGTCGCACAGTGCTATGAGTGGCAGTCCGATGAGTGCGTTGGGGTCGCGGCCCTCTATTTTTTCAAATAGCGCAATGCCTAGCCCCTCCATGCGAAAGCTGCCAGCGCTATCTAGCGGCTGCTCTAGTGCTACGTAGCGCTCAATCTCTTGTTGGCTGAGTGGGCGGAATACAACGTCAAAAGGTTCGATGTGAACTTGATGACGCTGGTGGCGAGTATCCAGCAGCGCCAAGCCGGTTAGAAAAGTAACTCGCTGGCCCGAAAAACGCGCCAAATTAGCGCAGGCGCGCTCACTTGTATGAGGTTTGCCAAGGATGTCCCCATCAAACAAGGCTATTTGGTCAGAGCCAATAATGCAGTGATTAGGGAAGCGGTCAGCCACAGCGTTGGCTTTGCTCAAGGCAAGGCGGTGTACGAGCGCCTGTGGTGACTCGTCTGGGTAGGCGGTTTCATCAATATCTGGCGAATAGCACTGGTAGGGCAACTGTAGCCTATCTAGCAGCGCTTGGCGGAAGCGTGAGCTAGATGCCAGGACCAATGGGGCGTTATCCATTTGGGGCACTTTAGACTCCTTGTAAGGCAGTGTGTTGGCTTTTCTGCATGGTAATGTGAGTGTAACGAAACCCAAAGAGCATGCCTATTTGGCCTGATTTGGGGTAGAAACTAGTAAGAAATGCGCTGGCGGCTTTGACACCGGCGGGGCGAGTGCCTATCATTGCGCGCCTATGTTGACCTCACAACTCCCCAGTCGGGTTGAGCCTTATAAGCTCGCAGCCCGCCGCGAACGACTAGAAGGCTTAGTGGCGCTTGATAAGCTGCCACGTCTTGCTGAAGAAGCAGGAGACCAAACCGGCGACTGTCATGTCGTGCTTGAGTTTGGCGTTGATGCCCAAGGTCGTCGTGAAATTCGTGGCCAATTGCAAGCGACGCTGGCACTGCCCTGTCGTCGATGCCTAGAGCCGCTTAGCCAAGACGTGTCCAGTGACTTCCTGCTTGGAATGATTACTGACGAAGCCTTGGCTGCCGAGCTGCCTGCCAGTCATGAACCTGTGCTGGTGGAAAATGAACAGCTGGACTTGCTGACGGTAGTAGAGGATGAGCTTATCCTCAGCTTACCGCAGGTGGTCTATCACGATGAGGCTGAATGCCACGTCTCGGCGGATCAGCTGGTCAGCAAGACCGAAGGCGCAGCGGAAGAGTCCGCTTCAGCCAAGAACCCTTTCGCGGTGCTCAACGCTTTGAAAAACAGCGGCGCCTTGAAAGGCAAAAAGTAAGCACTACTTACCCTACATACCTTGGAGTAAACACCCATGGCAGTTCAACAGAACCGTAAAACTCGTTCCAAGCGCGGCATGCGCCGTAGCCACGATGCGCTGAGCGCACCGACCCTGTCCCAGGACAAAGAAACGGGTACAACTCACCTGCGTCACCACGTTTCTCCGGACGGTTTCTACCGTGGTCGTAAGGTCGTTGAGGTTTAAGCCTTAACGCTTTTATGAGCGGCAAAACAGGGTGGGTGCTGCGTGCGCCTAGCGATTGATGTAATGGGGGGTGACCAAGGCCCCCGTGCCATTATCGAAGGCTCCGCCAGGGCGGTCGTTGAGCGCCCTGATCTAGAGCTAACCCTGTTCGGACCGCATCAGCAGATTGTTGCTGAGCTTTCGCGCTTGCCGCAGCCCCTGGCTGCGGCAGCGTCACGTTTAGTGGTAGCGGATGCGCCAGACAGTGTCTCCCCAGAGGCTACTGCTTCATGGGTGCTTCGTCGTGGTCATTCAACAAGTATGGCGCGAATGCTGCAAAGCCTTTCGCAAGGTGACGCCTTGGCGGGTGTCAGTGCGGGGAATACCGGCGCTTTAGTGGCGCTTGCCAGACGGGAGCTGGGTATGCTTTCAGGCATTTCCAGGCCTGCGATTAGCACTGCTATTCCCGCTCGTGGAGGGCGGCGCTGCTATTTGCTGGATTTGGGAGCGAATGTAGACTCGCCCGCCCATCGGCTGTTCGATTTTGCCATGATGGGAGCTGCGATGGCCCACTGCATCGATGGAATTGATCGGCCCAAGGTCGCGCTGCTTAATGTTGGTGCTGAGGCAACCAAAGGTAGTGCTAATGTGCGTGAAGCCGATCGTTTGCTGCGTGAATGCGTAACCGACCTGGCATTTGACTACCGCGGTTATGCCGAGGGCGGTGATATATTTCAGGGCGAACTTGACGTGGTAGTGTGCGATGGCTTCGTGGGTAATGTTGCTCTGAAAGCGAGTGAAGGTTTGACCCGTATGCTGGTAGAGCGTGTGCAAATGGCGTTTGAGTCACGCCTAAGTGGGCGTTTGGCAAGCCTACTGGCCAGGCCTGTACTAAAGCGTTTGAAGCAAGAGCTGGACCCTGTGCGCTATAATGGTGCTAGCTTGCTGGGCTTGCAGAGGATTGTGGTTAAAAGCCACGGGAGTGCCGGTGCAGATGGCTTCTACTATGCTATCCAGCGAGCGCTACAAGAAGTCGAGCATAAACTGCCGGCGCGAATTGAGGGGCGCTGGTCGCGTCGCTCACCGTCGCAGGCATGAAATAATAAAACGTTGATTAACTATTTTTGCGAGTTATCGGCGGCAGCAGGATATGCCTAAAACCGTTTAAGACGGCGCCCGTAACTACGCCTATCGCTCAAATAATGAGCAAACGCCTACAAGAGCAAAGGTGAACGACATGTCTCAACCCCTTGCCCTCATTTTTCCCGGGCAAGGCTCTCAGCAGCTAGGAATGCTGCGAGAGCTGGCCGAGCGCTATAGTGTGGTGGGAACGACATTTGAGGAAGCGTCAGATGCTCTGGGCTACGATTTATGGAAAGTCGTGCAAGAAGGCCCAGAAGATGCACTTAACGCCACAGCGTGCACCCAGCCTGCACTGCTTTCGTCGAGCATCGCTATTTGGCGTGTTTGGCAAGAGTTGGAGGGCCCCCGTCCAAGCGTGATGGCAGGCCATAGTCTGGGCGAATACAGCGCTATGGTATGTGCAGGCGTCATGGGCTTTGCAGAAGGTGTGAAGTTGGTGCGCTTACGTGGCGAGGCAATGCAGCAAGCGGTGCCCGCTGGCGAAGGCGGCATGGCGGCAATCCTGGGGCTTGAAGATAGTGCTGTGGAGGCGGCTTGTGCCAGCGCTGCCCAGGGAGAAGTGGTTTCTGCCGTTAACTTTAACTCTCCTGGGCAGGTGGTGATTGCGGGTGGTAAAAGTGCCGTTGAACGCGCTATCTTAGCCTGCCAGGAAGCGGGCGCTAAGCGCGCTATGGCGCTGCCGGTTTCGGTTCCTTCCCACTGTGCCTTAATGCGCCCCGCAGCGGAGCGTCTTTCTCAAGCGATGCAGGAAATAGAGCTGCGCGCACCTCGCTATAACGTCATCCAAAATGTGGATGCGCAGGCCCACGCTGATATTGAAACCTTGCGTACCCGCCTTATTGAGCAGCTTTATCAACCGGTGCGGTGGTCATCTTGCGTTGAAGCCATGGTAGAGCAAGGTGCTAACGTATTTATTGAGTGTGGCCCTGGTAAAGTGCTCACCGGGCTAAATAAGCGTATTGTGCGGGGAGCGAAAGGTTTAGCCGTCAACGATCCCGATAGCTTGGATGCTGCGCTGGAGCTTGCTCGTGAAGCGTTGGCTGACGATGCGTGATACGCGGCAATTTTCCGCTATCCTTGCTTATTTATATGGTTAAAGGCAGAACGTTATGACGCAAGAACGTAGAGTTGCGCTGGTCACTGGCGCCAGCCGAGGTATTGGGCGAGCGATTGCTCATGAGCTTGGGCGTCAAGGCCGCATAGTAGTGGGCACAGCGACCAGTGAGTCGGGTGCTGAGAAAATAGATGCTGACCTCAAAGAGCACGGCATTGATGGCGTGGGCATGTGCCTCAACGTCACCGATCAGGCAAGCATCGACCAGGTGTTGAAAGCGATTGGCGAGCAGTTTGGTGCGCCTACCATCTTGGTTAATAATGCGGGCATTACGCGCGATAACCTGCTCATGCGTATGAAAGAGGACGAGTGGGACTCCGTAATGGATACCAACCTCAAGTCTGTTTATCGCGTTACTAAAGCTTGCCTACGTGGTATGACAAAAGCACGC
The DNA here is from genome assembly GCF_017515565.1 of Halomonas sp. GTDB lineage: Bacteria > Pseudomonadota > Gammaproteobacteria > Pseudomonadales > Halomonadaceae > Vreelandella. The sequence goes on from NZ_JAFWFN010000066.1 coordinate 14,855, forward strand.
TTTGGGCGTATCGTGTCGATCAGTTCAGTTGTGGCAACAATGGGCAATTTAGGCCAAGCTAACTATGCTGCTGCTAAAGCAGGTGTGGAAGGCTTTAGCCGGGCATTGGCCAGAGAGGTGGCTTCACGGGCAATTACTGTTAACGCCGTAGCGCCTGGTTTTATTGCCACTGATATGACAGAAGCACTGCCCGAAGCGCAGCACGAAATGCTGTTGAAGCAGATTCCTCTAGCGCGCCTCGGCGAGCCTAAGGAAATTGCCGCTGCCGTTGGTTTTTTGACAAGTGATGCGGCGGGTTATATTACTGGTGAAACGCTGCACGTTAACGGCGGAATGAATATGCGTTGATGGCCTTGGGCTTGGCGGTTGCGTCGGCCCAAGGGCGTCTATAAACTACCCCGCAGCTTTTGGCTTGCGGTTTCCAAATGGCTAGTTATCTATAACGGCTAGTGTGAACGAATGGAGTACGTTGATGAGTACTATTGAAGAGCGCGTGAAGAAAGTTGTGGCAGAGCGCCTAAACGTTAAAGAAGAAGACATCCAGAATAGCTCTTCTTTCACGGAAGACTTAGGTGCCGACTCCCTCGACACCGTTGAGCTGGTGATGGCTTTGGAAGAGGAATTTGATACTGAAATTCCTGACGAAGAAGCTGAAAAAATCACCACGGTTCAAGAAGCTATCGACTACGTAAACGCCCACCAGTAAGGGCTGAGTCGACGCATTGAACTTGGGCGGCGTGCTAACCGCCCGTATCAAAAAAAGCCGTCCTGGCACAGGGCGGCTTTTTTGCTTTACGGTCACAATGAATATAACGTTCAATCTCCGTTATACTAGTCACCAAATTTCTGCAGTAAATGACCCAGATGGGTCGTGTCACCATGGATGCCTGGAGGTAAGCTGATGGCGCGTAGAAGGGTAGTGGTAACTGGGTTAGGCCTGGTGACCCCAGTGGGTAACAGCGTAGATGAGTCGTGGGCGAACATTCTCGCGGGCAAAAGTGGCATAGCGCCGATAGAGCATTTTGACACCAGCGGCTTCAATACGCGTTTTGGTGGTTCGGTAAAGAATTTTGATAATAGCCCTTACCTGAATCCCAAAGACGCCCGCAAGATGGATCTGTTTATCCAATACGGCATGGCCGCTGGTGCTCAGGCGATCCAAGACTCAGGGCTTGAGTGCACCGAAGAGAATGCAGAACGTATTGGTGTGGCGATTGGTTCGGGTATCGGTGGGCTGCCGATGATTGAGCATAATCACAATGCGCTAAACAAAGGGGGCGCTCGTCGTGTGTCGCCGTTTTTCGTGCCCGGCTCTATTATTAATATGATCTCGGGCAACATGGCGATACAGCATGGCTTTAAAGGCCCCAACATCGCTATTACCACCGCCTGTACTTCTGGTACCCATAATATTGGCTACAGCGCACGTACTATTGCCTATGGTGATGCTGACGTGATGATTTGTGGTGGCGCGGAAATGGCGACCACGCCGCTGGGGTTGAGTGGGTTTTCGGCCGCGCGGGCGCTTTCAACGCGCAACGATAACCCAGAAGCGGCCAGCCGCCCTTGGGATGCTGACCGCGACGGGTTTGTGCTATCAGATGGTGCCGGTGTTCTGGTGCTTGAAGAGTACGAGCACGCCAAGGCGCGGGGGGCGACGATTTATGCGGAGCTATCAGGATTTGGCATGAGCGATGATGCCTTCCACATGACAGCACCGCCTGAAGATGGCCGTGGTGCTGCGCTCTCAATGAGCAATGCTATTAAAGATGCCCAAATGGCGCCTTCTGAAGTGCACTATATCAATGCTCACGGCACGTCGACAGCCGCGGGTGATCTGGCAGAAAGCCGTGCGGTTGAGCGCGTGTTGGGCAGTGCAGCCCAGCAGGTGGCGGTCAGCTCTACCAAGTCGATGATTGGTCATCTCTTGGGCGCTGCCGGTGCGGTGGAAGCCATTTTCAGTATTTTGGCGATACGTGACCAGGTGGCTCCCCCCACGATTAACCTGGATAACCCCCAAGAGGGCTGCAATCTCGATTACGTGCCGCATACCGCCCGTGAAATGCGTATTGATGTAGCACTGTCCAATTCGTTTGGCTTTGGCGGCACCAACGGCTCGCTGCTGTTTACCAAGGTGTAATGCGCTATGTCTATGCCCCAGGTGCCGTTTGATGACCGCGGGCTAGCGTATGGTGACGGGATATTTGAAACAGTGTTAATGCGCGCCGGTAAGCCAGTGCTTTGGCCTTATCATCACGCGCGCTTGGCACGTGGTTGTACGCGCTTAAATATCCCGTTACCCCCGATCGAGCAGCTCCAAGCGACTTGGCAAGAAGGTTCTACTGCTGAACTTGAAGTGCTTAAGCTAATCCTAACCCGGGGAAGTGGTGGGCGCGGTTACGCACTGCCGGATGTGGCGGCGCCACGGCTACTAAGTCGGCGAACGCCTTTTGTAGCCAATGCTGAACGTTGGCAGAAAGGGGTTAGCGTACGTATCTGCCAACTACGCCTTGGTTTCCAACCGCTGCTGGCGGGTATTAAGCACCTCAACCGTTTAGAAAATGTACTGGCGCGCCAGGAGTGGAGCGACAGTGCGATTGCAGAAGGTCTGCTGGCTGATGCCGACGAAAATGTGGTGGAAGCCACCAGTATGAACGTCTTTTGGCAACAGGCAGGGGCGCTATTTACCCCATCACTTGAGCGCTGTGGTGTAGCAGGTACTCTGCGTGCCGCGCTATTAGATGAGGGGGTAGTGCGCGAAGCGACACTACCGCTAAATACCTTACCCACTGTAGAGCGTTTATGGGTGGCCAACTCTGTTCAAGGGGTATGGCCAGTTAAGGCGCTACTGAATGAATCGGGCGGTGAGCTGCACGCTTGGCCGTTGTCTGAGCATGACCGATTACAAGCTTTGGGGCATCGTTTACTAGGCTATTTGCCCTTGTCCCGTTAGGTAGAATTTTAAAAAGAGTCGTTGAGGTGTCATGGTGAAACGGTTACTAGCCGCAGTGGGAATATTGGTAGTGCTTGGCGCAGCCGCAGCAGCAGGCGGCTACGTTTATTGGCAAAGCCGATTAGAGGCGCCATTAACCCTTGATGAGCCTACTCTCTACCAAGTGCCGGCAGGGGCCGGTTTTAACCAGGTGGTTGGGGAGTTAGAGGCGCAGGGAGTTATTAGTGATGCTTGGGCCTTTCAATTAATGGCGCGTGTGGAACCCGAGCGAGTGCCGCGGCTACGGGTGGGGGAGTACCAGCTTACGCCGGGTATGAGCGGGTTAGAGATGGTCGCGTTATTAGGTAGCAATAACGTTGTGACCTATCCGCTTACCATTCCCGAAGGGTGGACGTTTCGCCAGATGCGTGGCTTGCTCAGCGTGGCACCTAAGCTAGAGCAGCGCACCGCCGAGTTAAGCGATGAAGAAGTGATGTCGCTATTAGATCGTGAAGGAACCTTTCCCGAAGGCTGGTTTTTCCCTGACACCTACCGCTATCACCTAGGGATGAGCGATGTTGATATTTTGCGTCAGGCGCTTACTCGCATGGAGCGTATCCTAGAAGAGGTATGGGAGGGGCGCGATGATGATCTTACGATTGATACACCTTATGAAGCCCTAATTATGGCCTCATTAATTGAGCGTGAGACGGGCGCGCCCGAAGAGCGTCGTGAAATTGCCGGCGTATTTAAGCGGCGAATGGAGCAAGGGATGCGCCTGCAAACAGACCCAACCATTATTTATGGCATGGGGGAGCGTTATGAGGGGCGTATTACCCGCGCGGATATACGCGAGGCCACGCCGTATAACACCTACGTGATCGACGGTATGCCACCCACGCCGATCGCAATGCCCGGGCGTGCTGCGCTGGAAGCCGCGGTTAATCCGTTGCCAGGTGAGACCCTCTATTTCGTATCCCGAGGCGATGGAACGCACCATTTCTCCCGCACGCTGCGTGAGCACAATAACGCTGTTAATCGCTATATCCGCAACCGATAATTTTTTGAATACGATTTTATAAGCAGAATATTTCATGGTGTATCTAGCTAGTAAGGGGCTTCAATGACCAAGCGCGGACGCTTCATCACGCTAGAGGGTGGAGAGGGGGTAGGCAAATCTACCAATGTGGCGTTTGTGGAGGCTTGGCTAAAAGCCCGTGGCGTAGACGTGGTGCTCACCCGGGAGCCGGGAGGCACGCCGAGGGCCGAGGCGATTCGTGGGCTGCTGCTTGATCCCGCTCAAGAAGAGCCACTCAATAGCGATGCTGAGCTACTGTTAATGTTTGCTGCCCGCGCCCAGCACTTATCCCAAAAAATCTTGCCCGCGCTTGAGCGCGGTGCTTGGGTGGTCTGCGACCGGTTCACCGATGCCACCTTCGCCTATCAAGGCGGGGGCCGTGGCATCGCCCCTTCTCGCATTGCTCAGTTGGAGCAGTTTGTGCAAAAGGGGCTCTCGCCGGATCTGACGCTTTTGCTAGATATGTCCCCCGCGGCTGCAAAAGCGCGCCTAGAAGGGCGGCTACGTGACCAGCACACCCAGCGTGATCGCTTTGAGCAAGAACAGGAAAGTTTTTTTGAAGCGGTACAGCACGCCTACCTAAGCCGAGCAGCGGCGGCGCCAGAAAGGTTTGCAATAATCAACGCTGAGCATTCCCTTGACGACGTGCAGGCAGCGCTGACAACCGTGCTGGAAGAGCGGTTAGCGCTATGGCGTTAACGGGTGTGCTGCCCTGGCACTACGCCACCTGGCAGCAGTTCGTTCGCTTAGCGAATGATGATCGCATGCCCCATGCGCTGCTTATCAGTGGTGCGCATGGCGTCGGGAAACAGCAGCTAGCGGACGCCTTAGTGGCGAAAACTCTGTGCGCAAAACCGACAGTTCAAGCCTGCGGCCAGTGCCATAGCTGTGCCATGCTCGCCTCGGGCTATCATCCTGACTTGCTGCGTATCTCTCCTGAAGAGGGTAAGCGGCAGATTCGGATTGATCCGATACGTGATGTTAATCGCTTTGTGTCACAAACCGCTCAGCAGGGCGGGTACCGGGTTATTGTCATATCCCCCGCTGAAGCGATGAATACCGCAGCGGCCAACGCCTTACTTAAAAGTTTGGAAGAGCCGGGTGAAAAAACGCTGTTTATATTGCTCTCGGACGTACCCTCGCGGACGCTGCCTACTATCCGTTCCCGATGTCAGCAATGGCCGTTGGCAAGTGTGCCTTTTGAGGCGTGCCAAGGCTGGTTGACCGAAAAGCTGGGGGGCGACGAAGCGCACTTTTGGTGGCGAGTATCTGGAGGGTTGCCACTATTGGCTATTGAGCTTGCAATGCCTGATGAGCGTGCATTGCGCCACCAAATTCACGACTGCTTTGAGCAGTTGGTGCGCGGCGCCGAGCCTGTTTCTGAGGCAGCAAGGCTCGATCGCCAAGCGATAGACGCCATCCTATGGTACGGTATTGCGTGGCTTGAAGACCTCATTCGGTTAGGCCTATCAGGCGAAACCACAGCGCTGCATAATCCTGATTTAGAGCCGCTCTACCGCCAAGCGGTTAAAAACGCCCGTGTACAAGACTGGTTTCGACTATTGGATTATGCCCGTGAGCAGCGCCGCCTGCTGGCCGTAGGCGCCAACCCTAATCCGCAGCTAGTCCTTGAAGCATGGTTGGTACGCTGGTCGGCGCTGTTGCGTTCATAAATCCATTAGCCGCCGCGCGAGGTTATAATGGCCGCTCAAAAAGCTCTCTCTTTAACGTTACCCGATGTGCCGACGCTGCTGTCCGCTTATATGCATTTTCTCGATAGGGGCGGCATTTTTGTGCCGACTAAAACGCCTTATGCCCTTGGTCAAGAAGTGTTTTTGTTACTGACGCTGCCTGGCGAGAGTGAGCGGCTTTCAGTAACCGGGAAAGTGATTTGGGTCTCCCCGGATGGGGTGAGCGGTCGCCGCATCCCTGGCATTGGTGTGCACTTCAGCCAGCAGGATTATTCGGTGCGCGATCGCATTGAAACACTCCTGGCAGGCCAGTTAGATAAAGCTCCTCCGTCGTTTACGCTGTGAATCGACGTAAGCGACACTTATTTATTCAAAAGCGAGACCTGTATGTTTGTTGACTCACACTGCCACCTGGACCGCTTATCTGAGCATACCCATGGCGGCGATATCTCGGCTACCCTAGCGGCGGCCCGGTCTGCCAATGTCAGCCAGTTTCTCGCTATTTCGGTGACCTTAGAAGAGTTGCCTGGTTTAGCAGCGATTGCCAGAGAGCACCAGGATGTGGCTATTTCTGCAGGCCTACACCCTCTGCACACAACGCCCAACGAACCGAGCGTTGACGATATTGTAGAGGCCGCTGAACAGTACGGTGCAGTCGCGATTGGTGAAACTGGGCTTGATTATCACTACCAAGACAGCGTGCCCATTGATATCCAACATGAGCGCTTTAAGCGTCATTTGCTGGCGGCGCGTGAGTTGAAATTGCCGGTTATCGTGCATACTCGCGACGCCAAGCAAGAAACGCTCTCTCTACTGCGTGAGTATAGTAACTCCAAGGTGGGCGGTGTATTACACTGCTTCACAGAGGATATCGAGATGGCGCGGGAAGCGGTGCGCTTAGGTTTCTATATTTCGTTATCGGGCATTATTACTTTCCGCAATGCCGCCTCGCTTCGCGAGCTGGCGCGACAGTTGCCGCTAGACCGTCTATTAATTGAGACCGACAGCCCCTATTTGGCACCTGTGCCCTATCGTGGTAAGCCCAATGAACCCGCTTGGGTAGTTGAAGTCGCTGCGTGTATTGCTGAGGCCCGGGGTATCAGCGTAGATGAGGTGGCTATGCAAACCACGGCTAACTTCTATCACTTGTTCCGCGCTGCTGTTCCGGACGCTCCAGAGAGTGTTAAGCAGGCGTTAGCGCAATCAGGCCTGTTGGTGTAGGTCGTCACTGTTACAGGAGGTGTGGACGGATGAATATTGATCGACTGCTACAGCATCAGCCAGGTTCGGCATCCATACCACCCGTTGACGAGTGGCAGCCGGCACTTTCCGGTGATATTAATATTTTGATTAAGGCCGATGGCTCTTGGCAGCACGAAGGGCAACCCTTTGCCCGAACGGCCATACCACGGTTACTGGGCAGCCTATTGCGGCGCGATAACGACGGCTACTGCCTAGTGACTCCTGTGGAGCGATGGCGATTAAAGGTAGAGGATCTGCCGCTGGTCGCGGTAGAAGCGGATTTCCATGATGATGCCTGGTGGTTTACCACGCAGTTTGATGACGTTGTGCGTTTAGATGACCAGCACCCTATGACGCTGAGTACTACGCCTGAAGGTGAGCAGGTGCCTGAAATTGCCGTGCGTTTTGGTCTTGGCGCTCGTCTGCACCGTAATGTTTACTACCGTTTAGTCGAGCAGGCTACGCCCTGTGTCGTTGAAAACGGCGGGACTCAACTGCGTCTGTACAGCGCTGGCAACGCGTACCTTCTAGGGGAATTAGCGCAAGAGATCGATGCCGATGATGTACCCAGCGAGGCGCCGTGAAGTTAACAGCTGAACAGCAAGCGGTAGTGACTCACAGCAAAGGACACGCCAGGGTAGCCGCGGTGGCTGGGGCAGGTAAAACCACCACAATGGCAGCTCGTGTGCTGCATTTGCTGGCCAACGACGTATCGCCAAAACGCATTCTGGTGCTGATGTTTAACCGCTCTGCCCGGGATGATTTTCAGCGTCGCTTATCTAGTATGGCCCCGAAAGGGCAGTCATTACCGGATGTGCGAACCTTCCATTCATTAGGGCATCGGCTGACACAGAGCCTATGTCGGTGGGGGGCGTTGGCGCCCAGACGTCTGCTTTCCGCCGAGTGGCAGCTAGAGCGGCTGCTTCGTCAGGCAAGCGTGAACGTACTTAGCGATGCGGTAGAGCGGCGTGATGCGGCCCTAGAGGGGGACCGCCTGGAAGCGCTTGCTCACTTTTGTGGCTTGGTAAAAGCGGAAATGCTGCCCGCCAAAGCGTTATATGATCGCCTTAGCTATGAACCGGATACCGACTATTTTCCAGCGGCGTTTGACGAGGCAGAGCGATTACTGCAAGCGGAAGGCGTGATGACGTATGCCGACTTGCTCTATCGGCCGCTCCAAACGCTCGAAGCGGATGGTGCTTTACGCCGCCGGGTGGAAGGCTTTCTCGACCATGTCATTATTGATGAGTACCAGGATATCAATACCGCCCAGCAGCGGCTGCTGGCGGTATTGGCCGGGCAAAACGCGGATGTAATGGCCGTTGGTGACGCTAACCAGTGTATATATGAGTGGCGTGGCGCGCGGCCTGACACCATGCTGGAAAACTTTACCGCCACTTTTGGTGCTGCAACCGATTACCCGCTCTCTACCACCTTCCGGCATGGCCATGCACTGGCGCTAGCCGCTAATCACGCCATCATGCCTAATCTGCGTCGCCCTGATCAGCTCTGTTTGGCGGACGCTAATAACCCAGAAACGCGGATATCGGTTGGCCAAGGCAGTCGGTTGCTGCTCGACGCACTGATGGACTGGCAGGCCCAGGGGCGCGCGTTAAGCGAGGCTAGCCTGCTAGTGCGTAGCTGGGCGCTTTCGGTGCCCTTTCAACTGGCGTTATTGCAGGCTGGCATTCCATTTCGGCTGCTGCGGGAAGACCGCTTTGTGTTTCGCCTGCCGTTGGTGCAAGCGTTGGCGGGTTATTTAAAACTGTCCCGCCGCCCGGAACTGCTGCATGACCCGGCACAGTTACTGCTGCTGCTTTCACAGCCAACGCCGTTTGTCGCCCGTGAGCGGCTGCAACAGTTAGCGTATCAGTTGGCCACCACCCAGCGCTGGCCAGAACGCCACGAGCCAGTGCTAGCAGCGCTCAAACCGCTGCAGCGTCGTACATTAAAAAAACGCTGGGAGCTGTTATGCGAGCTTCCAAAGCTTAGCGCATGGCCGCCCGCAAAGCTGCTTAGCCATGTAGTAGAAACTATCGACGCGGAAAAAACCCTTAAGCGTGCTGCAGCAAGGCGAGACAAAGGCGAGGAGGATGTGCGCTTATTGGATGTCCTCATTGAGCAGGCTGAGAGCGTGCAAAACCCTGATGCGTTTATTGAGCTGCTAGAACGCCCGGTAGAAAACCAAGAGAATGGAATACTGATTAGTACGGTGCATGGCGCAAAGGGGCTTGAGTGGCCACTTGTGGCGGTGGCCGCCGTTAATGAGGAGGACTTTCCTCATTATAGCCGAGACAATCCGTTGAACGATGAGCGCTTGGAAGAGGAGCGCCGGCTTTTTTACGTGGCCATTACCCGTGCTCAGGAGCAGCTGCTGATGCTTCATGATGGAGGCGTCCACCGGCCCAGCCGTTTTATTGCTGAAAGTGCTTGGCAGGACAGTATGCGGGTGGCTGGCTGTTTAGCAACGGCTCGCCCGCCAGAGGCTGCGGTTCAGGTCGCTTCACCTGGTTTGGTTAAACGCTATCTGGATCGGTTGGACAGGGGGGATATTGAACTAGCGACCCCGCAGGTGCATGAGGCGAGTGCTGAGTACCACGTTAATACACATTTTTATCCAGGCCAGCGCCTGTTGCATGCTGTGTTTGGAGAGGGAGAAGTAGCTGCGGTCGAAGGAAACCCGTCAGACCCGGTTATTGATGTGCGCTTTGCCCAGGCTGGCCGTCGGCGGTTGATTGCCCGCCGTGCGCCGATTGAACTATTGGAAGTAAGCTCAGCGCTAGTTATATAAAAGTTAGGTTAATTAGATAATTATTTTATTTAACGTATTTTTAGCTGGATATTTTTATACCTCACTAATCATTTGACTTAGGGCAGGCCTGCCGATTTAATACCTTATAATTAATAAATATTTAAAAAGAAGGTATTGGGCATGGTTAAGCAAATTGCTCGGTTCTGCGTCGTTTTTCTCATAGCCTATACCAGCTCCGGAATTGCTGATGACACTTATCCACGAGTAATATTTAATGGTTTTGGTACTTTAGGCGTGGTTCATTCTGACGAGTCCCATGCTGATTATGTGTCTGATATTTTCGCATCAAAAGGTGCCGGGCACAGTAACGACTGGAGTGCACAGGTAGACAGTCGGTTAGGGCTTCAGGCTACGCTACACGTAACGCCAAAAATTACCTCTGTCGTTCAGGTGGCTAGCGAAAAACGCTATGATGGTTCTTACGCACCGGGTATTGAGTGGGCTAACATTCAATATGATTTAACCCCTAATCTTAATGTACGTGTAGGCCGCATGGTGCAAGGCACGTTCATGGCCTCCGAGCATCGTAAAATTAACTATGCCACTCCCTGGGTACGACCGCCGCAAGAGGTGTATCGTTTAATTCCTGTCGCATATTTCGATGGTGTGGATATGCGCTATCAATATGCTACGGATGCAACTACCAATGAGCTACGTTTGGGCTATGGCGGGGGCAGCGTTGATTACCCAACTGGCAGTATAGATGCCTCTGATTCATGGGGACTCTCACATCGCACGCAATGGGGGGCCACCACACTCTTTGCTAGCTACGGTGAGCTAAAAGTAAGCGTCGATGAGCTTTCCCAGTTTTTTGACATTTATCGATCCTTTGGCCCGCCAGGAGAGTTAATTGCTAATCGGTATGAGGTTGAGGGAAAGCGCTCCAGTGTGATTAGTCTCGGAGTTGGCTATGATCCTGGCCCATGGTTTGTGATGGGGGAGTGGGCACGTTCTACATCGTCATCTGTGTTGGGTGATAATGAGGGGAGCTATCTTACTGCTGGATACCGTATTGCTAGCTGGACACCCTTTGTAGGTATATCGCGTGCTAGGGTAACTAGTAATACATCTGAAGAGGGGCTAAATGCAGCGCTTTATCCCTCTCCATTTGCAGAAGGTGCAGTGCTACTCAATGATATTTTGAATGACGTGCTTGCTAGCGGCATGCAGCAACGAGGCGTGACACTGGGAACACGCTGGGACTTACGGCCGGGCATGGCGCTTACTGCTCAATATGACTATATCGATATGCGTTCAGGTTCGCCAGGCGGGCTCATTAATCAACAGCCGAAGTTTGATCCCGGTGGGCATATTAACCTGTTTAGCCTTGCGCTCGACTTTGTATTTTAAGGAGAGTAGCAATGCTTAAGCGACTTAATATGCTTGGTGCAAGTGTTTTGCTTAGTGTTATTGGGCATGCTGCGACAGCCGATGTTTTACTCGTAGCCTCAGTTGAGGCACCTTTTACACGTTTGGCGAGTAGTGAATTAACGGATATCTATTTAGGCCGACGCACACAAATAGGTAAGGGATTGGCAGTAATACCCTTGGATCAGTCAGGAAACTCAATAGAGCGTGAAGAGTTCTATACTCGCTATATTGGGCAAACACCAGCACAGATTAAAGCGCACTGGTCACGACTTATTTTTACTGGACGTGGACAGCCTCCTCAAACACTTAGCGATAGCCGAGCAGTTATAGATAGGCTCGTTAGTGATAATACAACGTTGGGTTACATTAATGCTGCTTACTTTGATGACCGGTTGAGAGTGGTACAAGTTGAGTAACCCCTTTTATTTACAGAGCCCAAAAACTGAAAGTGCGTATGGGAACCATACTCATCGTCGGTTGCACCACCTTGCTAACCCAGTGTGGCTATTTAGCATATTGGCATTATTGCTGTTAATTATTATTTGGTCGGGTACCTATTTCTTAGTTAAAAAAGAGCATTCAGCTGTTGAGCGACAAACAGCGTTATCTGTAGGTGAAATTTTAGATACCTATGAAGCTCGCGTTGTGAGAGCGCTTCGGGAAATTGACACAACGCTGAAGCTAGTGCGCTTCACTGCCAATAGTGTTGACAGCTCAGCGGTGCTAGATATCTTGCAGGCTCAAGAGCTATTACCCCCAGCATTGTTGTTTACGGTAAGTGTAGTTAATGAGCGGGGTGTTGTTGTTGAAAGCACTAATTCATTATTGATTGAACAATACCTCATGTCGCCAATGCAATCAGGGCAAAGTAACGACACTTTAGCAGTGGATAGAGTGATAACTGATGATGTCGTGCAGCTGACGTTTACTCGGCCACTAATGTCTGGCCATGAAACAGTATTAGGTTGGATTGTTATTTCAATTGATGCTGACTTTTTTGTTAGCAGTTACGCAGTCCGCTCTATGGGAGACCAGGGCATGTTAGCTTTGGTAGGAGACGATGGCTTAGCCCATGTTGTTAGAGCAGGCAGTGAAATTTATTCAGATGAAGTTTTAGAGGGAACCCCATGGGTGAAGAGTAAACGCGATGCGGGTCTCCCTCTCTTTCTGACAACTTGGAGGGGCGAGGAGCGCTATACAATGGTAAGAGAGCTTTACAGCTTTCCTTTATCTATCGTTGTCGGCCTTTCTAAAAATGAACAATTGGCGTCTGCACAAGCTATAGCCAAAAAGTATTGGCAACGGGCTGGCTGGGCAAGTGGTTTACTACTTGTTGTTTTTACAGCGTTAGGGCGCTTTAGTTGGAAGCTACAGCAAGAGCGTCAACGTGTAATGGAGGAGCGTATTTTGCACGCTGAGCAGGTGGAGCACTTGGCGTTTCATGATGCGTTAACAGAGTTACCTAACAGGGCTTTTTTTAGTTATTTGGTGACACAGGCGGTCAGGCTTGGCGAACGCCATGAGGAGCCCTTTGCGTTGCTCTTTTTGGATCTTGATCGTTTTAAACTTGTTAATGATTCTTTGGGCCATGAGGCAGGTGACCATCTTTTACAGGAAACGGCCAAGCGTCTTACATCAGCGGTTCGTGCCAGTGATGTTGTGGCTCGATTGGGCGGTGATGAGTTTGTTATTATTTTACATAAGGTTGATAGCCAGGCTTGTGTTACGCCTATTGCTGAAAAAATACTCGACTCCGTCAGAGAGCCTTTTTATCTAGCAGGAAAAGAGTGCCATGTTTCAGTCAGTATTGGAGCATCACTGTTTCCCTTTGATGGGCTTGATGAGCAAACATTAATAAAAAATGCCGATATGGCCATGTATCAAGCGAAGCAAGCAGGAAAAAACACCGCCTGCTTTTATACTACAGAGCTTGGGTTGGAAACAGATGTGCGTTTAATGCTGGAGTCGGGTTTGCAGCGAGCGCTAGATCAAAAAGAACTTAAGTTGATTTATAAGACTAAGCATAACTCAAGTGATGGCGAGGTTATTGGTATTGAAGCGTTGTTGCGCTGGCAGCATCCGGTACTTGGTTTGCTAGAACCGTCACAATTTATTTCAATGGCTGAAGAGAGTGGGTTGATCGTTTCTATTGGTAACTGGGCAATAGAACAAGCCTGTAAGCAGAGTGTGTTATGGCAAGAACAAGGCGCACCAGCGCTAACAATAGCTGTAGATGTCTATGAGCGGCAGTTTTATGATGAAGTTTTTGTGAAGAGCGTAAACGATATTGTCGCCGCGACGCGAATGAGGCCGGAATTGCTTGAGCTGCAGGTTGCTGAAAGTATAGTTTTGAAGGATGTTGAGTACACTGCCGGAGTTTTTAAAGAAATTAAAAAGATAGGTGTTAAAATTGCCGTAGATGATTTTGGTATGAAGTATTCAAAGCTATCTAGTTTAAAGGTTTTGCCACTTGATGTTTTAAAAGTAGATGCTACGTTAGTTGATAGCTTGTCAGGCACTTATAGTGAACAGCAGCTATCATTTGCTGTTATCAAGTTTGGTCAATGCTTAAGTCCAAAAGTGTTTGCAAAAGAGGTAAGCCCTCAGCAGCAATCGGTGTTTATGCATGGTTTGACTGCTCTTCAATTCCATGGCTTTTACAGCAGTGAAACTTTTGAAAACAGAAAGTTCTGAGTGGTTCTGTGTAAGGCTGTATCTAATCAATAGGTGGGCTTAAAAAAATGCCTCCTCGGCATATAATGCACAGGAGGCATAGGCGTCGCTTTAGATGTTTTTTTACGTGCTACATATTAGGATAGTTGGGACCGCCGCCGCCTTCGGGTGCCACCCAGGTAATGTTTTGGGCGGGGTCTTTGATGTCGCAGGTTTTGCAGTGAACGCAGTTCTGGAAGTTGATCTGGAACTTAGGCGCACCCTGCGCATCTTCAACGACTTCATAAACGCCTGCAGGGCAGTAGCGCTGAGCAGGTTCGGCATATTCAGGCAGGTTTTCGCGTATAGGCAGCTCAGGGTCTGCTAAGCGCAGATGACAAGGCTGATCCTCTTCGTGATTGGTATTGGACAAAAATACCGAGGTTGGCTTGTCGAAAGAGAGCTTGCCGTCGGGCCTTGGGTAATCGATCTTTTCAAATTCGGCGGCAGGCTTTAGTGCACCGTGGTCGGTGGTGGTGTCATGCACGTTGGGAAGTTTATTGCCCAGCAACTGATTAACAAAATTATAGGCGCCGCCGCCCACAGTGCCGTATTTGTGGATGGCAGGGCCGAAGCTCGCGCTCTCTTTTAGCTCTTCGTAGGCCCAGCTGGCTTCCCACTTCGTGGTGAAGCTTGTTAGCTCTTGAGCGCCCTCGTCGCCGCCTTTAATGGCTTCAAATACACTCTCCGCGGCTACCAAGCCAGACTTCATCGCCGTGTGCAGGCCCTTGATCTTGGAGAAGTTGAGCGTACCCGCATCGCAGCCAATTAACAGGCCACCCGGAAAGGTCATTTTGGGTAGGCAGTTAAGGCCCCCTTTGGTGATGGCCCGCGCGCCATAAGCTACCCGCTTACCGCCAGACAAGTACTGGCTGATAGTGGGGTGGTGTTTTAGACGCTGAAACTCATCAAAGGGAGAGAGCCACGGATTCTGGTAGCTAAGATCCATGATCAGGCCCACAACGACCTGCTGATTTTCTGCGTGATAGAGGAACCATCCGCCGTGGGTGTTTTTATCCAGTGGCCAGCCAGACCCGTGCGCCACAAGCCCAGGCTCATGTTGGTCGGCGGGCACATCCCACAGCTCTTTAAGGCCGATACCGTAATGCTGTGGGTCGCGGCCAGCATCGAGGGAGTACTCTTGAATTAACCGTTTGCCAAGGTGACCACGGGAGCCTTCAGCAAATAGCGTGTATTTGGCGCGTAGCTCCATACCTGGCATATGGCCGTCTTTCGGAGTGCCATCGGCGCTAACGCCCATATCACCTATTAGAATGCCGCGAACAGCACCCTCTTCAATAATTACTTCCTGGGCAGCAAAGCCGGGGAAAATCTCAACCCCAAGCGCTTCGGCTTGTTCGCCGAGCCAGCGACTCAAGTTCCCTGCGCTAATGACATAGCGAGTAAGCTCGCCCCCCGTGTTATGCATGCTTTTTGGCACTAAAGAGTTGGGGATTTTCTGTGCTTTCTCAGCATCTTTAAGCAAGTAAACATCATCCCGGGTGGCGGGGGTGTTTAGCGGTGCACCGCGCTCTTCCCAATCAGGGAACAGCTCAGCTAATGCGCGAGGTTCAAAAACCGCGCCAGACAAAATATGAGCGCCAACTTCTGAGCCTTTCTCCACTACGCAGACCGTAAGCTCTTGCTCAGCTTCGTTAGCCTGTTGCATTAAGCGACATGCAGCAGACAGTCCAGAAGGGCCGGCTCCTACAATCACTACATCAAAGTCCATTACATCGCGTTCAACGTTTTCCACCCGGTTTCTCCTTATTCTCTTAAGGGCCACCTTAACGATAAGTTAGCTTTGAGAACTAGCTTATGAAAAGCTGGTCTTAATTTAAAACGGTCGTTTGCTTCTGGTTATGCCCCATGATAGGCATAATACCTCTGTCAGGTCACCCCTACGATGGCAAAAGCAGCATTTCTCGATCGATCCTGGTTAACACCCTGGTTGGCACACGGGAATAAGCGGATATTGATAGCAGCTACGACCAAGGCCGTAGACGATGAGTGTTGTTGCCCATAGGGTGGTTGTGGCAAATTGGTGGGGTTTTTCATTTACAGACCTATCAAACGCTTGCATGAATTTTTTAAGCGGTGCTAATCGTCTTGCGCCGCTCCTATTTTTCATCGGTATCTTTTTTCGGTGCCGGGTCAGGTTAACGGCTTCTACGACAAGCCAAGCGAGGAACCTATGAAAGTACTCGTCGCGGTTAAACGCGTCATCGACTATAACGTCAAAATCCGTGTGAAAGCGGACCACTCTGACGTCGATCTTACCAACGTCAAAATGGCCATGAACCCCTTCTGCGAAATTGCCGTAGAAGAAGCGGTGCGCCTGAAAGAGAAGGGTGTGGCTACTGAAGTAGTTGCTGTGACGGTTGGCCCTAAAGCCGCCCAAGAGCAGCTGCGTACCGCGCTGGCGCTGGGCGCAGACCGCGCCATTCATATCGAAACCGACGAGCGGGTAGAATCTCTTGCCGTGGCCAAGCTGCTGGCCAAAGTTGTTGAAGAAGAGCAGCCGGGTCTGGTGGTGCTGGGTAAGCAGGCCATCGATACCGACAATAACCAGACTGGCCAAATGCTTGCGGCATTGACCAATCTGCCCCAGGGCACCTTCGCATCCGAAGTTGCAGTAGACGGCGACAATGTTAATGTGACCCGGGAAATCGACGGTGGCCTGCAAACCATCGCGCTAACGCTACCCGCTATCGTCACGACGGACCTGCGCTTGAACGAGCCGCGCTACGCCAAACTGCCGGATATCATGAAGGCCAAGAAAAAGCCGTTGGATGTGAAAACCCCCGCCGATTACGGCGTTGAGGTGGCTTCCAAGGTGACCCTAGTGAAAGTGGAGTCGCCGGCTGAACGTAAAGGCGGTGTCAAGGTTGCCTCGGTAGATGAATTGATCGACAAACTGAAAAACGAAGCCAAAGTGCTTTAATAGGAGCTGATCTCATGAGCATTCTGGTACTTGCCGACCTCCATGAAGGTCAGCTTGCGGGCGCAACCGCCCACGTAGTTGCTGCTGCGAAGGCGATTGGTGGTGACATCGACGTGCTTGTTGCCGGTGAAGGCGTACAAGCCGCTGCTGAAGCGGCCGCTAAGCTTGACGGTGTAAGCAAGGTTCGTCTGGCGGACAACGCGGTATACGCTCATCAGCTTGCCGAACCAATGGGCGCTCTATTGGTTGAGCTGGCAGGCGACTATACCCACGTGCTGGCTAGCGCCTCCACTACCGGTAAAAACGTACTGCCACGTTTAGCTGCGCTAAAAGATGTTAGCCAGCTTTCCGACGTAATTGGCGTTGAAAGCGCTGATACCTTCCTACGTCCCATTTACGCAGGTAACGCTATTGCCACGGTAAAAAGTGACGATGCGCTCAAGGTAATTACCGTGCGCACTACCGGCTTTGATGCAGTGGGCGCTGGTGGCAGTGCTGCTGTTGAGACGGTTGATTTTGTGGTTGAGAACGCCCAGTCCAGCTTCGTAAAAGAAGAGCTGGCGAAGTCTGATCGCCCAGAGCTTGGCGGTGCCAAGGTGGTGGTTTCTGGCGGCCGCGGTATGGGCAACGGCGACAACTTCAAACTGCTGGATGGTATTGCCGACAAGCTGGGGGCTGCTATCGGTGCTTCGCGCGCAGCTGTCGATGCAGGCTTTGTGCCCAACGATATGCAGGTCGGTCAGACCGGCAAAATCGTCGCGCCGGATCTGTATATTGCAGTGGGTATTTCAGGCGCCATTCAGCACTTGGCAGGCATGAAAGACTCCAAAGTCATTGTAGCGATCAATAAAGACGAAGAAGCGCCGATCTTCCAGGTTGCCGACTATGGTCTGGTGGGTGATCTGTTTGAGATTCTGCCCGAGCTTGAAAGCAAGTTATAAGCATCTGAATCTCAAGTACATAAAAGCCGGCTTCCTTAGAAGCCGGCTTTTTTAATGCGGACAGATTCGATAAACTGATAATAGTTGACTAAAGTACTGGGTCAAAGGTGCTGAACTAATTTACTGCTAGGGTTAGTAAGAAAAAAATTGCCCTAGCGGTTGAAAAGGGTGGGGCATGGCCGCACCTAACTAGTTGGACGCAAACTGGTTGAATGCAAAAAAAAGCCACATAAGGAGTAGCTAACATGGCACATACACTTCCAGAACTACCTTACGCCTACGACGCGCTTGAGCCGCACATTGACGCGATGACGATGGAGATTCACCACTCTCGTCACCATAACACTTACGTGACTAGTCTCAATGCTGCGCTTGAAGGCACGGGCTTGGAAGATGTACCCGTCGAAGAGCTGGTAGCTGACCTTGATCGTGTACCGGAAGAGAAGCGTCAAGCCGTGATTAATCACGGTGGTGGCCACGCCAACCACTCTATGTTCTGGCAAATGATGTCACCCAACGGTGGCGGTAAGCCGCAGGGCGACGTAGCGAAAGCTATTGATGCTGAGCTGGGCGGCCTTGAAGCCTTCCAGGAAGAGTTTAAGAAAGCAGCCCTTGGCCGTTTCGGTAGTGGCTGGGCATGGCTCTCTATGACCCCCGAGAAAAAACTGGTCGTAGAAAACACACTTAACCAAGACAGCCCGCTGATGCACGGCAACACGCCGCTGTTGGGTCTGGATGTGTGGGAACACGCCTACTACCTGAAGTATCAAAACAAGCGCCCAGACTACGTCTCTGCGTTCTTTAACGTGGTTAACTGGGAAGACGTTGAGCGTCGTTATCAGGCTGCCAAAGCCTAAGCTCATGCCCAGTAAGACCTAGCAAGAGGAGGCGCTGCCAATAGTGGCGCCTCTCAGAAAAGCCGCCCCTTGATGGGGCGGCTTTTTTCGTTTTTGGGTATTAGGTTGGGTATGGCCTGTCAATAACCTGTGGATTAAAAAATACCATATATGCTTGAATTGATTTTACCATGAACTATATATAGTATGCGTGTCTCTTCCAGAGAGGGCGGGCACTAGATATGCTCTACCCGAAAAATACCGCTATGAAAAGGAAAAATAGCCATGGAAATCCAAATTTATAGCAAGCCCGCTTGTGTTCAGTGCACCGCGACCTACCGCGCGCTGGATAAGCAGGGTATTGAATATACTGTTATCGATATTACCGCTGAAGCCGATGCCCAAAAAGAAGTTGAAGCGCTAGGTTATCGCCAGCTGCCGGTGGTGGTGGTGGGTGAAGAGCACTGGTCTGGTTTCCGCCCTGATCGCATTCAAGCGCTGGCGTAATTTGCTGCCATGCAACCCGCCAATGTGGAAGCTGAGCGTGCCGGTACGCTGGTGTATTTCTCCACCAAGTCGGAAAACACACACCGTTTCATACAAAAGCTTGGTTTAAGTGCCCAGCGCCTGCCGCTCAATCGTGAAGAAGCAGCGTTACGCGTAGAACAGCCCTACATATTAGTTACGCCTACCTACGGAGGCGGAGCGGTGAAGGGGGCGGTGCCAGCGCAAGTGATTCGCTTTTTAAACGATGAGCAAAACCGACACCTTATTCGCGGTGTTATTGCTGCTGGAAATACTAATTTTGGCGATGCGTATGGTTTGGCTGGGCGCATCATTGCGCAAAAATGCCAAGTGCCGCTGCTGTATCGATTTGAACTGCTTGGCACTGACGATGATGTCGTCAACGTCCGCAAAGGAGAAGAAGAGTTTTGGAAACGACTAACGTAGCCCCAAAAAATGTTGTTGATGCAAAGCGGCCTGCTGCAGGGTCTGGTGAGACGCGAACGCTGGATTACCATGCGCTGAATGCCATGCTTAATCTTTACGGTGCCAACGGCGAGCTACAGCTGGATAAAGACCGCGAAGCCGCGCGCCAGTATTTTTTGCAGCACGTTAACCAAAACACTGTGTTCTTCCACTCTCTGGAAGAGAAGCTCGACTACCTGATCGAAGAAGGGTACTACGAAGCTGACATGCTGGCTCAGTACGACTTTGCGTTTATTAAAGCACTGTTTGAGCAGGCCTACGCCTACAAATTTCGCTTTCCAAGCTTCCTGGGCGCGTTTAAGTATTACACCAGCTACACCCTAAAAACGTTCGATGGCAAGCGCTACCTAGAGCGCTATGAAGATCGTGTATGCATGGTGGCGCTGAGCCTGGCGCGGGGCGAGGAAGCGCTTGCCAAATCGCTGGTCGATGAAGTGATCAGCGGCCGCTTTCAGCCGGCCACGCCGACGTTCCTGAACTGCGGTAAGCAACAGCGCGGCGAGCTGGTTTCCTGCTTCCTGCTGCGTATTGAAGACAACATGGAGTCGATTGGTCGCTCGATCAACTCAGCGCTCCAGCTCTCCAAGCGCGGCGGCGGCGTTGCCTTCTTGCTGACGAACATCCGTGAGTCTGGCGCCCCCATTAAGCGTATCGAGAACCAGTCCTCGGGCATTATCCCGATTATGAAATTGCTGGAAGATGCCTTCTCATACGCCAACCAGCTAGGCGCGCGGCAGGGTGCCGGTGCGGTCTATCTGAACGCTCACCACCCGGATATTCTGCGCTTTTTGGATACCAAGCGTGAAAATGCTGATGAGAAAATCCGCATTAAAACGCTCTCGCTGGGTGTGACGATTCCGGATATCACGTTTGAGCTGGCCAAGCGCAACGACGACATGTACCTGTTCTCGCCCTACGATGTCGAGCGGGTTTACGGGGTGCCGTTTGGCGATATCAGCGTGACCGAGAAGTACCAAGAAATGGTTGCCGATGCGCGCATTCGTAAGCACAAAATTAATGCCCGTGCGTTCTTCCAAACCCTGGCCGAGCTGCAGTTTGAATCCGGCTACCCGTACATTATGTTTGAAGATACGGTAAACCGCGCCAACCCGATTGCTGGCCGGATCAATATGAGCAACCTCTGCTCTGAGATTCTCCAGGTTAATACGCCTACTGAGTATGACGACGATCTTGGCTATCGTCAGATTGGTCAGGATATCTCCTGCAACCTTGGCTCAATGAACATTGCCAAAGTGATGGATTCTGGCGATATCGGCACCAGCGTCGAGATTGCTATTCGTGGCCTCACCGCCGTTTCCGAGATGAGCAACCTGCGCAGCGTGCCGTCCATCGCCGAAGGTAACGCTAAGTCTCGGGCCATTGGCCTTGGGCAGATGAACCTGCACGGCTATCTTGCACGGGAACACATTTACTACGGTTCAGAAGAGGGGTTGGACTTTACCAATCTCTACTTCTACTGCGTCGCGTTCCATGCCATTCGTGCCTCTAATCAGCTGGCGATTGAGCACAGCGAAGCGTTTGCCGGGTTTGAAGATTCCACCTACGCCTCGGGTACATTCTTTGATAAGTACACCGATCAAGCGTGGTTGCCGCGTACTGAAAAAGTGCGTGGGCTATTCGAGCGAAGTGGTATTGCACTACCCACCCAAGAGGAGTGGCAAGCGCTTAAAGTCTCGGTGATGGCGCATGGTTTATATAACCGCAACCTCCAGGCGGTGCCGCCAACCGGCTCTATCTCCTATATCAATAACTCCACCTCTAGTATTCATCCGGTGGCGGCGCGCATTGAGATCCGTAAAGAGGGCAAGCTGGGGCGTGTCTATTACCCTGCGCCGTTCTTGAACGAGGCGAATTTTGATTACTTCCAGGACGCTTATGAAATCGGCCCGGAAAAAATCATCGACACCTATGCAGAAGCTTCTCAGCACGTTGACCAAGGGCTATCGCTAACGCTGTTCTTCCCGGATACCGCTTCCACGCGTGATATTAATAAGGCGCAAATTTACGCATGGCGTAAAGGGATCAAAACGCTTTACTACATCCGCTTACGCCAGAGTGCGCTTGAAGGCACCGAAGTAGAAGGCTGTGTCTCCTGCACGCTATAAGTGCGTAACGATTTTTAAAGAGAGCCATCTGATGACCATTATGCAACGTTTATCCCGGGTCAATGCGATCAACTGGAACCGTCTGCAAGACGATAAAGACCTGGAAGTGTGGAACCGCCTGACCAGCAATTTTTGGTTGCCGGAAAAAGTGCCGCTTTCCAATGACATTCAGTCATGGAATACGCTGACGCAGCAGGAAAAGCAGCTAACGATCCGCGTATTTACCGGCCTGACACTGCTCGATACCATTCAGAGCAGCGTTGGCGCACCGGTGCTTATGGAAGACGCTCGCACTCCCCATGAAGAGGCGGTCTACACCAATATCGCATTCATGGAGTCGGTTCACGCGCGTTCCTATAGCTCGATTTTCTCCACGCTTTGCACCACCCGGGATGTGGATGATGCCTTCCGTTGGAGCGAAGAGAATCCCACGCTACAGCTAAAGTCTGAGCTGATTCTTAAGCGTTACCGCTCAGATGACCCGTTGATGCGTAAAGTGGCCAGCGTCTTCCTTGAGTCGTTCCTGTTCTACTCAGGCTTCTACCTGCCCATGTACTGGTCGAGCCACGCTAAGCTGACCAACACGGCAGACCTGATTCGCTTGATCATTCGTGATGAAGCGGTACATGGCTATTACATTGGCTACAAGTTCCAGCAGGCTATTGCAGAAGCAACACCTGAGCGCCAGCAGGAAGTTAAAGACTACGCCTACGAGCTGCTGTTAGAGCTTTACGACAACGAAGTACGTTACACCGAATCGCTGTACGACGAAGTAGGCCTGACGGAAGACGTGAAGAAGTTCCTTTACTATAACGCCAACAAAGCGCTGATGAACCTTGGCTTTGAGCCACTGTTCCCCAGCAGCGTTACCGACGTCGACCCGACTATCATGGCAGCGCTTTCCCCCAACGCCGATGAGAACCACGACTTCTTCTCCGGCTCCGGCTCTTCCTACGTGATTGGCAAAGCCGTCGCCACCGAAGACGACGACTGGGCGTTTTAAGTTCGATTTAGGTTTATAGCTAAATAGCGTGCCGAGTGTCCTGGGTGTGCGAGCACTATAGGCATGATGGGCTTCTATAGAGGGGAGAGAGGCGTTGCCGAGCGAGGCCAGTAGCGCGTTAAGTGTTCTGAAAGTAGCGGCTGCGGTGGTAAGTGATCCAGCGGGGCGGCTGCTCTTGGTGCGTAAGCGGAACACGCGTTTCTTTATGCAGCCAGGTGGGAAATTGAACCAGGTGAAACGGCTCTGCTGGCCTTATGCCGAGAATTGAAAGAGGAGATTGGCCTGTGTGTCGACATGGAGCAGATCCGTCCTCTTGGGCTGCGGCGAGCGGTGGCTGCTAATGAGCCTGATACGATCGTTGAGGCGCATCTGTTTGGTGTCGTGATTGATGAGCCCATTCATGCTGGAGCAGAGATTGCTGAGGCGGTCTGGGTGACTCACGAGGCCGCGCTAGAGCTGCCTCTAGCTCCCCTAACTCAAAACTATGTAGTGACTGTTTAGCGCTAATTATTCTTACTAGTAACTCTTGAGGACGTCGGCAGGCGTCCTTTTTTATGCCTCGATAAAAGTATGGCCCTATTAAATGCTAATGATAAATATTGTCATTTATTCCATTAGTGTTAGGCTATGCACTGCTTAAGCGAAACGCAAATCGTTCTTATATTCAATAAGTTTCTAGCGCGCCGTGAATGGCAGCGTGTCAATCAGTAACGGAGACGTAACGTGCTGAAAAGGCCTTTTTTTGCCCTGGGTGGGTGCTTGCTTGCCGGCGTATTGGTCAGTGCTTCGCTGCTGGCAAGCGATGAAACAGTGGGGCAGGCCTCCCAGAGTGTTGAGGCCCAGCAAGCCCAGTCGGCTATCCAGCAGCAAATCGATGCCGCCGATGAAGAGACCCGCGCGGCCCTGGAAGAGCTTCGCCGTCTAGAGCGTGAAACCCGCCAAATGGATGCTGCGAACGCAGCCCTTAGTGGTCGTTTGGCCAGTGAAGCTGAGCGCCAGCAGCGCTTGAGTAGGGCACTGGATACGCTGAGCGACACTCAAGCGGCGCTGTCGATAATTGAACAAGATATGACCCAGCAGTTAATCCGTTGGATTGAAACGGACATGCCTTTTTTGCGCGACGAGCGGCTAGCAAGGGTGCAAACAGCGCAGGCTGATTCCGGCGCAGAAAGCGTTGAGCGAATTACCGACCTGCTCGAAGCATGGCGAGTAGAGCTTGAGTACGGGCGCACTATTGATACGTGGCGGGGTCGGCTAGAGCTTGCGGATATGCCTCCCCGTGAAGTGGAGTACTTGCGCGTTGGTCGAGTCGGCTTTTACTACCTTACACCGGATGGCCGCGAAGGCGGTGTGTGGGACGTTGATAGTGGTGCATGGCAAGCGCTAAATGAAAGCGCCCGACGGGAAGTGCGCAATGGATTACGAATTGCTGATGATCAGCGCACCCCCGATCTACTGCGTTTACCGCTTTCCATTACCGCCGATGAGCAACAGGGAGGTCAGCAATGAGTGGGTTACCTCAACCTTCGTTGAAGACGTTTGCCATACTGCTGACGTTATTGCTCAGCTTGTTTGCTGGCACCGCGTTGGCCCAGCAAAGCACCAACCCTGAGTCGTCGACCATAAGCTCACTGCAAGAAGCGCGCCAAGCGGCGGAAGCTCGCGACCAAGAGCGGCTGCGATCGTTTCTTGACGACCAGCAAGCACTTGAGGCGGCATTGGAAGAAGCGCGCTCGGCGCATCAGGTTGCTGAAGAGCAGCGTGATGCATTGCAAGCCCAGCAAAGCGAGCAGGCGCAGCAGGCAAGCGATCTTTCTGAGCGTCAAGCGGAGCAGGGTGAGGCGCTCACCACGCTGTTAGCCCGCTTAAGCCAGCATAGCAGTGAGGTGCGCAATGCGTTGGGCGATGAAAGCTGGCTTACCCTTGGCGATGCCGCGCTGCCGCCGCGTTTAAATGAGGTAGACGTGCTTGAACGTCAGCACCTTGAGGCGGTAGTGGATAGCCTGGCAACACTCACCGCACAAACAGGCCGCGCGGAAAGGCTCTCACTTCCTGTGGCAGATACGAGTGGTGTCATTGAGAACCGGGACGTGGTGCGTTTGGGCGACTTTGCTGCTTTTACCGAGACGGCGCTGCTGCGAAAAGGGGGAAGCGACAATGAGCTTGCTGAAATTCCCCGTACTCCTCGTGAAATGAGCGCTGTGTTGGCGGCTTACCACCAAGGCGAAAGCCGTGAATTTGCTATCGACCCAACGCAAGGGGCTGTGCTGCGCGCCCTTGCTCAGCAGCCTAGCCTTATGGAGCGTTTCCAGCAGGGTGGCTATGTGGGTTACGTCGTCGTTGTGCTGGGGGTGTTTGGTTTGTTGGTGGCGCTGACCCAGTATAGCTATCTGCTGGTCGCGAGTGCTCGGGTTGCTCGGCAGCGTAAATCGTTAAGCCAGCTAAGTGGGGATAATCCGCTGGGTCGCGTGCTGCAGCGCTTTCAAGATATGGATAAGCACCAAACGCCAGAAGCGTTGGAAGCGCGGCTGGATGAAGCGGTGCTGGCAGAACTTCCGCGTATTGAGCGGGGTCAGCCAATCGTCAAGCTGCTGGCAGCGATTGCGCCCCTGTTAGGGCTACTGGGCACCGTGACCGGCATGATCGTCACTTTTCAAGCCATTACCGTTTTTGGCACCGGCGACCCACAGCTCATGGCGGGCGGTATCAGTCAGGCGTTGGTAACCACCGTATTAGGGTTAGTAACCGCCGTGCCGCTGCTGTTTGCGCAAACGGCGCTGGCTAGCCGCAGCCGTTATCTAACGCAAGTGATTGAAGGCGAAGCGAGCGCAACGCTGGCAGATCACCTTGAAGCCCAGGCAGCGCCTCATGCCCCGGTGGTGAGCTAAGATGTTTACGCTACCCCTTTGGCTTGAGCCGGTAGAGCGGCTAGTCGATGCCGGTGGCGCGGTGTTGGTTGTGCTCGCCTTCGTAGCTGTGCTGGTGTTTGGTATGGCGATAGAGCGCTGGTGGTATTACCGCATCACTTGGCGTGTCGCGCGCCGCAGGCTAATTCGCCGCTGGGCAGAACGTAGTGATCATCGTAGCTGGAGCGCCCGCACGCTGCGCCACGTATGGGCAACTGCTTTGGTTGCCAAATTACGCCGCCCGCTGCCCTGGTTAAAGTTGTTAGTAGCGCTTTGCCCGCTTTTGGGGCTGCTGGGTACGGTCACTGGCATGATTGCAGTGTTTGATAGCCTTTCGCTGAGTGATACCCACCAGGCTCGCGCCATGGCAGACGGCGTGGCGCGTGCCACGCTGCCCACCTTGACGGGTATGGCGATTGCGGTGGTGGGGCTGCTGTTTATTAGCCGTTTAGAGCACGTGATTCGTCGTGAAGATCAGCGCCTGCACGACCGCTTGGCGCGTGCCGTGGAGGAGAGTGATGCGTAGACGCCGTTCTGTAGATGCCACGGCCGATAGCAATGAGGTCAACTTAACGCCGATGCTGGATGTGGTGTTCATCATGTTGATCTTTTTTATTGTGACAACGAGCTTTATTAAAGAGAGCGGTATCGACATTAATCGCCCTGAATCTAGCGCGGCAAGCCCTCGGCCGGACGCGCAGGTGCTGGTGGCGGTAACGCCAGAAGGCGCGGTGTGGGTGGATGGGAAGCCGGTCGATATCCACCGGATTGGCCAAGAAGTGGCTGCCATGTTGACGGAAGATGGGTCGGTGGTTATTCAGGCCGACCGTGAGTCCACGACCGGGTTGCTAATTGAAGTGATGGACCGTTTAAAACAGGCCGGTGTTGACCAAGTGGCCGTAGCCGCGAGCCGGAGCGCCCCATGATTCGTCATGCGCTTTCGTTGTCCGGCGGCGTGGCATTGGCTGTTGGGCTGTTTTGGCTATTGGCATTATTGGTAACGCCGCCAGAGCGTGCGCTTGAAACGCCGGAAATGACGTTAGCCATGAATATGGTGGAAGCGCCGGAGGTCGCCCCAGAACAAGAGACACCGCCGCCACCGCCTGCAGATTCAGCGTCTGCTGCCGCGCCGCCTCCTATGGCGATGCCCGAGCCTCCCCCGATGGCGGAAAGCGCTATCTCGATGCCGGAGATTGAACTGCCCGAGGAGCCTGTGGAGCCGCTAGAGCTCGATAGCGAATTGCCTGAGCTTACTGAAGTTACTCCAGCGCCTACGCCTACGCCGCCAACACCAGCACCGCAGTCAGAGCCTGCGCCACAAGCACAGCCTGAGCCGTCGCCTGCACTCCCGTCGCCCACCCCCTCCACGGCGCAGCGCGAAGCGGCGCCCCAGGCAGAGCCAGCGCCCTCTAATGAGCCGGTTAGCGTGGGTCAGGTGGCGCCTACAAGCCGCGTTAATCCTACGTATCCTCCCCGCGCGCAGCGTCGGGGGATGGAGGGGTTTGTCGAGGTGGCGTTTGTTATTCGTCGCGATGGCAGCGTCGATAACAGCACAATCCAAGTTACCAATGCGCAACCTCGGCGCGTGTTTGAAGACGCCGCGCGTGAGGCGATTGCTCGCTGGCAGTTCGAGCCAAGCCAGCAGCTGCGGCGTGCCACGCAGCGTATTGAATTTCAGCTGAGGTAGTTATATGCAGCGTTTGGCTGGAGTAATACTGTTTAGTCTCTGGGCTTCTTTTGTTCACGCAAGTGAGCCGTTGCCGGGAGACATTATTCAAGACCTTAATGTCCTGCAGCAGCAGCAGCTTGCTGACGCTAGTGAGAGTGGAGATGGCTCTCAGGAGGCATTAGAACGCCTTATCACTCGGGCCACTGGGCAGGCTGCACGATTGCAAAGTGGTAATCGCTCTGATCAGTGGGCGAGTGCACTCTACTCTCAGCTTGCTGCTGGCGCTATGGCTCGCCAGGGACGGCAAGAGGAGGCCGCACAGCAGTTGGCTAATGCACGTGAGCGTAGTGGTGTGCCCGTAAGCCAGCGGGCTAGGTGGTTACGCGAAGAGGCTGGGCTTCGGCGGGCTGCTGGGCAGCGTGAAGAGGCCATTGTGCTATATGAGCAGTGGTTGGATAGCCATGTGGATGAACAGGTGAGCTGGCAGTTGGTGTATCTATTAGCCCAAGAGGAGCGCTGGGAGCGCGCAGCCGAGCACTTGGCACCCCTGCTTGAACAGCGCGATAGCTTAAATGAAGCGCGGCAGTCATTGGTGCTTGCCGTGCTGCGCAATGCCGGGCAAAACGACGCAGCGCTAGCGTGGCTGCTGCAGGGTCTTGATAGCCAAAGTGCCCCTGAGGCGTGGCGACAGGCGGCTGGGCTTGCGCAGCAGGCAGGCCAACCAGGGGTTGCTGCTGGCGTATGGGAGATGGCGTGGCAGCTAGGCAAGTTCACCCAACCAGAAGAGCGACTGCTGTTAATCCAGCTCCATTTGGCGGGGGGCACGCCTGCGCGGGCGGCGGAACATCTTACTGAAGCGTTGCAGAATGAAATGCTGCCTCAGGATGAGCAAACACTGAGGCTGCTGGCCACCGCGTGGTATCAGGCGAAGCATGTTCAAAACGCCCTAGCGGCATGGGAAAACTTAGCGGAATACACTCAACAAGCGCGAAACTGGCGACAGGTTGGTCAACTGGCTTACAGCTGGGGCGACGAAGCGCTGGCTAAACATGCCTTTACGCAGGCGTTGGCACTTGGTGATGCAGAGGTGGAGTCCTGGCTGGTCACTCTTAGATAGCCTTAAATAGCCTGGAAAGCGTTAACGACCACCTGTCTCTCTTTGGAAGGGCAGGTGGCTTTAGAAGGATAGGTGGCTTTAGAAGGATAGGTGGCTTTAAAAGGACAGTTGGCGATCAAATGTTTGTCAGTCTTGATGCGCAAGCGTTAATGAAAAATCGCTCCAGATCGGTGCGTGGTCAGAAGGGCGCTCCATGCCGCGCAGCTGATAATCGATACCGGCGCTGGTGACGCACTCCGCAAGCGGTTGTGTCACCAAAATATAGTCAATTCGCAGGCCGCGTTTTGGCTCGCGATCAAAGCCTTTTGAGCGGTAGTCAAACCAGCTAAACCAGGCATCATCCTCTGGGTAGCAAAGCCGGTAGCTATCGCTTAACCCCCAGGCTTTAATGCCCTCCAGCCATTCGCGCTCTATGGGCTGAAAGCTGGCTTTGCCTTCACGCAACCAGCGTTTGCGACTGGCTTCGCCAATGCCTATGTCTTGATCTTCAGGGGAAATGTTAAAATCACCCATGATGGCAAGGCGCTCGTCAGGGCGGTATTGCTTGTTAAGCAATCGGGCCAACTGCTGATAAAAGCGCTCTTTATGGGGGAACTTGGTAGGGTGAGCAACATTTTCGCCCTGGGGGAAATAGCCGTTCCATACGATCACCGGCTGGCCATCGTCGGCAAGCAGCTGTACGCCAATCATGCGCCGCTGGGCATCCTCTTCGTCATCGGGAAAGCCATAAAAAACCGCTTCGGGCTTTTGGCGGCACAGTAAGGCAACCCCGTAATGGCCTTTCTGCCCGTAATAGAACACGTGATACCCCATGGCTTCTACGTCGGCCAGAGGGAACTCTCTGTCCTGCACTTTGGTTTCCTGCAGGCCAATAACATCAGGCTGCTGAGTATCAATCAGCGCTTGAAGCTGATGCAAGCGCGCCCGGATACCATTGATGTTGAACGAGACCAAACGCATTAAGAGTTCTCTCCGGAAGGGTTTTCCGCCTCTTTGTCCGGGTGAATCGAAATGGTCTGTCCCTCTTGCTGGCGGGCCAGTTTACGAACCGCCTGAAGCTTACGCTGCTGCTGTTTTTTTGCTACAAAACGGCGTGAGGAGGTAACTTGGTCTGGGTTCTCGTGGCGCCATTTTTTATAATCTTTACGACGCCCAGTACGGATAGTGACTTTATCCGCTAACGAACGGGTTTTTTTCTTACGCGTCATGTCGCGCTCCTTGGGTTAATTTATGCGACATTCTAACAGGCTAGCGCACTCCTTCGACAGCAGAGCGCGCTCTTATCGCCAACCCCTGGTACAATGCGCACTTCGTGATGCCTAACATCCACAGCAATGGACAGATACACAGCCTATGAGCGAGTCGGAACAGACCACAGCATCGGCCCAGAACCGCAAGCCTAAACGTCGCCGTCGGAAACCGCGTCGTCGTCAGTCGAACTGGGATCTTCGTCAGTTTCAGGTGCCCGCCGTGGCCGGCAAGTGGCGCTTTCATGACTTTGATCTGCCGCTGCCGTTAATGCGCGCTATTCATGCTCAAGGGTTTGAATACTGCACGCCCATTCAAGCGGAAGCCCTTCGTCAAACGCTGCTAGGCGGCGATATTGTTGGCAAGGCGCAAACCGGAACGGGTAAGACTGCTGCGTTTTTAATTTCAGTAATGGCCTACTTTTTGGAAGAGCCAACCCCGGACGGGCAGAAGTCAGGTGCGCCCCGCGCGCTGATTATTGCGCCTACCCGTGAGCTGGCACTGCAGATCGAAAAAGATGCCAAAGCCCTAGCTCGGTTTACCCAGCTAAATGTCGCCAGCGTTGTGGGCGGTATGGATTACCAAAAGCAGCGTGAAAGCCTGGGCAGTAAGATTGATATTTTGGTCGCCACGCCTGGCCGCCTGCTGGACTTCCATCAGAAACGCGATATCGACCTTTCAGAAGTGGAAGTGTTGGTGTTGGATGAAGCGGATCGCATGCTTTCCATGGGCTTTATTCCCGATGTGAAGCGGATTATTCGCTATACGCCTAAGAAAGAGGAGCGCCAAACCTTCCTCTTCTCGGCGACCTTCACCGACGATATTCTCAGCCTGGCTAGTCAGTGGACGCTCGATCCTGCCCACGTAGAAATTGAAGTGACCGTTGAGAACCAAGCGGATATCGACCAGCGCGTCTACCTGGTGTCTGACGATGACAAAGAGCGCCTGCTGGTGAATTTGCTTGAGCAAGAGAGCTTCGAGCGGGTCATGGTGTTTGGTAACCGCCGTGATCTCGTGCGTAAGCTGGATAGTCTGCTCAAGAAAGCGGGCGTTAGCGTTGCCATGCTGTCGGGGGATGTGCCACAAAATCAGCGAATCAAAACCCTTGAAAGCTTCCGCGAGGGGGAGATTCAAGTGCTGGTGGCCACTGACGTAGCCGGACGCGGAATTCATATTGAAGACGTCAGCCACGTGATCAACTACACCTTGCCGGAAGACCCGGAAGACTACGTTCATCGTATTGGCCGTACTGGCCGTGCCGGGGCAAAAGGCGTTTCGATTAGCTTTGTAGGTGAAGAGGATGCGTTCTCCTTGCCTGAGATCGAACGCTATATCAATGGCAAGCTTCCCTGCGAGCACCCGCCGGAAGGCATGCTGTAACACGCATGCTGGACAACGGCTTAAAAAGCGATATTCAGCAAGCCTATCGTAGCGTGGTGGAAAAGCTAGAGCTGACACCACGCTACGGGCAGCGGTTAATGATCGCAGAAATTGCCCGCACGCTCGGGGGGATTGAGCAAGATAGCGAAGGTAAGCGCACCAGCGACAGCCACGTCTGTGTGTTGGAAGCGGGTACCGGAACCGGGAAAACCCTCGCCTATTTAATTGCTGCGCTGCCGATTGCCAAGGCCCAGGGCAAACGCCTGATCGTCTCTACGGCAACGGTGGCGCTGCAAGAGCAAGTGCTGAACCAGGACCTGCCCTCCCTTGCTAGCCACAGTGGTATTGCATTTCGCTACGCCCTTGCCAAAGGGCGTGGGCGTTATGTGTGTGTGGCGCGCCTTGATCAAGCCCTGGAAGGCAGTGAACCCAACCCCACTCTCTCGTTATTTGAGCAGTCGCTTCAGGCGGAAAGCAGCGACTTTACCGTGATAGCGAGCGACATGGCGGAGTCCTACGGTAAAGGGGACTGGGAAGGGGATCGCGATAACTGGCCGCAATCCATCGATGATGCCCACTGGCGGCGCTTAACGGTAGATCATCGGCAATGTACCGGCAGGCGCTGTGGGCATTTTGGCGCTTGTGCGTTCTTTCGCTCCCGGCGTGAGCTTGAAGATGCCGATGTTATCGTTGCTAACCATGATCTAGTGCTGGCCGACTTGGCGCTCGGTGGTGGTGCTATTTTGCCTGACCCCGCAAACTGTATTTTTGTGTTTGACGAAGGGCACCACCTGCCCGATAAAGCGCTGTCTCATTTTGCCCACCGCTTTGCGGTGCATGGTTGTTTGCGCTGGTTAAAAACCCTTAAAAGCAGTTTGACGGATCTTCACCAGGGGTTGGCAGTGCAGCCAACGGTGGCGCGCTTACTGGCTAGCTTGCCAGAATTAATGCATGGCTTAGAGCCTGCGCTGGGTGATGTGTTCAGCGTGGGGCATCAGCTGGCAGGGCGGCCCAATGGGCTAGGTGATGAAGAGACCCTTCATCAGTTCCGCTTTGAAAAAGGCCAGATTCCCGATGCGTTACGCGAGCAGGCGCAGCAGTTGCTTGTTATGTTTGCAACGCTATCGCGCTGTTTAGAAAGCATCAGCGATATTCTTAGGGAAAGTCTCGACCCGGACAAGCAAACGGACTTGGATCGGGAGCAGGCTGAGACGTGGTTGCCGCTGGTAGCGCTGCTTCACGGCCGTGCGCTAGAGGCCCATGCGCTTTGGCAAGCGTTTAGCGAGCAGGACGCTACTAATGCGCCGCCCAGTGCCCGCTGGCTTTCCCTAAGCCGGGTGGCGGGTGAGCCGGAGGTGGAGTTCTCGGCAAGCCCTGTTTCAGCGGCCCATACCTTGGCGAAGCACTTATGGGGGCGGTGCCATGGTGCGGTAGTGACATCAGCAACCCTCACCGCGCTGGGGCGTTTTGAGCGTATTCAGGAGCGTGCTGGGTTAGCTAACCGCTACCGTTATCAAGCGTTGCCTAGCCCGTTTGATTATGCCAATGCGATTCTTCGCGTCCCCAAAGAGGCCACCGACCCAAGCGATCGTGACGCCCATGAGAGTGCGATTGTGCGTTTTGTGGAGCAGCTAGGCGACAAAGAAGCCGTATTGGTGCTGTTCTCTTCACGGGCGCAGCTTCGCGCGGTAGAAAAAGCCCTGTCGGTTGAAACCAAAACGCGTGTGCTGGCCCAGGACGCACTACCCAAGCGCGAGCTGATTGAGCGCCATCGCGATGCCGTGGACAGAAGTAAAGGCAGTATTATCTTTGGCTTGGCAAGTTTCGCGGAAGGTATTGACCTACCCGGCGACTACCTTACCCACGTGGTGATTACGCGGCTGCCGTTTGCGGTGCCCGATGACCCGGTAGGCGCGACATTGGCAGAGTGGATCGAGAGCCAGGGCGGTAACCCGTTTATGCGCATCAGCGTGCCGGATGCGTCTATCAAGTTGGTACAAGCCTGCGGGCGGCTGATTCGAAAAGAGAGTGATCGCGGCACTATCACGCTGCTGGATCGGCGGGTGATTACCCGCCGCTACGGTCAAGCGCTTTTAGATGCCTTGCCACCGTTCAAACGAGAAATCATGTAAAAAAAGCCCCGCTGGGCAGACCGCAGCGGGGCGTTACTGTTTTTGAAACTGTTTTTGAATGTAATTAAAAGAGTGGTTACGCGATGCGCTTAGCAAGCGCTGGCGCCAGCTTCTCGTTCATGCGAGTAAAGGTTTCAACCGTTGTATCCCAGTCGATGCAGGCGTCGGTGATAGAGACACCGTACTGCAGGTCGCTTAAGTCTGCAGGCACTTTTTGATTGCCCCAGCCAATATTGGATTCAACCATCAGGCCGATAATAGAGGTGTTGCCTTCTAGAATCTGGTTGGTCACGTTTTCCAGCACTAGCGGCTGCAGGGCGGCGTCTTTGTTAGAGTTCGCGTGGGAGCAGTCGATCATGATGTTGGCGGAAAGGTTAGCCTTTTTAAGCTCTTTTTCGGCCAGTGCGACGCTAACGCTATCGTAGTTAGGCTTGCCGTTGCCGCCACGCAGCACGACATGGCCGTAGGCGTTGCCGCGGGTGCGGATAATAGCTACTTGGCCCGACTGGTTAATACCCAGGAAATTGTGTGGGTGAGCGACGGACTCTAATGCATTAATTGCAACGTCCAGGCTGCCGTCGGTGCCATTTTTGAAACCTACGGGGCAGGAGAGGCCAGAGGCCATTTCACGGTGGGTTTGCGACTCAGTGGTGCGCGCGCCGACGGCTGACCAGCTGATGCAGTCTTGCAGGTACTGGGGCGAAATGGGGTCGAGCGCTTCAGTCGCTAATGGTAAGCCCATTTCGGCTAAATCCACCAGCAGCTTGCGAGCAATATGTAAGCCTTCATCAATTTCAAATGAGTCGTTTAGATGCGGGTCATTGATTAAGCCTTTCCAACCAACGGTGGTGCGAGGCTTTTCAAAATAAACGCGCATAACAATATACAGGCTATCGTTTACTTGGTCTGCCAGCTTGCGCAAGCGGCGCGCGTAGTCCAGCGCAGCGTCGACATCGTGAATAGAGCATGGCCCCACCACTACGAGTAAACGGGGGTCTTTGCCATCGAGAATATTCTGGATGGTGTTACGCCCTTCAATTACCGAGCGCTCGGCAGCTTCGGTCAGTGGAATGGCATCTTTAAGTGCTTCGGGTGTAGTGAGAACATCCTGGGCGAGAACGTTGAGGTTACTAACCTGCTGATCAGACATCGTGCTACCTGTGTGCGCGGTGGGCTTAAAGTGGCCTCTACTATGGCGTGTCAGGGGAGTAAAAATCAATTGTTGCGGAACTTGAATGCGCCGGAAGGTGTCAGCCTCAGCGTTTGGTGAGTAGGAGCTAACGTTTTCAATGCCAGATGAATAACGCAAGGTTTCCGTTAACAGAGCTAAGCGCTTGATGCGCTGAACAGAACGCGCAACACTAAGCACCATTGAATATTAATCGCATAAAGAGCAGAGGGCGCAACGTTGCCATCTGATGTCATCATTATTATTAAACAATGCCCAAGGGACGCTATGCTGCTTGCTGTGAATGCCCACGTTAAAGGGCGAAAAACACCCCAGGTTCGATGTATGTCGTACAAGCAGGAGGAGCGTGTGAATGGGCACTCGTGAAACAGACCAACAGCTTGTTGAGCGTGCCCAAAAAGGCGATACCCGCGCTTTTGATCTACTGGTGAAAAAATACCAGCACAAGATTATTGGTTTGATTGGACGTTATGTGCACGATCACTCAGAGGTGCAGGACGTCGCTCAAGAAGCGTTTATTAAAGCGTATCGGGCGCTGGGCAAGTTTCGTGCAGAAAGTGCGTTTTATACGTGGATGTACCGGATAGCGATAAATACTGCGAAAAATCACCTGGTCTCCCGCGGGCGGCGGCCGCCGGGTAGCGACTTAGATATTGTCGATGCCGAAATTGTCGATCAAAGCGGCCGCTTGGCGGATGCCGAATCTCCTGAGGCGGCCATCGCGCGGGACCAGCTTGAGGCAGCTGTGTATGAAGCCATTGAGAAGCTGCCGGAAGATTTGCGCACTGCTATTACGCTACGAGAGTTAGACGGCCTTGCCTACGAGGACATTGCCCAGATAATGCAGTGCCCGGTAGGTACTGTGCGTTCGCGTATTTTTCGCGCGCGTGAAGCGGTTGATGAGCATATTCGTCCGCTGGTCACCACTGCCCGTAACAGTCGCGACGAGTAAGGGTAGAAGCGTAATTGCTTTGGCAGGGCATTGCTTTTGATCAAGAGTGCTACTGCCCAGCCATTGATAAATGGCGATATTACCTGGCTGTCACATTATCTTACGTTTTTTCTTTTTTTGTGAACTGTCTGGCAAGAGAAGCGTCATAGCCCTGAACAAGATATTTGAAATGGGGTCTTTGGACTAAGATTTTGCAAACAGTTTTGCAGTAGGGTCTTGGCCTGTGGAGTGACCGGGGTGATCTGTATTTCTTACAGAATGACTGCGGTGCTCCTTCTAACACAGTGTGAGGGTGTGAAGTATGAGTCAAAACACACGGGAATCGCTTTCGGCGTTAATGGATAGCGAAAGTGATGAGCTTGAGCTACGCCGAGTGTTGAAGTCGCTACCTAATGACAGTGATGCGGCAGAGACATGGCGACGTTACCATTTAGCGCGCAGCATGATGCAGCGTGAGCGCGACGTGGACGTGAGTGTTGATCTCTCCGCAGGTATCATGGCGCGATTGCGTGACGAGCCAGCGCCATTGCTAGACGATGAGCAGAAAGCCACGCCAGCTAAGGCTAGCGGCGTTTCATTTGCACGTGGTGCTGGTGTTGCCGCAGCTGTATCGTTAATGGTAATTACAGGCGTACAGTTCTTTGGCAGTAATGGCAGTACTTCTGGGCAAGGCACTGGCGACTTAGCAGCGACACCTTCCGTGGGCGCACAAGTACAGCCGGTCAGCCTAGCATCCATGCAGCCCGCTACTATGTCTCCATCCGATATGTCTCCATCCGATATGCCGATGTTTGAGCCTACGCCGTTTCGTATTAATGGCCAGGGTGGGAGCAGTGGGTTAATG
The DNA here is from genome assembly GCF_017515565.1 of Halomonas sp. Classification (GTDB taxonomy): domain Bacteria; phylum Pseudomonadota; class Gammaproteobacteria; order Pseudomonadales; family Halomonadaceae; genus Vreelandella. The sequence continues at coordinate 50,970 of NZ_JAFWFN010000066.1, forward strand.
AATGTCAGCGAGGCTGGCTTCTCTGCACCTTCCGCGCCACAAAGTGTGATGTCGCAGCAGGGCACGTCGATTGATATTGATCAAATTCGTTTGCTTCAGTCGTACTTAGAGCAGCATGCTCAAGGCGCCGCTAGCGGCAATGCAGATAGTTGGATGCCTTTGATGCGCTCCTCATCTGTTACAGAGCCCCTTGGCCAGCGCTAACCGCTAAGCCGAGATGTGAAACGGATATGAGTAACGTAGGTAAGGGGATAGCTAATAGGGATATGCCGACATCTGCTGTTGCCAGAAAAGGTATCTCTGTGAAAAAAGTGTTTGCGCTTAGCCTATGTGTGTTAAGTGCAAACTTTTTTTTAGTCCCAGCAGAAGCAAGCAATCATGATGTTTCAGCTGCTTCTAGCGTTTGTTCTTCAATAGTCTCTCAAAGCACTCCTGAAAGTGTTGAGCAGTGGCTTGTGTACAGTAGGTACGCAAGCCACTGTTACTTGTTTCAAGCAAGAGCCGTCTCTATTGATACGCTGGGAGTGCGTACGTTAGCGCTATCCCACCGGATTCATGAAGGGGTTCGTCAGCAAGTGGTTCAACACCTTGATGGCCCCTCGGTCAGCGTTGAGCGCCGCTCCCATGTTGGACGGCTGGCATGGTTTGATGCCAGTGAGAGTGCTTCACCCTCCACGCCTGAAGCCTGGGCCACACATATTGCAGATAACTACGCTATTACGCTTGAAAACGACGCCAGGGTGGCTGGGCGCTCAGCTGTTCAACTAAATTTTTTGCCCCACGATGACGAGCGTTATCATCATGGTTGGTGGGTTGATCAAGAGACAGGGCTGTTATTAAAGTCCGTATTAAGTGACTCTCAGGGCAGAGTGCTTGAAACCTTTCAAATGACCCAACTCCAATCCCCTGAACCCTACAGCGGTTCGATTAGTGGTGACAATGCCTACACAATGCCTGATCCAGGCTGGCAGGTCGCGTGGTTGCCTGAAGGGTTTGTGGCACAGCCTGTTGAGGGAAGTGCCAGTGAAGCTGAACATCGTTTTTTTAGTGATGGCTTAGCTTCTTTAAGTGTATTTGCACTCCCCGTAACGCAAACAGCGCTTGAGCCGGGTATTCATACCCTTGGCGTGTCCACTGTGGCTGTTGAGTTTGCCACAATAGGCGAGCAGCGCTGGCAGTTGATAGGTATTGGCGAGCTGCCGCCAGCACTGCTGCTTCGAATTGTACAATCCGTAGAGTTTGAATGAGCGCCCTGGTAATTACCTATGACTGACTCTTGCTGCTCTGACGTGCTGCGCACTGGCACGGTGGTGGGGTATGTGCCGCGCCAAGGCATTACCGTTGATGTTTCAGTATTGGCAAACTGCGAGCAGTGTGCCAAAGGGGGTGGCTGTGGAATGGGGCTGATGGCTCGCCGTCAACAGCAGCAGCTTGTACTTAAGCCTAGCTGCCCTCCCGAACAGTATGAGCAGCGCTATCCCCTAGGTGCTTCCGTTACGTTTAGCGTACCTAAAACCGACCTTACTGCAGTAGCGCTGCTGGTTTACACCTTGCCGTTATTGGTTGCATTGATACTTTCAGGCTCAGCCGCCTGGGCGGGAGCCTCAGAGTGGCAGAGCGCCGCTATTTTTTTTGGGGCATTGATCAGTGGTACTGTTGCCCTTAAATATGGCTTGAACGGGCGTACGGAACGCTTTCGCCCTCGATTGGTCAGTTAATTGTCCTTGTAACTCACAGTGAGTTGCTTCCCCTTCGTATGGTGTTTGCTTGACTAGGAGCTGTTGCATGAAGCGCTTGGTTCTTTCCTCTACCCTGTGGCTATGCTTAGTTGCGCTACTTATGATGGGCCAAACTGCCCATGCGCAAAGCCTTCCAGACTTCACTGAGCTGGTTGAAGATGCAGCTCCTGGTGTTGTGAATATTTCCACTAGCCGAACCATCCAGCGCGGCGGGCCTGCCGGGCATGGGTTTGGTGGACAAGAGCTTCCCGAGATATTTCGGCACTTCTTTGGTGACAGCTTTCCCATGCCGCCTGGTGGGGGTGGCCAGGGCAGAAGCCAAGAGCGCCAATCTCTAGGGTCGGGCTTTGTGATTAGTGCAGATGGCTATGTGCTAACGAACGCGCATGTGGTGCAGGATGCCGATGAGATATTGGTACGCTTGAACGACCGTCGTGAGCTGACAGCCGAACTTATTGGCAGCGACACCCAAACGGATGTCGCGCTGCTCAAAATCGATGCTAACAATCTTCCTGTGCTGAATTTGGGTGATTCAGACGAGCTTAGAGTTGGTGAATGGGTTGCCGCCATCGGCTCACCGTTTGGCTTCGACTACTCAGTAACTGCCGGTATTGTGAGCGCGATTAATCGTACGCTGCCACGTGACGCGTACGTTCCCTTTATTCAAACTGATGTGGCGATTAACCCAGGTAACTCGGGCGGTCCACTGTTTAACCTTCAGGGCGAAGTAGTGGGGATAAACTCGCAAATCTTTACCCGCAGCGGCGGTTTCATGGGGCTCTCTTTTGCTATCCCCATCAACGTTGCCATGGATGTGGCCGACCAACTGCGTGAAGATGGTCAGGTCAGCCGTGGCTGGCTGGGTGTGATGATTCAGCCAGTTTCCCGAGACTTAGCCGAATCTTTTGGCATGGATGAAGCGATCGGCGCGCTGATTGCCGACCTCGACCCCGAAGGCCCTGCGGCCCAAAGTGGCCTTCAAGCCGGCGATGTAGTGATAGAAGTCAACGGGGAAGAAGTTGATCGTTCAAGCACCTTGCCACGCTTAATTGGCCGTGTAGCACCAGGGCGTGAAATAGAGCTTACGCTTATGCGCGACGGCGAGCAGATAACTGAAACGGTTGAGCTTGGCAACTGGCCGGATTCCGAAGCAGCTCAGCGGCCGTCTGGCAGTAATGATCAGGCGCGTTTGGGAGTTTCGGTAGCAGAAATTGATGAAGAGACCCGCGAGCGTTTAAATATTAGCGGCGGTGTTGAGGTTCGTCAGATTGAAGCCAATAGCGTGGCGGCTCAGGCTGGCCTACGCCCGGGCGATGTGCTGGTGAGTATCGATCATCGCAGTGTGTCCTCCGCTGATGAGCTGCTGCGCATCGTTGAAGAACTGCCCAGTGACCGTGCTATTCCGCTACGCTTATACCGCGATGGCCGCTCACTGTTTGTAGCTTTACGCCTAGAGTAACCTCTCTAATATCCTTCCAGTCCGGCGGTTCTCGCCGGACTGCTGTTCCTATCCCGCGCATATCGCTACAATAGCGCTTATCTTTTTGACGAACATTGGCAATTTGGTGGTGCGGGCAAATATTATGGCCTGCGCTCGTTGGCCAAATAGAGCCAACCACCACTTGCGCACCCATAAGGTAGAGCACACTCGATGTCTCAAGACGTTTCCAGCGGAAAGCTCAAGCATATTAGAAATTTCTCCATCATCGCGCATATCGATCATGGTAAGTCGACGCTATCAGATCGTTTGATTCAAACCTGTGAGGGGTTAACCGAGCGTGAGCTTAAAGAGCAAGTGCTCGACTCCATGGACATTGAGCGCGAACGTGGGATTACCATTAAAGCTCAGTCGGTCACGCTAGATTATACGGCTGCCGATGGGCAGGTGTATCAGCTTAACTTTATCGATACGCCTGGCCACGTTGATTTTTCTTACGAGGTTTCTCGCTCGCTCTACGCTTGCGAAGGTGCATTGCTGGTGGTGGATGCTGCGCAGGGTGTAGAGGCTCAGTCGGTTGCCAACTGCTATACCGCTATTGAGCAAGGACTTGAAGTCCTACCTGTACTAAACAAAATCGATTTACCCCAAGCGGACTGTGACAAGGTGGCCCAGGAGATCGAAGAGATTATCGGTCTTGATGCGACTGATGCCTGCCAAGTGTCAGCTAAAAGCGGAATTGGTATCGATGCCCTGCTTGAACGGTTAGTTCGCGATATTCCGCCACCGAAAGGCGACCCAGATGCGCCACTGCAAGCGCTGATTATCGACTCCTGGTTTGATAACTATTTGGGGGTTGTTTCGCTGGTTAGGCTATTTGATGGCACGCTGCGTAAAGGCGATAAGATCCGCATTAAATCGACAGGCCGCGACTGGGGTGCCACAGAAGTAGGTATCTTCACCCCTCAACGAAAGCAGACCGACATTTTACGTGCTGGTGAAGTAGGTTTTATTGTCGCCGGTATTAAAGAGATTCACGGGGCGCCGGTGGGTGACACTATTACCCATACCAAAACTCCTGACGTTCCACGCCTGCCAGGTTTCCAAAAAGTTAAGCCCCAGGTTTATGCAGGTATGTTCCCGGTCAGTGCGGATGATTACGAAGATTTTCGTGATGCACTTGAAAAACTCGCGCTTAACGATGCCTCGTTAGAGTATGAGCCGGAAAACTCGGATGCTCTTGGCTTTGGCTTTCGCGTGGGCTTTCTTGGCACGCTGCACATGGAGATTATCCAGGAGCGCCTTGAACGTGAATATGATATTGACCTGCTTACTACCGCGCCCACGGTTGTTTATGAATTAGCCATGAAAAATGGCGATGTGAGCTACATCTCCAATCCTTCTAAATTGCCTGATATGGCCGACGTGGACGAGATGCGTGAACCCATCGTCCGTGCCAGTATTCTGGTGCCTCAAGAGTACGTGGGTAACGTCATTGCCGAGTGCGAGCAGCGTCGTGGTACGCAGCTGGATATGCAGTTTTTGGGTAATCAAATCCAGTTGACCTACGAGTTGCCGATGTCCGAAGTGGTCATGGACTTTTTCGATCGCTTAAAGTCTATTTCTCGTGGCTATGCGTCGCTGGAGTATAACTTTGAGCGTTTCGAAGCGGCCAAACTGGTTCGCCTGGATGTATTAATTAACGGTGACAAAGTCGATGCGCTGGCGGTTATTATCCACCGCGACTATGCCCATAACCGTGGTCGTCTGCTAGTGGAGAAAATGAAAGAGCTGATTCCGCGGCAGATGTTCGATGTGGCTATCCAAGCGGCCATCGGCGGGCAGGTCGTCGCTCGTTCAACGGTGAAAGCGCTTCGCAAAAACGTGACGGCCAAATGTTATGGCGGTGATGTAAGCCGTAAAAAGAAACTGCTCGAGAAACAGAAAGCCGGTAAGAAGCGAATGAAACAAGTGGGGCGCGTTGAAATTCCCCAGGATGCCTTCCTTGCTGTGCTCAAGGTTAACGACTAGGGAATCTAACCCCCCATGGATTTTTCATTACTACTAGTACTGGCTGTCGCAATTTCCGGCTTGGTCTACTTGCTGGATGTGCTTTGGCTTCGCCCTAAACGACGTCAACGCGTTGCCACTGCTGAAGCGGCAACCACTGAAGGGCTTGATTCGCCCACCCGTGAAAAGCTGTTAAAAGAGCCCTGGCCGGTCGATTATTCGCGCTCTTTCTTCCCTGTGCTTTTGGTAGTGCTGGTGGTGCGCAGCTTTATTGTTGAGCCGTTTCAAATCCCCTCGGGTTCGATGAAGCCCACGCTTGAAGTGGGTGATTTTATTCTTGTGAATAAATTCGCCTATGGGCTGCGTCTACCCGTAGTGCATAACCGCTTTTTTGAAGTGGATGACCCAGAGAGGGGCGATGTGATGGTATTTCGCTTCCCCGATGAGCCAGCCGTTAACTTCATTAAGCGAGTCGTCGGGCTACCCGGTGACAGTGTCCGTTATGAGGGTAAGCAGCTATATGTTAATGGTGAGCCGGTTGGCAAAGCGCTGATTGAGGAGGGGCCTGAACGCTCTCCTCAGCAGCTACTGTTAGAAGAACGTCTGGGTAGCGTTAGCCACTATATTTATAACAATCCTCGCGACCCTGGTCCGCAAATGCGCGAAGTTGTAGTGCCTGAAGGCCACTACTTCACCATGGGGGATAACCGAGACAACTCCAACGATAGCCGCTACTGGGGCTTTGTGCCGGAAGAGAATATCGTTGGGCGTGCCTTTGCAGTTTGGATGCATTGGGATGGCGGGCTACCCAGTTTCTCCAGCGTGCGTCGTATTGAGTGACGCTGTATATGTTGCAAACCGATTATGTTGCAAGTCGATTATGTTGCAAGCCGATAGTGTGGTTATCTTAGTTAACGTCAATGACGTAGGAGCACTGTGAGTAATCCCTTAACCGCTTTTTGCCGACGAATCGGCCATACCTTTGGCGACCACTCGCTTTTGGAACTGGCCATGACTCATCGTAGCTACGGTGGTCGTAACAATGAGCGCCTGGAGTTTTTAGGTGACTCTATCGTCAACTTTGTGATTGCTGAAGCGCTGTTTCAACGATTTCCCCAGGCCAGAGAAGGGCAGTTATCACGTTTGCGTGCTCGCCTGGTGAAAGGTCAAACCCTGGCGGAGTTAGCTCGCGAGATGGCCTTTGGCGAGTGTTTGCGGCTTGGCTCTGGCGAAATGAAAAGCGGTGGCCACCGCCGCGAGTCCATTTTAGCTGATGCCGTTGAGGCCGTGATTGGGGCGATCTATCTTGATGCGGGTATGGATGCGGTTCGCGAGCGCGTGATGGCTTGGTACGCTGAACGCCTAGAGAGTATTTCATTGCAAGACACCCAGAAAGACCCTAAAACACGCTTACAAGAGTTCTTGCAGTCGCGCCAAGCGGCGCTGCCGCGCTATGAAGTGGTCTCTGTGAAGGGAGAGGCGCATGCCCAGACCTTTACCGTGGAGTGCTACATTGATTTGTTGAGCGAGCATACCACGGGTAAAGGTCCCAGCCGCCGCCATGCGGAACAGCAGGCAGCTGAAGAAGCCCTTTCCCACCTTGAAAAACATCCTGGAGATAAATCATGAGCCAAACCTGCGGATTCGTGGCCATCGTTGGTCGGCCCAACGTAGGCAAATCAACCCTCATGAATCGAATTCTAGGGCAAAAGATCTCCATCACCTCGCGGCGGCCGCAAACCACTCGCCACCAGGTGATGGGGATTAAAACGGTTGATGAGACCCAATTTATTTACGTTGATACGCCGGGCATGCACATCATGTCCAAAGACCGCAATAAAGCCATTAATCGCTTTATGAACCAAGCGGCCACCCAGGCACTGCGCGATGTCGACTGTGTTGTGTTTATTATCGACCGCACCCGCTGGACCGAGGAAGACCAAGCGGTATTGAAGCGCTTAGAACACGTGAAGGCGCCGGTCATTTTGGCGGTTAATAAAGTGGATCGTCTCACTGATAAAAGCGATCTACTGCCTTGGTTGGCTGAGGTGGGCGCCCGCCGTGAGTTTGCGGCAGTGGTACCTATTTCTGCCAAGCACGGTACCCAGGTAGACACGCTAGAAGAAGAAGTGGCTAAGCATCTGCCGGAAAGTATTCACTTTTTCCCCGAAGACCAAATCACCGATAAGAGCCTGCGCTTTATGGCAGCCGAACTAGTGCGTGAAAAGGTCATGCGCCAGTTGGGTGATGAGCTTCCGTACCAGATGACCGTGGAAATAGAAGAATTCCGCGAGACCGAGCGTGTTACCCACATCAGCGCGCTGATCCTCGTTGAGCGTCAGGGGCAGAAGGTGATTCTGATTGGCGAAAACGGCGATCGGATAAAGAGCATTGGCCGCGAAGCACGTTTGGATATGGAGCGAGCGCTGGGTACCAAGGTAATGCTTAATCTGTGGGTGAAAGTGAAGCGTGGCTGGTCGGATGATGAGCGCGCATTGAAAAGCTTGGGTTACGACCTCGATTGAGTGCTGCAATGTCGGCGGAGCCCGCGTTTTTACTGCACCGCAGGGCTTACCGTGAAACCAGTGCGCTGGTGGATCTTTTAACGCTTAATCACGGGCGTATCCGCGCTGTTGCCCATGGAGGGCAGCGGCCCGGCTCTAAATCTCGCCAGCGTCTGCAGCCGTTTACGCCGCTATTCGTGGCTTGGCGGGGCGAGCAGGAGCTTAAACGGTTAACCCTGATGGAATCCCGTGGGCAAACAGCGCTACTAGCAGGCGAAGGGTTGCTTTGCGGTCTGTATGCCAATGAAATTGCGACACGACTACTTCCCTTAGAGCTCAGCGCCCAGGAAGTGTTTGCCTACTACAGTGCTTTGTTAGAAGCGCTGCCTACGCCCGCCGAGCGTGCCCTTGGTTTGCGCAGGTTTGAGTGGGCACTGCTTGAAGTGTTAGAGGCGACTCCGCGTTTTTGCTCCCCAGAAGGTAACCCGCTGGATCCACAAACCCGCTACCGTTTTGATGCGTTAAGCCGTGCTTTTCAACCTGCTGAGCAGGGTATTGAAGGGCGCACACTGCGCTACATTGAGCAGGGCGATTGGCAGTCAACAGGGTTAGCCAGCGCTTTAAAAGCGGTAACGCGGGCAGCGCTTGCGCCTCATTTGGGTGCAACTGCACTGCGCTCAAGGGAGCTGATGCTCGATTTAGCCCGCCGTCGACAGCGTTAAACACTCCTTTTTAGGCACTACTTTTTAAGCACTACTTTTTAGGCACTACTCAGTTAGCGAATATCTGCTGCACATTATTGGAGACATGGTATGCACCCCCCGAGGATTTTATTGGGCGTTAACATTGATCACATTGCGACGCTGCGCCAAGCGCGTGGCACTCGCTACCCAGACCCCGTACAAGCAGCACTTCTCGCCGAAGAGGCTGGGGCTGACGGTATTACGGTGCACTTACGTGAAGATCGGCGCCATATTCAACCCAGGGATGTGCGTTTATTGGCCGAAATGCTTAATACGCGTATGAACTTGGAGATGGCCGTCACCGAAGAGATGCTTGCGCTGGCAGAAGAGATACGCCCCGCGCATGTATGTTTGGTGCCCGAAAAGCGTGAAGAACTCACTACCGAAGGTGGCTTGGACGTAGTCGGCGGGTTTGATCTGATTGCCAGCGCCTGTAAGCGCCTAAAGGCGGTGGGCTGCGATGTCTCTCTCTTTATTGATCCCGATGAGACGCAGATTGATGCCGCCGTTCGCGCCGGTGTGCCTACGATTGAACTGCATACAGGTGCCTATGCAGAAGCCAAGCCAGGCAGTGAAACGGCTAATGCTGAATATGAGCGCCTAAGTACAGCGGCGATTCACGCGGTGTCTTCAGGCTTAGTGGTTAACGCAGGCCATGGTCTGCACTATCACAACGTTGAAGCTATTGCGGCATTACCCGGTGTTAACGAGTTGAACATTGGTCACGCGATTATTGCTAGAGCGCTGTTTGTAGGGCTAAAAGAGGCCGTGCAAGAGATGAAACGCTCAATCATCGCAGGCCAAGAAGCAGGCTTAATGGCGGCGTTAGATGCCCATGAGCACGAACACGACCATGACCATCAGCACAGCGGCTGTTGTGGGCATTGATTGATGAGCATGGGTGTTAATCAGTGATTGTGGGTATTGGCTCTGATATTGCGCGGGTAGAACGCTTTGCTCGCGCTATTCAGCGACATGGGCCACGTTTTGCAGCGCGCATTCTAGGGCCTCTAGAGCAATCCGTTTGGCGTCAAAAAGGCGAGCCGGAGGCCTATCTAGCCAAGCGTTTCGCTGCTAAAGAGGCCTTTGTAAAAGCCCTTGGTCTCGGTTTGCGCAGCGGTATGCAGTGGAGCGATATCCAAGTCGTCAATGACGCACTAGGTAAGCCAAGCTTCGTACTTAGCGGCGAAGCGCAGCGCCTGTTTCAAGCCAGCGGCGCGTCCACCGCTCATGTCACCCTCAGCGATGAGGCGGACTACGCGGTGGCTTTTGTGATCCTCGAAGCCTAGGGCCTAACCAACGCATCGCGCTGGGCCTGGAGTCGCTCCATGGCGTTGTATAGCTCATTAAGTAACTCTTCAGCGTTATTTAAACCGCTGGTGCGCAGGCGTGTCTCTAAGCTTTCCACCAGCAACGCTAGCTCAGGGGCGCCACAGTAGCGGCTGGCGCCGTTTAAACCGTGCACCCAGTCAAGCAGCGTCGTTAAGTCTTGTGCTTCGTAGGCGCTGCGCATCTGCTGCTGGCTCTCCGCCAAACTATCGATCAAACGTTTTAACTGCTCTTTAGCCAGATGCTGTTTACCCCCTGCTAAGCGTGTGCCTAGCACTAAATCGATAACGGGAAGCTTGCCGGGAGCAGGCGGCAACGCTCGGGAAGCAGTCACCTCAATGTGGGTTTTCTGTGCCAGCGGTGCAACGCCCAAAAAGCGTTGCAAGAGTTGCTGAAGCTGCGCTTCGTCCACCGGCTTGATCAGTACATCGTCTAACCCCTCTGTTAGCCACTGTTGTCGCTCACTGCCAAGCGCATGGGCCGTAACAGCAATAATCGGGCAACGCGCCCAGCTATTATTAATACGGCGGAGCGCTTTGGTAGTTTGAACGCCATCCATCCCTGGCATGCGAATATCCATGAGCACTAAATCAGCGGTTTCCTGGCGAGCATACTCAAGCGCCTCCTGACCGCTTGCGGCGAGCGCGATCTTAATATGCTCATTTTCGAGCATGGCTTTTAAAAGCTCACGATTAGGGGTGTTGTCATCTACGATAAGAATGTTTAGCGACGATGAAGGCAGCGTGCGTGCTGTTGTTGGGGAGTTAATCTGCACTGGTTGGCTGGGTTGTAACAGCTGTTTAATGGTGGTGACCAACTGCGCGCGGGTAAAGGGTTTACACAACATTTCACCGCCGTTGGGCAGCACCCACTGAGGTAAATCCAGGCTAGAGGTGTTGGCCAGTATTAATGTCGGGCAGGGCGTTTCGGCAATGACAGATTGCCAGTAGGTTTTGCGATCGCCTGTAAAGTCTTCGGCTTCTAGCCCTAAAATGATCAGCTCTTCATTTCCGGCTTCAATAAACGTCACTGGGTTGGCCCCCCATCGCTCTAGCAGGTGTTCAAGTACATGGCGAGTAGCGAGGTGGGGCTCGTGGATGCGTATTGTGGGGTTTGCCAAGGCTATTTCGGGCAGCCGTTCATCGGCTAAATGCGCCAATAAAGGAAGCGTAAAGGAGAACGTAGCGCCGTGGCCAAGTTCACTATTGACGCTGATTGTCCCCCCCATGCGCTCAATCAGCTGCCGACAAATGGTTAACCCCAGGCCGCTGCCACCAAATTGACGCGAGTGGCTAGGCTCAGCCTGTGAAAACGCGCTAAATAACTGTTTTTGCTGCTCATCGCTTAAACCAATGCCTGTATCACTGATGCTAATATTCAGCACCACATGCCGGCCTTCCTGAGTATCTAGCATCACCCGAACAATGACTTCTCCTTTCGTGGTGAATTTTAAAGCATTGCTGATAAGGTTGCTGAGCACCTGATGGATACGCAGTGGGTCGCCGCAAAGCGGCGTAGGTACATCATCGTAAACCATCGCCACCAGATGAAGCCGTTTCCGCTGGGCTTCCGGAGCGTAGAGACCAACGACCTCATCGACCAGCGCGACAACATCCACCTCAACCTCTTCCAAGGTAAGCCGGTCGGCTTCCAGCTTGGAAAAATCGAGCACATCATTAACCAACATAAGCAGGTTATCGCACGCCCGGTGAACGTGCTCTAGCCACTCCTGTTGGCGGGCATCTAGCGTTGAACGGCCGAGTAAACGACAAAAACCGATAATGCCATTGAGCGGCGTGCGAATTTCATGGCTCATGTTGGCTAAAAATTCTGATTTCACCGCGTTGGCGCGTAGGGCGCTGCGGTGAGCAAGATCGAGCTTGATATTTTGCTCTTCAATAGTCTCCATGGACTCTTGAAGCTCACTGGTGGCCTGCTCGATTTGGTTCTGCATATCCTGCTGCGCCTGCTGAAAGTGCTCAGCCAGGCTATTAATATGCCCGGTGAGCTGTTTAAGCTCGCGGGGATTAGCCTCGGACAAATACAGTCGGTAATCCCCTCGAGATAAACGGTAAAGCGCTTGGTTGGCTTCTTCGATGGGCCGGGTGGTATAGCGGCTGATGGCATAGGCGATCAAAAAAAGCAGTAAGCCCAGCAGCATGCCGCCTAAACTTAAACTAGCGATTTTTTTATAGCGCTCTAACGTAAGCGCGCGCGTTTCCATTTCGGCCTCTAGCCAGCCAGTGCCCGAGCGGTTTGTGTGATCACTAGAGTGCGTGGTGAGCGGCACCTGAAGTCGCCAGACGTCCTCTTCCTGGGTCACTGATGTGGTTTCAGGCGCATGTAGGCGCGGGGGGGGCGGCATAGAGCGGCCAAGCACTAAAAGACGATTACCCTGTTCATCAAACAGCGTGACGGCGCGCAAACCTCGGTGCTCTAGGAGCTGCCTGGCAATATCTTCAAGGCGCTGGAGGTCGCCATCAATCATTGCGCTGCCCAGGCTCGGGGCAGTCAGTTCGCCAGCGCTAACCAGGCGCTCTTTGAGTACCTCACGGCCGGTCAGGTCGCTCTGTACCACCAGCAAGATGGCCATGAAAGCGTAGACCAACAGGGGAAAACCCAGTAAGGCAAACAGCAAGCGCGTGTTCAAAGACATGTAAGAAGCTCGTTGATTCAATGAGGTTGCCTGTCCACTCACAGACAGCACCGATATAATGCAGCATAACGGTTACGATAAGGAACGTATGATGAATTATCCCACGTTAGAAGATGTGGTTGGCAATACGCCCCTTGTGCGCTTAAAGCGAATTACCGCTGGCCGCAACAATACGCTGCTAGCCAAGCTGGAAGGTAATAACCCGGCGGGCTCTGTTAAAGACCGCCCAGCACTTTCGATGCTCAGTGAAGCCGAAGCGCGTGGAGAAATTACGCCAGGCGATACCTTAATCGAGGCAACATCGGGTAATACGGGGATAGCGCTCGCCATGGCGGCAGCCATAAAAGGCTACAACATGGTGTTGGTGATGCCTGAAAACGCCTCGGCTGAGCGTAAACAGGCCATGGCGGCCTATGGCGCTAAGCTGATTTCTGCCAGTAAAGAAGGCGGCATGGAAGAAGCGCGGGATATTGCCGATGCGATGATAGCCAGAGGCGAGGGCAAGCCGCTAAACCAGTTTGCCAATCCAGATAACCCTTTGGCGCATTACCGCACAACCGGCCCCGAGGTGTGGCAGCAAACTGGTTGTGAGGTGACGCACTTTGTTAGTTCGATGGGCACCACTGGCACCATTATGGGGGTTTCCCGCTATCTTAAAGAGCAGAACGAGGCGATTCAAATCGTTGGGCTTCAGCCCGCTGACGGTGCCAGCATTCCTGGCATTCGCCGTTGGCCAGCGGAGTACCTACCGGCTATTTTTGAAGCACCCCGAGTGGATGTCACACTGGATATAGGCCAGCAGGAAGCGGAGGAAAATATGCGCCGTTTAGCCCGTGAAGAGGGCATTCTCGCTGGGGTTTCATCGGGTGGTAGCTTAGCGGGTGCACTGCGTATTGCTGAACAAACGGAGAATGCGGTCATTGTGTTTATTGTTTGCGACCGTGGTGACCGTTATCTCTCAACAGGCCTGTTTGCCCCGGAGGTATAGATGGCGATGTTGGGAAAACGCCGGCCCCCCCGCCCCGCATCAGGGCACTCGGGCTTGGCTCGTACGCCTGGCGGTAAAGCATCGCAACCGAGCGATGCCGTAAAAAGTGATGCCTCCACACCGCTGGTCATTGAGCGTTTAGCCCATGACGGGCGTGGTGTAGCCCATAACGCAGCGGGTAAAACCGTATTTGTTAGCCAAACGCTGCCCGGTGAGCAAGTAGTGGTAGGGGTGCACGTGACGCGAAAACGTTTTGATGAAGCGCATATCAAAACGCAGCTCACCACCTCTGCGCAACGTGTGGTGCCGCCATGCCCCCATTTTGGTCAGTGCGGTGGCTGCGATCTGCAGCATTTGGCTATCAACGCGCAGCGTGCCCATAAGCGCGAAGTAGTAACCGAGTTAATGGCCCGACAGGGCATTACGCTTGAGTCCATCGCCGCGATTAACGGTAGCCATGAAAGCTATCGGCGGCGGGCGCGGCTGGGGGTTAAAGTCGACGGGAGTGGCAACGTGCTGCTCGGGTTTCGTGCGCCCCATAGCCACCGGTTGGTGGATATTCAGCAGTGCCATGTGCTGGTGCCGCGGTTGCAGGCGCTAATAGGGCCTTTACGGCAGCTGCTAGCCACATTAGAAGCGCCGCGCCAAGTGGGCCATATTGAGCTTGTCGCCACGGAAGATGTCACGTTAATACTGGTTCGTCAGTTAAAGGAGCACGCTCAAGATAACGCCCGCTGGCAACGTTTTGCTGATCAGCAGCAGGTAAGTTTAGGTGCGTGGTTAGGGCGCGAAGGCCCATCACTGCACTGGTACGGTGCAGCACCACAATTGATCGATACGCTAACGCCCACTGCATCAGAGAGCGACTTGAGCAATACCCAGGCAAACTCTGCTCTAAACTTACAGTTTGCGCCCGGTGATTTCCTTCAGGTCAACGCGGAGGTCAATCAAAAAATGGTGGCCCAGGTAGCTGCATGGCTCTCCCCCGTTCAGGGGCAGCGGGTCGCTGATCTGTTTGCGGGAATAGGCAACTTTAGCCTTCCTTTAGCAGCGGCAGGGGCCAAGGTACACGCCGTGGAAGGTAATCCTGCGATGGTGGAGCGCATTGCCGCTAATGCGCGTCTAAATCAGCTCACCGTCACTGTCCAACAGGCAGATTTAAGCGACGCAAAAACGGTACACGCCTTATTAAGTGAGCAGCCAATAGAAGCGCTGGTGCTTGATCCGCCGCGTAGTGGGGCAGAAGCGATTTGCCAAGCCTTAGGCCGACATAAAGTACCCAAAGTGGCTTACATTTCCTGCGACCCGGCAACCTTAGCCCGGGATGCGGCACACCTTGTGCATGCAGGTTACCGCGTCAAGCAAGTAGCGGTAGCAGATATGTTCCTGCACACTGCTCATATGGAAACGCTGATGCTGTTTGAATACGGGGGCTAGTTTGCCCATTGCATCAAGCCTCGGTGGCGGCTCGGCGAACGCCGTCACCCTGAAAGGATGATATTGCCATGGTGAAAGTGCGTGAAGACCAACCGCTCACCCAAAGCGGAAAAGTGGACATACAACAATGGTTAACGCGCCTTCAAGAGGATGTGCGCCTACGTGAACCCGAGCGGCTGCTGCAAGCCTGCGAACTGGCCGATCAGTTAGAGCGCGAGGCGCCTAATACTCACCGTGTGTGGCTCTCGGCGGGCTCTAGTTTCCGTATGGGGCTAGAGATGGCCGACATACTGGCTGAGCTTAAGCTTGACCAAACGACCCTTGAGGCCGCCGTGCTCTACCGTGCGGTGCGGGAAGTGTTGCTCAGTATAGACGCAGTGACCAAGCGTTTTGGCAGTGAAGTTGCCCAGCTCATCGACGGTGTTTTACAGATGGCGGCTATTAGCTATCCATTGGCACCCAACCATGCCATGGGCCAGCACAATCAGCAGGAAAACCTGCGCAAAATGCTGGTTAACATGGTGGGTGATGTGCGCGTCGCGTTGATTAAAATTGCCGAGCGCACCTGCGCGCTGCGCCAAGTCAAAGATGCGCCCCGTGAAAAGTGCCTGCAAGTTGCCCGTGAAGTGGCCGACATTTATGCGCCGCTTGCCCACCGCTTGGGGATTGGCCAAATTAAATGGGAGCTTGAAGATCTCTCGTTTCGCTATCTGCATGAAGATGATTACAAAGCGATTGCGAAGCTATTGGCCGAAAAGCGTCTGGATCGTGACCGTTATATCCATGACGTAGTGGAGACCCTCAAAGGCTTGATGGAAGCCCAGAACATACTGCGTTACGACGTTAGCGGTCGGGCGAAGCACATCTACTCCATCTGGCGCAAAATGAAGCGTAAGCGGATCGACTTTTCCCAGGTACACGACGTACGTGCAGTGCGAATCTTGGTACCAGAAGTGACCGACTGCTATACCGTACTGGGAATCGTTCACTCATGTTGGCACCACGTGCCCAACGAGTTTGATGACTATATCGCCAACCCAAAGAAAAACGGCTATCAGTCGCTGCATACCGCTGTCATGGGGCCAGATAATAAGGTAATCGAGATTCAGATTCGCACCTTCTCCATGCACGATGAAGCAGAGCTTGGCGTATGTGCCCACTGGCGCTACAAAGGCCACGACACCAATGCGAAAAGCCGCAGCTACGAAGAGAAAATAGCCTGGCTGCGACAAGTGCTGGAGTGGCAAGACGAAGTAGGCGGTTTTGGTGATCTTCGCGAAGGACTCTCAAGCGATGTCGCGCCCGATCGCAACTATGTCTTTACCCCGGATGGTCACGTCATTGACCTGCCGCGTATCGCCACTCCTATCGATTTCGCCTATCGGGTGCACACTGAAATTGGCCACCGCTGCCGTGGTGCCAAGGTCAATGGGCGTATCGTACCGCTGACCTATAAGCTAAAAACCGGCCAGCAGATTGAAATTTTGACGGCCACCAAGGGCGGCCCCAGCCGCGACTGGCTCAACCCGAGCTTGGGCTATGTGCGCACCTCCCGTGCGCGAGCCAAAATACAAGCGTGGTTTAAGTATCAGGCCCGGGATCAAAACCTTGAGGAAGGGCGTGCCCTGTTCGAGCGGGAAATGCGCCGTTTGGATGTGGAAGGGCTAGACCTTATCCAACTGGCCAAAGCCGTTAATTACCAGAATGCTGATGATATGTACGCAGCGCTGGGGGCGGGCGATCTACGTATTGGCCAAGTGCTTCACCAAGCTCAGCAGCTATTTGGTGAAACCGACGACCAAGAACAGCTCCACCGGCTGCTGGCTAAGCCACGCCGCCAGCCCAGCAAAGCCACCCAAAGCGATATTACGGTGTTAGGGGTGGGCAACCTGAAAACCAGTATGGCGAACTGCTGCAGCCCGGTACCCGGCGAGCCTATTGTCGGCTTTATTACCCAAGGCCGAGGGGTGACGGTGCACCGTCAGGAATGCGCCAATATTCTCCAATTGCGCATGGATGAGCCTCAGCGCATTATCGAAGTTGAGTGGGGCGAGCGCGCCCATACCCGTTACCCGGTGACCATTGAAATTCAAGCATGGGACCGTTCAGGCCTACTGCGGGATGTCACGGGGCTTCTGGGCAATGAAAAGGTGAATGTGCTTGCGGTGAATACCCTTACCGATACGGATGAGGGTATTGCCCGGCTGCGTATTACCCTGGAAGTGGATGGTCTTGAATCCCTAGGCCGGCTCTTCTCGCGGCTTCAGCAGCTGCCCAACGTGACCGAGGTGCGCCGATTGCGTAACGCCGATCCAGAGAAAAGTACCCGTAAGGGAGGGGCCTAATGCGTTACCGCTTAGATGACCTGTTAACGCTGATGCAAGTATTGCGCGATACCCAACAGGGCTGCCCCTGGGATATTAAGCAGAACTGGGACAGCATTGTGCCCCACACCCTGGAAGAGGCCTACGAGGTTGCCGATGCCATTGAACGCCGTGCTTATGATGAGTTGCCGGGCGAGCTAGGCGATCTGCTGTTTCAAGTGGTGTATTACGCTCAGTTTGGCGCAGAAGAGCAGCGTTTTGATTTTCACGACATCGTCGATACGCTGACCGCGAAAATGCTGCGACGCCACCCGCACGTGTTTCCTGATGGCACCCTGGCATCTCGGC
Organism: Halomonas sp.; assembly: GCF_017515565.1. Lineage (GTDB taxonomy): Bacteria > Pseudomonadota > Gammaproteobacteria > Pseudomonadales > Halomonadaceae > Vreelandella. The sequence goes on from NZ_JAFWFN010000066.1 coordinate 68,486, forward strand.
GTCCGCCGGGGGTAAATGCAGAGAATGTGCAGACCCAGCAGGTTAATTCACGCTGGGAAGCGCTGAAAGCGGGTGAACGCGCTGAGCGTGCTCAACAAGCTGTTTCGGTGCTGGACGATGTGCCGCGCACACTGCCTGCGCTGAGCCGTGCAACCAAGCTTTCCAAACGCGCTGCCAGGGTTGGTTTTGACTGGCCGGATGCCCGCGGAGTGCTGGATAAAATTCGTGAAGAACTGGCGGAAGTGGAAGAGGCGCTTGCCGCCGATGACCTCCCGCATGCTCAAGAAGAAGTGGGTGATTTACTGTTTGCCGTTACTAACTTAGCGCGCACCCTGGGAGCCGATCCTGAACAGTGCCTGCGCGCCACCAACAGTAAATTTGAACGCCGCTTTCGCTACGTTGAACGCGCGCTTGCCGAAGACGACTGCCCGATCAGCGAGGCATCGCTTGACGAGATGGAAGCCCACTGGCAAGCCGCTAAAGGCCAAGAACAACAGTTAACCTCTTAAACTATCAACGCGTCCCCGCAAGGAGGCCATGCCAATGAGTCACGACCTACACGAATCGCTACGCGATAACGTACGTATTTTAGGCGATAGCCTGGGGCGTACCATTGCCGACGATTTAGGCCAGGCATTTGTCGATAAAATCGAAACCATCCGGGCCCATGCTAAGCGGGGTCGCCAAAGCGATTCACTGCAGCAGCGTCAGCTGATCGAGTACCTGCGCCAACTCCCGGAGCGGGATCTGTTGCCGGTGACCCGCGCGTTCAACCAGTTTCTAAACTTGGCTAACATTGCCGAGCAGCACTACCGGGCGCGCTTTCGCCGGGTGGAAGACTACAAGCCCGGTTCTCAGCCGGTGCTGGGTGAACTGTTAAATCGTGCCCAGGAGGCGGGTAATTCCCCGCGCAAGTTGGTTGAAACCCTGGCTAACATGCGCGTCGAGCTGGTGCTGACAGCACACCCGACCGAAGTTATTCGCCGCACGTTAATTCAAAAATACGACGCCATTGATGAGTGCTTAACCGCGATTGAAAGCTCTGAAGACTACCCGGAGCGGGGTGCGCGCGCCCAAGGTCGACTGGAAGAGCTGATTAGCCAGGCTTGGCACACCGATGAGATTCGTCATGAGCGGCCAACCCCCGTGGATGAAGCCAAATGGGGCTTCGCGGTCATTGAAAACTCACTGTGGCAAGCGGTACCGGATTTCCACCGCGACCTGGACAGTCTGCTGTTGGAAACTGCTGGGGAGCGCCTGCCGTTGGACGCCGCGCCAATACGCTATGCCTCTTGGATGGGCGGTGACCGTGATGGTAATCCAAACGTGACGGCGAAGGTCACCCGTGAAGTATTGCTGCTAGGCCGCTGGATGGCCGCCGACCTCTACCTGCGTGACCTGGAGCAGTTGAAAACCGAACTCTCTATGTGGAAGGCCAATAGTGCCCTGAAAGCGGAAGCAGGCGACGTGGCGGAGCCCTATCGGGAGGTGCTAAAACGCCTGCTGGCGAGAATGGAAGCTACGCGTGACTGGGCTAAAGCTGAGTTAGATGGGCGCAATTATGAGGGCGGGCCAATTATTGAAACCCGCGACCAGCTCTATTCACCGCTGTTAGCCTGCTATCGCTCGCTGTGTGATGTTGGCCTGGATACCATCGCCAACGGTGCGTTGCTGGATACCCTGCGCCGCGTGGCGGTATTTGGTGTCACCCTTACCAAGCTAGACCTGCGCCAAGAAGCGAGCCGCCATGCCCAGGTCATTGAAGAGCTGACCAGCGCGCTGGGTCTTGGTCACTACCGTGAATGGGACGAAGCCAAACGCCAAGAGTTTTTACTTGGCGAACTCGCCTCGCGGCGCCCGCTGATTCCGCGCCGCTGGGAGTGTTCTGCTGAGACCCGTGAAGTGCTCGATACCTTCAAGGTGATTGCTCAAGAGCAGTCGGAGGCACTTGGCACATATATTATCTCCATGGCGGCAGAGCCTTCTGATGTACTCACCGTCGCGCTGCTGATGAAAGAAGTCGGTGGGCAGGTGACGCTACCCATTGCGCCGCTGTTTGAAACGCTTAACGATTTGAACCACGCTGGTGAGGTGATAGATCAGTTGCTGGCGATACCGGGGTACCGTGCGCTGATTGATGACCGCCAGGAAGTCATGATCGGTTACTCCGATTCGTCGAAAGATGCAGGACAGCTCGCTGCCGCTTGGGCACAGTACCGCGCCCAGGAAGCGCTAGTGAATGTGTGCGAAAAGCATAGCGTAGACTTAACTTTGTTCCACGGTCGCGGTGGCACCGTTGGCCGTGGCGGTGGCCCGGCCCACGCGGCGATACTTTCCCAGCCCCCCGGCTCGGTGAACGGTAGCCTGCGGGTGACCGAACAGGGCGAGATGATTCGCTTTAAGTTCGGCCAGCCGGATATTGCCCTGCGCTCCATGGAAATTTATGCCTGTGCGGTGCTAGAAGCCACGTTACTGCCGCCACGTACGCCTGAGCCCCATTGGCGGGAAGAGATGGATCAGTTGGCTAAGGTCGCCCATGCCGCTTATGTGGGCGTGGTGCGTGAAGACCCTGATTTCGTTCCATACTTCCGTGCGGTTACCCCGGAAGGGGCGTTGGGCAGGCTACCGTTGGGCTCACGGCCCACCAAGCGCCGCCAAGATGGTGGTGTAGAAACCCTGCGAGCAATACCGTGGATTTTCGCCTGGACGCAGATTCGCTTAATGCTGCCAGCGTGGCTGGGTAGCGGTGAAGCTTTCTCGCGGCGGCTAGAGCAGCCCGGCGGTCGTGAAGTGCTGCAAGAAATGCGCAATGAATGGCCGTTCTTTGGCACCTACCTGGACATGCTTGAGATGCTATTGGCCAAGGCCGATGTAGCGATTGCCGCTTACTACGAGCATCGGCTGGTAGATGAGCCGTCGCTAAAAGCCCTGGGTAAAAGGCTGCGTGAGCGTTTTGAACGGCTAGAAGAGGCTGTGCTCGATATCCTCCAGCAGGAGAAGTTGCTGGAGAATACGCCGCTCATTCGCCAGGCGATTGACGTGCGCAATCCTTACATCGACCCGCTTCACGGCTTACAAGCGGAGCTTCTGCAGCGTAACCGCGATGCCGATGGCGCCATTAGTGCTGACCTATCTCGGGCGCTAATGGTGACCATGGCGGGCATTGCGGCAGGCTTACGCAACACAGGTTAAGCTCGTCATCCTGTCCACTAGCGCCGCTACCCTTGGGTGGCGGCGCTTTTTTAATCGACTACCGTTGGTTGGCGTTATATGTCGTTACGAAAATCTACCCGAATTAATAAATACATCAGTGAAAGCGGCCTCTGCTCCCGCCGTGAGGCTGACCGCTTTGTGGAACAAGGCAACGTCTGGATCAATGGCCGCCGTGCGACCACCGGTGACCAAGTGGTGGCGGGTGACCGGGTAAAAGTTAACGGTCAAGACATTGAGCCTCAGGAGGAGGAAGATTTAGTCCTTATTGCGCTTAACAAGCCGGTGGGTATTGTCAGCACCACGGAGTCTGCGGAAAAAGACAACATCGTCGAGTTCGTAAAACACGGCACGCGTATTTTTCCCATTGGGCGCCTGGATAAAGACTCCCAGGGGCTTATTTTTCTCACCAATAATGGCGACTTGGTGAATAAAATTCTGCGCGCTAATAACAACCACGAAAAAGAGTACGTGGTCACGGTCAACAAGCCGATTACCGAAGAATTTATTGCCGGCATGCAGGGTGGCGTGCCGATCTTAGGGCAGGTGACCAAAAAGTGTAAGGTCGCTAAAGAGTCGACTTTTGTCTTCACCATTACGCTAGTGCAGGGGCTAAACCGCCAGATCCGCCGCATGTGTGAGTATTTCGGTTACGACGTTACCCAGCTGGTTCGCACACGCATCATGAATGTCTCGCTAAAAGGCTTGGCGCTAGGCGACTGGCGGGATTTAACGCCGAAAGAGATCGATACCATCATTAGGCTTACCGAGACCTCTGACCCTGTACCGGAGAAGAAAAAGCCAGCCAGCAGGCCCAGCTATAGCGCTCGTTCAGACGCTGGAAAGGCAAACCAGCCGGCAGCTAAAAAAGCCCAGAAGGGGGCTAAGCCAAGCGGGAAAGTTCGTAAAGACCCAAAAGGTAAAGCCGCAGGTCCCGCTAAAGCCCACGCTAAGGCTAAACCTGCCAGTGGTAAGCCCAGTGTAAAAGGGAAAGCAGGCGCTAAAGCGGTGGGTAAGGGGCGAGCCGGAAGAGGCAAGCCCACAGCGGGTGGCAAGCCATCCTCGCGGCGTAAGTAGCGTCCGCTACAGGTTATTCGCTTTCCTTCAAAACGTTATTGAGCGCTTCTATTTTGATTCTTGTAGCTGTTTTTTATGTTGTTGTCAGCGTTATTGCTTATATCGCTTACGCCGTTGATAAAAAAGCGGCCATTAAAAGGCGCCAGCGGGTGAGCGAGAAATCGCTGCATCTGCTGGCGCTGGCAGGCGGCTGGCCGGGCGCCTGGGTTGCCCAGCAGCGCCTGCGCCATAAAACCCAAAAGACAACCTTTCGGCTCACGTTTTGGATGACCGTAGCGCTGAATGTAGTAGGTCTGTGGGTATTAATGCCTTTTATACTTGGCCATTAGGTGCGAAAAGAAAGTTGGCTATTAGCTCTTTTCCGCCTTCGGTGGCAAACGACTCCGGGTGAAACTGTATGCCGTGTATCGGATAGTCCTTATGTTTCACACCCATTAGCTCAAACTCACCGACTGCCTGCCAACTGGCGCGCTGCTCAAACTTATCCGCCGTTAGTTCGCCCACGGTGGCGGTGACTTCCAGGCACTCGGGCAGGGTGGCCGCCTCAGCAATCAATGAGTGGTAGCGCATCACCTCTAGCTGGTCGGGTACGCCGTTAAATACCGAGCCGTTATTGTGGTTAATGGGGCTGATCTTGCCGTGCATGGGCAGTGGGGCGTTAACCACCTTGCCACCAAACACATGAACGATGCCCTGCATGCCCAGGCATACGCCTAACAGGGGCGTGGTTTTACCCAGCTTCTCGATCACTTCGGCACACACCCCAAAGTAGCGCGGATCATCCGGCGAGCCTGGGCCAGGGGAAATGATGATGCGATTAGGTGCCATTTCTTCAATGGCTTTGAAATCGATCTGATTATTGCGTTTGACGATGATTTCAAAGTGAGGAAGCTCGCCGCGATTCTTCTCCGTAGTGAGAATTTCACCGATAAACTGGTAGAGGTTATAGGTGAAGGAGTCGTAGTTATCGATAATTAGCACCTTCATGCTTGGCTCTCCATATCCGCGCTCATAAAAGGGGCAAGGGCTTTGCGGGTGCCAGCGAATTTGCGGCGAATCTCTTCGTACTCATCGTCGGCGTTACTATCAAATACGTTGCCGCCACAGGTTTGCACGTAAGCGCGTTCACCGTTCACAAATACCGTACGAATGGGAATCGCAAAGGTGCAGTCGCCGTTAAACGAGAACTGGCCCACTGCGCCGCCGTAAGGGCCGCGACCATCATTTTCCAGATCGTCGATGATCTTCATTGCTTCGATTTTCGGCGCACCAGTTAGTGTGCCCGCCGGGAAGTTGCTGGCAAGTGCGGTAAACATATCTTCACCTTCGGCGATAATCCCCACAATCTCGCTGGAAATATGCTGCACATGACTGAAGCGCTTAATGTCCATCAGGCTGCGTACTTTTACCGTGCCGAACTGGGCGACCCGGCCAATATCGTTGCGGTGCAGATCCACAATCATATTATGCTCAGCGATCTCTTTCGGGTCGTTAAGCAGCGCCCGGGCAAGCTGGGTATCTTCCTGGGGCGTTTTGCCGCGCAGGGTGGTACCCGCGAGAGGGAAAGTTTCCATTTCCCCCTGACGCAGCCGGAACAGCAGCTCAGGGCTTGCGCCAATCAGCTTCTGCTCGCCAAATTTGACGTAGTACATCTGCGGGGAGGGGTTGATGGTGCGTAGCTGGTCGTACAGTGCCAGGGTATCGCCTTCAATACGAAAGCGCTTTTTAAAGCCTACTTCGCACTGGAATACTTTGCCGTCGATAATATCCTGCTTCACCTTGGCCACTGCTTCCGCGTGCTCTTGCTGGCTCATAGTGTCGCCGAGGGCAGTAATATGCAGTGGGCCTGCCGGTTCATCCTCTGCGTCGATGAGGGTTTGTAAAAACTCATAACGGCTATTGTCGTGGTAGAAGTAAGTCACTTCCCCGGTCATTTTGTCGAGAATCAGATCATCTTTATACAGCCCAAAGCGAAAGGTATCGAAGTCGTCACTGGCTTTCAGGGTTAGTGAGGGCTCGAAGTACTGCATCGCGTCATAGCCAAGATAACCGCTTAGCCCGCCCGCATATTTACGAGAAATAATATTTTGTGGGATCAGGCTGCGCAGCAGTTCATAAGGGTTGTCGCTTGGGTAGCGGTTGGCGTTGCCGTCGCGGTCTTCAATGGTCAGCGTGCTGCCGTTGGCGTACAGAATGTATTCGGGGTCGAAGCCTATAATGGAGTGACGCGCTATGTGGCTATCTTCACCCAGCGACTCCAGCATGTAGCAGTTATCAAACCGCCGTTCAATTTTCTGAAACAGGGCAAAGAAGTCGCAGTCCGCCGCCAGCGTCACATAATGAGGCTTGCGCGGTAGCGTAAACGGCTGCGGGCCTTGTGTAGAGTGGGTGTTAGCAGTGCTCATAAGTCATCATTCCGTGAAGAGGGTAGCGTCGTTAAAGCGCGTGACCCGCGTGAAACCGTAGCAATACCCACGCCGAGAGTTTCGGCAATTTTGCGGTGGGGCACGCCTTCGCGCAGCAGCTTAAAAATCTGCAGGCGTTTACTTATTTCTTGGTACTCCGCGGGCGTCAACAGGCTGGCAAGCGCTTCGTGCATTGCCTCAGGCGAGTCAATGGCGAGCAAATGACGAACCAGCTCGGCTTGGAAATTATCATTTAAGGAAACGTTTGCAGGCACTGTTTATCACCGAGCCGTAATTTAATGTACTAGTGTACTAGTACATTAACAGCGTGAGATAAAAGGTCAATGCCTAATCGATGACAGCGCTATGTTTTTTGAAGCGTAGCGGGTTGCAGGATATTCTGAGGAGAGGGCTTTCTGGAAAAGCGTGCTAACCCCATAACGGTTAGCAAGTTTCTACTCATTAAAACGGCAGATGTAGCGAAGCGCTCATCATATTAAGATGGCTCAGGGTGGGGGTGTCGATGCGTTCGTACTCAAGCCGACTCACTAGCCGGTTAATCGTCATCGTCGCACCGAATCCTTGCAGTAAGGCAGTGCCACCGCTGTCGGCTAGGGGTTGGTCGGTTTCACCCCGCCATTCGGTAAAGCCGGATTTCGCGTATACGCTGAAAGAGCCCATGCGAACACCGGCTACAACGGCACCACCTAGACTAAGGGTGTCCATTATCAGTGGGGAAACGCTGTTGGAGATGGGGACTTCTTCACTTTCCCGGTAGGCAATCTCAGCGCCAATATCCAAACGGGGCAGATGTTCTGGGCTAAACCCAGCGGTTAGACGAAAACCCGTGGTGTAGGTATCTAAACTGTTTAAGTCGCTACCTTCCAGTACCACACCATTGGCGAGTGTGATGAGTTCGCTTTCAGTGGCGGTATAGGCCATAACGGGAGTGCTATCATTGGCAACGCAGCTCATGAAAGGAAGCGTGGTGCCGAAAGCGCTAAAGAGCAGGGTGCTTGCCAGGCGATTCATTGGCGTTCCTCTGTCCTTTTACATGGAAGTTATCCTAATCAGCCTAGCAACGGGCGCTAATTTCCACCACTTTAATTGCGTTATTGGCCAAATTTTCTAGCAGATTTTTTCCCATTTTCAAAAAGCGCTCGCCAAATATCCACTGAGGCGAGAGCACGGCCGTGTGCGGCGTTTGCTCTTTTTGTCGCTGTCGCTGACGCCATTCAAGGGCGGTGCTACTCCAATCTTCGCAACGTGATAGCTGAAAACCATTTGTTTCAAGTAGCTTTGTTAGCTCGGCTATGGTGAGTAGGTGCGAATGTTCCGGTGTTGCCGCCCACGGCACCGGGAAGCGAAGGTTGGCAATGTTTTCGCCACTGACCACCTCGTGCATCACTAGCTTACCGCCGGGGCGAAGTACGCGACGGCACTGTGCCAGTACGCGGGCAGGTTCAGGCATGTTCATTAAACTGTGTTGAAACAGGACGGCATCGAACGTGTGCTCTGGAAAGGGCAATGAGCAGGCATCTCCGGTAACCCAGCGAAGGGGCGGGTTGGCCGAATGCATTGATAAATCAGTAAGCGCTTGGTTAAGCACGTTAAAGCGGTGGGTGATATCCAACCCGGTGATATGAAACCCAAGCGCTGCCCCTTGACGCATTAACCCGCCTACGCCTGAACCAATATCCAGCACGTGGTTATGCGTTTGTGGGTCAAGCAGGCTAAGCAGTTTTTTTGACGCGGCGATACCGCCGATATGAAGCTGATCTAACGGGGCTAGCTGGTGCAGGGTAGGGCCATCGGGGTAGTGAGTGCGAATCTGAGTGAGAATATCGCCATCGCGCAGCCCTTGGTGGTAATGCTCGGCTAGCGGCTGGTGAGTGGCCATGTCAGTGTCTCGTTATAGAGGAAGTGATATGAATAAAGTGAAACGCCGACCGCTGGCCGGCGTTCATTAAAAACGATGCTTGGACAACGTTGCTTGATGGAAACTATGTTTGATCCTCAAGCCCAAGCTCTTGGATAGAGATTTCGCGCATTTTGAATTTCTGGATTTTACCCGTCACTGTCATGGGGAATTCATCGACAAATTTGAAGTAGCGCGGAATTTTAAAGTGAGTGATTTTGCCTTTGCAGTAATTACGCAGTTCTTCACCGGTGACTTCACCCGCGCTGCTGTTGAGTTTCACCCAGGCGATTAACTCTTCGCCATATTTCTTATCCGGCACACCGGTCACCTGCACTTCGGAGATTGCCGGGTGGGCGTATAGAAACTCCTCAATTTCTTTGGGGTAAACGTTCTCGCCACCGCGAATCACCATATCTTTAATACGGCCGACGATTTGGATATAGCCCTCTTCGTCCATGGTGGCTAAGTCACCGGTGTGCATCCAGCCCGCCTCATTAATGGCCTCGGCAGTGGCTTTTTCGTTTTTCCAGTACTTGAGCATGACGCTGTAGCCACGGGTACATAGTTCGCCAATTTCACCGCGGGGCAAAATACCGCCGTTGCCGGGGTCGACAATTTTGCTTTCCAGATGGGGCTGAGTGCGGCCTACGGTGGAAACGCGCTTGTCGATGCTGTCGTTAGCGCCGGTTTGGGTAGATACAGGGCTTGTTTCGGTCATGCCGTAGGCGATCTGCACACCCTTCATGTTCATCTTGTCGATGACCTGCTTCATGATTTCCGCCGGGCAAATAGAGCCCGCCATAATGCCGGTGCGCAGCGTTGAGAAATCGGTGCTGGCAAAATCCTCGTGCTCAAGCTCGGCGATGAACATCGTCGGCACACCATAAAGCGCGGTGGCTTTTTGCTCGTGTACCGCTTTTAGCACCTTGCCGGGATCGAAACCCTCATCCGGGTAAATCATCGCCGCGCCGTGGGTCATACAACCCAGGTTACCCATTACCATGCCGAAGCAGTGGTAGAGCGGTACCGGAATGACCAAGCGATCTTCGCTGGTAAAGCCCATGCTTTCGGCAACAAAGAAGCCGTTGTTCAGGATGTTGTGGTGGGAAAGCGTGGCGCCTTTCGGGAAGCCGGTAGTGCCCGAGGTGTACTGGATATTGATGGCGTCATCGAACTGCAGCGTGGCTTGTAAATCGTCGACGTCGGTTTGGCTGACCTTGCTTGCTTCATTGATGAAGTCGGCCCAGCGCCACATGCCGCTGTGTTTATCGTTGCTTAGATTGATCACGCACTCAAGTTCGGGCAGCTTTTGCGCGTTTAGCTGGCCTTCAGCGCTGTTGTTGAGTTCGGGTGCTAGCTCATAAAGCATCGCCGTGTAGTCAGAGGCTTTAAAGCTGTGGGCGGTGACCAGAAAACGAGCGCCAGATTGGTTTAGGGCGTACTCCAGCTCATGGGTGCGGTAGGAAGGGTTGATGTTGACCAGAATCGCGCCAAGTTTGGCGGTGGCAAACTGGGTCAGCGTCCACTCGCTACAGTTGGGCGCCCAGATGGCAACGCGGTCACCTTTTTTAACGCCGATGGCAAGCAGTGCGCGGGCGCAACGGTTCACTTCCTCTTGAAGCTGGCGATAGCTCCAGTGGATATTCTGATGCAGCGCAATCAGCGCGTCGTTATCCGGGTACTGAGCGGCAATCTGGTCAAACTTATCGCCAATGGTCATACCTAGCAGCGGTTTATCTGCGGTGCTGCTGGTATAGCTGGGTAGGGCAAGAGCGGGTGATGCCATAATGTGTCTCTCCGATGTCTTTTTCTTATCTAAACGGGACGTCAGGCGGTACTTAATTATTATTGGACGATTATTGGCGGCTAATGCCTTTTGCGAGAGCGACTTTTGCGCTTGGCTTGCGGCCTAACTCGTTAGTAATCCAGTAGCCGGTGTCTATCACCGCCTGAAGGTCAATGCCGGTGTTAATGCCTAGGCCTTCAAGTAAATAGAGCACGTCTTCGGTAGCCACATTGCCGGATGCGCCCTTGGCGTAAGGGCAGCCGCCAAGGCCTGCGGTCGCGGCGTCAATCACGCTGATCCCTTCCTCCAGTACGGCATATAAGTTAGCCAGCGCCATGCCATAGGTGTCGTGGAAGTGAGCGGCCAAGTGCTCAATGGGCACTTGCTGGCGGGTGGCTTCAATCATGCGTTTCGCGGCGAGCGGCGTGCCCACGCCGATGGTGTCGCCCAGAGAGATTTCATAGCAGCCCATATCAAATAGTGCTTTGGCTACCTCGGCAACTTTTTGGGGCGAGATATCGCCTTCATACGGGCAGCCCAGCACGCAGGATACATATCCGCGTACTCGAACGCCGGCCTCATTGGCCCGTGCGAGCACGGGTTCAAAGCGCTCAAGGGATTCAGCAATAGAGCAATTGATGTTCTTTTGCGAGAAGGCTTCTGAGGCGGCGCCAAACACCGCCACCTCTTCAACACCTGCCGCCAGCGCGCCCTCTAAGCCTTTTAGGTTGGGCGTTAATGCTGAGTAAACCACGCCGGGTTTGCGAGCAATGCCGTTCATAACGTCGGTGGCATCGCCCATTTGTGGCACCCATTTGGGCGAGACAAAGCTAGCGGCCTCAATATGGGTGAGGCCAGCGTTGGCTAGCCGTTCGATCAGTTCGATCTTGGTAGCAGTGGGCACCAGGGTGCCCGGTTCATTTTGGAGGCCGTCGCGGGGGGCCATTTCAAACAGCTTAATTGACGTTGGCAGTGCCATCGGTTGGGCTCCTATTCGCTGGGGGCAAAGTCGAGCAGCACATCGCCCTGGCTGACGGTATCGCCGGCCTGGAAATGGAACGTATCGACGCTACCATCGGCAGGCGCGGTCATGGTGTGTTCCATCTTCATGGCTTCCATAACCATCAGCGGCATGCCTTTCTCAACGGCCGTGCCGGGCGCTACCAGCAGCGCTACCACGGTGCCGTTCATGGGAGCGGTTAGGGTCGATTCCGCCTCATGGTGGCCGTGGTCGATGGCGTCAATGCGGCGCCAGAACAGGCGCGTTTCGCCGCTTGGCTCTGCCATCACCACAACATGCCCATCCCGGCGCGCCTGAAGGCGGCGGCGGTGGCCGTTTAGCGTAACGGCAACGGCATCCCCTGGCAGTCGTTGTAGGCTGGCGGTGAGCGTTTCATCACCGATGGTGAGGTTCCAAAGGGATTCGCCGCTTTCTCGCTTACCTTCGACAATCACCACCGCTTCGTCGCTGTCCGCCGCTTGAGCACTTGCCGGGTCACATAGCGCAATGCGGATCGTATGCGGGGCATTCAGGCGGAAGCCGTCGTGACGATCCCAAGGAGAGTCGCTTTCGCACTCTTGCGCCAGTTGATTTAAACCGATCAACGCAGCGCTTGCGTAGGCTTCAGTAGAGTAGCTGCGCGGTGCAAATAGCGTGGCTTCGTTGCGCTCGATAAAGCGCGTGTCCAGCTCGACGTTTTTAAAGCCAGGGTGATTCGCAAGGCGCTGCAGGAACGCGCGGTTAGTCACCACGCCCTGTACATCCAGTGCGGCTAAGGCGCGGTTTAGCGTGGCCAGTGCGGCGTCACGGTCAGCACCGTGAACAATTAGCTTGGCCAGCATGGGGTCGTAGTGCATGGAAACTTCGTCGCCGCTCTCTACGCCGCTGTCTAAACGCACCTGATCGCTGTCTAAACCTGCCCCCTCTAAATCCAGTGCAAAGCGAGTGAGCAGGCCGGTGGCGGGAAGAAAGTCCTGCTCTGGGTCTTCGGCGTAAATACGCGCTTCAAAGCTGTGGCCGGTGATGGTTAGCTCGTCTTGGGTGCAGGGGAGTGGCTCGCCCATCGCCACGCGCAGCTGCCATTCAACCAAGTCTTGGCCGGTAATCATTTCAGTAACGGGGTGCTCTACCTGCAGGCGGGTGTTCATCTCCATGAAGTAGAACGAGCCGTCAATGTCTAACAGAAACTCGACGGTGCCCGCGCCCACATAGCCAATTTCTTTGGCGGCGCGAACGGCGGCATTGCCCATGGCTTGGCGCAGCTCCAACGTCATGCCGGGGGCCGGGGCTTCCTCAATGACTTTTTGGTGGCGGCGCTGAACGCTACAGTCCCGTTCGAACAGGTAAACGCCGTTATCGTGGCGGTCGCAGAACACCTGGACTTCCACATGGCGGGGCTGTACCAGGTACTTCTCGATGAGCATGCGGTCGTCGCCGAAGGCAGCCTTGGACTCCCGGCGGCAGCCGTCGAGTGCTGCCTTGAAACCTTCGCCGCTTTCTACAACGCGCATGCCTTTACCACCGCCACCGGCGCTGGCTTTTAGCATCACGGGGTAGCCGATTTTGTCGGCCTCTAAGCGCAGCAGGTCATCGTCCTGATCATCGCCATGGTAGCCCGGCACCAGCGGTACACCAGCGTTAGCCATGCGTGCTTTGGCGGCAGATTTGTCGCCCATGGCGGCAATTGCTGAGGCCGGCGGGCCAACAAAGGTAATGCCTGCCTCTTCAAGCGCTTTTACGAAGCCACCGTTTTCAGATAGAAAACCGTAGCCGGGGTGAATAGCGCCCGTGCCGGTACGCTTGGCGGCTTCAATGACCGCATCGACATTTAAATAGCTTTCGCGGGCGGCGGCGGGGCCTAAGCGTACGGCTTCATCGGCTTCGCGCACGTGGCGGGCAGAGGCATCAGCATCTGAATAGACAGCGACAGTTTTAAGCCCCATGCGGCGGGCGGTGCGCATTACGCGGCAGGCAATTTCGCCTCGGTTGGCCACCAGCAGGGTATCGAATTTATGTGTTTCAGCGTTGTTTTCAAGCGTCATGAGCGTGGCTCCGCAGCGTTGTTCTGTTCTTGAAAGCTGGACGATTGCGTCCAGGCGGGGCGGCACTTTTCAAAAAAGCTGGATAAGCCCTCTTGGCCCTCGTGGCTCACCCGTAATTTAGCGATCACCTGGCAGGTGTGCTCTCGGGTGGTATCGCTGTCGGGCGCTTGGGCGACGCTTGCCAGCAGTGCTTTGGTGGCGCGTTGTGCTTGAGGCGAGCCGGCGAGAAGCGTGTTCAGCATGGCGTCTACCTCGCCATCCAACGCTTCGTGCTCTACGACCTTATGGGCTAAGCCGAGTGCCAGCGCCGTTGGTGCATCCATGACTTCGGCTGTTAAGGCGTAGCGGCGCATTTGGCGCTCGCCCAGCGCGCGCTGAACATAAGGGCTAATGACCGCAGGAGAGAGGCCAATTTTGACTTCTGAGAGGCAGAATTTAGCCTTATCAGAGGCGATCACCACATCACAGCAGGCAGCTAAGCCCACCGCTCCACCAAACGCGGCGCCTTGAACCCGGCAAAGCGTGGGGCAGGGCAGCGTATCCAAGCCGTGCATTAACGCTGCCAGCTTGCGGGAGTCAGCCAGGTTGTCTTCCAGGTCGTACTCGACCATGCGCTTCATCCAATTAAGGTCTGCGCCTGCGGAGAAACTTTTACCTTCTGAACCTAGCACCACTGCCCGTACATCACCCGCATTGGCCAGTTGATGCAGTTCTTCAAGGTGCGCGTTTAGCTCGGCGATTAAGCTGTCGTCAAAGGCGTTATGCACCTCTGGACGGTTTAGGGTCAGGCGGGCAATGCCGTTTTCAATCAGTAGCGTTGAGTAAGCCATGGTATTCGCCCCTTACATCCGGAACACGCCGAAGCGTGTCTCTTCTACTTCAGCATTCATCGCGGCAGCGAGAGAAAGCCCCAGCACATCGCGGGTTTGCAGCGGATCAATCACGCCGTCATCCCACAAGCGGGCGCTGGCGTAGTAGGGGTGGCCCTGGTGCTCGTACTGATCGCGGGTGGGCTGTTTGAACGCCTCTTCTTCTTCTTTGGTCCACTCGCGCCCTTCGCGTTCGTGCTGTTCGCGCTTCACCTGGGAAAGTACGCCCGCTGCCTGCTCGCCACCCATCACCGAAATACGCGCATTGGGCCACATAAACAGCAGGTTGGGATCATAAGCCCGGCCGCACATGCCGTAGTTACCCGCGCCGAAGCTGCCGCCAATGAGCACCGTGAACTTGGGTACTTTGGCGCAGGCCACGGCGGTCACCAGCTTGGCGCCGTGCTTGGCGATGCCTTCGTGCTCATATTTAGAGCCGACCATAAAGCCGGTAATGTTCTGCAGGAACACCAGCGGGATCTTGCGTTGGGCGCACAGCTCAATAAAGTGCGCACCTTTTACAGCGCTTTCAGAGAACAGCACGCCGTTGTTGGCCACAATCCCAACCGGGTAGCCGTGGATATGGGCAAAACCCGTCACTAAGGTGTCGCCGTAGTAGCGTTTGAACTCGTCAAAGTCAGAGTCATCGACAACACGGCCAATCACTTCGCGCACGTCGTAAGGTTTTTTAAGGTCGGTGCCCACAATGCCGTAAAGCTCAGCAGGGTCGAGCTTAGGTGGTTTAGGCGCTTGCATGGCCAGCTTGCCGCGTTTTTGCCAGTTCAAGCGAGACACACAGGCGCGTGCCAGCTGCAGCGCGTGGGCGTCGTTTTCGGCGTAGTGGTCGGCAACACCGCTTATTTTGGCGTGAACATCCGCACCGCCCAGGTCTTCAGCGCTGATGCTTTCGCCAGTGGCTGCTTTTACCAAAGGTGGGCCACCTAGGAAAATCGTGCCCTGCTCTTTAACGATGATGGATTCGTCCGCCATGGCGGGCACATAGGCGCCACCCGCGGTACAGGAGCCCATCACCACGGCGATCTGTGGAATGCCTTCAGCGGACATAGTGGCTTGGTTATAGAAGATGCGCCCGAAGTGGTCGCGGTCGGGGAACACTTCATCTTGGCGGGGTAGAAAGGCGCCCCCGGAGTCCACGAGATAAATACACGGCAAGCGATGCTTGCGGGCGATCTCTTGGGCGCGCAGGTGCTTTTTCACGGTTAGCGGGAAGTAAGTGCCGCCTTTGACCGTGGCGTCATTAGCTACAATCACGCACTCAACGCCGGACACTCGGCCGATGCCGGTTACCACGCCTGCGGCGGGTATGTCGCTGTCGTAAACGTGGTGGGCCGCCAGGGCGGAAAACTCTAAAAACGGCGAGCCTTCGTCGATCAAATGATCAATGCGGTCACGGACAAATAGCTTGCCACGGCTTTCGTGGCGTTCGCGGGCCTTGGGGCCGCCACCCTGGGCGACGGCGGCGGTCAGTTCACGTAGCTTAGAAACTTCCCCCAGCATGGAGGTTGCGTTGGTCTGGAAGACATCGCTGCGTGGATTGATCTGAGTGGTAATTGTGCTCATAGCGCAGCCCTTACTTGCTTTCGGTGAAGAGTTCGCGACCGATCAGCATCCGGCGAATTTCGCTGGTGCCCGCGCCAATTTCATACAGTTTCGCATCGCGCAGCAGGCGGCCGGTGGGGTACTCATTGATGTAGCCATTACCGCCCAGTAACTGAATGGAATCCAGCGCTACTTGGGTCGCTTTTTCGGCACAGTAGAGAATTACGCCAGCGGCATCTTTGCGCGACGTTTGACCGCGATCGCAGGCGCCAGCAACGGCATACAAGTAGGCACGGCAGGCGTTCATCGTGGTGTACATATCGGCTACTTTGCCTTGTACCAGTTGGAATTCACCGATGGATTGGTTGAACTGCTTACGCTCGTGGATATAGGGCATCACCACGTCCATGGCGGCTTGCATAATACCAATGGGGCCAGCGGCCAGAACGGCGCGCTCATAGTCCAGGCCGCTCATCAATACGCGCACGCCTTTACCCACTTCGCCCAGCACGTTCTCGGCCGGTACTTTGCAGTCTTGGAACACTAGCTCGCAGGTGTTAGAGCCGCGCATACCCAGTTTGTCGAGCTTCTGAGCGGTGGAGAAGCCTTCCATGCCTTTTTCGATAATAAACGCGGTAATGCCTTTCGAGCCTGCCTCTGGGTCGGTTTTGGCGTAGACCACCAGTACATCAGCGTCGGGGCCGTTGGTGATCCACATCTTATTGCCGTTAAGGATGTAGTGATCGCCATCTTGTTTTGCGCGCAGCTGCATGGAGACCACATCGGAACCTGCACCGGGCTCAGACATTGCCAGTGCACCCACGTGATCGCCGCTGATCAGTTTGGGCAGGTATTTCTCTTTTTGTGCAGCGGTGGCGTTAATCTTAAGTTGGTTGACGCACAGGTTAGAGTGCGCGCCGTAGGAGAGTGCGACCGAAGCGCTCGCCCGGGAGATCTCTTCCATGGCGATGCAGTGAGCAAGGTAGCCCATGCCACTACCGCCATCCTCTTCAGACACGGTGATGCCTAATAGACCCATATCGCCGAACTTTTTCCAGAGGTCGTTAGGGAATTCGTTGGTGCGATCAATTTCAGCAGCGCGGGGGGCAATCTCGCTAGCGGCAAAGGCATTGACCTGCTCGCGCAGCATGTTCAGTTCGTCGTCCAGGCCAAAATTAAGTTCTGAATAGTGTGAAAACATGGTCAATTACCTTGTCGTTGTTAAGGGATGCTTTTCGTTAAGTTCTTCAAGTGCTTGTCGGCAGCGAATTTCGGCGCTTTCGAGCTCTAGCTGCACCATGGTGATGTCTTTCATTTGTTGTTCGAGAGCGGCGCGCCGCTCACCAATTTTGCTCAACATTAGGTGCAGCTGCTTTTCGCTGCCGCTACGGGTTTCATCCCATAGCTCAAAAAGTTCTCGAATTTCAGCGAGAGAAAACCCCAGCCGCTTGCCGCGTAGCGTTAGCTTTAGGCGTACACGATCTTTACTGCTGTAAATGCGTGTTTGACCCCGGCGGGCGGGGTGCAAAAGCTCTTGATCTTCATAAAAGCGGATGCTGCGCGTGGTTACATCAAACTCACTGGCAAGCTCACTGATCGAGTAGGTTTTGCTCATAATCGTTATTCTCGTCGATAGGGGGATGCCCCTATGGAACACTGACCATGAGGCTAAAACAAGTTTACGTTAACGTAAAGCTGATATTACTAAACGTCGATTACCGTTGAATCTGTATAACTTGTTGAAAAAAATATATATAAAGCGTTTAAAGTAGATTGAATTTAGTCTGCGTAGACCAAAGTTGTAATTGTAATACCCTGCAAGTGATTGCTAGTTTGCACCTACACCTTACGTTCAGGTAAGGGTGCGTCGCCGGCTAACGATTTTCCGCTCCAGAGTAAACTGGCTGGTGCAAAGTCAGCACAAGAACAACAAGAGGCTTACCACTTCATGCGTGCAGACGATGTAA
>NZ_JAFWFN010000067.1 GCF_017515565.1 Halomonas sp.
ACTGTTAACGACGCTTTTATTGACCAGTACCGCACTGTTTGCCGACCAAACCGGCTCCCATGGTGATGCGTCTTCACACCAAGCGTCGCCCATTGAGGCCACCACGCCCTGGACACGGGCAACGCCGCCTGGGGCCGGTGCCGGGGGTGGTTTTATTACGTTGACCAATCACAGCTCGACCGATGACCGCTTGGTGGGTGCCACCACAACGCTTACCGAACGCGTTGAAATTCATACGATGGAGATGGATGGCGACGTGATGCGCATGTTGCACCTGCCAGACGGAATTGAGCTTCCCGCAGGGAGTACCGTTACGCTGGCGCCGGGCGGCCTGCACCTGATGTTTATGGAGCTAACGTCACCCATCGCTGAAGGCCAGCCACTGCCCGTCACCCTTGAGTTCCAGCACGCTGAGAGCATCGACGTGGAACTTGAAGTGCTGGCGCCGGGAGCATCGCCAGAGGGCGCAGCGCAGTCTCATCACTCCCAACATCATTCTCACTCGCATGATGAAGAGCCTGAGCACATGCACCACTAAGCGTTACGTAATATTGTGGTGCAAACGGCATTTTTGCTGCATTTTTTTGGTGCAAAAAAGTCGTCGTAACAATTGTTATTAGCTCATTAGCTACTTTTACGGTCGCATATAGGGGCCTTTCACCATTTTGGCGCACTCTTTGCATTAAACGGGGAAAGGCTTATCAAAAAGGATGCGACCGCTCCCCATGCTCCTGTGCGAACCCGCAACACCGCGTGCTGGCTCCGGCCACCGGTTTGACCAAGACCGCCACTGGGCGGCATCGCTGGCGCTGCGTTTTGCTAACCGCGACGGCATCACCCGGCTCACCCAGGCCCGCCATCAGGGGCCGCTTCGGGTACAGCGCCCGTTTTACCCCGAAGGCAGTGCGCAAGCCTGCCATGTATATGTGTTGCACCCGCCGGGTGGCTTAGTCAGTGGCGATGCACTGACGATTAATGCCCACGTAGAGCGCGGTGCCCATGCGCTGTTAACCACCCCCGCCGCCAATAAGCTCTATAAAGCCGACAGCCAGGGCGTTGCCTGGGCCCAGCACACCACACTGAGCGTGGACGATGGCGGCATCCTTGAGTGGCTGCCCCAGGAAACCATCGCGTTTGATGGTTCTAAGGGCAACCAGCGTA
Organism: Halomonas sp.; assembly: GCF_017515565.1. GTDB lineage: Bacteria > Pseudomonadota > Gammaproteobacteria > Pseudomonadales > Halomonadaceae > Vreelandella. The sequence continues at coordinate 1,162 of NZ_JAFWFN010000067.1, forward strand.
CCCATATCGCGCTTCACGGCAGCGCGCGCTGCCTGGGCTGGGAAATCATGGCCCTTGGCCGTCCCGCGAGCGAACTCCCCTATCTTACTGGCTGCATTGAGCAGCACTTTCGCCTAACCCTAGATGGCAAGCCGTTGTGGCTAGAGCGCCAGCCGTTAGATCCACGTCACCCGCGCTTTGCAGGGCGCTGGGGCCAGGGCGGCGCCACGGTACAAGCCACGCTATGGGCGGTAGGCCTGGAAGAGGCCGGTGCGGCCATTGATGAGCTACGCGAGGCGCTGCCGGATAACCCGCGCTGGGCGGTTACCGTTCGCCGCGGCGTTCTGCTGCTGCGCTACCTTGGAAACTCCCGTAATGAAGCTTGGGCGCTGTGTGAACAGGCCTGGCACCTATTACGCCCACGCTGGATTGAGCGTACAGCCCACACCCCGCGCATTTGGCTAACCTAATGTGATGCACCGCTGGAGACATGCCCCATGGAACTGACCCCAAGAGACAAAGACAAGCTGCTGCTGTTTTCTGCCGCCCAGCTTGCCGAGCGCCGCAAAGCTCGCGGCCTAAAACTTAACTACCCCGAAGCCGTGGCGCTGATTAGCTTTGAAATCATCGAAGGTGCCCGTGACGGCAGAAGCGTTGCCGATCTAATGAGCTACGGCCGTGAAATCCTTAGCCGTGATGACGTGATGGATGGCGTAGCGGAAATGGTCGATGAAGTGCAGGTAGAGGCCACGTTCCCTGATGGGACAAAGCTGGTCACCGTGCACACGCCCATTGTGTAAGTAGTGAAGGGTGAATGATGGAGCTATGACTCACACCTAACGCCTTACCCCTCACAGCAAAGTGACGAAGGAGCAAGCAGATGATTCCCGGTGAGTATCAGTTAAAAGACGGTGATATTGAGCTATGCGTGGGACGCGAGCGAATCACGGTGGAGGTGGCCAATACCGGCGATCGCCCCATTCAGATCGGCTCCCACTACCACTTTGCTGAAGCCAACCCCGCGCTGGTGTTTGACCGCAGCAAATCCCGTGGCTTTCGCTTAGATGTGGCAGCGGGCACCGCGATTCGCTTTGAGCCTGGCCAGACCCGCGAGGTCACGCTAATTCCCTTCGTCGGTAAGCGCGAAATTTACGGCTTCCGTGGCGATGTGATGGGTGCGCTCGATGGAGATAAACAATGAAACCGGTTAACAAAATCAGTCGGCAAGCCTACGCCGATATGTACGGCCCCACGGTGGGCGACCGTGTGCGCCTGGGTGATACCGAGCTGTGGATTGAAGTGGAGCAAGACGCTACCCACTACGGTGACGAGGTGAAGTTCGGCGGCGGTAAAGTCATCCGCGACGGCATGGGCCAAAGCCAGCGTATTGATGACACGGTGATGGATACGGTGATTACCAATGCGCTGATTTTAGACTGGTGGGGCATTGTGAAAGCCGATGTCGGCCTGCAAAACGGACGCATTGCAGCTATTGGCAAGGCAGGCAACCCCGATACCCAGCCCGATGTGGATATAGTGATTGGCCCCGGCACCGAAGTGATTGCCGGTGAAGGAAAAATCCTCACCGCAGGCGGCATCGACGCTCATATCCACTTTATTTGCCCCCAGCAGATTGAAGAAGCGCTGATGAGCGGCGTGACCACCATGCTGGGCGGTGGCACTGGCCCTGCAACGGGCTCTAATGCGACGACCTGCACGCCTGGCGCGTGGCATATCGGCAAAATGCTGCAATCGGTGGATGATATGCCGATGAACATCGGCTGGCTGGGCAAAGGCAATGCCAGCCTGCCGGAAGCGTTGGAAGCGCAGTTGGAAGCCGGTGCCATGGGGCTAAAGCTCCACGAAGACTGGGGCACTACGCCTGCCTCCATTGATAACTGTCTCAGCGTGGCAGAGAAGTACGATGTGCAGGTGGCTATTCACACCGATACGCTCAACGAATCAGGCTTTGTGGAAGACACCCTGGCGGCGTTTAAAGAGCGTGGCATTCACACCTATCACACCGAAGGGGCAGGCGGCGGCCACGCGCCGGATATCCTGACCGCCTGCTCAAAAGAGTACGTGCTGCCGTCTTCCACTAATCCGACGCGGCCTTATACGGTTAACACCATCGACGAACACCTGGATATGTTGATGGTCTGCCACCACCTGGACCCCAATATTCCCGAAGACGTGGCCTTTGCCGACTCACGCATTCGTCGTGAAACCATCGCCGCCGAGGATATTCTCCACGACCTGGGCGTGATCTCGATGATTGCCTCGGATTCCCAAGCCATGGGGCGGGTGGGTGAAGTGGTCTGCCGTACCTGGCAAACGGCCCATAAAATGAAGGTGCAGCGCGGCTTACTGCCCGAAGATGAAGCACTGGGCGCGGATAACCTGCGCGCCAAGCGCTATATCGCCAAATACACCATTAACCCTGCTATCACTCACGGTATTGCCCATGAAGTGGGCTCTATCGAAGTAGGCAAGCTGGCCGACTTAGTGCTTTGGAAACCGGCGTTTTTTGGCGTAAAGCCCTCGCTGATTATTAAAGGCGGCATGATTGCGGCAGCGCCCATGGGCGACCCCAACGCGTCTATTCCCACGCCTCAGCCGGTGCACTACCGCTTTATGTTTGGTGCGTTTGG
>NZ_JAFWFN010000068.1 GCF_017515565.1 Halomonas sp.
GCATCGAACGAGGGCACCGCCACCAGCGCCGTTTGCTCGCTGGGCATATGCGGCTGTAAACGCAGTACCGCCCGGGTAACAATCCCCAGGGTGCCTTCGCTGCCGATAAACAGCTGCTTTAGGTCGTAGCCCGCATTGTTTTTCAACATTTTATTTAACGAGCTCACCACGGTGCCGTCACTCAGTACGGCTTCTAAACCCAACACCTGCTGGCGCATCATTCCGTAGCGTATTACCCGTATGCCGCCGGCATTGGTGGCGATATTACCGCCAATAGTGCAGGAACCTCTCGCCCCCAGATCAAGGGGAAACTGCATATCGATCTCTTCCGCCGCTTCCTGCACGCGCTGCAGGGTTACCCCGGCCTGCACTTGAATCGTAGAGCCAACCGAGTCGACTTCCTCTATTTGGTTCATCAATTCCAGCGACACGACAAGTTCATCCGGGCTTGCCACACCGCCATGCACAATGCCGGTCATGCCGCCGTGGGTCACCACGGGCTGGTCAGCCTGGTAACACACGGCCATCACGCGGCTCAGTTGCTCTGTGCTGCGCGGCCTTACAATCGCCTTGGCGCGACACGGCGCTCCCGTAAACCAATCTACGCTTCGCTGCGAGACATCGTCACCCACCAACACCCCCGCCGGGCCGACGATTGCCAAAAGGTCGTTCAGCAACTTATCCATTTCTTATTCCTATTTCAGCTAACTACACCATTGGTCGAAGCACTTGGTCTTTTTAAAAACCATCAAATGCTTTCTCCAAGAGTGCGTAATCAATAGATACCGCTTGCAGGCTAGCGCCAACCGACAAATCACTCAAGCCCAAGATCTATAAAGATTTTTTGGATTAGCAGAGCGAATAATGGAATAAAAATAAGTAATTTGTCCCCTAGAATGAGTGTGATATAGATGAGCGTTAAGAAGATAAAAAACCACGCCTCACTATAATAAGAACTGCCAACGCTCTGGAGATAATGTGAACAACCTCGCCCGCTTCAACGTTAACGCTGTGACTAAAACAACTCGCCAACTGAAACAATTCACGCTGCCCATTATGTGTGCGGGTTTACTTGGCTTCCCCTTCGTCAGTCAAGCAGATGAAATAGCCCCCACAACGCTGCGCTTGGCCCATGTGGTGAATACGGAAGACACGTACCATATTGCCGCCGAGCGGTTTCAGCAGATTGTGAGTGAACAAACCGATGGCGCCGTCACCATTGAGATTTACCCGAACGCCTCCCTGGGCGATGAGCGCACCTTGTTGGAAGGCATGCAGATCGGCACCGTGGATATGGCCGTTATCACCAACGGGCCGGTAGCTAACTTCGTTGACGCGTTCTCTGTTTTTGAACTGCCGTTTCTCTTTCCCAGCGCCGAAGCCGCCTACTCTGTGCTAGATGGCGAGATCGGCCAGGAAATATTGGGACAATTACAGGACGTTAACCTGAAAGGGCTGGCCTACGCTGAACGCGGCTTTCGTAATATCACCAATAGCAAACACGCGATTAACGCACCCGAGGATCTTCAAGGCCTGAGGTTGCGCGTCATTGAGAACGAGGTTTACGTTGATACGTTCCGCGAGCTGGGTGCCAACGCCGTTCCCATGGCCTGGACAGAAGCACTGACAGCCCTACAGCAAGGCACTATTGATGGTCAGGAGAACCCGGTTAACGCCATTCATGCGTTTAACCTAGCGGAAACCCAGGACTACCTCACGATGACACGGCATATTTATGCGCCAGCAACGTTTATCATGAGCCTACCCGCCTGGAACGGCCTGCAGGAAGCGCTCCAGCCCATTGTGCTAGACGCCGCCCAGCAAGCTTCTGCCTATGCCAGGGAGCAGAATGCTATTATGGAAGCCGAACAGCTGGCCGACCTTGGTGAAGCGGGTATGGAAATCAACGAGTCGCCAGATATTGAAGCCTTCCAAGCCGCTGTGGCGCCGGTGTACGAGAAATACGGCCAGCAGTTTGGCGACTACCTACCGCGCATTCAGGAGGCGCTGAATCAGTGATGGTGTTTGCACAGCCTCTTTTGACGCTGCTGCGACGCATTGAACGCGGGCTGGATGTCATCATCCAGCCCGTGGTGTTTGCGGGCATGGCAGCTTTAATTGGCGTAATTACGCTACAGATTGTCTCGCGCGTTTTTTTCAGCGCCGTGGGCTGGACAGAAGAGGTCGCGCGCTTTCTGCTAGTGTGGATTACGTTTTTAGCCAGTACGTTGGCCTTCCAGCGTGGGCGGCATATCGCAGTGACGTTCGCCGTGGATGCGCTTCCTCTGCCGCTACGCAAGCTAGCGCGCTTGGCAGCGCTAGCGGTGGTGCTGGCCTTTATGGTGATGTTGATCATTATTGGCTACCGCTACATGCAAGTGCAGAGCTTTCAGAAATCCGCTTCATTGCGGCTTTCCATGACCTACGTGTATGCGGTGATTCCGATTTCCGCCGCCATCATGGCGTGGTACGCCTTGGTAGATATGATTGAAGTGCTGATCAACGGTGAACCGACGGCCGCCGCCGAGGAGAAACCGCTATGACGCTGGTGCTTTTTGGGCTGTTTTTCCTCTTCATGCTGCTGGGCGTGCCGATCGCCTTTGCTATTGGCGCAAGCGCCCTGTATGCCTTGCATCAGTCTGGTGTGCCACTGATGGTGGTCACCCAGCAGATGTTTCAGGGCATTAACTCCTTTGCCTTGGTCGCGATCCCGATGTTTATTCTGGCGGGGGATTTAATGGCCCAGGGCAAGGTGAGTGAGCGGCTGGTGAGCTTTGCCGATTCGCTGGTAGGCTTTATGCGCGGCGGGCTTTCGGTGGTTTCGGTGATGGCGGGCATGTTCTTCGCAGCCATCTCTGGCTCCGGTGCAGCGACGACTGCCGCGGTGGGGTCAAGCCTGGTGCCGGAACTAAAACGTAAGGGCTACGACCCGGCGTCGGCGGCCAGCCTAATCGCCGCCAGCGGCACCATTGGTGTGGTGATTCCTCCTTCGGTGCCGATGATTATCTACGCGGTAATTGCCCAGCAGTCGGTGTCTAAACTGTTTTTGAACGGCTTTTTACCGGGGCTGGCAATGGGCTTGGGCCTGATGGCGATTGCGATTACCCAGGCATATAAACGCCAATACCCCAAAGGCACGCCGCTATCGCTGTCTACCATCTGGCGCACGCTGAAAGCGGCTAGCTGGGGGCTGATGACGCCGGTGATTATTCTCGGCGGTATCTTCTCGGGCATCTTCACGCCCTCTGAAGCAGCCGTGGTGGCGGTGAACTATGCGCTACTGGTATCGCTATTTGTGTACCGCGATTTAACCCTGCCCCAGGTGTACAAGCTGCTGATCCGCTCAGCAATGACCACGGCGGTGATTATGCTGGTAATTGCCATGTCGGCGGTGCTGAGCTGGACGCTCTCTAGCTGGCAGGTGCCCGGCGCCATCGCTCAGTCGGTGCTGTCACTCTCCACCAACCCCTACGTGATTATGCTGTTAGTGGTCGCGGTGATTCTGTTGACCGGGGTGTTTATCGAAACCGCCAGCGCCTTGATCATTCTTACCCCGGTACTGCTGCCGCTGGTGCTGCAGCTGGGTATCGACCCAATCCACTTTGGGCTGATCATCGTGGTGGGGCTTTCCATTGGCATGATAACCCCGCCGGTGGCGATTAACCTCTACGTGGCCTCGTCGGTCACCCAACTTCCGCTAGAGCGCATCACCCGGGCAATTATCCCCTACCTGCTGGGGCTCATTGGCGTGCTGCTGCTGGTGGTGTACGTGCCGATTTTGTTGGGCTGGTCGGGTAACTAACGAAAAACACGATCAAAAAACACCCAAGAAAAAGGGGCTTGCCGATTGGCAAGCCCCTTTTGTATTGCGAACCACGAACTGTATTAAGAACCACGAATTAAGCAATGTGCTTAAAGTGGCAACAATGCGCCTAGAACTCTTCCCACTTATCATCTGCGTGCTGGACTGGCGCTGACTTGGAAGAGAGCGCTGGGCGCTTTAAGCCCGCATTCGCCGCGTTAGCCGTGCCCTTGGCAGGCAGTGCTTGGCGCTGCTGGGGTTCATCGTCGCCTAGCACGAAGGAGTTGATTAACTCGTTCAGGTGTTCGGCGTGGCGACGCATATCGGCAGCGGCGGTGGTGGACTCTTGCACCATGGCAGCGTTCTGCTGGGTCATGGTGTCCATTTCTGCCACGGCGGTGTTGATCTGACCGATACCGCTGCTTTGCTCTTTGGCTCCAGCGCTAATCTCACCAATTACATCGGTGACTTTAGAAACGCTTTGAACAATCTCGCGCATGGTCGCGCCTGCATTTCGCACCAGCTCGGCACCGGCGTGGGTATGCTGCACTGAGTTGTCGATCAGCCCGCGAATCTCTTTAGAGGCATCGCTTGAGCGGCTGGCGAGCACCCGCACCTCTTGAGCCACCACAGCAAAGCCACGGCCATGTTCACCGGCCCGCGCAGCTTCCACCGAGGCGTTTAGCGCCAGAATATTGGTCTGGAAGGCGATGGCATCAATCATGGTAATAATTTCGCTGATGCGCGTGGCTGAGTCGTTAATATCACTCATGGTGCGCTCAACTTGGCCCATTGCCTCTTCACCCTGGTGGGCCACTTCTGAGGTGGACTGCACCAGCTTATTGGCCTGCTGGGCGTTATCCGCACTGTGGTTCACCGTCGAGGTGATCTCTTCCATAGAGGCCGAGGTTTCTTGCAAGTTGGCCGCCGCCTGCTCGGTGCGGGTGGCAAGTTCTTCGGAACTGTGGGAGATCTCCCCCGCGGAGTGGTAGACACTCATGGTGCTGCGACGCACATCGCGCAGGGTTTCCTGCATACGCTCCACAAAAGCGTTGAACTGGACCGCTAGGTTGCCAATTTCGTCGTTACTTTCCACCGCTAATCGGCGAGTAAGGTCACCGCGGCCTTGGGCAATGTCCTCCATTGCAGCCACCGCTGTTTTAATCGGGCGCAGTGCGCGCCGCAGTAGCGACATGACGACCAGAATAATCACGCCCACAAACAGTAAAGACAGCACAGAAGAAGCGATGAGCGAGCGGCGAAGCTCTTGCTGCACCTGAATTTCTGCAGCCGCCATTGTGGCTTCAATATCGTTTAAATAAATACCGCTACCCAGCATCCACTCCCATTCAGGGATAGCCGCTGCATAGGAGTACTTTGGCTCTACTTTATCGGTAGCTGGGTTCTCCCAATCATGGCGATAGAAGTCACCGCCAGCCGTTTGAGCTGTGCTAATCAGACCACGAATCAAGTAATCTCCGTCCGGCCCCTGCAGATCCCACAGGTCTTGGCCTTCAAGATGCGGCATATACGGGTGTACAACACTGACGCCGCTGTAGTCATACACAAAAATATAGTTGTCGCCATCAAAGCGTAGGCTACGGATAATCTCCGATGCCCGAGCCTGCGCTTCTTGCTGAGATAAGCTATCATCTTCTACCAGGTGGCGAAGCGATGTCTGTGCCGCTTCAACCACGTCTTTTATGCCTTGCTCACGGGCCTGGATCAAAGAGTCACGCTGCGTACTCAGTGTCTCACCCGCATCAGAGACACGCGTTTGAGTATTGACGATCTGCAAGGCAACAGCGAGCAAGATAAGTGGGAGCAAGACAAGAATAAGGATTTTCTTCTGTAACGACATAGTCACTGACGATCTTTTCATTAGGATTTTACACTCTTGGAGTAAAGCATTTAATTATATTTATATCGGCTAAAAGTGTGTCAACTTTAACCACTCACGGTACTTTTTTACTTACTGAACAACCAATTATCCCATCAACAAGGCTATTCATAACATAGGTTAAGGTTATCAATAACCTATAGGTTCATTCTAATTGTGTGGTGGCCAGGGACGGCCCGTTTTAGCGAAATGCTAGCCACGCTCTTCCGCTGCTCTGACCGCAACCACCTGGTTAGGGCAGCTTTTTATTTCCTCCTCCCCCGGCTTTTCCTAGCTTTCGCACCTTCGTCACGCAATTACCCCATCTTCTTTGTTATTTGCTATTGCCATCGGCGTATCATGGCACTAAGGCCTAATGTACAAGGAGGACAGTAAGCCATGGTTCGAGCCCACTTAATCATCAGCGCTGCCTTGCTGCTGCTTCCTCGGCTAGCGCATTTTGCCTGGCGTGTATTACGCAACTTTTTGAAAAATCACGGCATCCTGCTGGCAGGAGGGGTGGGCTACAATATTCTGCTCTCCATTGTGCCGCTGTTTGCTATCCTCGTTGTACTCCTCACCCAAGTCGTAGACGAACAGCACCTTCTCAGTGTGCTGACGGTACAGGCACGCCATATGGCGCCTGCTCACGCCGAGGTGTTGCTGGAAGCCGTGCGCAGCCTGCTGGCTTCCCGGGATGTTATTGGCATTCTAAGCTTTCCTATTCTGCTTCTGTTTAGCTCCTTTGCTTTTCGTATGCTCGAAGATGCCCTGGCGATCATTTTTCATGCGCCTGAGACTCCCCATATTAAACGTAGCGCCTGGGTTTCTGTGATGCTGCCCTACGCTTTCATGGTGGTGTTGGGCGCCGGGCTGATGGCGCTGACGCTGGCCGTTACGCTAGCTAGTTCGCTCAATGCATTGGCACTGATGTTTTTCGATAGAGAGCTGCCGCTAGCCGGGTTTTCAGACCCCGTGCTTAACCTAGCCAGCTTCATTGGCGTTTTCTTGTTATTCAGCGCTATCTATAAAGTGCTTCCCGTCATACGCATCGCACTACGCCGAGCGGTGGTGGGAGGTTTCGTCGCGGCACTGCTGTGGGAGGGCGTAAGACTGTTACTGGTCTACTACTTCGCTAATCTGTCGTTTGTTAACGCCGTTTACGGCTCGCTGGCAACCTTAGTGATCCTGCTGATTAGCCTGGAAGTGGGCGCCATCATTTTGCTGCTGGGCGCCCAGGTAATTGCTGAACTGGAAAGAAATACCCGCCTTGATCTGCCCTGGTATGCCGACCCAAGCCGCCAGCCCATTACACGGGTAAAATGAGAGCGGGATTTAGATCACCTCAGCCGATAGCTTTTTCAGCCTGTGGGCGCCTCTCGTCCAGCATGCCTTTATCGAGAATAAAGCGGATGATCTCTTCAAGCCCAACGCCATCGTAGAGGTTGGTGAACACAAAGGGACGCTCGCCGCGCATTTTCTTTGAGTCGCGCTCCATCACCTCAAGAGAAGCGTGTACCTGCTCGGCAATATCAATCTTGTTGATAATCAGCAGGTCTGACTTAGTAATACCCGGCCCGCCTTTACGGGGGATCTTATCGCCTGCAGAAACGTCAATCACGTACAGCGTGAGATCGGAAAGCTCGGGGCTGAACGTCGCGGAGAGGTTGTCGCCACCGGACTCCACCAGTACCAGCTCTAGCTTTGGATGGCGGGCGTGCAGCTCGTCGATGGCCGCCAGATTCATTGAGGCATCTTCACGGATGGCGGTATGCGGGCAACCGCCGGTTTCCACCCCAAGGATGCGGTCGGCGGCCAGCGCATTGTGTTTGAGCAGAAAGTCGGCGTCTTCGCGGGTGTAAATGTCATTGGTCACGACGGCGATATCGTAGTAATCCCGTAGCGCCGAACAGAGCTGCTTGAGCAGTGCGGTTTTACCGGAACCCACCGGGCCACCCACGCCTACGCGTAAACAGTGCGTCATTGTTCTCTCCTACTAATAAGCATTTAAAATAGATAAACGTTTAACTTCTAAACAAGCGTGAATATTGCGTTTCGTGTAGAGCGCTTGCCAGCGCCACACCAGGTAGTACGGGGCCAAGGTCGTCATCATCGAGCAATAGTGCTTGGTCGACAGCGGCCACCAGTTCCCCGCGAAGCTGTTCAATCACGCGCTGGGCGGCGGTGTGGCCCAGAGGCAGTGCCTTGCAGGCGACCGCCAGCTGATTTTCCAGCCACGCCCAGCCAAACCCTAAAAGCGCCTGACGCGGGGGCACGCCCCGCATGTGAGCAGCATAGCTAAAGAGCGTCACGTAGCCTGCATGGGCAGGTAGTAAAGGCGGCAGACAGTCTTCTCTACCTGCCCCGTTCTCGTTGGGTAACAAATCCAGGCTGCCCAGCAGGCGTTTGAGTGAAGCGCCCAAGCGGCTATCTTCGGCGGCGAGTTCAGCAGTTTCTCGGGTGGCCGCCAACCACTCATCCCACAGGGCGATTGAATCGCTGTCCTGCTGCTCAAAGGCGGCGTACAAGCGCGCGATCAGCGGCAGTTCACAGCGGGTTAGGCCATCTTCCAGCACGCCAGAAAGCCACTCAGAAAGGCTTTGTTCATCACTTACCCAGCCCAGCTCAAAGGCACTTTCCAGCCCTTGGGAAAACGCAAAGGCACCGATGGGCAGCGCGGGGCTGACCAGCTGCATTAGCCCTAGCAGGGCTAAGTCATGGCTTTCTGGTGCGGCACGTTCAGTGGGCATGATGATGCTCATGCGCGTGTGAATGATCATGTGGATGCTCATGGTCGTGGGAGTGTCCATGCCCCTGAGAATGCCCGCCGCCACCTACTTGGTTATAGGCGCCTGGTTCTGGGTCGAAGGTGGCGTTGTGATGCTCAAGCTTAGCACCCAGTAGTTCCGCCAGCTCTTCTAGCACATGGTCGGGAGGGAAACGCACCCAGCCGCCCTTTTCGTCTTCGCCCAGCGCCAGCTGTACATGGCGGTTGCCAAGGTGGTACGCCAACCGCGCTAGAGGCAAACCAGCGCTAACTCGCGCGGTCACCACCGGCTCGATGGCGGCGCGTATGCGCACCACTTCGCCGCTTTCAGCTTTTAAGCCTTCGCCATCGCGCAGTACGGGGCCGCGATCCAGAAACAGCCCCAGCGGCTGGCCGCTGTCGCTCTCGGCTTTTAAGCGGCCGCGAATGCGTAGCTCAAAGGGCAATGTCAGCGTGTCGCTGGCGGTGTCCTCATCTACGGGGCCGAGGCGTTCAATCAGTTTCAACATCGATATCGTCCTGTTATAGCCTTGGGGGGCTCGCCGGGAGCAGCCCTACGAGAGGGCGCTATGAATACGTCCCTGTACGCTACTTTTGCCATCTGACCTCCATGGATGGAGGAAATGCCGGAAATGTAGGGAACATTTTCCGGCCCTGGCAAAAGGCCCTCTCTACGGGCTGCTCCCAGCTCTCGTGTCACGTGGGGTATGCCCTACATTCAAAACAAATGATACCGCTGTGCCAGCGGCAGCTCGGTGGCGGGCTCGCAGGTGAGCAGCTCACCATCGCAGCGTACTTCGTAAGTTTGTGGGTCGACGGTGAGTTCTGGGCAGGCGTCGTTGAGCTTCATATCTTTTTTACGCACGCCGCGCACGTTTTTACAGGCTGCTAGGGTGCTGTGCAGGCCAAGACGCTCTTTAACGCCCGCATCAATGGCTGCCTGGCTAACAAAATGTAGCCGGGTTTGGCTGGCGGCTTTTCCAAACGCACCAAACATAAAGCGGTAGTGCACCGGCTGAGGCGTGGGAATAGACGCGTTGGGGTCGCCCATGGGCGCTGCCGCAATCATGCCGCCTTTAATAATCAGCGAGGGCTTTACGCCAAAAAACGCCGGTTTCCAA